>CALVAN010000060.1 GCA_944325555.1 Candidatus Gastranaerophilales bacterium | reverse complement strand
TGCACGAGTTAAGGAGGCTCAAGTTGAGTCGTGTGAATATACGAAAACCAAGTGGGTTGGGGTTTTGTGCAGCTTTTGCGTAAAAGCTGCCCCGTCCGGAGGACATTAAATTAATTTTAAATAATTTTTTGAAAAAAATTTTAAATAATTAAAGAAAATTAAAGCCTTTCAGGCGGAGGCACTTTTCTTGGATTTGCTCCACGCTCACAGAGTCTCACCTTTTGAGCTTCGCTCAAGTCGGCTCGTTCTGTTTGCTATGTGGATTCGCTTTGCTCCATCCGTACGCAAATCCGCTTTGTTTCAAAATTTTCAAAAATTTGCAGAACTGGACCATTCCGAAATAATCAAATTATCCGTATAGTCCAAAAAAAATCCGCTTTTCCGGTTTGATTTTCTGTATCTTAAAATTTCCAACCGCTCAATCGCCCTAAACGTCTATATTTTGCAAAAATAATTGAACGATAATACACCTGAACATTAAAGTACAATCATTTTGTCTAAATGTAAAAGAACACATGGTTTGATTATTTGTTACAGATGGTTTGATTATTTCGGGCAACTTGAAGTAAATATTTTTATCTATTCTGTCTTTTTAATGGTTAACACAATCAGTATTTAAGTTATAATTTGTTATTTGTTTTTTTCTCCCCAAACACACAAATCAGTTAATATCGGAATGAGCGATTCAGCCTTTTGAGTTAAACTGTATTCAACTTTCGGCGGAATTTGAGGATATTCTTTTCTGTATATAAGTCCGTCTTTTTCCAACCCCTTGAGCGAATCTGTTAATGTTTTAAATGTAATATTTCCTAAATAGCGTTTCAATTCGTTATAGCGAACTACTCCGTATTTAGAGAGGCAATACAAAATAGCCATTTTATATTTTCCGCTGATTACTGACAGCGTATATGCAAATCCCGTAGTCGCTATAACCTGATTATCAATTTTTTGTTTTGTCATTTTACACTCTACTTAAAGATAGTATCTATATTTAATGTGTGTACTTGTCTTTTTACATTATATACTCTAATATTTATCATGTAAAATGTCAATTAAAAGGTATTTATGAAATTTTGGAAAATCAAAGCAATAAAAGCAGGAACAATTAAAACAACTATCGGTGATACAATAAGATACAAATCTTTGGATGTACCGCTGGAAATAAATTCCTGGTTTGTTGCTGCTGATGACGGAGAACATAAAGTTTTAATTGATACAGGCATTGACGGCAATTCTATTGAATGGAGCAGAAATAATATTATTGAAACTGTTTATCAAGATGAAACACAACACCCCATCACAGCGTTAAAAAAAGAAACCGGCTGGAATGCAGAAGATGTTGATATAATCATAAATACTCATCTTCATTATGATCATTGCGGGTGCAATAAATATTTCCAAAATGCAAAAATTTATATCCAAAGAAAAGAGTTTGAAAGTGCTTTTCATCCAGTAAAAGCACATGAAAGCATTTATGCACAGCGTTTTTTTGATAAAAATTCAATTTCTTATTTTAGATGGAATTTTTTAGAAGGAGAAAAAGAAATATTGCCCGGATTAATATGTCTGCCCACACCCGGTCACACATACGGACACCAAAGCGTCTTGATTCTGACAGAAAATGGGACGGTTTGTGTTGCAGGTGATGCTGTTCCGACTGTAAGGAATATTAACGAAAATCTTGAAACCGGAGTGTCTGTTGATAGTTCTAAAGTTATTGAAAGTATGGATGCAATACGTATTCGTGCAGATTATATAATTACAGGGCATGAACCAAATATAAAAGAAAATTCTTTTACATCATTTTCAAAACTGGCAGGTTAAAAAGAGGTGTTATGAATCGCAGAAATTTTATAAAGACATCAGGAATATTAATGATTTTGTCCGGTTTAATAAATCGGGCATCAGGGAATGAAATTTTGGACAAACAAAATGGTGAAACACAAAAATTTGATAAGGAGATAAAAATGAAACATAAATGTAAGATTACGGTATTAAAAAGAGAATGCTATACAGATTTGCAAGAACAATACCTTGCTAATCCCAAGGCAGGTAAATGCGAGTTTTTTGAAGACGGACAGGAATTTATTGTTGATAACAATGATTTTTTCAGAATGATGCATGGCAAATTTTGTTCAGAAGCCTGGGATTGTATAAGCAGATATGTATATGCGGCACTTCAAGGCGGTTCCATAATGGATGGGTGGAGCAAAGATGAAAAAGTTATGATAACCTGCTGCAACGACGGCACCAGACCTGTAATTTTTAAACTCGAACGAATTGACTACTAAAAAATCTATATAATTCTAAATTATTTGAACAAATAAGCAAACATTTAACAGAACGGCAGGATTTTCAAAAACCTCAAACGACTCACTTACCCAAAATAATCATATCATTTGTACCAAGACTTAATCGCCCTAAAACACAAGCAGAAAAAGGGTTGCTCCTTTTGCCCGAAATAATCGCACCATCTGTCATACGCAAAGCACTCTGTAAAAGAACAGAAATCCACTAAAATCAACAAATCCAAATTGGATTATTCGGATACGCATAGTCCTTAATTTCACTAAAATTTTGCTGTCGCAAAATTGCCGTTCAATCGG
>CALVAN010000059.1 GCA_944325555.1 Candidatus Gastranaerophilales bacterium | reverse complement strand
GAGATTCGCCTTTTGTGCTTTGCACAAGACGGCTTACTTCTGCTCGCTCACCGGATTCGTTCACTTTGTTCACTCCACCGTCCGCAAATCCGCAGGATGCCCTTGGGTACAAGCGAGGTCCCTCTCAGACAGATTTTTAATGATGTATTCATGCCTGCTCTTTTATATAATCCAAGCATAAAATTATATAAAAAATATTACTAAAAACGTAATATTAATTAACATATAAAACCATGTATTTGCAAAGTTATGTAATCAGTGTTATAATAATAATGTTATTAATGTTTCGGCTAGTGTAAAAACCTTACGAGGGTCGGGATGTAAGTTTTAGGTATCGAAAGATGTCGAGAAATTACAAAACCCCTCGTTTTTTTTGTCTTTCTAATTAGCCTTATTCTTTAGTTTCTCGTGTAACAAATTGGGTATTCAAAATTTTTGAAAGATTAACCCGTTGCGGATTTTGCACTTCTGTTACCCTTATAAAGCTGTCCATCTGTTTAGAAATTTCCAGCATCTTTGACCTGTTTAAACACATGTCAGTAATAAATTTTTCGGAATCGGTATTAGTTACAAACCCTAGACGTGCATAATATTTTTTTAAATCAATACGGCTGTTTTTTAAAACATCAAGACCTATTTTCCCTGTATTGTTTTTTTCGCAGTTATAAAAAAGCAACTTGAATAAACTTGCACCTGCTAATTTCACATAACTGTTTTTAGCAACAGGCCATGATGCGATATTATCAAGATAACAATCTGTAATGTTTTTATAGCTTATTATGGCACAGGGAGTTTTATCCTTAACAAGCAAAAATGAGTTTTGCGGCTCATCAAACCCTGCCATCAAAACAGCATTATTTATTATTCTTTTCCAAGACCTCAATATCTTATCAGAATAATTTTCCCCTTCAGTTAATTTTTTAAGTTTGATTTCTGCTGACATTTTTTCAAGAAAGTTTCTGTCCGCATATTCTAATCTGTATGTACGAAAAGTCTGGCTACGCCCCTGAAAAACCGTTTTTATAAGAGCATACTCTCGAGCCTTAAAGGAAATATTTTTATTGCTATTACAAATTCTGTCTATTTTCATAATATGCCTCGGCTACACAAGTGTAAATTAAGCTAAAAATTTTTTCAAATATTATTGCTAAAAAAAAGAATAGTTTTTATAATATTATTGAAAGGTTATTAATTTAAGTATCTCGATTATAAAATGAGATACTTTTTTTATTAATAAAAGGTCACAATGCCCCGATTTATCAAATTCGTTTTTACAACAATAATGTTACTTTTTCCGGCTGCAGCAATGGCGCAGCAAACGATAATTAATGTACCATCATCTGATGTCTTACCATATGGAGAAATAATACTTAAACAGTCAAATAAATTCAGACCTTTCGGTAACGGAAAATATGTATCTTTAACTCCCCAATTGATAATGGGTACAGGCAAGGACACTGAAATATCAGTCGAAGCAGGTACAAACATAGAAGATACAACCTCTGTAAAGCTCAACCTTACAGCCAAAAAAGTATTTCGTATAAAAAAAGCAACAAGGCTTACTGTAGGCGGAACACTATCTCCTTCTTTAACAGAAGGACAAAAACCGGACAGTATGATATATGCACATGGTTCGTATCTTTGTAAAAAGACAAGAACTACCTTTACGGCCGGCGGATTTGTTGGCGGACAAGGTGAAATGCCTTCTCTCACAGGAGTTATGCTTGGCGTTGACCAGACAATTATCCCAAACAAACTAAGGGTAGCAGTTGATTGGACATCAAGAAACGAATCCTGGGGCGTATTCGGTGCTGGTCTAAAAATACGTCCTGAGCCGACAACATCAATAACAACAGCTGTACTTATTCCAAATTCCTCTGAGGACAGGGTGGCATTTTCAATTTCAATATCGAAATATGTGGGTAAAGTATTGCCGGAATTTGCCAAAAAAGAGGAACAAGAACAAGGAGAAAATTTATGATGAAAAAGATTTTTGTTTGCTCACTTATTACACTGTTATTTGCAGCCGCTGCTAATATTTCTTTTGCAGAAAGTAAAAATTTTAAAGAAGCAGAATGTGAAGGTCGAAATTTTTCCGGTATGAATCTTGAAGGAGCAAATTTCGAAAAAGCAGAGCTGGACAATGCCAACTTTAAAAATGCAAACCTTAAAAATGCCAACTTCAAAGGTGCTGACATAGAGCAGGCAACTTTTGAGGGTGCAAATCTTGAGGGTGCAAACTTTGAAGATGCCGATTTAGAAGAAACAAATCTTATGAACGCAAAAATAAAAGGAGCCAATTTTAAAAATACAGAGCTTGAATACGCAATCTGGACAAACGGAAAGCTATGCGGAGCCGGTTCTGTCGGTTCATGTTGGTAGTCTGCTCAGCAATTACATTATGATTACGGAAAGAGCTACGATTTTACCCATTTCATATAGTCAACTGACCCCGACAAAATAACTATACTGCAAGCAAAAGCTTTGCTTTTGACTTTGCCCCTCTCATAAAAGCAACATTTAGTTGCTTTTATTCGGCAGAGTCTCTAAAAAACGATACTTAATCGTTTTTTAGAGTTCTTAGGTGCAATAAACAAGTACGATATTGGCTGTATAACATGGGCACCTGCAACAAGTGCAAGGGGTCTACCTCTCAGAAACAATTATCAATTGTTTCTTCGGCAGAGTCGTAAAATGCTAGACTCGGCGCCACTCGCTACCTCTCACAAACAATTCACCGGATTGTTTGCTCGGCAGAGTGTGTACCACTCCTAGCTTGAGTTGTTGGC
>CALVAN010000058.1 GCA_944325555.1 Candidatus Gastranaerophilales bacterium | reverse complement strand
AGGGTGTCAAAAAAATTATTGTTTTAAGGGTGTCAAAAAAATTATTGTTTTAAGGGTGTCAAAAAAATTATTGTTTTAAGGGTGTCAAAAAAATTATTGTTTTCGGGAAACGGAGAAAATTATTAACTATTGTAAACAATTTATAACAAACATATAAAGTTTAGTGTAAAAAAAACCGATAACTATTTTGGAAGTCATAATCTTTCAATAATTTATCGGGACTGATTATTTATCCGTAAATCGTCGAAAAGCCAAAAAGGAGATTATTTCATGCAGGTAAACAGATTAAGTTTGGGATTGCAAGAAGCATTAAAAACAGCATCAAATTTTAACACAGCCAGAAGCGAAACATTATTTGACACTGAAAAATACGGTGTATCAAAAGAAGATGGCGAAGAGCTGGATTTTTCTAACCTCGATATTGAAGATTTGAACATAACGGAAGACCAAATTGCAGGACTCTTTGCAATGTTTCAGGATGAAATAGTTGCCGTATTCGGCAGCAATCTGCCATTTCTTCCTACACAAAAACAAAACGGCACAACGACAAATGATCCTCAAAATACAACTTCTCCCCAAGATCCCGAATCAAACGCAACAACGACTCAAGGACAAGGCTCCAGAGTATTTACCGCATAGATCCTCTTTTTTAACATAAATAAAAACCCGCTTTTATTTATAAAGCGGGTTTTTTATCGAGTATTTGATTTTGTTGCATTACATGGAGTATGTAATTAATGCCTTTACTGAACGTGCAGTATCTTTGATATCCTGCTTTTGTTCTTCATTGTTCATTGTATCTTCCAAAATTTTCAAAACTTCTGTTTTGTCGTTTAATGAAAGAATTTCATTAATAGAACTCATGGCAACTCTTGCGCTTAAATCATTAATACCTTTTCCGGCTGAAGCAACAACTATTTTTAAAGCATCGGGAGTATTCTTTTTAATAAGTGCATGAGCTGTTTTTTCTCTGATTTCATCAATTTCAGAGTTAGTGCCTATTTCTTCAAGAACAGATACTGATTTAGGGTCTTCGTGTCTTGATAAAGCTTCGATGATGTTGTCAATTTTATTTATTGTTTTCATTCTTCAACCTACGCTTTCGCAATTTCTAACTTATAGTCCGATTCACAATTTTTAAACATTGCAGATAAATCATCCACCGGCTGTTTCAACAGATTGTTTACACTGTACTGGTTGTTGAATTTAGAAGATATAGAATCAGCTAATGTTCTGAAATCAAGTGTAATTTCGGTATTTTTAGCTTTTTCCCAGGAATTTGCTATTGTATCTTTTACCTGTCTGCCAAAAGAAATAATAGAATTGATTCTTGAACGGAAGGCTTCGTTGAACGAATTAATGCTTCCAACAAAAGCGCTCGCTACCATTTTTGATTTGCCGCTGACTGCCGCAAACGGATTTGAGCTGTTGTTATTTGTTGTTTCTTTTGCTTTTGATGACTCAAATACATCTGATGTCAAAACATTGCCTTTGAAGTTAATCCCAAAAGGATTTGAGTGTACTTCCTGTCTTTCTTCTTTAGAAAGAGGCTTGTTGAATAGTGAAAAATTTGTGTTGGTGATTTTCATCTTTTACTTTGCCTTCCTTATTTAATTGATACTCATAACTCTTTTTTAATTAGAATACCTTATTAAATTACCATTATAAGAAGACAACATAATCATCTTTATGGAGGATTTATCACCCTTTTGTGTCAAACTTTAGTATAATTTCATATAGTCAACTGACCCAGGCAACTCATTGAACAGGTGCAATAAACAAGTACGATATTGGCTGTATAACCTGGGCACCTGCAACAAGTGCAAGGGGTCACTTCCGTAAAATGCTAGACTCGGCGCCACTCGCACTTCGTGTACAACTCCTACAAGCGAGGTCCCACTCAGACAAACTATCCGGCACTCAAACCTGCACACAGGCTAACACTCTGAGCAGTCATACCTTTTGCGTCTTCTGATGCAATATATTTTACAAGAGCAGCAATCTCATACGGTTGTATGAACCTTTTTTGAGGAATCATTTCAATTTCCTCCTGATATGTAAAATCACTGTTTTCAACTGCCTCTTGAGCAAGCTCAGTCTGCACCCAGCCGGGGTTAACCGTATTTACGGTAATATTGTACTGCGCAAGCTCCAGAGCAAGCGCCTTTGTAAAACCTGTCAAAGACGATTTGGTCATAGAATACAGCGATGCGTTTGCCTCGCCTACCACACCGCTGATGGAGCCTATATTAATAATTCTCCCCCATTTTTTTTCTTTCATATACCTGACAGCGTATTTTGTCAGCAAAAAAGGAGCTTTTATATTTAAATCTATCAACCTGTTAATGTCAGGCTCCCGTGTATTTTCTACGGAAGAATAAACGTAATCGCCGGCGTTGTTGACGAGAATATCTATAGAACCTGCTGCTTTTACAACGTCCTCCACCACCCTTTTGCAATCTGATGCTTTGGTCAAATCCGCACAAAAATACCCTTCCGCATTAATTTGGCGAGCTGTGTCCCGTAACAGTTCACTGTTTCTTGCACAAATAAAAACGTTATATCCGTCATCACAAAAAACTTTTGCGATTTCTCTGCCTATCCCCTTTGACGCTCCGGTAACAAGCACTGTTTTATTCTTCGTTTTTTTCATAATTGTATTCCGTCAAAATTTGTACAATGGATTCCATAATAAGAGATATTATCTCTTTTCGCTGTTCATCGTTTAAGTTTTTAATTATTTCAACAGCCGAATGCAGCGATAGATTTTTATCGTACCAGCGTTTGTATTCGGTAATTTTGTTTTCGTTAAGGTGGGAAATTTCTCCGTCAGTATTGGCTTTTATCTCAGAAAGTATTATTTGAATCAAATCCTGTGCAATTTCATCACGAACATCTTCGTTTAAAGATTCCAGAAAAGACATCAAACTGCTTAAATCAGGATCTTTATCATACCAGCGCACATATTTCATTATGTTATTACCCGATATACTCAAAACTAAAAAACAAAAATAAAATAACATATTTTTAAACGGGCGTAAAGACATTTTCATATAGTCAACTGACCCCGACAACTCATTGAACGGGTGCAATAAACAAGTACAATATTGGATATACAACAAGGGCACCCAAGGACTCCGTTCGGAAGGTGCC
>CALVAN010000057.1 GCA_944325555.1 Candidatus Gastranaerophilales bacterium | reverse complement strand
TGAACAGGTGCAATAAACAAGTACGATATTGGCTGTATAACATGGGCACCTGCAACAAGTGCAAGGGGTCACTTTAGCAAAATTATAGCTTAGGCGACCTCGCTACATCTCACCAATGTGCCACCGGCACATTGACTCGGCAGAGTGTGTACCACTCCTAGCTTGAGTTGTTGGCAAGCCGAAGGCGAGCCATACAAATCTGTCTTGTATTTGCTTAACGCTCGCAGAGATTCGCCTTTTGTGCTTTGCACAAGACGGCTTACTTCTGCTCGCTCACCGGATTCGTTCACTTTGTTCACTCCATCCGTCCGCAAATCCGCAGGATGCCCTTGGGTACAAGCGAGGTCCCACTCAGACAAAATAACTTATGTCCTAATGGAGTCTTCCAGCACTGCTTGTTTTGATGCAACACCAAGACCTATGCCGGCCAGAATGTAAGTTGAAAGCGCAAGCAGATAATTTTTCTTTAATATATTTAATCCTGCAGGGTTGTTTAAAACTTTTTTTGCAGCTTTTATACCTCTGAAGGACGCCAAGCCTTCTTCAACAATTGTAGGCAGGAATGCCGCAAAACCGAGGAGCCCCGCATTGCGTTCTATAAAAGATTTTTTCCCGTCGTTTTTGTTTGAAAACAGACCGTTAGCCAAAAGCAGTGCAGTTGGAGCAAAAGGCGCATAACGTCTTGTGTTTTGCAAAACTTTTGTGAATGCATTCTTTGCGTTTATTGCGTGCCCGAGTTCGTGTAAAATAAGTGATGGTTTGTGCTCAGGTGCAACAGCAAGTTTTAATTTGTCGGTAAAGAAGGCGTTTTGTCCTCTTGCAACCTCTTCAAGCTGCCCGCCCAGATTGTACGCACGGGCATAGGCATACTTATTTGCATCGTTAATGTATCCTACGTGTACATCCAGATTGTTTTTTCTTACCATTTCGTCAGCAACTCTGTGGACATTGCTTGCAGAGGTAAATTCCTTACCTGCTGCGAGTTTGTTGGAAAACCACTGAGAAGCTTTGTTTAATCCCAGTGCAATTACCTGCAGCAGACCTGCCATTGCAACAGTTTTACCTGCTCCGTCCGCAGGCTGTGATGGCTGCTCGTAATATCCGTATGCAGGCTGGCTGTATCCGCCCTGCCAGTACGGCTGAGAGGTGTATGAGTTTGTATATGGACTGTTTGTAAAATTATTTGAGCTTATCGGATACATGATTATACTGTCTGAGAGGGATCTCGCTTGTAATAGTGGTACTCACTCTGCCGGGCAAACAATCCGGTGAATTGTTTGTGAGAGGCAGCAAGGTCGCCTAAGTTATAATTTTGCTCAAGTGACCCCATGCACCCGTTCAATAAGTTGTCGAGGTCAGTTGACTATATGAAATACTACTTACCTTTATTTATTATAAAACATGACCTTGATAAAATTTGCTATTGTTTAGTAAATTTATATAATTTTTGTAAAGTTATGCGGCAGACTAAAGTTTTTTTTGTTGGGCTGAAAGCCCAACCTAAGGACTTTATGTTCTTTTTTGTGTGTAGTAATATCGTGACTAAAGTCTGCCCTACATAGCTTGCAAATTAATAAAATCCGACCTTTGCTTCCGCCTGTTAAAATAACTGTGGTATAATTTAATTAATATGAGTACGCTAACCTATCAAGATGTTGTATCACAAATAAAAGACCGGCTGGATATTGTTGATGTCGTTTCCAAATATGTAATTTTAAAAAAACAGGGTGGTAACTACTGGGGCTGTTGTCCGTTTCATAATGAAAAAACTCCCTCTTTCAGTGTCAGCCCTGCAAAACAGATTTATAAATGTTTCGGCTGCGGCGAGGGCGGAGATGTCTTAAGCTTTTTGATGAAGATAAACAACCAGTCCTTCCACGAGGTTGTAAAAGAACAGGCAGAAATACTCGGAATTGAGCTTCCTTCCTCTTTTGACAAAGGCAAAGACACCAAGGATATAAAAGATCAGATTTATTCCTGTATGAAGGATTGTGCTGAGTTTTATAAAAAAACACTTTTAGCAGACAAAAATTCAGAAGCATATAAATATCTGGCAGGCAGAAGTATTACTGATGAAAATATAGAAACCTACGTGCTCGGCTTTGCACCGAATTCTTACGAAGCATTGCAGCAATATCTTAAGGGCAAATACTCTGAAGATATTCAGGAAAAAGCAGGACTTATTATAAAAAGAGAAAACGCAAACGGCTATGTTGACAGATTCCGTAACAGAATAACGATTCCTATCTTTGATGAAAAGGGTAATATAGTTGCCTTTGGAGCAAGAGCGATAGAAGCGGGGCAAAATCCAAAATACCTTAACTCTCCCGACACAATCGTTTATAACAAAAGTCATATCTTATACGGCTTGTATCAGGCAAAAGAAGCAATAAAGGAACGTGATTCCATAGTTATTATGGAAGGGTATTTTGATGTAATTTCCGCACAAATAAACGGCGTAAAAAATGCGGTGGGTGCCTGCGGAACGGCGTTGACAGACAGCCATGTCAAAATGATTTCCCGCTACACTCCGTCACGCAGAATTTATCTCGCCTTTGATACGGATAAGGCAGGGCAAAATGCCACAAAACGAGGTGCGGACGTAATTAAAGAATCCTTTGCGGGGCTTGGCAACATAAAACAGTTTGACGAAAGTTTCGGCTCGCTGTCTTCCGCAAATGAGAGATATGCCTGTGAGTTAAGGGTGGTAGTGCCGCCGGAAGGCAAAGATCCTGATGAATTTATAAGGGAAAACGGGGCGCAAGCCTACATGCAGGTGCTGGAAAAAGCTCCTCTTCTTGTCGATTTCCAGATAGAAAGTATTTTAAAAACTTATCAAAAAGGCATGTCGCCGACTGAAAAAAGCTCAATTGTAAAAGAATTAATGCCCTATCTCGCTGAAATAAACAACAATATCGTCAGAGGAGAATATGTAAAAATAGTTGCAAACAGGCTGGATATAAACGAAGGCGGCATGCATAACGAATTAAAAAAATATTTGAATAATGGTTTTTCTGACACTTATTCACCGAAACCCGCAGTGAAAAAGCAGCTTGCACCAATTGTAAAGAAATCTTTAAATATCTCCGAAAAAGCGCAAAAAAATTTATTGTCGATGTATTTAGTAAATGAAAGTACATATAGTATTCAAACCCTAAGTAACATTTTAAAAGATGTAGACTTTACGAATGAAACATTAATAATTGTAAAAAATACAATTGACAAATTGGTACAACGGGTAAATAATGTTAAAGAATTAACAGAAGCCCTGTATACAGAATTTGCCGAGGACTATGAAGTCAAAGATATAATCACAGATTTGATATACTTATCCGACAGTTTTAAAGATTTGTCGGAAAAAGATTTTAAAACAGCTATTAATGAAAACATTGAAACTATTAATGCTTTTAAGGAAAAGGAAGTCAAAAGCCACTTACGGTCTCAATATAAAGAGGTTAATGACGACGATATAAAAGCTATTGAAAAACAGATTCAATTAAAAGAGCTTTTAAAAAATAAAAACAAGCTAAGAACTGGAGACAATTAATGAGCAGAAAAAGAATGTCAGACAAATCACTCGTTAGTATAATCGATGAAGACGAACTTCAGGATGATGATACTGCAGGTGATGATTTATTTAGCGAACCCGAAACAATCACAACAGACAGTATTGATGTAATCATTGGTAAATCAGGTTCTGTTGCTGCAGATGAAATTTATATGCAGTCATCTGATGACATGGATTCTGATGACGAACAACAAATAGCAGTCCCCAGAGGTGTTTCTCTCGATGACCCTGTCAGAATGTATTTAAGAGAAATCGGACGTATTAAACTTTTAACGGCGGAAGAAGAAATTGACCTTGCAAGAAAAATTATTCAAGGCGGCAATGTCGGCGCAGTTGCTAAAAGAAAACTTGTACAAGCTAACTTAAGACTTGTTGTTTCCATCGCAAAAAAATATGTCGGCAGAGGCATGCTGTTCTTAGACCTTATTCAAGAAGGCAATCTCGGCCTTATCCGTGCTGCGGAAAAATTCGACCACGAAAGAGGATACAAATTCTCTACATATGCAACATGGTGGATTCGTCAGGCTATTACAAGAGCTATTGCCGATCAGGCACGTACAATCCGTATCCCTGTTCACATGGTTGAAACTATCAACAAACTCAAAAAAGTTACAAGAAAACTCGCTCAGGAGCTTTCAAGAAAACCAACCGAAGATGAACTGGCTCAGGAAATGAATATCTCCATCTCTAAATTAAGAGAAATCATCAAGGTTGCTCAAGAGCCGCTGTCTTTGGAAACACCTATCGGTAAAGAAGAAGATTCCAGACTCGGTGACTTTATTGAAGACAAAGATGCCGATGCTCCGGTTAAAACCGTTGCACACGAACTCTTAAGAGAAGATCTTGCTGAAGTTTTGAGCGGACTTTCTCCACGTGAAAGAGATGTTTTAAGACTTCGTTTCGGTATGGACGACGGACGCCAGAGAACACTTGAAGAAGTAGGTCAACTCTTCGGCGTTACACGTGAACGTATCAGACAAATCGAAGCTAAAGCTTTAAGAAAACTCAGACACCCTAACAGAAGCAAACGTCTGAGAGAATACGTTGAAGTTTAAGCGAAAAATAAATAAAAAAAAAGCCTTAACAGAAAAGGTTAAGGCTTTTTTATTTTTTCATATAGTCAACTGACCCCGGCAACTCATTGAACAGGTGCAATAAACAAGTACGATATTGGCTGTATAACATGG
>CALVAN010000056.1 GCA_944325555.1 Candidatus Gastranaerophilales bacterium | reverse complement strand
TCTTTGTTGTCTTCCATTATTGGTAAGATCCTGAGCTCGCTTCGCTCCTCAGGATGACAACCTATTTTATTGTTTTTGTTACAAGTAGATTCTTCGGCTAAAGCCTCAGAATGACGTGAGTCTGCCTCAGGATGACGCAGAAATGCCTCGTAATGGCAAGTGTTTAAAGACTGTTCAACGCCCCCCCCCCCTTTGCCTTAAATCGTTGAGGGATAAGGGTTTTAAACTTTTTTCGTTATTAATGTTGCTATCCATCTTTCTTAACATCCTATTTTTTTACTTCTATATTTTTAATTCCCATTTTTTATATTTTTTAAACACTTTTTATTGAGAATTTAATAATTTGTTACAAAAACGATGTGATAAAATCGTTTAAAATGGTGATTTTTTAAGGGTTTGAAGAAGATTAACAGACAACAAAGATTTTATTCGGCAGAGTGCTCCGTCCGTTCACTATTTACAGACATCTGCTTATTTTAGAAAACTTAATGTCCGTTTCGTGAAGCCATTTTTCAGGCTTCGCCCCAGCTCAGCCGAAAAAGAAGGCAAATCCGCTGTCTTGGATTATTGGCAGTTCAAAGTTCTTGCACTCCGTTCATCCCGTCCGTTCACTATTTACAGACACCTGCTTATTTTAGAAAACTTAATGTCCGTTTCGTGAAGCCATTTTTCAGGCTTCGCCCCAGCTCAGCCGAAAAAGAAGGCAAATCCGCTCTTGGATTATTGGCAGTTCAAAGTTCTTGCACTCCGTTTTGATTTGCTTACGCAAATCACACTCCGTCGAACTTTTACACGGGACGTGCTGGGTCACTTCGTGACACGGCGCACTTGCCAAAATCCGCAAAAAAAAGCTGTTGAATTAGGGTCCAACAGCACAGTCTAAACAGGGATGATAAAATAAAACTTTAATTAACATTGGTATTAGGCAAAACACCGATACCGGATGCTCTTTTGTGCAAAACTTCCGCAAGTTCATCGTAAGAATCAATAAATGTTAAAGATTTGTCATTCATCATTCTTATCGTCTTTTGCTCTAATGTAGAGTTAGTTATAATAGTCTGGATAGGGAAATACTCGGAGAATTGTTCAATAACTGATGCAATCACAAAATTATACATGTTTGCATCGATTATTACATAAGAGATTCCTGCAATTTCAAGGTATCTTTGCGCAGAATCAGACTCTGTAACAGAAAAAATATTTTTCTCTGAAATACCTGCCTCAATACATTTTTGCGTAATTTCGGCAATAGTATTCAAATCTTCCTGTATTATAAGTACACTTGTTTTGCTAATCATTTCTTTCTAAAACCTCTTACAATTATGTTATCGAAATTTAATCAAATATCTTTACAACTTTAGTTGTAATATCCTCTAAATGATGTAGACACATTTTTACCCCCGTGTCCGATTGTTTGTTGTGATAACGCCTTATAAAATGTAGCAATGAAACAAAAAGTTGTAATTATAGGCGGAGTTGCAGCAGGGCCAAAAATAACGGCAAAATTGCTCAGAACAAAAGACTTTGACTGCACTATAGATTTATACACTGACGAAAACCTGATCTCTTATTCGGCATGCGGTTTGCCCTATTACATAGAAGGGCTTATAAGCAATTCCGAAAAATTGATAGTAAGACGCCCCGAACAGTTTGAGCAGCAGGGGGCTAACATACACCTGAATAAAAAATGTACAAAAATTCTTCCCGAAGAACATAAAATTATTATTCAAGACACAACCACAAAAGAAACATTTGAGGTTGAATACGACAAATTAGCCATAACAACCGGTGCAAGACCGATTATACCGTCAATACCCAATATCGGATTAAAAAACATTTTTACCATACGCACGCTGCAAGACGGTATAAATATACGAAAAAAAATGTTGGAATCGAAACACGCAGTAATACTCGGCGGCGGATACATAGGCATTGAACTTTTAGAAGCCTTTCATGCCAACAAAATCCATACTGTAATGATAGAGCGTGAAAATCACATTCTATCAATTTTTGACCCCGAAATCAGCGACATGATTGCTCAGCAAATAACTCAAATGGGCGAAGGCTCCATCGAAATAATAACCTCTGATGCAATAACAGCCTTTGAAGGCAACGGCAAAGTTGAAAGAGTCATTACACAAAGCGGCAGAACAATAGAAACGGATATGGTAATAATTGCAGCAGGTATAAGACCTAACACGGAAATTGCAGCAGAGGCGGGGATTGAGCTGGGCGTAAGCGGAGCAATAAGAGTCAACAACCGCATGCAAACCTCTAAAAAAGACATTTACGCTGCCGGTGACTGCACGGAAAATTTTCACCTTGTATCAAGAAATTATACCTGGATTCCGCTGGGCTCTACCGCCAACAAACAGGGACGTTGTGCTGCCATAAATATTTCCGGCAAATATGATGCCTTCCCCGGAATTTTAGGTTCCGCAGTAACAAGATTCGGCAAACTTTCCATATCCTTAACGGGTTTGAGCGAAACCGAAGCAAAAAAATTCGGCTTTGATGTAATAACTTCTACCATGACAAAAAAGGACAAAGCAGGCTACATGCCTAATGCAGAAGACATTACGCTAAAACTTGTTGTTGACAGAAGACTTAAAAAAATTCTCGGAGCACAGGCATTTGGCGGCGGAGATGCTGACAAAAGAGTCAACACCGTTGCCTCGGCAATTCTTGCGGAACAAACGGTTGACGAATTTTTACATCTCGATATGACTTATGCGCCTCCTTTCTCTACCGCTGTTGACCCGTTGTTATCTGCGGCACTGCTTATTAACAATCAAATGTACAATGTCTAGGTTGTCGTATTGATCATATGAAAAATAAAAAAACTGACGCTTAATGCGTCAGTTTTTTGTAAATCCCCAAATCCAGTATTGCCTAATTATTATTTTTGTTTTTCTCTATTAGTCTAGTTTTGCTTTTATTTTATATGTCCCAATTAGTCCAGTTTAGCCGTTGTTTTAATTATCCCCAAATTTAATAGCCGTTTGATAGCCTTTGTTAATCTTAGTCAAGCAGTGCTTCTAAGATGTTGGCATTTTTTGTTGCCAGTGAGTTTTCTCTTACTTTTTGTTTATGAATATATGTTCTGAGTGCTTCACGGATAAGTTCGCTTCTTGTACGATTTTCTGTTTCTGCTACTCCATCGATTTTGTTTAAAAATTCTTCGGGCATTGAAATTAAAACTCTTGCCATATTTTATTCCTCCAATATATTATGTAATCTCTTATGTGGTTTAGGTTTCGGGATGTTTAATCCTTACTCTTATATAAAGTATTTTTGAAATAATTTATTGCTAAAATTTATCTACAAAATATATACAAAATTCCAAAACTAGCTCTATAGCACCATTTTTCAGCTTAACAAAACTTAATCTTTTATTAAAATACACATATACTATAGCAAAACAGCACGGCAGACACTGTTAGCAGTAATGTATGCGATTTTGTATTATATATTATTGGAACCGAAATAGCAGTTATATTTTTTTTCGTATCCTATATTGGTTTTTGAATCGTGTCCGGGGTAAACATCTATATCATCATCAAGTTTGAACAATTTTTCTTTAATAGAATTGCTCAGCTGTGCAAAACTTCCGCCTTCAAAATCTGTTCTGCCTACAGAAGTGTAAAACAATGTATCGCCCGAAAAAAGCAATTTACCCACTAAAAAGCACACACTGCCCGGAGTATGACCGGGGGTGTGAAGAACTTTTATCTCTTTATCACCGATTTTAAAAGTATCTTTTTCGCTAAAAGTTTTTAAATTTTCAGGCGGCAGTGCATTTTCAACAAATCCAAAGCGCTCCAACTGCTTGGGCAGATTTTGTACAAGAAATTTGTCATCTTCATGCACATAAACGGGAACATTAAAAGCTTCCTGTGCATCTCTTTCACCTAAAATATGGTCAAAATGTCCGTGAGTATTCAGGATATATTTTAAAGATGCATTATTTTTTTCAAGTTCGTCTTTTATTGCGTGGTAATCTCCGCCAAGGTCAATTAAAACGGCTTCTTTAGATTCTTCATCAATAAGAAGGTATGCGTTGGTTCCTATAAGACCGAGCGGAAAAGTTTTTACTATCATTTTGAATCCCCGTAATATGTATAATAGCGATTATATCATAAAATTTACGGTTTGTTTATTGGCATCAAGTTCTGCCTGCTGGGTGGGGGTTCTTTTTTCGGGGGGTATGCTCTCCAGTTTTGCTATCCTTTTTTGCACAAGTTTTGTTTTAAGATTTTCTATAATACGTGTAAAAAATGATTTTTTAGGTGTTTCGGTATTATCACCAACAACATCTCCTACCTTTACACTTGCAATAACAGGTGTAGCAGTTTGTGTCTGCCAGTTTTGCGAGTTTTTTTGCATTGAGGAAATTAAACTTGTGCCTGCTATCATGGTTTTCCTTTCATAATACGTTAGTATTATAAAACACAAAATGGAATTTTTTTGCTAGTGTATGAAAATTTGTTTGAGAAGTTGCAGGGCTGGCTTTTGCCTTCTTTTTCGGCTGAGCTTGAGCGAAGCCTGAAAAATGGCTTCACGATAACTAAAGGATAAAACAAATACATCATTGTCTTTTAATAGTGAACTCGAGCTCCACAATTACTATATGGCACGCAAAAGCTACGCTTTTGACTTAGCCTGTCTCTATTCAAAATGATACTCAATCATTTTGAACAGAGTTCTTTCCAAAGAATGGGTGGAACATAAAGCAATATTTTTGTTTTTATTTTTTCTTATGTTCATTTTTTCTATTCTTAATACGTCACGGAAAAATAAAATTTTTCCTTAGACTGCCTCTATCTCAAATTGACATTTAGTCAATTTTCGACAGAGTTCTTGAAGCAAAAAGAAAAAACGAACCAAAATACTCTACGAGCATCCTGATTCGTACGGCTCGTACCTCGCCTACGACTCAAGCAAGAAAAACACGCTATATTAAAAGAAACAGTAAAGTGTTTTATCAAAGATTTTGCCGTGACAAGCTACGGTCAAAATCTTCTCAAAACACAACTGTTTCTAATCAAAATTTCGTCAGGGCTTCGCCCCGAACCCCCAACGGCTCACTTTGTGAGCCGTGTATAATAAACAGTGACTATCAAACTGTATAGAATAATTATTTCATATAGTCAACTGACCCCGACAAAATAACTATACGGCACGGAAAAATTTTATTTTTCCTTTGCCTGCCTCTAAAAAACGATACTTAATCGTTTTTCAGAGTTCTTGGGTGCAATAAACAAGTACAAT
>CALVAN010000055.1 GCA_944325555.1 Candidatus Gastranaerophilales bacterium | reverse complement strand
CTTGTTGTATATCCAATATTGTACTTGTTTATTGCACCCGTTCAATGAGTTGTCGGGGTCAGTTGACTATATGAAAATGTCTTTACGCCCGTTTAAAAATATGTTATTTTATTTTTGTTTTTTAGTTTTGAGTATATCGGGTAATAACATAATGAAATATGTGCGCTGGTATGATAAAGATCCTGATTTAAGCAGTTTGATGTCTTTTCTGGAATCTTTAAACGAAGATGTTCGTGATGAAATTGCACAGGATTTGATTCAAATAATACTTTCTGAGATAAAAGCCAATACTGACGGAGAAATTTCCCACCTTAACGAAAACAAAATTACCGAATACAAACGCTGGTACGATAAAAATCTATCGCTGCATTCGGCTGTTGAAATAATTAAAAACTTAAACGATGAACAGCGAAAAGAGATAATATCTCTTATTATGGAATCCATTGTACAAATTTTGACGGAATACAATTATGAAAAAAACGAAGAATAAAACAGTGCTTGTTACCGGAGCGTCAAAGGGGATAGGCAGAGAAATCGCAAAAGTTTTTTGTGATGACGGATATAACGTTTTTATTTGTGCAAGAAACAGTGAACTGTTACGGGACACAGCTCGCCAAATTAATGCGGAAGGGTATTTTTGTGCGGATTTGACCAAAGCATCAGATTGCAAAAGGGTGGTGGAGGACGTTGTAAAAGCAGCAGGTTCTATAGATATTCTCGTCAACAACGCCGGCGATTACGTTTATTCTTCCGTAGAAAATACACGGGAGCCTGACATTAACAGGTTGATAGATTTAAATATAAAAGCTCCTTTTTTGCTGACAAAATACGCTGTCAGGTATATGAAAGAAAAAAAATGGGGGAGAATTATTAATATAGGCTCCATCAGCGGTGTGGTAGGCGAGGCAAACGCATCGCTGTATTCTATGACCAAATCGTCTTTGACAGGTTTTACAAAGGCGCTTGCTCTGGAGCTTGCGCAGTACAATATTACCGTAAATACGGTTAACCCCGGCTGGGTGCAGACTGAGCTTGCTCAAGAGGCAGTTGAAAACAGTGATTTTACATATCAGGAGGAAATTGAAATGATTCCTCAAAAAAGGTTCATACAACCGTATGAGATTGCTGCTCTTGTAAAATATATTGCATCAGAAGACGCAAAAGGTATGACTGCTCAGAGTGTTAGCCTGTGTGCAGGTTTGAGTGCCGGATAGTTTGTCTGAGTGGGACCTCGCTTGTAGGAGTTGTACACGAAGTGCGAGTGGCGCCGAGTCTAGCATTTTACGGAAGTGACCCCTTGCACTTGTTGCAGGTGCCCAGGTTATACAGCCAATATCGTACTTGTTTATTGCACCTGTTCAATGAGTTGCCTGGGTCAGTTGACTATATGAAATTATACTAAAGTTTGACACAAAAGGGTGATAAATCCTCCATAAAGATGATTATGTTGTCTTCTTATAATGGTAATTTAATAAGGTATTCTAATTAAAAAAGAGTTATGAGTATCAATTAAATAAGGAAGGCAAAGTAAAAGATGAAAATCACCAACACAAATTTTTCACTATTCAACAAGCCTCTTTCTAAAGAAGAAAGACAGGAAGTACACTCAAATCCTTTTGGGATTAACTTCAAAGGCAATGTTTTGACATCAGATGTATTTGAGTCATCAAAAGCAAAAGAAACAACAAATAACAACAGCTCAAATCCGTTTGCGGCAGTCAGCGGCAAATCAAAAATGGTAGCGAGCGCTTTTGTTGGAAGCATTAATTCGTTCAACGAAGCCTTCCGTTCAAGAATCAATTCTATTATTTCTTTTGGCAGACAGGTAAAAGATACAATAGCAAATTCCTGGGAAAAAGCTAAAAATACCGAAATTACACTTGATTTCAGAACATTAGCTGATTCTATATCTTCTAAATTCAACAACCAGTACAGTGTAAACAATCTGTTGAAACAGCCGGTGGATGATTTATCTGCAATGTTTAAAAATTGTGAATCGGACTATAAGTTAGAAATTGCGAAAGCGTAGGTTGAAGAATGAAAACAATAAATAAAATTGACAACATCATCGAAGCTTTATCAAGACACGAAGACCCTAAATCAGTATCTGTTCTTGAAGAAATAGGCACTAACTCTGAAATTGATGAAATCAGAGAAAAAACAGCTCATGCACTTATTAAAAAGAATACTCCCGATGCTTTAAAAATAGTTGTTGCTTCAGCCGGAAAAGGTATTAATGATTTAAGCGCAAGAGTTGCCATGAGTTCTATTAATGAAATTCTTTCATTAAACGACAAAACAGAAGTTTTGAAAATTTTGGAAGATACAATGAACAATGAAGAACAAAAGCAGGATATCAAAGATACTGCACGTTCAGTAAAGGCATTAATTACATACTCCATGTAATGCAACAAAATCAAATACTCGATAAAAAACCCGCTTTATAAATAAAAGCGGGTTTTTATTTATGTTAAAAAAGAGGATCTATGCGGTAAATACTCTGGAGCCTTGTCCTTGAGTCGTTGTTGCGTTTGATTCGGGATCTTGGGGAGAAGTTGTATTTTGAGGATCATTTGTCGTTGTGCCGTTTTGTTTTTGTGTAGGAAGAAATGGCAGATTGCTGCCGAATACGGCAACTATTTCATCCTGAAACATTGCAAAGAGTCCTGCAATTTGGTCTTCCGTTATGTTCAAATCTTCAATATCGAGGTTAGAAAAATCCAGCTCTTCGCCATCTTCTTTTGATACACCGTATTTTTCAGTGTCAAATAATGTTTCGCTTCTGGCTGTGTTAAAATTTGATGCTGTTTTTAATGCTTCTTGCAATCCCAAACTTAATCTGTTTACCTGCATGAAATAATCTCCTTTTTGGCTTTTCGACGATTTACGGATAAATAATCAGTCCCGATAAATTATTGAAAGATTATGACTTCCAAAATAGTTATCGGTTTTTTTTACACTAAACTTTATATGTTTGTTATAAATTGTTTACAATAGTTAATAATTTTCTCCGTTTCCCGAAAACAATAATTTTTTTGACACCCTTAAAACAATAATTTTTTTGACACCCTTAAAACAATAATTTTTTTGACACCCTTAAAACAATACAAAATGTCTGAGAGGGACCTCGCTTGTAGGAGTGGTACACGGAGTGCGAGTGGCGCCGAGTCTAGCATTTTACGGAAGTGACCCCTTGCACTTGTTGCAGGTGCCCATGTTATACAGCCAATATCGTACTTGTTTATTGCACCTGTTCAATGAGTTGCCGGGGTCAGTTGACTATATGAAATCAGTTGATATCTTTTTGTTTTTTGTATATAAATATCATTAACAAAAGGGTTAATAATCGGGGATATGTCTGAGAATAAAAGCATTGATTTTAACATACTTGCTTCTGAGTGTTTGATAGCACAGGATACTGAAGACGCTCAGACGATAAACTGCCTCGAAAATCTTAAAACAAAATTTTCTGAAATCGAATTAATCGCCATATTTAACTACTTTTTAAAAATTGAGTATCGTAGCGATGTTCTTTGCTGGCTTATCAGACAGCTTGATAAATACAGAGATTCCTCATCACTTGCCCCGTTAACGGAGCTTTTGCTCATGAAAGAGCACACCCCGCATGCCGATTACGATAAAGAATACTACACCAATGTGCGTGTACTTTGTGCAAAAGCGATTTCCAACCTTAAGAATCATTCTTCCGTCCATGCGCTGATGTATTGTTTGAACGATAAAGACGAAAACTATAAAGTGAGGCTTAGTTGTGCTGACGCACTGGGGCGCCTCGGCGACAGATATGCAGTTACTTCGCTTATGAGTGTTGCCTCGGATGAATCCGAAAAATCAGTTTATGTCAGGGAGTCTGCAGCCACGGCGCTGGGGCTGATTGGCGACATGCGGGCTGTGGATTCGCTTGTCAAAATTCTTGAAACCAAAACGGGAATCATTGACAAGTTTACTTACCTCAAAGAAAAGGCTGTGGAAGCTCTTTGTCGTTTGAACCCGAGTGATGACAGGGCTTTTAAAGTGCTTAAAAAATCTTTGAAGGATGAAAATCCGCAGGTAAGAATAAATACGATAGAAGCACTTATGGATTACGGTACACAAGAGGCCGTTGAATTGATAAGGGAGATGCTTACCGATAGGGATGATGAGGTCAAACGCAATGCCGTAATTGCACTTTACAATCTGGAAGGCGAAGAGGAATTAAACAGAATTATAGAAAGTGCTCAATATTGCGATGTCTGTAAAGAAGAAGCCGAAAATATACTGAGAGAAGAACAGGATGATTAACACAAAAAATAAAGCCGTAATACTCCTTTCAGGCGGTTTGGATTCCGCTGTTTCAATTGCTGCCGCTCAAAAAGACGGTTTGTGTTTTGAACTGGCTCTCACCTTCGACTATGGACAAAAGGCTTTTGAAAAGGAGCATGAAGCTTCTCAAAAACTTGCGGAGTTTTATAACATACCTTACAAATGTATAAAACTTGATTGGCTTAAAGAAATAACAAATACCGCTCTTGTTGCTGACGACGCTGTTCCTTCCGTTGATATAGACAGCCTTGATAACAAAAGTATTACAACTCAAAGTATGAAAAATGTATGGATTCCAAACAGAAACGGCTTGTTTGTTAATATTGCAGCTGCTTTTGCGGATTCTTACGGATATGACTATATTGTTATAGGCGCTAACATGGAAGAAGCTGCAACTTTTTCCGATAATTCAAAACAATTTATTGCGGATATGAATGAGGCTTTGAAAACCTCGACAAATCATGATATAAGATTGATTGCGCCATTGATAGACTGCGATAAAAACGCAATTATTAAAAAGGCACTTGAGCTTGAGGTTCCTCTAAAGTACATAAACAGCTGCTATAACTCGACACTTGGACATTGCGGAAGGTGCGAATCCTGCAGCCGTTTAAAAAGAGCATTAGAAAACAACGGCTGTGATACAATAATAAAAGAACTTTTCAGTTAGAACGGATACGGGATATGAAATCACTATTTATTGATAAAGAAATAAAATATATAGGCAGCCAGCTTGCGCCGCATTGGATTTATAAAAATTTTCATATTTTAGGCGACGCAATCGTTGCTTTTACGGGCGAGACGGATGTAAAAATTACGGAGATGGTGGATATTGAGGACGTAATCTCAAATTCTCCGATATACAGCAAAAAAATGCTAAGCTTTATTATTGAACAGTTCGGCATAAGCTTGAGCGAGTGTGTTTTAAGGCAGAGATTTTTAATATGCATTATTATAGAAGAGTTAAGAAAAATTCTCGGGAATAAATTCGAAATAACCCGCAGCGGCGATGATATTTTTGTAAAAATTGATGGAATTAATAAAAAACTATCGGTATCTATTGCAACAAAATCAACTACCTCGGGGCTTATTCATACCGGCTTGAATATAGATCCGACAGGGGCTCCGGTTGATGCCTGCGGACTTAACTCAGATTTGGGTATTACGGAAGTTGAAGAATTTGCAAAAAATGTCATGAAACGATATATTGAAGAAAATTCGGAAATTTCCGATGCCGTATGCAAGGTCAGGGGAGTATAAAATTTATGGCAAAATCCGGTAAAATCAAACAGGCAGTAGTTTTATTTGTTGTAACCTTTCTGGTTTCACTGATTGTCATAACATATTTTATAAAAAGCATGTCACCGGATGTAGATGTTGAAATAGGCGGCAGTGATGAACAGGCAACGCAGCAAGAGGATACGGAAAGTGAGGTTAAACAGCCCATTGACGATCGTTTACGCTGGATACAAATGGAAGATAACATGCCGGGAGTTTCTAAAAGAGAAGACGGTCAATCCGAGGAAATAGAATATAAATCCACGGATAATCAGGTTAAAACTAATGATGAAGAGAAGGTAAAAGAACCGAAAACTGCACCGCAGGACGAAATATCACCTCAGAAGGAACTTGCACCTATAGAGTATGCAAACCCTCAGCCTAGTCATCCTCAAACATCGCCGGCAAGCGTGGCACCGCCTGTACCGATGCAGACGACACGTTCTCAGTCTTCTGAAGATGCTTTTAAAATGTCAAAGGTTTTTGTCGGCTCTTATCCGACAATTGAGCAGGCAATTCAGGCTCAAAATCGTCTGATGAATACTAATATATCGGTAAGCCCGTTTGTAAAAGAAGTTAACGGCAGCTACGTGTTGCAGGCAGGCTCTTATGCCAATGCACATAAAGCAGAGGCAGTTGCAAAAGAAATTTCCGCAGCAGGTTTTCCGGCAAGAGTTGTAAAAGAGTAGTAAAAAATTGAAATCACTGTTATAACCTCATTGCAGGTAAATGTCTGAGTGGGACCTCGCTTGTACCCAAGGGCATCCTGATTTGTATGGCTCGCCTTCGGCTTGCCAACAACTCAAGCTAGGAGTGGTACACACTCTGCCGAGCAAACAATCCGGTGAATTGTTTGTGAGAGGTAGCGAGAGGCGCCTAAGTTATAATTTTACGACTCTGCCGAAGAAACAATTGATAATTGTTTCTGAGAGGTAGACCCCATGCACTTCCCTCCATTCGTAACGTGCCACCGGCACCTTCCGAACGGAGTCCTTGGGTACCCTTGTT
The DNA here is from genome assembly GCA_944325555.1 of Candidatus Gastranaerophilales bacterium. GTDB lineage: Bacteria > Cyanobacteriota > Vampirovibrionia > Gastranaerophilales > Gastranaerophilaceae > Limenecus. Next base: position 78 of record CALVAN010000055.1, on the reverse strand, counting down.
ATATAGCCAATATTGTACTTGTTTATTGTACCCAAGAACTCTGAAAAACGATTAAGTATCGTTTTTTAGAGGTAGGCA
>CALVAN010000054.1 GCA_944325555.1 Candidatus Gastranaerophilales bacterium | reverse complement strand
TCGTTCACTTTGTTCACTCCATCCGTCCGCAAATCCGCAGGATGCCCTTGGGTACAAGCGAGGTCCCACTCAGACAATTTTCACACGCACGGCTGTCTGCTGCGTGAGAGTTTATTAAGACCTTTTACCTCGTTCGAAGCTGCCGCCTGTAATTCTGTAGCCTCTGCCGAGAATATCATAAGGACCGCCGGGATAAACATCTACATAAGTTTCAAATTTTACCTCAGGGAAGTCAAGGTCTTTATCGAGTTTTAAAAGTTTAATTAGGCTATCTCTTACTCTTGAGTATCGCTCGCCGTAGTAGCCCCCTTCTGCCTTTCCGTAATTGACAAGGGGTTTTAAGTCAGTTCTTTTTTGTAAAACCTCGCAGATAGCTTTTATCTCGGAGTTATAAAAAGCACCTGTTAAGTTATCAAGCAAAAGCCCATTGTTATTGGAAAGCTTTGATATTTTAACAAGAGAATCAGAAGCCCCAAGAGTTTTGTATGATACCCCGACTTGTTTTAAAACCTCAACAAGAGTTTCCGGATCCGAGGATTTTTCAACCGCATCGAGCAGTGCTATATCCCCGGATTCGAATTTTTTCAGCATATCAATATAGTTTTTTTTGATAGCCTCAAGATAGTATTTATTTGTTCTGTACATCAACTCTTCATCTGCCCAGCGTGTATATCCGTACAGGCGGGGTTCTTTTACGTAAGTTTCTACGGATATTGCATTAGCCAAACTTTCTTTAGACTCTTTTGCGCTGACTTTTTGCTGCAGGTTTTTCATAAACCTTAAAATATTTTTTTGCTGCTGCTCAGTTTTGCCTGAACTTATTTCTAAAAATCGTTCAATTTGTTTGGCGCTGAGCGGCTCGGTTATCACGTCAGCAGATGCAGGTCGTGACACCAGCTGTGAAAACAAATACTCTAACGGAATATCGGTTTTATATTCTTTTGCCTTTTGCGCAATTTTATCAATTTCTGCGTCGGTAAACCTTGGTTCATATTGTGTGAAATTTTTGGTTTGAGAAAACAGTATTTTTTTTATTTTAAGCATATCCTCAGGAGCTTGTTTTCCTGTCCCCTCAATAGCAGACGCAGCTTCACTTGCCACAATTTTTGCGGTTTGAGCTATATTATTAAAACTTAACATAAAGACCTCACACGTTAAATATAACAACTATTAAAGTAAAAACATGTGATATTAATTTTTGCGCCTCAATTAAAAAAAGATTTACAATTTTTCAAACGAAATATTTGTAATTCTTTCTGCACAAGCTTATGATATTTTTTCCAAAAGCTCGTTGTAAACATCAATTGTTATATGACAAATAGCAAGTCTTCTGTCCACAAGACTCTTGATTGTTGCTTCAAAACATTTAAACAAAGCCTTATCAAGTCCCCTGTCTTCTTTTAACAATTCCAAACACTCCTTGCGGAAAGTCAAATCTCTTGTTCTTGCCTCGATTTTGTCGGCAAGAAATATTATCTTTTCAAAATTCGACATACCGCATCTGCCTAAAGTGTGCCATCTTATTGCATCGAGTATTTCAACATCCGTTACGTTAAATTTTGTCTTTGCAAGATATGCACTAACAGGAGCATGCAGGGTTTTGTAATTTAAAAGCTCGCACTCATGAACCTCGGGGATATGTTCTTTAATAATCTCCAGCAATTTTTCGTTAGGAAAACACTTGGCAGCATCGTGCAAAAGACCCGCTAACCTTGCCTTTTCCTCATCAAGGTTAAACATCCGTGCAAGTTCAACAGCAGCTTCCATAACCCCCAGCGAATGTATATAGCGTTCTTCAACAAGGTTGTCTTTGAGCCAGTTTTCTATTTCTTGAGTATTAATATCTGTATAAGCCATATTTATCAATGTATTTTTCCACTTCTTTCGGTACCAGTGTTTTTATTGGAATACTGTTTGTAACATTTTCCCTTATTTGGGTCGATGATATATCTAAAAAGGGCATTTTCATCATTGTGTAATTATACCCTTTATCCTTGAGTTTTTGCAAACAAATTTTGTCCTGCTTGAGCTGTTTTTCGTCCTCTCTGACAAACAAAATAAAGTCAACAAGCTCTTTGAGTTTATCTGCTTCATACCAGCTTTCGATGTTTTTAAAAGCGTCAGTACCAATTATAAAGCTTATTTTGCCTTCAATATCGTACAAATTATACAGCTCTTTGACGGTAAGATAGGTATAAGACAGACCGCTTCTTAAATATTCAATATCTGACACCTCAAGGTATTCCTTGTCCTTTACTGCAATTTCAGCCATCCTCAGCCTGTGATATGCAAGATCCCTGTCCACTGATTTGTGAGGCGGATTGGCTGCAGGGATAACAAGAATTTTGTCAAAGTTAAACTGTTTTTTTGCGTATTCACAAACTTTGAGATGTGCATTGTGTATCGGGTTAAACGTTCCTTGAAACAAACACAACTTCATCGACCAAAACTCTCCTTTATTCCCTTTGACAATTTTATCGAGGCAAGATTATATCTTTAAAATAAACTTCTTCAACAAGTGCCAGTATCCTGTTAATGAACCTTTTATATGCTGCCCTGTCAGCTTCGCCCGAAAGTACAATATCGGCCTTCATTGCTGTCGGGTGAATATGTATTTTTGCTTTTGAAGAAGCGTTTTCATATACTTCGTCAGCGGAATCTCCCAGCCCCCTGGCCTGTGCTCTTTCATAAAAGCGTGATTTTTGAACCTGATGCGATACATCAACATAAATTTTAAAATCAAAAGCATCCACAACTTTTTCCGTTAAAGTGAACAAGCCTTCGGAAATTATTATCTTAGAGGGAACAGCCTTTGTAACATTATCACGTCTTATTGCGGTACCGGACATATCATATTTCGGCAGATAAACAGTGTCGCCGAAAAGCAGCTGTTTTATATGTTTTTTCATTAACTCAAGCTCAAGAGCCTCGGGCACATCAAGGTCATAATGTTTTGCAAACTCTGCAAAACTTCCGGCTTTTTTAACCATTTCCGAGCGGTCATAATAATAATCATCTGTGTTTAATCTTGTTATAACATCTTTTATGCAGTACTCCTGTGCAAATGCCTGAATCGTACTGATAATGTCATAAGCTATTGTTGATTTTCCGCTTGCGGTTTCACCGGCAATGCCTATTGAGCAGGAACGTTTGATATTGCCTGACAAAAACAGTGCCATTTTATAGATAGCATTGTTGCTTACTCTTCTAAAAATAGAATCAGAGGAATTAACCTCATCAAAGAAAATTTTGTTTAGCCTTTTTTCAATATAGCGAAGAAGGATTTTGTCCTGCTGCTTTGCATTAGAAGGCAGTTGTTTTTGGGGAGAAGATATAAATTCTTGTGATATTGTGTTTTGCAATTTGGAATTCCTTTGCATTGTTTTGTTAAAATAAAAACCGAACAAAAATTTTTTTGCCGGTTTTTTTATTTAGTTCAAACTTTTTTAACAATATTATTTTTTTCATCTACCATTACAACGGTCGGAGCAAACTTTGCCTTTTCTTCGAGCGTCATCATCGCATAAGAAACAATAATAACCTTATCACCGATGGCAACCTTTCTTGCCGCTGCGCCATTTAGGCAGATATCCCTGTTACCACGTTTACCTTTGATAACATATGTTTGGAAGCGTTCACCATTGTTTACATCAAGTATATCAACCTTCATTCCTTCCAACAAATTTGCAGCTTCCATCAGTTCTTCATCAATTGTAATCGAACCGACATATTCTAAATTAGCGTCCGTAACAGTGGCTCTGTGTATTTTGGAATACAAAAATTCTATTTGCATATTTACCTCGTCAGTTATTTTAACAAAAAAACAAAAAGGTTGCATAAAAATTATATGAAATTGTTAAAATTGTAAATTAGATTTTTTTACATTGGACTTGAATAAAGCAAAATATTTGGTATAATTTAAATAGTAATTATTATTACTTAGGAACACGTATGAACAAAGAATCATACCTAAATGATAAAATAGAAGAACTTAAAGAAGCTTGTCATACAAAAGGAATGAGGGTTACTCCACAAAGAATAGCAATATTCAAAGAGGTTGCAAAATCCTGCTCGCATCCGGATGTAGAAACAATTTACGAGGCGGTTAAAGATAAAATGCCAAATGTTTCAATGGATACGGTGTACAGAACCCTTGCTTCTTTAGAAGAGTTAGATATGGTTTTCAGAATAGACAACCAGCTCCCCAAGGCAAGATTCGATGCGGACAAAACTCCGCACCACCATTTTATCTGTACTCAGTGCAACGAGGTTTACGATATATTTCTAGAACCAGATGAAACAATTTACATACCAAAAAATGCGGATAAATATGGTAAAATAAAAGACATCAATGTTCAGATCAGAGGCATCTGCAACAAATGTCTGGGAAAAAACAACAAATAGTAAGGAGAATCAGATGAAAAAGTATGTATGCAACGTATGCGGTTTTGTTTACGACCCTGCAGAAAACGATAACGTAGCTTTTGAAGATTTAGCAGATGATTATGTTTGCCCGCTTTGCGGAGTAGGCAAAGAAGATTTTTCACCTGAAGAATAACAAAAATCACGACAGATAACAAAATTATGGAGGGAGGGACAGCTAAAATAAAATAAAGCCGTCCCTTTATATTTAAGAAAAGGAGCAAATATGGAATTAAAGGGCAGTAAAACAGAAAAAAACCTGATGGAAGCGTTTGCGGGAGAATCACAGGCTCGTAACAAGTACACATATTACGCCTCTCAGGCTAAGAAAGAAGGTTACGTGCAGATATCAAAAATTTTTGAAGCAACAGCAGATAACGAAAAAGAACACGCAAAATTGTGGTTTAAACTGCTCCATAACGGACAGGTTGCAGATACAATGACAAACCTTGAAGATGCGGCAAACGGTGAAAACTACGAATGGACGCAGATGTATGCACAATTTGCAAAAGAAGCCGAAGAAGAAGGCTTTAAAGATATTGCTTTCCTCTTCAAAAAAGTAGCCGAAATTGAAAAGCATCATGAGGACAGATATAAAAAACTTCTCGAAAATATTAAAAACGGAAAAGTTTTTGAGAAGGAAGAAGAAGTTGAATGGGAATGCGCAAACTGCGGGTTCAGACACAAAGGTGCAAAATCCGTTGAGGTCTGCCCTGTATGCAAACACCCGAGAGCATATTTCTTTATGACGGAAACAAACTATTAAAAAGTGTTTGACAAAAACACTCGCAACTCTAACAAAGGAAAAATAAACACAAGACCTATGCCCTGACAAAAAAGTCAGGGCTTTCTTTTTACAGCCATTGCAAGTGAGTGAGCGGCGTTGCGCCTGAGTTGCGGCACTAATGCCCGCAAACTAAAGTTTGCCCTACACATCTCCATTCCCTCGCAAGGAGAGCGTTTTTGATATTGCCCCTGAGGCTACAGAAAGACAAACCACACGTCATTCTGAGCGAAGCGAAGAATCTGCCTGTAACGATAAATTACTTTTAAAATAAAAAAAGACCAAAGCTAAAGGTCAGCTTCGGTCTTTTAAATAAATGGTCGGAACGACAGGATTTGAACCTGCGACCCCTACCACCCCAAGGTAGTGCGCTACCAAGCTGCGCTACGTCCCGATGTTTTTATAAAACTTATTTAATTGTCAATTTGCCGGGACTAGCGCAGCTACGCTGCTTCCTCTCATAAAACAAGACATTTAGTCTTGTTTTATTCGGCAGAGTGTCCCGATGTTTTATCTTGGCTATATCGGGCTTGAGCGCACTACGTGCTACCTCTCGTTCGAAATGACATTTAGTCATTTCTCCCTCGGCAGAGTCAAGCTCGCTACGTCCCGATGTTTTATATTATTATTTTTTCAAATCGGATATATCCTTTTAAATATAATTTAACAGTCTATCCCGACAAAACTATTTTAACATAAAATAAATTTTTTCAAGCAAAATCTATTATATTTCAATATTTTGGTAAAAAAATTTTTATAATATTTTTTTATTTTTCAAAAACTGTTCTATCCAATTTAACAAATTGGGATACAAATTATCATGATGTCCCATTTTTAGCATTTCAGCTTTATTGACAACAAAGTTACCTATGTGATTAACCTGTTTATAAATTAAAGAATACATTCCGGTTCTGTCCGCACCGGCTTTGCAATGTATGTGGACTTTGCCATTACAGTTTTTTACGTTATCTACAATATTTAAAAATTTAGCAATGTTTTTTTCATCAGGATATTTTGTTATAGACGGAATATTGTGATATTTCATTCCGTTTTGCTCAACCACTGTTTTTTCATCAAAATCAAGGTTTGATTTTACCATGGTTCTAAAATTTATAACATCGCTAACCCCCTGTTCTTTTAGCCAAGTAAAATCATCTTTCATTGGCTGCGCTGAACGGGAAACAGTATCATCAATTTTTAAATAATTATTCGGTTTTCCGCAAAAAGAGATAACAGGATTCAGTTTCATAAATTTATTTTACAGCAAAAAGTCATTGCGAGCGAACATAAGTGAGCATGGCTATCCGGTCAAGATTTATGCGGCTTAACTTAATGCCTGCAAACAGAAACCATTGTTGTAGCTCCGGATTGTTTCGGTTGTTTCACTCCCTCGAAATGACTGCGATTTTGATGTTGGGCAGGTATGCCCAACCGACTACCCATGATATTTAAACAACACAAAAAATCGGGATGATACGCTCATCGTCGGCGAGAGAATCGAGCCCTACGATGAGCCAATCAGAACCGCAAAAAGATAGCGTAAGCGTTATCTTTTGCGTGTTGTGGCAAGATG
>CALVAN010000053.1 GCA_944325555.1 Candidatus Gastranaerophilales bacterium | reverse complement strand
GGTATCCAGAAGAGATTCAAGGACAGATTCCTTGCCTTCGGACAGGCAATGATACACAACGGCGGACGAAACGGTGTCTCCTTAACAGCAGGCTTACGCTGGAAGGTCGGTAAAGAATAAGAATAGAAATAAAAAAAACGACAACAAACAATAAACTCCAAACAGCAGAGTTGGGCAGGTATGCCCAACCTACGTACTAAAGCGGTGCAGTATAGGAAATTAATCAAAATATTCCCCTCAAAAAAACAATAAAATTACCTGACATCCTGAGGCATCTTTGCGTCATTCTGAGCGAAGCGAAGAATCTACTTGTAATAACAACAAAAAAATTAGCTGTCATCCTGAGGAGCTAAGCGAGCTCAGGAGCTTACCAATAATGGAAGATAACGAAGAATATTGGTCAGATTCTGAACACACAAAATCATAGAAAAAAGCAGCATAACAATAAAAATTATGTCAATAGAACCCCTTTTACACCCAGTTTTCCAGATCCGGAGTCTTTTTACGCCAGTCTTTAGACACTTTTACATTAAGCTCAAGAAAAACCTTTTTATCCAGCATTTTTTCAAGCTCCAGTCTTGCCTGAGTTCCTATTTTTTTAAGCATCTGACCTTTTTTCCCTATCATAATCCCTTTTTGGCTGTCGTGTTCAACATGTATAACTGCAGAAATTCTGTCTATATCATCTTTTTCTTCATATTTATCAATAATAACAGCAACACTGTGCGGGATTTCGTCTTTTGTGTTAACCAGAATCTTTTCTCTTATAATTTCCTGCGCAATAGAACGCATACTCTCATCCGTAAGATCATCTTCATCATAAATAGGAACGCCGCTCGGGAGTTTGCGCATAATTGTGGAAATTAACGTATCTATGTTTCTTCCGGTTTGAGCGGAAATCCTTGCAGTAGGCAAATTTTCATTAAAGAGCATTTTATATGTAAGTATATTTTGTTCTTTTTTTATAGGGTCTTTCAGTTTATCCACCTTATTGAGAACAATGATTACAGGTATATTCGTTTTTTTGAGCAAATTTTCGACAATCCATTTGTCACCCGCTCCGGCAGGTTCAGACGCATCAACAATAAACAAAATCAAATCAGCATCAGGGATTGAACATTTTGCCTCATCCATAAGAAATTCACCCAGCTTGTCAACAGGCTTGTGAATACCCGGAGTATCTATAAAGACAATCTGTCCTTCTTCATTTGTGTAGATACCTTTGATTCTTTTGCGTGTAGTTTGCGCTTTGTCTGTGGCAATAACAATTTTTTGACCTATTACCGTATTAAGCAGTGTCGATTTGCCAACGTTAGGTCTGCCAATAACTGCAACAAAACCGGATTTAAAATCTTTCATAATCTAAAATCTTTCATAAAGCCACCCGCTAATTGATTTCCGCCAATTTTTCGAGCTTAAGTTTCTGGTCGTGCTCCATAAGCAGGTTAATCAATTCGTCAAGGTCACCATCAATAACCGTCCACACATTGAGGTTTTGACCGATTCTATGGTCCGTAAGACGACCCTGCGGGAAGTTATAAGTTCTTATACGTTCCGAACGATCACCCGTACCTACCTGAGAACGTCTGAGGTCGGTTATTTCCTGCATTTGTTTTTGAGTTTCGATATCGTATAATTTTGCTTTCAAAATTTGCAGTGCACGCTCTTTGTTTTGCAGCTGCGAGCGTTCTTCAGTACAGAAAATCATAATCCCTGACGGTTTGTGGAATACTCTTACCGCTGTTTCTACCTTGTTTACGTTTTGTCCGCCGGCACCGCCTGAACGTGCAGTAGAAATTTCAAGGTCATTGGGGTTCAACTCGATTTCGACATCGTCAACCTCGGGCATAACAGCAACCGTAGCAGTTGAAGTATGGACTCTGCCCTGAGATTCCGTCTGGGGAACACGCTGCACACGATGAACGCCTGATTCGTATTTTAATTTTGAATAAATACTGTCACCTTTGATAGATATGATAACTTCAGAAACGCCGCCCGCCTCGCAATCGGTTTTGCTCAAAATTTGTGACTGCCAGCCTTGTTTATCTGCATAACGCAAATACATTCTCATAAGGTCGCCGGCAAATATGTTAGCCTCGTCGCCGCCGGCACCGCCTCTGATTTCAAGCATAATATCCTTGTCGTCCATAGGGTCACGGGGCAGCAGAAGAACCTTCATTCTTTCTTCCAGTTCTTTGTTTTTTTCCTCATTGGCATCAATTTCGCCATGGAGATACTGTTTCATCTCAGGATCATTTTCGGATTTTAAAAGTTCTTTTGCGTCGTCAATGGCGTCCATATTATCTTTCCACTGATGATAAACCTCAACGGTTTCTTCCATGGCTTTTCTTTGTTTTGACAAATCTCTGAATTTTTCGTAATCTGCAATGACATCCGGATCCGACAATATTTTGCCGAGTTCAACATATTTTTCTTCTATTTGAAGAATTTTATCTAACATATCTTTCATAGTGTGCGTATTCCCTATCTGTTTGTTATTTTATAATAACTCAAGCAAAATTTTAATAAAAGACCATGTCTGCAATTATAACAGACATGGTTCTTTATTTATTTTTAGCTTTAACTAGTTATTTTTCTTTGCGTCTTTAACCTGTTTCATTGCTGCAGTCAAAGGCGACATTGCTTTGTCAAAGGTTTCTCTGTAGAAATCTGTATTTATATTCAATTTGTTACCGAGTTCCAGAAGCAGCAGCACAAATTTACGGTCATAATCACTGTTAACTTCTTCAATATTAGAAACAACATTTTCCAATATTTCATGAATCTTGTTAAAGTATGTATTTTGAGATTCCGAAGTATCAATGTGAAGTTCCAGAGCCTCAACATATTTAAATAGATTTAAAACAGTTTCTATTCTGTGGATTTCAGGATTTTTGGCAAGGTCATACATTGCATCGGTAATCTTTTCGGTAAACACCGTATTAGCCAATTTCTTATCCAGAGATACCCCCAGCCATTTTGCTTCGTTATAAAGATCAATAGCTTCCTGCAAATCGTGCTCATTCATTGATTTTTGATAATCTTCAATCTGTTTATTAAATTCAACTCCGAGAACATATTTTGCCGCAATTTTAAACTCATCCGGCGGAGTAAGTCCGAGGTTTTTGAAGTTAAGAACAGAGGCTTTTCCGTCTTCATAAATATCTTTATACAGTCCGGAGAATTTCTTTGTTTTGCCCTGCATCATAATAGTAAGGATTTTTCTTCTTTCTTCTATGAATATATCCTTGAGGGTATAATATTCCATACCAAAGTTCATATCCAGACTTCTGATAATTTCTGTCAGAGGATAGTTTATGAAGGTTTCAGTCAGGCTCTTTCTTATATTGTTGCATTCTTCCACGGAAGCATATTCTTTGATTGCACAGTGGAAATCACCGCCGGAATATTTAAGCAATGCAAAAATCATGTCGTATTTTTCAAGCGTTATTTGAGATCTTATCTCAACACGTCCGAGATACAGGCTGTTTTTGCCTTTAGAAACGACTTTGTAATTAAGGCGTTTTATATCGTAGCAATAGAAGGTTGTTTCGTCTTCTATTTCTTCATCATAAAGCGAAGATATTGCCCACAAGCTTACAATTTGTTTTATCGTAACAACTGACGGCTTAACAAACTTTCTGTAAATATCAGCACCCGTACCAAATTCTTTAATATTGCTCTGTGCATTAGCCAGAATATTGACAAATTCAGTTTCGTAGTCCTTTTCCGTAAAGCTTGCGGCAAGCTGCATTGCACGTGCGGCATATTTCATAATCTGGGTTGTTTCAATACCGGAAATATCGGCAAAAAACCAGCCGCAGCTTGTGTACATAAGCATTGCCTGTCTTTGCATTTCAAGAAGCTTCATTGCGGCAACTTTGTCATCGTCATCGCATTCGGGTTTAAGGTTATTTTTAAGAAAATTCTTAATTGAAAGTTCGCTTCTGTCCAAAATTACATTAATATATTCGTTACGAACATCCCACGGATCTTTTGTAAAGAACTTTTTACCGTGTTTTTCGTATAACTCAATCAAGTTATCTCTCAGATAATCCAACGCATCTCTGAGCGGTTTTCTCCATCTCTGGTTCCAGCTTGGCTGTCCGCCAGTTGAACACCCGCAGTCCTCTTTCCATCTTCCCACACCGTGGAAGCAACTCCAGGAAGATGCCTGTTTGATGTCAACTTCATCGTGGACACCGTATTTTTCAAGATATTCGCCATAGTTTGTGATTGTAAAGCCTTCTTCTTGAGCCTTTACTCTTAAAACATACGCCAGAGCCATATCGCCAAATTTTGTGTGGTGTCCGTAGCTTTCTCCATCCGTACCGATATGGATAAGCTGCGGATAATTTCTTGAAGAAGAAATGCCCTCTTTAAGCCTTGCAACAAACTTGTTGCCGTCTTGAAGAATGTTATCGAACGCAACAGATTTTGAAATAGCTCCGTCATAGAAGAACAAATCAACAAACTTTTTAGGATTGTTTTTGATAAAGTATCTGTATGGCTTTGCAGGGTCAATATTTCCCCAGCCTGCGTCGGTCCATTCTTTATCACCCATTTTGCGGTACTTTAACGATTGATACGGGGACAAAATCGTAAACTTAATGCCGTTATCTGCCAGAACTTCAAGAGTTTCGTCGTCAACTGCGGTTTCAGCCAGCCACATCCCTTCCGGCATTCTGCCGAAGCGGTATTCAAAATCTCTTATACCCCAGCGTACCTGAGTTTCTTTATCTCTGCGGTTTGCCAGAGGCATAATCATATGGTTGTAGACTTGAGCTATAGCATTGCCGTGACCCGAAAACTGTACACGACTGACTACATCCGCTTTTATAATTCGTTCATAAGTTTTTGGAGCGTGTTTTTCCATCCACGACAATAATGTAGGACCAAAGTTGTAGCTCATTAGAGAATAGTTGTTGACGATATCAAGAACCTTATTCTTATCATCGACAATTCTTGAAGCAGAATTAGGATTGTAACATTCAAGGTTAACTCTTTCGTTCCAATCATGGAAAGGCAGTGCACTGTCTTGCAACTCTATTGCTTCAAGCCAAGGATTTTCTCTCGGCGGCTGATAAAAATGTCCGTGGACAGTCAGATATACTTTATTTTTTTCTTCTGTTTTTTCCTGTTTTTCTGTTTTATCTGTCTTAGTATTTGCCATATTCATAACTCCGCAACTATATCAATATGCGACAACATTATTATTTATATTTTGTCTTATTTCCAGTTTGGTTTTTATTTAGCTCTTTTTATCTTCGTCTTTTTTCTTTTTGCTTATAACAACAAGTTTGTCCGTATCAACCCAGGCATCTGTTAAAGCATCAGAAAATACTTTGCCGTAAACTTCTATAATATCGCCTGAATCAAGGTCAATGAATTTTTCAGCTTCGCTGCGTTTGATAAATATTTTCATTTCCGAAAGAGGTATTGTGTGGTCAGTTACATCATCTCTTTTAATAAGGAAGGAAATATATTTTTGAGAATCCCTGAATGCAGGTTTGTAATCCAAGCCTAACGTAGAAAACTTATCAAAAGAAGCTTTAAACTTAACCTTTTTGCCGAGATAAGCAGATGGATTGTTAACTATATTCAAGGAAGAAACCGCTGTGTATTCATTTGCATTTGCAGGCGGCGTTGTTAAGGAAGATGCTTTGTCCTCTGCAGCCTTTACGGTTTTATCAAGTTCAACTTCTTTAACCTCCTGCTGAACTTGAGGTTTTGTTTGTTCAACAGCAGCAGGTGCTTTAGGCTGAACATCCGTTTTTTGCTGTTCGGGTGCTATTGCTGCAAACGTAATTAAACTTCCGGCAAGTACAAGACATGTTGTTGCCGTTAAGATTATATTATTTTTAATTGTTTTCATTTTTCTACCCTAACTTTTTTACCGATTAACTACTTAATTCTATCATATATCGTAAAATATTTCATATAGTCAACCGTCTTGGAAAAATAACTATATGTAATTAAAACTAATAATCCGCAAAAAAAGACCGGAAACATATCCGGTCTTTTCATATTTCAAATTTTTATTTGCCTTCTTTTGAGTACGGGCTGTTTTTGAATCTCCAATAAGTATCTAAATACATTTTAGATTTATAGTCACCTTCCGGCATATTAGCATATCTTGCGGTTTCTTCATCTGCAATAGCCGGATAAAGTTTGGACATCATAAATCTGTAAGATTCCACATCACCCTTTTGACCGTTTTGTACGGGAGTAGCCATTTTTTGCAGGTTTACACCGTATTTTGCAATAACTGCAAGATATTCCTTTTCTTTTTTATCATCAATATTAACAACAATTCCGTCTTTGGTTTGCTGCATATTGTTAATATCCGTAAATTTTGCTGTTTCCTGCCCAATTGCACGCATTTTTGCATGAGCATCAGCACCTTGCATTTGAGAAAACGGAATTAAATAAGTACCTTTAAAGCTGACCTGACCTATTGTCATAAGACATTCTCCTTTATTGCATACATAATTGCTTATTTATAAAACATAAAAACAAAAAATTTTGCTATTTTACAAACAAATATTAAAAAATTAAAGAGGTATCGCACCTATCTGTCTTAATATGGCAATCATACCCTCGGCAGCAATATCGTTGATAATTTTACCGTTTTCATCAAAATAATAAAAATTCATCACACAGGCGCAAAAAGTTTTCCCCGTAGGCACCAAGCCCATAGAAACTCCGTCATGCCTGCCTGTACATGTCCACCTTACAGCGACTTTATTATCACCGGCTATCATTTCTTCAAGTTTCCATTGAACATTTGAAAAACCGCTGCGCATCCAGTGAACCACCGACAAATATCCGTCAGCCCCGTACAAGGGTTCCGGTGAAGCAGGTGTAAAAAATGACGCCTTTGGAGAAATTAATTCCATAGCAAGCTCATTATCCGCAGTATTTATCATTCGTTCAAATTTTTTCATTTTTTCTTCTAAGTTTTCCATATTTTTTTCCTTTCAATCGCTGTTATAAAGTATTGATAATATTTATTATGGCGGATTTTGAGCGGCTGTGGAGTCGAGTCTGTGAAACAGACGAGCGAACAGCCATGTGAGCAAGGTTAATGGAGTGAAGAATTTTTATTCTAAAAATTCGAAACGAAATGCTTAACCTTGTGAACGCCAATAATCCAAGAGAAAATTTATGCTTACGAAAAACTATCACGGCTTACTTTGTAAGCCGTAGGGGGTTCGGGGCGAAGCCCTGACGGAACTTTGATTAGAGATTTTTAAACGAAGGAATGAAAATTTACCGTACCGAAGTTGACATTTCAAGAGTGGACGGAAATTTGCGTTTCTGAGTTTTAAAATCTCTTTTGATATAGCGTGTTTTTCTTTTTTGGTTCGTTTTTTCTTTTTGCCTCAAGAACTCTGTCGAAAATTGACTAAATGTCAAT
>CALVAN010000052.1 GCA_944325555.1 Candidatus Gastranaerophilales bacterium | reverse complement strand
GAGTGGTACACACTCTGCCGAGCAAACAATCCAGTGAATTGTTTGTGAGAGGTAGCGAGTGGCGCCGAGTCTAGCATTTTACGACTCTGCCGAAGAAACAATTGATAATTGTTTCTGAGAGGTAGACCCCTTGCACTTGTTGCAGGTGCCCATGTTATACAGCCAATATCGTACTTGTTTATTGCACCTAAGAACTCTAAAAAACGATTAAGTATCGTTTTTTAGAGACTCTGCCGAATAAAAGCAACTAAATGTTGCTTTTATGAGAGGGGCAAAGTCAAAAGCAAAGCTTTTGCTTGCAGTATAGTTATTTTGCCGGGGTCAGTTGACTATATGAAATATTTGTTATTTATCTGCCATTTGAACAATTTTCTTTACTTCATTATCTACATAATTAACCTCGTCGAGATTAGTAGCATATCTTGTCGCTTCGTTGAATTTTTGTATGGCATATATTACATTAAGCTCAGACAGAGACTTTGAATTATATTTATATTTTTTATTTAATTCATTTTCGGTAAGATTTTCGTCTTTTTTTACTTGTTCTCTGAAAATTTTATCAAAGCAGAGTCGGTAACGGAATATTTCTGCCTTAGCCTTTTGTACATAAGCATCATACTTATATTTAGAATTTTTTGGAAGTAGTGAAACATACAGATCCAAAAATGCATTTCGTTGATCAAGATCTTCATTTGGTGCTGCTTCTTTAAACTTTAAAGCTCGTTGTTCATCGATGTATGTGGAAATAAAAGCGTTAACTTCATTTAAATCTGCACTTGTTTTAAACTCAGGATATAATTCTACCAGCCTGTATATATTATAATATGCCTCAGGATTAATCTCTAAAAGCAGCAGTTTAGTGTATAACTCCAGCGCTCTTTCTATATTGCCGAGTTTTTCATTGCAAATTGCACGTTCTTTAAAGTATTGATTTTCTGTATTAAAAGATGCAAGATATTCAAAATCTTCCAGTGCACTTTTATATTTTTCATCATTAAATAAGAGAGTTGCCCTTGAATGATAAGCCTTGATAAGATTAGGATTAAGAGCAATTGCTTCATTATAATAATATAATGCTTCGTCTATTTTATTTTGCGCTTCATATTCTTTTGCTTTTGTAAAATAGTCTTCAGCGCTCCATTCTTTTGCTATCATTTGCACGTCTCCAATAGTTGTTCAAATTCTTTATTAATTGTTTTTTTCAAGCTGCGATACATTATATAAACTATCGCATCGTTTTCAGCCATTTCGACACATTGTTGTATTGTCTGTGAGGTTAAATTTTTTAAGATTGAATCAATTGCTTTACTTTTAGGCTGCTCTCCCGAGTTGATTATGTCTTTTAAGCAAAATTCAACAAATTTTTTAGTCAAGCCCAATTGCAATCCATAGCTTATACTTTTGCTATTTTCTCTGATTTTGTCAAAAAATACTTTTGCATATTTTGTCAACAAAAATTCATAGTCCTGCGGAGCAGACCGCAGTATTGAGAGGTTGTCTCTCAATACTGCAGATATTATTTCGTCTATAATTTCAGTCATTTTTTTCCCTTTATTAAATAGGTTGAACAGAAAAATTACACATATACACCACGAAGCATTTTGCTCAGCTCATTTTGTTCGCTAGAGGTGTTCATTGCTTCTTCGTTAGAAATCAAACCTGCTTTAACAAGCTCTGCAAGTGATTGGTTCAACGAAGACATACCTTCTGATGCGTTGCTTGAAATAAGCCTGTAGATTTCTTCAGTTTCCTGTTTCAAAATATAATCTTTGATTGTGGGAGTAACTATCATAATTTCGCAGGCAGGATATCTTTTGTTTTGTGCCTGAGAATAAACCAGTTTTTGTGCAACTACTGCTCTTAATGTCTCAGCAACCCTTCTTCTTGCAAGTTCTCTGTTGCTTTCATCAAACAGGTTAACTATTCTGTTAACTGTTTGAATAGCGTCATTTGTGTGTAATGTTGCAAGAACCAGGTGTCCTGTTTCGGCTGCTTTAAGAGCGGCATCCATAGTTTCAACATCTCTGATTTCACCGATAAGTAATACATCAGGATCCTGTCTGAGTGCATATTTTACGCCGTTTGCAAAAGAAGCAACGTCAGGTCCGAGTTGTCGTTGGGATACCATGCTCTTTTTGCAGTCAAAAATATATTCGATAGGATCTTCTATTGTAATGATATTTTTGTATTCATTGGAATTTATTTCGTTGATGATTGAAGCTAAAGTTGTACTTTTACCGCTGCCAGTAGGTCCTGTAACAATAACAAGTCCGCTTTGAAATTTTGCAAATGAGCTGATTACTTCGGGAAGTCCCAGATCAGTAACTGTGGGTATATTGTAAGGAATGTTTCTTATAACAATAGCAGGATTGCCTAAACGGCGGCTATAGTTGACTCTGAATCTTGAAACCCCTGGGATTTCATAGATAAAGTCAATATCTTTTTCATTGTTAAACTGCTGCACTATGTTTTGAGGTGCTATTTCCAAAAGCATGTTGCCCAAATCCGTTCGTTTTATTTCAGGCATAACAACTTTTTTCATAAATCCGTTAACTCTGACAAAAGGCGGTTGTCCGACTATCATGTGTTCATCTGATGCTCCGAGAGCTATTGCCTTTTTCAAAAAATCATTAATAGTAAATTCTTCTGCCATATTTACTTATCCTTTATATTATAGGGTGCACTTATGCAATAAGAAATCAAAATTATTGCATTTTGATATATCATATTAAATTTTTGCTTGCCTGTAATCATCTAATATGTTGACTTGAAAATTGATTGCTAAATTTAAAGATAATATGCCCGTAATATTTTAAAGCTTATAAGCAAGGATTATTTGATTACCCCGGACAAATGCTTTCCCAATCAATACCGTCATCGTCATCTTCGCCGGGTTCAGGAATAGGTTCTCCGTCTTCAAGCATTACCTGCAGCATTAATTTTAGTTGACTTTTGTAATTAGCTAGTGCAATTTCTCGTGTTTTGGCGCAAAAAGCGAAACTGGGAAATTCTTTTATTTCTATATAATGATAAGGATTTCCGTTAAAATCCAAATCCGTCCCCTCTATTAGAGTCCAGTCTAAATTCAGGTAATAATCTATATCTTTTTCGTTAGCCATCTAAAGAATTCTCACTTAAAGGTTGCGTAATCATAATGCCTTCACCGCCGATAACTTCAGCCTGTTTGCCGTCTATGTAAAGGTAAATCGGCTTTTTGGGGCTGCTATTTGCAATAGCTGTCTTAATAAGCTGTTTAAATCTGCTGTATAAGCTGTCTGCTCCGCCGCCTGTTTGTATATTGCCTGATACATCAATAATTATTTTTTTATCGCTTTCAACAACTCCCATAATTTGTACATTCTTTGGAATTTCGGAATAAACCCCCACACTCTTTTCGTACTGTGACGGACCGGCAACCAGCTGTGTTAAGGCGTATCGGAGTTCATTTTTTCCTGACGGCACTGCTCTTTTTACTGTTTTAAAAATACTGTTGTTATTTTTATCCATGCCGAGGAAGTAAACCGTCACAAATTTTTGCGGTTTTTGTTGTTCTTTTGCTGCTGCAGTTGTTTTTTTGTCAGATGTTTTTGGTTTTTCAGCAGTTTTTTGTACCGGTTCAATGACCTGTTCTTCAGCAACAAGCTTTTTTTCTACTTTAACATGCTGCGTATCAAAGAAGTTAACTTTGACATAGAAAAATGCCAGTACGGCTAAAGTTAATATTACTAATTTTGACCAGAATCCCATTATTCAGCTCCGAATCATTTCACTCATAAACTTTAATTATTATAATAGTTTTTAGGAACAATAACCAGACCTTTTATAATAATTTTATTATTTATTATATAAATATCTTTTAGTTTAATTATACTTTTTGAATTGTTCAAAATATTTGTTTTAATAGCAAGCGGATTTAGTTTGTTTAAAACAGGCAAAATTGTATCCATATTGACTGAGGAATGTCCTGAACCTGCTTCTATATTTGTAAATTCGAGGTTCCCGTTTTGCGCAATAACATCCATTTTCATTGTGGCCTGTTTTGGAGAACGCATTGCCAGAGGCGCCATATACATTACTGAAATAACAAGTTTATTGTCTTTTATTTCTGCTTTGGGGCTAAATACTTTGAGTATTGAAATGTTGCCAACATTTACGTTTGCCGAGTTTAATTTTTTCATATACTCGGGTGTTGTTACCATTTTTTGAAGGTCATCTGAGGTTATTTCAGTTCTGAAACCAAGCAAAAAATTCTCTGCAGTAAGAACTTCTCCGTTATGATAAACGAAATGGTTGTAACCGCATATAGATTGGGCTTTTATGTTAGAAAGATAAAGACCTTCAACCGCAGCAGAGTCTGATGAGGCGGTTATTTTTTTGAATTTTCCCTGCAGCATACTCTTGCCCCCAAATGGTTCTATCTCTACTTTGAAATTTCCGGCAAGCGCTTCGTTCATCTGGTGTCTTACCTGTGATTCCAATGTAGTGGCAAGTATAAAGTTCATACCGGTTATTTTGCTTAATGTTGATGCAAATGCACCGTTTACGACTGGTGTGGACGGGCACATTGTTTTTTCTTCTTCAAAGTTAAATTTTGTTTGCCCAAATGCTACTGTGCTGCTTAATATCATTAAAGCAAATATTATAAATATTTTTTTCATTGAAAACATCCTCTAAACGTTATTAGTAAACATCGTGGTTTTATTGTTAGTATTTCTCAAACATTTTATATGTTTTTTGATTTAAGATATTCATTCATTTTTTCATAATCAAATTCGTTTTCCCACCTTGCGATAAATATTGTGGCAATACAGTTTCCGACAAGGTTTACCGTTGTTCTTCCCATATCAAGAATTTGGTCTATACCGAGAAGAATTGCTACACCTATTAACGGGTAATTCAAGCTTGATAATGTCCCTGCCAGAACGACAAGAGCTGCTCTCGGGACTCCGGCAACACCTTTGCTGGTAAACATAAGTGCAAACATTATTATCAATTGGTGTTGTAGCGACAGGTCTATGCCTACAAGCTGCGTTGCAAATAGCACTGCCATTGAAAGGTATAGAGTGCTGCCGTCAAGGTTAAAAGTGTAGCCTGTAGGCATTACGAAACCAACAATGTTTTTTGGTACGCCAAATCTTTCCATTTGCTCCATTGCTTTGGGCAGAGCTGCCTCGGAGCTTGCAGTAGAAAAAGCCAGCAAAGCAGGATCTTTTAGTACTCTTATTAAACCGGCGATTGGAATTTTTACTATTTTACAAACAAAAATAATTATGAATATTAAAAATAATATAAGTGCAAAATAAAGTGAAAACACTATTTTTACATAGTTTTTAAGAATGCCTATCCCGCTGCTGCCAATTGTGCTTGCTATTGCTGAAAATACGCCGACTGGTGCAAACCACATTACGTATTCTGTAAACTTAAACATTATTTCTGACAGAGAGTTCAGTAAATCCATCATTGGCTTTGCTTTTTGACCGACTGCACATATTGCTAACGCAAAAAACAAGCTAAATACAACTATCTGAAGCAGATTACCTTCTGCCATTGATTTAACAACACTTGAAGGAAAAATGTTAACTACAAGGTCTCTTAAGGAAGAGTGTGTAGTATGCCCCATTGCCGTAACTGCATCCATATAAGTAGACGAAACATTTGTTGTAACGTTATCAAGCCCGGCGCCGGGTTGAGTAAAATGCCCTACTCCAAGTCCGATTATTAATGCGGCCACGGTTACTACTTCAAAGTAAACGATGGTTTTTATTCCGATTTTTCCAAGACTTTTAATATCCCCGTGTCCTGCAATACCAATAACAAGTGTGGCAAACAGTAAGGGTGCTATTATCATTTTGACCATGTTCAAAAACATCATGGCCAGAGGTGATAATTTTACTGCAAATGCAGGGAACAATATTCCGACTATTATACCCAAAATCAGGGATATTATTATATATCTAGTAAGTTTTATATTTTGCAATAAGTTATCCCTTTTCTGCCTATTTATTACCAGACTTATATTATTATATGACAAACATAAAATTTCAAAAATTAATCCGGCGTTGACAATTCTTCTAACCTTTTGGATTCTTCAAGAAAAGAGGTCCCTGTTGTTTCAAGCAGATTGTTATTTCTCACGTCTTCACCAAGTGATTCAAATTCTCTGTTATCAATTTCTTTTATTATTCTTATTTGCTCGTTACGTCTTCTTTGTTGCTCCATTTTGTCCATTTTTAAATAAGAATTTTGGAAATGGTCAAGATTTTTAAACTGATTTCTCTGAACAACAATTTCAACTCTTCTGTTTTTTGCCAGAGCTGAAGCATCTGTGCCTTTTTCCGCCGGTCTGGTATCCGCATAACCGACAGCGGCCATAAGGTTGGGAAGAATTTTAAAGCGATTGATTAAAAATCTAACAATTGCTGATGACCTTGCTGATGACAACTCCCAGTTAGAAGGATATTTGCCGCCGGAGATTGGCATACTGTCCGTGTGACCTTCAACTTTTATTATGTGCATTGCAAATTTTTCAACAATGAGTTTTCCAACTGTTTCCAGTATTTTTTGTGCTTCTTCTGTCAACTCGGCGGAGCCGGATTTAAATAACAAATCTTTGTCGGAAATAACTATAACAAGCCCTCTTTCATCTATTTTAGCTGTTACTCCGCTTAACTCACCGGATTTATTAAGATTATCAACTTCTTTTTTTATTTGCTCGTAAGATTCTTGTTCATATTTCTGGCTGATAAATTCCATCATCAACGAGTCAATGACAGAGTCTGCAGCAGCATTTGTTTCCACAATAGTTTCACCCTGTGACATTACGCCGTTGCCTCCGTCCAGTATTGACTGTACGGAAAAAGCTTTTCTTATTGATTCTTCTATTTTCTTGAATTCATTAACATTAATTTGAGATAGTGCATACAAAACAACAAACGTAGCAAAAAGAAGCGTCATAAAATCCGCATAAGAAACAAGCCAGCGCTCTAAATTTTCATGTTCTTCGGGTTTCTTTTTTCTTGCCATTATTCTTCTTCTCTCATGTGGCTGTCTAAGATGTATGCCTGCAATTTTCTTTCAATCAGAGCGGGAGATTCTCCAGCTTGAATAGAAAGTATGCCTTCAATAATCATTTCTTTTTTCAAAAATACTTTTTTAAATTTTGTTTTTAATTTTGTTGAAAAAGGAATAAGTATCAGGTTAGCTACACCAACACCGTAAACTGTAGCTACGAAGGCAACAGCGATACCGGCACCTAACTTAGAAGGATCGGAAAGATTTTGCATTACCTGAATCAAACCTAAAACGGCACCGATAATACCGATTGTAGGTGAAAAACCGCCTGCTGATTCCCAAACTTTAGCACCGCTTGCCACTTTTTCTTCCAGTAAAGAGACTTGAGTTTCCATCATCTGTCTTACAAGAGCGGGGTCAGTACCGTCAGCGACTGCTTCTAGGCCAAGCACCATAAGGCTGTCAGAAGCATTTCTTGCTTCTTTTTCCAGTGATATTGCACCTTCTCTTCTTGCTTTTGTCGCAAATTTTATAATTTCAGCTATTAAATCATCAAAGTCTATTTTTTCGCCAAAGAATACGTCTTTCAAAAGTATAAATGCTGTTTTTAAATCTTCAACTGAAAAACTCAGGATAACGGCACCTGCTGTACCGCCAAATACAATAAAAGCAGCCGTAATTTGCAGTAATTGTCCGATATTACCGCCTTCGAGCGCCTGCCCTATTAAAATACACACTATCCCGAAAAATACGCCAATCAGCGATGTAAAATCCATACTAATCTAATCTCCGAATATAACATTATTATTTATTATTAAATAATAATTACTAAACTTTGTAATCATATATTTATACTAGGTTTCGAGATAGGAAACAGTCTGAGAGGAACCTAGCTTGTACCCAAGGGCATCCTGCGTATTTGCGGACGGATGGAGTGAACAAAGTGAACGAATCCGGTGAGCGAGCAGAAGTAAGCCGTCTTGTGCAAAGCACA
>CALVAN010000051.1 GCA_944325555.1 Candidatus Gastranaerophilales bacterium | reverse complement strand
GCTTGTAGGAGTGGTACACGGAGTGCGAGTGGCGCCGAGTCTAGCATTTTACGGAAGTGACCCCTTGCACTTGTTGCGGGTACCCTTGTTGTATAGCAAATATTGTACTTGTTTATTGTACCCGTTCAATAAGTTGTCGGGGTCAGTTGACTATATGAAATTAATTAACATAAAACTTTCATACTTTTTTAATTCTGTAGTATGATAAGAGTGTCTACAAAAGACAGGAAGAAAAGGGGGACTATTATGATGTATCAGGTTTATACAAAAAAAGGCGGCTCAGACCTTACAAAAACACAAATCGGTGAGTTTTCCGATTTGGAAGAAGCTCTTGATTTTGCCGAAAAATCTATTGAAGGAAAACCGGATTTAAAATATATAGTAGAGTCCACATCGGGACACTTCAACAGTTACGGAGAACTGCTTGTTGAAGTTGTTGCGGAAAGCGATTAATAATCTTTGCGTCCGCAATCAATAAATTGTGCAACATAAAAAACAATAATATAACAATACAAACAGAAAACTAAAGGAGAAAACAAAGTGATTACAAAGAATCCTGATATCACAACAAATTTCAGCGGTGTTGATTTTTCAAAATACACCTCAAAAGTATCTGACTTCGTTAATGAATTTTCCAAAAGAGCAAACCAAAAAGGTCAATTTCTTAATTGGGTCAATCTTCCTCAAGAACAAATAAAAAGAGTTGATGAGATTTATGAACTTGCTTCTAAACTTCAATCACAAACAGGTGTAAAAAAGCTTAGCGTTATGGGTATAGGCGGTTCAAAACACACAGTAGAACACATGTTATCCATTAACGGCTTAAACATAAAAGGCGATGTTGTTGAGTTTTACTCCGATGTTGATTCAGCAAGTCTTGAAAGATTCCTGTACAAATTAAACAACAATATACTTGAATCCGCTTTTATGATTGCCTCTAAATCAGGTTCAACTTTTGAAACAAAAGACGGTTTCTTAAGAGTTCTTGCAATGCTTGAAGATGCCTATAAAGCAAAAGGTCTAACAGCCGAAGAAGCAAAAAAATCAGCAAACAAACACTTTATAGCTGTAACTGATGCTAACGCAGAAAAAAGCGAACTCAGAAGAACATCTAACGAAAACAACTGGCTCGGTGACTTGTATATTCACGATGATGTAGGCGGAAGATTTTCTGCTTTTGATGATCATGCATTGTTCGCTCTTGCCTGGGCCGGCATGAAAAAAGAAGATATGATTGAAATGCTTAACGCTGCTCAGGAAATGTCATCAATAGCATTAAGCACAGACTTTGATAATAATGATGCATTAAAAGAAGGTATATTCTGGGCTGATGCAAAGCTTAACGGTATAGAAGCTTCCGTACACCAGTATATGGGCTCAATTTTTGAAAATACAGTTTACTGGCATGCGCAAATGCAGAACGAATCAGTAAAAGACACATTAAAACAGGTTGCCAAAGTGCCCGATGCAATGCACCACAGCGCAGAAGCTCACTTTAACCCTGCAAACAAACTCGTTTTTGCATTGACTGTTCCCGTAGACAACGGTGTTTGCAAAGAAAACGCAGAAGCCTATATCGGTGCTTTAACAAAATCATACGAAGTTACGGGCGCTACTTTTGTTGAAAGAATTGCAACAAAAGGTATGGGCTTAACTCCGAAAGCAGCAGGTGCAATGACTATGCTCAGAGCATACGCTACTGTATATCAGGAAATTGTTGAAAAAATTATGACAAATACTGCATTTCCGGAAGTATTAGACAGCGTATTGCAGCCGCATGTTGAGTTCTACAAAAAGAACCTCAAAGGCGGAGTTGTTGTTCCCGGCAGAATTTCATAATTGAGATTTTAACAGGTATCAAAACAGCAGCTTTAAAAGCTGCTGTTTTTTTATATCCTACAGAGAGAATGTATTTATATAAAAAGAAGGACCCTGCAAATGAGGATCCTTCTTTTAACGATTTTTATTACTCGTTAATATCTTTCACACTCAAGGCAATTCTGTGTTCTTGCGGAGTGAATTTTTTGATAAGAACTTTAACTTCTTCACCGTTTTTATATACATCAAACGGGTTAGCGTCAGAGTCTTTCATTTCAGCAACAGGAAGCAATGCTTCTACGCCGGGGAATATGTTGATGAAAGCGCCGAAAGAAGTAACTTTATTAACTGTACCTGTGATAATTTCGCCTTCTTTAAATTTGTCTTCGATTTCTTCCCAAGGGTTGTCACCGATTCTCTTCAAGCTTAAGCTGATTCTCTTAAGGTCTTCATCAATTTTTAATACCTTAACTTCAATCTTTTGACCGAGTGTTAAAACATCTGACGGATGTTTGATTCTCTGCCAAGAAATTTCAGAAATAGGAAGCAAGCCGTCTACACCGTTGATATCGATGAATGCACCGAAATCTGCGATTCTTACGACTTCACCTTCAACAATCTGGTCAACTTCAAGGTTAGAGATAACTTCGTCAACAAGTTGTTCTCTCTGTTCTGCAAGAGCCTGTCTTTGAGAGAGGATAAGTTTGTTTCTTTTAGCATCAGCTTCAAGAACTTTTGCTTCGATTTCCTGATTCATAAGACCGTCAAACGGCATACCAGTTCTTAATTGAGAAGCAGGAATAAAGCCTCTTAAATCTTGAACTTCAACGATTACGCCGCCTTTAACAAGAGAAACAACCTTAGCCATAACTGTTTCACCTGAAATTTTAGCATTTTGAAGAGTTTGCCAAGCTTGAGCACAAGCAACTCTTTTAAGAGAAAGCAACATTCCGCTTTTTTCATCTTCATCTTCTTTTAAGATATAAAATTCTTTGCAATCTCCGATTTTAAGTTCATCAACCATAGAGGTAGGAATTTCTCTGATAGGGAGAAAACCTTCTGATTTTGCACCTATATCTACAAGATAGCCATCGTTTTCTTTTTTAACGATTTGACCTCTTACAACATCAGCAACGCTGAGTTTAGAGGTGAAGGATTCTTCTAATAATTTTTCAAATTCATCTAATTGAGCTGTTGTCATTTTTTATTTTCCTTTCTGTATTTAATATTGATTTAATTTTTGAATTACATTTTCGATAATTACATCTGGCGTTGAGGCACCTGCCGTAACTCCGATATTTTGAGATTTTTTTATAAGCTGCTCGTAATCTTTGAGTTCTTCGTCAGTTTCAATGTGTATGGTTGGAGTTATACCGGTTAATATTTCCGCAAGGTGCGTTGTGTTAGCGCTTTTTTTACTGCCGACCACAACCATCAAATCGGATTCCAATGCCAAATTTCTCGCCTCTGACTGGCGAAGCGAGGTTGAAGCACAAATTGTGTTAAACACTTTAAGCTCCTTAGCAATGGGAATCAGATAATCAACAATAGATTTTAAATTTTCAATACGCTGTGTTGTCTGTACAACAACACCTATTTTTTTATGGTCTTTTAACTCTTTTTCATGGTCTTTTAAAGATTCAACATCCGGAGCTACAAAAATTTTATCACCGTAAATTTGAGCATTTGCTTTGATTGCGCAAACTTCCGGATGCTCCGGCTTGCCGACAATAACAAGCATAAAGCCTTCTTGCACAAGCTGTATTGCTTTTTGCTGAACTTTTTTCACATCGGGACAAGTCAGGTCCACAGTTTCGTAGCCTTTTTGTTTTATATCATCAAAAACCGCAGGCGAAGCACCGTGACTGCGCACGACACAGATGCCTGTTGTGTTATCCGGCAAAGAATCAACGGTATGTATGCCGAGTTCGGAAAGTTCATTGATAACATGCGAATTGTGAATCAATTCGCCGAGAACAAAAATTTCTTTATCCATATTTTCGGCTTTGAGTTTTTTGGTTGTTAAGACGGCCCTTTTTACGCCATAACAAAAACCTGCATGTTTAGCGAGTTTTATATTTTTTTTCAAACGTTAATACGTCCATTCTTTAAGACTCACCGCAAATTACGGTGGTAAGTTGTTTATATCATGAACATTTTTTTTATACAAGGCATAGGGTAGGGAATATAATTGTCATTTTGATGCAATTTGATACATTTTCCGCCCCTGCGTTGAGCTGAGCCATTAGCGCAATCATCAAATAAGCTTTCTCACGAAAAAAATAAAAACATAAGTTCTTATTTTATGTTCATTTCTTTTCTTTTTTTGCGAAGAAAAAGAAAAGAAAAAGGACGCAGTCAAAACAGACTCTATAGTATTTATCTTCAAAATTTTCTAACCGCTTCGCTTAACGAAAATTTTGTACGTAAATACAAAGAGTCTGTAATCAATTTCCTGCGGCAAAGCCGCTTTACTGCTTACGCAGTTTAGGAAATAAACCAAAAACACTAAATCTTGTAGTCATTCTGAGCGAAGCGTACCCTGCGGGCATCCTGATTCGTACGGCTTGCAACTGTAGATTGGCTATATAAATTTTAGAAAAATATAAGCAAAAAACTTTTTTATTGTAAAATTTAAGTATGGATATGTAAAAAGTAAGGAATGAATTATGTCAGAAACAGTTAATAAACCTTTGACAGGAACTCAGATTAGAGAAGCTTTTTTAAAGTTTTTTGCAGAAAAACACCAATCTACAATAGTAAAAAGTTCGTCACTCGTTCCCGATAACCCGACGGTACTTTTGACAACCGCAGGCATGCTGCAGTTTGTGCCGTATTTTCTCGGTTATGAAGAATGCCCCTACGAACCAAAAAGAATTACCACCTGCCAAAAATGTGCACGTGCGGGCGGAAAAGACTCTGACATAGAAAACGTTGGCAGAACCCCCAGACACCATACCTTTTTTGAGATGCTGGGCAACTTCTCTTTCGGTGATTATTACAAAGAAGAAGTTATTCCCTGGGCGTGGGATTTTGTTACAAACTACCTTCACTTAGATCCTAACAGACTATATATAACTATCTACAAAGATGATGATGAGGCTTTTGATATATGGCACAACAAAGTTGGCATACCTGCCGAAAAAATCTTCAGAAAAGGTAAAAAAGACAACTTCTGGGGCCCTGTTTCGGATGTAGGTTCATGCGGCCCGTGCTCGGAAATTCACTACGACCTCGGCGAGGAATTAAAATGCTCTGACAACTGTTCCGTTGCAACCTGTGAATGCGACAGATGGGTCGAAATCTGGAACCTTGTATTTACCGAACTTTTTAAAGACAAAGAAGGCAACTACACCCCTCTTGAAAAGAAAAACGTTGATACCGGCATGGGGCTTGAAAGAATTGCAATGGTTGTACAGGGCAAAACGTCGACTTTTGAAACAGACCTTTTAACCCCTATCTTGAACAAAGTCTGCGAAATGACAGGTA
Organism: Candidatus Gastranaerophilales bacterium; assembly: GCA_944325555.1. Lineage (GTDB taxonomy): Bacteria > Cyanobacteriota > Vampirovibrionia > Gastranaerophilales > Gastranaerophilaceae > Limenecus. The sequence goes on along the minus strand of CALVAN010000051.1, from coordinate 3,203 downwards.
AAGAATACAAAAAAGATAACAAAACGGATATTTCTTTAAGAATCATCACCGACCACGCAAGATGCGTAACCTTTATGATTTCTGACGGAATCGTTCCGGGTAACGAAGGAAGAAATTACGTTCTGCGTATGATTATGCGCCGTGCCTTAAGACACGGAAAAATGCTCGGGCTTGAGCTACCGTTTTTGTACAACATAGTTGATACTGTTGTGGATAACTACAAAGCAGCTTATCCCGAACTCGAAGAAAACCGTCAAAGAATAAAAGACGTTATCAAAAAAGAAGAAGAAAAATTCAAACAAACTCTTGATAGAGGCCAGAAACTTCTTGACGACTTACTTTCTGATGGTTCTAAAGAAATCAGCGGGGAAAACGCTTTTAAACTCTACGACACATACGGTTTTCCTCTTGAATTGACCGTAGAAATTGCAGCGGAAAAAGGCGTTAAGGTTGATGAAGAGGGTTTTAAAGCCTGCATGAAGGAACAAAAAGAACGTGCAAAAGCTGCCGCTCAAAAAATTATTCTTACGGACGACCTTATCTATATTGATATAGAAAAAGAAAACGGAGAAACAAACTTTACAGGCTACGAACAGACCTGCGGAGAGGCTAAGGTTGTTGCACTTGTCAAAGACGCTAAAAAAATCGACTCGGCCGATGAAGGCGAAACCGTTGATATCATACTTGATACAACACCTTTTTATGCTGAATGCGGCGGTCAGGTAGGCGACAGCGGTGTTATAGAAGGCAAAAACTTTAAAGCAAAAGTATTAAATACCTTTAAAGTTGACAATCTGTATGCTCACAGAGCAGAAATCACTGAAGGTACGGTTACTCCGCAAGACAGTGTTTGCGCTGCAATTGACGTTTACAGAAGAAAACAAATCACTGCCCACCACACAACAGCTCACCTTTTGCAGTCAGCTTTAAGAAAAGTTCTCGGCGACGGGGTTAAACAGGCAGGTTCTCAGGTAGAACCGGACAAAACCCGTTTTGACTTTTCTTTTGACAGAGCTATGACACCTGCTGAAATTGAGCAGGTAGAAGAGCTTATGAACGATTGGATTTCTCGTGGACTGGAGCAGCATACAGACATTATGGATGCAGAAGAAGCTAAAAAATGCGGTGCTATGGCTCTGTTTGGTGAAAAATACGGTGACAAAGTAAGAGTTGTCGGTATTAAAGACGAAAAAGGCGAATTCGTATCCCGTGAGCTATGCGGCGGCACGCACGTAAGCAACACTGCACAGATAAGACTTGCCAAAGTTGTTCAGGAATCAGCCATCTCCGCAGGTTCCAGACGTATTGAAGTCGTTGTTGCGGATGCAGCGTTTAAATTCTTAAACGATAAAGCAAAAGAAGCAGACAAACTTGCTCACCTGTTTAAAGCACAGACAAACGAAATTTGTGAACGAGTAGACAAGCTGATTGAAACAAACAAAGCTTTAACCAAAAAGACGGAAGAGATGCAAAATGAAATCGCAAGCTCAAAATTTGCAACCTTCTTAAGCAGAACTCAAGAGATTGAAGGCGGTAAGCTGTTTATTTCAAAAATAGAAGACTTTGAGCCAAATATGGTTAAAACTTTTGTTGAAAAGCTTTCTGATAAACTCGGCGAAAGCGTTATTGTAGTCGCATCTTTGAAAAAAGACGGCGGAATATTTATTATGGTTAAAGTAACAGATATTTTTGTTAAAAGAGGTATTAACGCCGGTAAAATTGTTGGAGAAATTGCTGCAGCAACAGGCGGCAAAGGCGGCGGACGTCCAAACTTTGCACAAGGTGCTGGTAAAGACGCTGCTCAATTAGACAACATACTTGCTAAAGTTGAAACAGAAATAAAATCATTATAATTTAGAGCAAACAAAATACAAAAAAAGAGTCAGGTTATTAAGTTGAACCTGACTCTTTTTACACATCTGCTGATATTATTCTTTAACTTTTATATCAGACGGGTCTACGTTTCTGTTATAAATATAAGAAATTGTGCCGCCTACCAACTGCCAGCCCGGAATAAGAGCAGGCAATGTAGAATATACCTGTTCTCGTTTTATTTGTTTTATCAACTTTTTATCTTCATTTACATCAAGGTTATATTTTCTTGCAACTTTTTCATCTGATCTCAATCCGTAATACAATGTGCTCCATAAGCTGCCGAACACTGAATAGCCAGCGGCTTTTTGTCTTGCTTTTTGAAGGAGTTCCTGTTTGTCTTCGGTTGTTAATGTTTTTTTGTCTGTTTTGTCAGAAATTTCAACGGTATCTTTTGACTTGTTGTATTTTTCTTTTAATGCCTCAACCCCTGCTTTGTCAGTAACATAAGCTCCCATATTCCCGTTATTAACGGCAACAGAGTATTTGTTGTCAGCCAGTTTTGTAACATTAAAATTACCAATTGTTTCAACACCTGCCATAAATTTAGAATCCTTTCTTCACACCTGTAAACTATGTTTATATAAAACAGATAATGGCAAAATATTGCTATGATACGGGCATTTAGTTAAGATTATTTACATAAGCTGCTTTTTTATCCACTCCATAATTAAATCGACAATATATTGTTGCTGCTTTGCATTCAATTCCACACCGTAAGCAAAACCGTGCCATTTATTTATGCATTTACGGCAGCAGGTTGCTGTAGCGTGCTGTGCGACAAAAACAGGATGGTTGCGCATAGGGGTTTGATTGCCGTCATTTTCTATATAAGCAGGGGCAATTCTTTTTGCAATAAAATCAACTGCGTGCTGCCTGATTGTGTCCAAGCCTTTTTGTTCAATATAGGCTTTGTCCTTTTGGGAAAGCCTGAAACGACTGCGAAACTTCGATTTTGATAATTTTTCCAAAATATCTTTCAAAATACATACCTCAAAAATATTTTAATACTATATAGATAAAAATAAAATGTCTGAGTGGGACCTCGCTTGTACCCAAGGGCATCCTGATTTGTATGGCTCGCCTTCGGCTTGCCAACAACTCAAGCTAGGAGTGGTACACACTCTGCCGAGCAAACAATCCAGTGAATTGTTTGTGAGAGGTAGCGAGTGGCGCCGAGTCTAGCATCTTACGACTCTGCCGAAGAAACAATTGATAATTGTTTCTGAGAGGTAGACCCCATGCACTTGTTGCGGGTGCCCTTGTTGTATATCCAATATTGTACTTGTTTATTGCACCCAAGAACTCTGAAAAACGATTAAGTATCGTTT
>CALVAN010000050.1 GCA_944325555.1 Candidatus Gastranaerophilales bacterium | reverse complement strand
ATACAGCCAATATCGTACTTGTTTATTGCACCTGTTCAATGAGTTGCCGGGGTCAGTTGACTATATGAAATATTAAACATCACAATCGGCAGAGATTGAATCATTTAATGCCTGCAAAAAATTCATATTGTTTTTAACCTGCTCGTTTCTGTTATTTTCTTCTTTTTTATAACGGACAAAAGAAGCAACAAGCATTGCAGGAGCAAGCATTAAAGCGGAAAATTTGTTTGTTCTGCCTAAATAAGGACGCTTAGCAACAAATTTTTCAGCCGGCTGAATTATCTTTTTGTTGATTATAGAATTGTTGAGTATATTTTTAACCGGATTATAAACATTTTTATTCACTTTTTGAGTAAATTTAGGGAATAATTCTTTGAAAGCAAACGCCGAGGTTTTAACACCTTTATTAAATAAATCATAAGCCGTGTATATTGCCGCAAAATCAACTACAGTAGAGAGCAGGGGGTGTTTCTTATCAAAATCGTCAAGAGGTTTTACTCTTGAGTTAACGGCTGTCTTTGTGCCGGCAACTGCCAAACCTGCAGCAAAAACGCTACCCCATCTCAAAGCATTTTTTGCACCAAATTTGAGTTTAGAAGCCAAATGACCTTTTTTTACTACCGCAGCAGCGATACTGTCTAAAACAGGAATTGTTACAAAAGCTGTTTTCAGTGTGTTAGCAGCAACCTTGGACATTTTTTTATCAGGAATAAAAGTAGATAATTGATAAATATCATCATCAGTCAATTTATTAACTGTCAGTTCAGTGTCCTTTTCATGGTCGTTTGGCAAATCATCTGAATTATCTGCAGCTTTAAAGCTTCTCAAGTTATTGGAAGGCAACTTACTAATATTAAAATTGTTGTTAATTTTAGAAAAAGACATGCCCAATGCCAATTCCATGTTATTCTACCTTAATATTATACTACGAAATAAAAATTTTTTATATTAAAATTTTTTTATGGAAACATTTTTTATCAAAACTCACGGTTGCAAAGCAAATCAGCTGGAATCAAACATAATAAAAGAAAAGCTTTTAAATGCAGGTTACATTGAAAGTAACCAAAACTCTGATGCGGATATTTACATATTAAACTCCTGTTCGGTTACGGAAACTGCGGATATCGAAGCGTTGAGAACTTTAAGAAATATCAAACACAAAAATCCGCATATAACAACAGTGCTAACAGGCTGCAGCGCACAACTGAACGCAGAAAAAATTTCAGACTTGGATTTTATAGATATAATTTTAGGAAACAACGATAAATTTTCAATAATAAACGCAATAAACGAGAAAAAAAGCAGTGTACAAGATATTTTTGAAGTTAAGAAATTTAATAACCAATTGATACACACATACTCAAAAACCAGAGGCTACTTAAAAATTCAAGACGGATGCAACAACTATTGCAGCTACTGCACAATACCGTTAGCAAGAGGGAAAAGCAGAAGTAACAGCATTGATAATATTCTTGAACAAATAAAAATTTACACCGACACAAACATAAAAGAAGTAGTTTTAACGGGGATACATATAGGTCAATGGGGAGAAGACTTTTCCAAACCGCAAAAACTGCTGACACTTCTTGAAAAAATAGAAAATACGAAAATAGAAAGATACAGATTAGGCTCACTAAACCCTCTTGAAATTGATGATAAAATGCTTAATTTCTTGTCGCAATCAAGCAAGTTCTGTCCGCATTTCCATTTGTCATTACAATCACTGTGCGACAAAACCTTAAAAAACATGAACAGACACTATTGCGCACAAACCTGCTTAGATCTGATAAACCAAATTGATGGAATGTTTAAACTTCCTTTTATAGGTAGCGATATTATTGTGGGTTTTCCTGATGAAAGTGAAACAGATTTTGAAATAACATATAAAAATGCTATTGAGTCTAAACTCTCAGCTGTCCATGTATTCCCGTATTCTATAAGAAAAAATACTAAAGCAGCGGCAATGACAAATCAAATACCCGAAAAAATCAAACACCAAAGAGCTGAATTGCTCCATAAAATTGCTAATGAAAAATCAAACACATTTATCACTAAAAATATAGGAACAAAAACAACAATACTTGTAGAAAAAAGACCCGACAAGAAAACAGGTCTGCTAAAAGGTGTAACACCGAATTACTTAACAATTTTTCTTGAGGACAAAAATAAGGACTTGTGCAATACAATACAAAAAATTGAGATAACACGAAAAGACGAATCCGGCAAACTTTTTGGAAAAATATATTAAATTATGCCTCATTTAATGTTTTGTACTATAATTTTAGAATGAAATTAAAAGTCTTATTAGTACAAAACAGTGCAATAATAGGCAATAAAAAAGCCACATTTGAAAACATATATTCTCTTTTGAAAACATACACCGGAGAAAAAATAGACCTGATAATTTTCCCCGAGGTTTGGTCAATCGGATGGTTGTGCTCAATTTTTCCGCAAGAAGCAGAAACTATGGAGAACAGCCCGAGCATTGATGTGTTAAAAGATATCGCACTTAATTATAAAGCCAATATCATAGGCGGCAGCATAATTTTAAAACATGACGGATACTATACAAACACCTGTCCGATTATTTCACAAAAAGGAAAAGTTATAACAACATATGACAAAATGCATCTTTTCTCTCATAAAGGTTCCGAGGAAAACAAATATATAGCAACCGGCAGCGAACTTAAGATATTAAACTGCGCAGGAACAAAAATCGGGCTTTCAATATGCTACGATATAAGATTTCCGGAAATTTACCGGGAATATTCAAAACACGGGGTTGAAATATTTGTCAATATGGCAGCCTGGTCAAACAAAAAGCCCGAGCACTGGGAAATTATGCACAGAGCAAGAGCAATAGAAAACCAGTGCTATATGATTACTGTTGACCAAACAGGCAAAATTACGGATAAAGAGTACAATCTGGGCAATTCCATGATTATTAACCCGTGGGGAGATATAGAAGCTTCACTGCAAGCCGAAGAAAGCTGTTTGCTATATGAGATTGATACTGATAAAGTAAAAGAATTAAGAGAAAATTTTCCGCTTATTGCGGACAGAAGAGACACTGATTTTAAAACTTTTAACTATAAGGAGATACATCTGTATGAGTAAAATTAAAACGGCTCTTGTTTTTATTTGTCTTTTGGCATTAAGTGCAAATTCAGCCTTTAGTGCAAGCCTTGATTCAATAATAAAAAAATCGGATTTAGATAAAACCTCAACTATAGCTGTTTCCGTAAAAGATGCAAAATCAGGAAAAACAATATATGAATATAATGAGCAAAAACTGATGAACCCGGCTTCTGTCCTCAAAATCTTCACGATGAAAACCGCATATGAAGAATTAAAACCGGAATATACATTTGATACAAAAGTTTTTGCGGATAAAAATGATAATTTATATATAAAATTATCTGGCGACCCATCACTGACCACCAACGACTTAAAAACTCTTCTAAAAGAAGCAAAAGAACTGTACAGAAAGCCATTTAATGATGTGGTTATTGATGCCTCCATAATAGATAACAAGCAGTGGGGCATAGGCTGGATGTGGGATGATGACACCAATGAACTTTTGCCGAAATATTCTCCCTATACTATTAATGAAAATAAAATCGATATAACAATTACCCCCGGGAAAAACAATATTGCGGAAATCAAAAATAAAAGCGATTACCATATGATGTTTGTTAATCTGCTAAAAAGCGGAACAACAAACAATGTTGTTTTTGAAAGAATGCCCTGGCAATCATCAGATATGACATATGTAACAGGAACAATCAACAGCGCTGTATCAAAAAAATTACCGATAAATTCCCCTCAATCATATTTTACAATTGAATTAAAAAAGGCTATATCAGCTGCAGGGCTAAAATACTCGGGGCAAATAAAAACAGCGCCGGTTCCGGGAAATTCAACACTAATAACCAAACACTCAAGCGACACTCTTGAAAATTTAATTGCAAGAACACTAAAAACAAGTAACAATCTCTATTCGGAAATAATCTTTAAAGCCGCTGCGGCACATAACACAAAGCAGCAGGGTACAACACAAAAAGCCGTTGATATGTTTAAAAAATATTACGGAGACTTAAAAACGACTAATGATATTGTTATTGTTGATGCATGCGGAATTTCAAGAAACGACCTGATAACGGCAGACTGGACAACGGATGCGCTTAATAAAATATACAAAGACAAAGAATTTGATAAATTTGCTATACTGTTGCCAAAGCCAATGGAAGGAACACTCCGTGACAGATTGATTAACATTAGCTTGCGTCTGAGAGCAAAAACAGGCACAGCAAGCGGTATAAGCTCAATTGCAGGTTATATAGACTCTAAAAACAACAAAAAATACACATTTGCAATATTTATTCAAAATCATAATCAATCACCCGAAAGCGTAAAAAAACTTGAGGATGATTTAATTAACGAAATTTATAAAATGTAATTAGACCAAATATATTAGGTAAATATAATTAAATTAATATATAATTAAAATGTAATTGACTTATTTGTAAAAATAATTAAACATAAATAAAAAAGGATATAGAGGTATGAAATTAAAAAAATTTGTTTTAGGGTTAGCTTTATTATCATTTGTTGCAATACAAACAGGCGTTTTTGCACAAACATCAGATGCAGCAATTAGAGCAATGGTAGGAAAATACAAAAAACAAAACTATCTTGGCTGTATTCAAGATACCAATAAGATTTTGAAAGAAGATCCGTCAAATATTTATGCATATTATTATAAAGGCTTGTCTTATTACCAATTAGGACAACACGAACAAGCAACAGAGGCTTTTACTAACGTGGAAAATCTAAATTCTAATGAAACATTAGTACAATATGCACAAAGAGCAAAAGCTTGTATAACAACTCCAGAAGCTTGTGCTGCGTATGCAGAAGGCAACAAAACAGAATTGGATAAATTTATTCAATCTAAAAAATTCTATGATAAATCCGTACAAGCAGAAGTTAACAAAAAGAAACTGGACAGAATCAGAGAAAACATCAATGACAGCGTAAACAGCACTCCTGAACAAAAGTCTGAAATGCCGTCAAATGAAGAAATAGCAAATGCTGTCAAAACACTCGCCAAATTAGGTATAAACCCTATGGGCTCTATGATGCCGCAAGCTGCATATCAAAATCCTGAAATGATGCAAATGAGCATGTTATTGGGCAATAACACCCAACAAAATAATGGAATGAACATGCTTCCTTTTCTTATGATGAACCAGAACAACACAAAAAATATGTCACCAGAACTCATCGAAACAATGATGATGAATCAAATGACTCCAACATATTAATAATTTTAACGGTATAAACACATTATGGAAATAACAACAACCAGATTTGGGGAAGTCTTAATTGACGACAATTTAATATTTGATTTTGTACAACCAATTATTGGTTACAATCATTTAAAAAAATATGTTCTTATTGAGCATAAAGAAAATTCAGCATTTAAATGGCTGCAATCTATAGAAGATCCTTCACTTGCTTTTCCGGTTACTTCACCTGCGTTTTTCAATATTGACTATCAATTTGAAATACCTACAGAAACAGCGGAACAAATTGACTTAACCTCAGTAGATTCATTAATCTCACTCAATATAGTAACAATACCTGCATCAAATCCGCAAAAAGCAACAATAAATCTTTTGGCACCGATAATTATAAATGCCGTAAACAAACAGGGTATGCAAATTATACTTTCTAACTCTAAATATCCTGTAAAATATTCACTTTTTGCAGATAATACAAAAGCAGAATAAGTAATTACAACACAGGGAGAACAAATGCTGGTATTAGCAAGAAAAACAGGCGAAAAAATTATTTTAAACGATAATATTGAAGTAATAATACTGGATACCAATCAAAATACGGTTAAACTTGGTATAAACGCTCCAAAAAATGTTACTGTTTACAGAGAAGAGCTTTATAAAGAAATAAAACAAAATAACATAACAAGCCAAAATGTTACTGCAAATTCAATAAATGAACTGGCTCAATTACTGACTCCGAACCCCAAATCTACAGATATTGTTCAAAAAATGACCAATAAAATAACAGAATAGCAGCATGGACAGAAAAGAATTACTAACAAAATTTTATGTTTATAAAGAGTTTGATGAATTAAAATCAATTTTAGTAAATTCTAAAAATGCTCGTGAGCAAGATATTCTGGCAAGAATTTATCTGGAGGAAAAAAATTATTCTGAGGCTGCTTCAATTTATCAAAAAATCGGCATGCTGTATGAATACGGAAGATGCATACTTTTATGCGGAAATACAGAAGAAACAAAACATATATGGAACTCATTAAGCGAGGATAATCCGGCCGTATATTGGGGACGTTCTTTATTGGAATTTATAGATCTGTATGTAATGCACATTCCCACATTTTTTCAAATACGAGCATTTCTAGAAGTAGACCTTGATGCTCTTTTAAATGCAAAATTAATTACCTACTGCGAAAATATAGTAAACGGAGCACATCTTCTGGCACAAAATAACCCCGAAAGTTACAAGTTTATAGGCAGGGTTTTTGTTAACAATAAATATTTTGAATTAGCCGAATTGTTTCTTAAAAAAGCAAAAGATGTTTGTTATGTTGACCCTGAGGTACATTTTTTGCTGGCAAAATGCTATTTGAACCAAAAAGACGTTAAGCGGGCAAAAGAATCTTTAAAAACCAGTATGGCTAAAGGTTATGGGTACTTTCCTGCAAAAAAATTACTAAAAGAAATAACGACTGCAACAAATTTATAGAAAAATTAAGTTGAAAGATAAGCATTATATGAGGTACAATAATTAAGAACCGGTGTAACCAAGTTCAAAACAACTCGGTTAACATTCAAAATATACGGACAGGAGTTAATAAATGTTTGAACGTTTTACAGAGAAAGCGATAAAAGTAATCATGCTCGCTCAGGAAGAAGCGAGAAGATTAGGACATAACTTCGTCGGAACGGAGCAGGTACTGCTTGGTCTTATCGGCGAAGGCACGGGTGTTGCTTCTAAAACGCTGAAATCAATGGGTATAACCCTCAAAGACGCAAGAGCCGAAGTTGAAAAAATAATAGGCAGAGGCTCAGGGTTCGTAGCTGTTGAAATCCCTTTTACTCCAAGAGCAAAAAGAGTTCTTGAATTGTCATGGGATGAAGCAAGGCAACTCGGACACAACTATATTGGCACAGAACACCTGCTTTTGGGTCTTATAAGAGAGGGTGAAGGCGTTGCAGCCAGAGTATTGGAAAACCTTGGTGTTGACTTAAATAAACTAAGAAGCAATATCATAAAAATGCTGGGAGAATCAAAACCTGCAGCTCAAACAGCAACAGCAGGCACTGCCTCGGGCGGTAAAACAAAAACCCCGTCACTTGACGAATTTGGTACAGATTTAACGCTGGCCGCTCAGGAACAAAGACTTGACCCTGTTGTAGGCAGAGAAAAAGAAATTGAACGTGTAATTCAAATTCTGGCAAGAAGAACCAAAAACAATCCGGTACTTATAGGTGAGCCGGGTGTAGGTAAAACTGCTGTTGCGGAAGGTCTTGCAATAAGAATTGTAAACTCTGACGTACCCGATATTTTGGAAGGCAAAAAGATTATTCAGCTTGATATGGGCTTGCTTGTTGCAGGTACAAAATACAGAGGTGAATTTGAAGAACGCCTGAAAAAGATTATGGATGAAATCAGACAAGCCGGTAATGTAATTCTTGTTATTGATGAAATGCATACACTTATTGGTGCAGGCGCAGCGGAAGGTGCAATTGATGCGGCAAATATATTAAAACCTGCGTTATCAAGAGGAGAAATTCAAGTTATCGGTGCAACAACTCTTGATGAATACAGAAAATACGTAGAAAAAGATGCTGCACTGGAAAGAAGATTCCAACCCGTAATCATTGATGAACCTTCTATTGATGAATCTATTGAAATTATCAGAGGTCTTAAATCAAAATACGAAGAACACCACAGACTTCAAATTTCAGATGAAGCAATTATTGCGGCTGTATCTCTGTCAGACAAATATATTACGGACAGATTTCTGCCGGACAAAGCTATAGATATTATCGATGAAGCCAGCTCAAAAGTACGTTTAAACGTAAGCTCCTTACCGCCGGAAGGAAAAGAGCTGGAAAAAGAGCTTAAAAATATCATCAAACAAAAAGAAGACGCTATCAGAAATCAGGAATTTGAACATGCTTCAAACCTCAGAGATAAAGAAGCTGATTTAAAAGAAAAAATCAGAGAAATGTCTCAACAATGGAAAGAAGAGCATGACGCAAACAAACCGGTTGTTACAGCAGAACACGTTGCTGAAGTTGTCAGCACAATGACAGGTATCCCGACAACTAAGATAACGGAAAAAGAATCAGAAAGACTCTTAAAACTTGAAGAAACACTTCACCAGAGAGTTATCGGTCAGGATCAGGCTGTTGTATCACTGGCAAAAGCTATTAGACGTGCAAGAGTCGGTTTAAAATCACCAAACAGACCGATAGGCAGCTTTATCTTCGCAGGTCCTACGGGTGTAGGTAAGACAGAACTTGCAAAAGCTCTTGCAGAGGCTGTATTTGGCTCTGAAGAGAACATGATAAGAGTTGATATGTCAGAGTTTATGGAAAAACACTCTACAGCAAAACTTATTGGCTCTCCTCCGGGTTATGTCGGCTATGACGACGGCGGACACTTAACGGAAACAATACGTAAAAAACCGTATTCTGTTGTATTGTTCGACGAAATCGAAAAAGCTCACCCTGATGTATTTAACATCATGCTGCAAATCCTTGATGACGGCCGTTTGACCGATGCAAAAGGCAGACACATCAACTTTAAAAACACAATCATCATTATGACAAGTAACGTTGGTGCAAGCATGATTACAACTACATCAAGGCTCGGCTTCTCGGTTGCAGCTGATGAATCAAAAGACAAATACGAGCATCTCAAAGATACTGTCATGGAAGAAATGAAAAAGGCCTTCAGACCTGAATTCCTTAACAGAATCGATGATATTATCGTATTCTCTCACCTCAGCAAGCCTGAAATCAGAGAAATCGTTGACCTTATGTTTAAAGACCTTGTTAAACGTATTCAGTCACATGACTTCACTATTGAAGTATCCGATGAGGTTAAAGATTATCTTGCCGATGAAGGATATTCTGAAGCATACGGTGCAAGACCGCTTAGAAGAGTTATTCAAAAGAAAATTGAAGATACTCTTGCCGAAGAAATCCTCAACGGTAAATACAAAGCAGGCGATGTTATTTCTGCCAAGCTTGAAGATAAAAAGATTATCTTTGAAAAAGTCGGAGAAAAACAAGAAGCTGAAGCGGCTAAGTAAGGTAAAAACAATAATAAATAACAGAAAGGAAAGCTCAAAAAGCTTTCCTTTTGTTTTACAAGATTGCAGGTTGATAATATTTATTATGTAAATTTGAGTATAGCTAACATTATATAATTCAATATAAACTGTTAAAACTATAACTGCGTAAGCAGTGAAGCGGCTTTGCCGCCGGAGTATGACTAAACACTGTTAGTTTTTAGAGTGAATTTTGACAGACCGTAACGCAGTGAAGTGGATGCAAAATTTATTCTAAAAATTTACAGTGTTTTTTGATTAGCGTTCTTTTCTCTTTCTTTGGTTC
>CALVAN010000049.1 GCA_944325555.1 Candidatus Gastranaerophilales bacterium | reverse complement strand
GTTCACACGGCGCCACCTCTCAAAAATGTGACATTTAGTCACATTTTCTCGGCAGAGTGGAAATCCGCCAGGATGACGACCAGTTTTGTTGTTATTATGACAGGTAGATTCTTCGGCTAAAGCCTCAGAATGACGTGAATGTGCCTCAGGATGACAATTAATTTTATTGTTTTTTTGACAGGTGTACTTTTTCATACTTTATATCCTTTATTCAATTAAATTTTTTTGTTAATTTCCTATACTGCGTAAGCAGTAAAGCGGCTTTGCCGCAGGAATGCGACTAAACACTGTTGATTTTTAGGGTAAATTTTGACAGACCGTAACGCAGTGAAGTGGATGCAAAATTTATTCTAAAAATTTACTGTGTTTTTTAGTTGGCGTCCTTTTTCTTTTCTTTGGTTCATTTCTTTTCTTTTTCTTCGCAAAAAAAGAAAAGAAATGAACATAAAATAAGAATTTATGTTTTTATTTCTTTCTTGAAAAAGCTGTCTGAGTGGGACCTCGCTTGTAGGAGTGGTACACGGAGTGCGAGTGGCGCCGAGTCTAGCATTTTACGACTCTGCCGAAGAAACAATTGATAATTGTTTCTGAGAGGTAGACCCCATGCACTTCCCTCCATTCGTAACGTGCCACCGGCACCTTCCGAACGGAGTCCTTGGGTGCCCTTGTTGTATATCCAATATTGTACTTGTTTATTGCACCCGTTCAATGTGTTGTCGGGGTCAGTTGACTATATGAAAATTTGTATTTGTTAATAAATTGTTACATAAATGTATAAAAATATAAAAGCTAATGCAAATTTTCCGCCAGCATAAAATAATAACTGTCAGGGTTGTTAACGAGTGATCGTTTGGACAAATACTTTACGCCAAGTTTTTGGGCAATAAATGCGATGTTATAGGTTGCCGAAATAATTACTATCGGAACATTGGAATATTGATTAAAGGTTTTAATTTGCTTAACAAGCCATTCGCCTGCAAAATCGGGTAAAAAATCAGTTTCCATCTGCAAATCAGTGATTATCAAATCAAACGGATTGTTAACAGACTCCTGTACCAGCGTCAGTGCGTCTTTGGCGTTGTTTGCAATTATAAATTCGACATTGAATTTGTCGTAATTTTTAAGCAATGAGGCATGAAATCGCTGCCACTCGCTGCTGTCTTCCGCTATTAAAATTCTTTTTACAGTCTTTTCCATAGAAACTATTATACAAAAATTAGAGCTTTCGGGTAATAGGTTTTGGGCTTTTGTGCAATTAATCTGCTTAAAAAATGTGTAATCATAAAACTGAAAGAATATGCATGGAACGGATATGAAAATACAAAATTTGTTAAAAAATTTAAAAAGAAAAATTGAAAATTTAGACGTAAAGGTTAAAGCAATGTATAAAGAAAATTGCTCAACCAATCCGTTTGCGTTTAACAAACAGAGAACTTATGTTTGGATAGAAAAAACGAATAAAGATAATTGCTCTGATTAAAACAATGACTGCATTAGCGGTAAAAATTCAGGGAAGGAGATATCTACCCACTGGAACTCATTTATGCAGACAGGTTTTTGACAAATCAAACCTGCTACATACAAACTCATTGCCAGTCTGTGGTCATGGTAGCATTCAACTTCGACTCCGCCTGTAAGTTTTGATTTTCCTTCAATAACAAAGCCGTCAGGAGTTTCTTCAATTTGCACACCGATTTTTTTCAGTTCCGTTACAAGGCATTTAATGCGGTCTGATTCTTTATTTCTTAAATCTGATGCGTCTTTAACAATGGTTGTTCCCTCAGCCTGCGAAGCTAAAACCGCAATAACCGGCAGTTCGTCAATAAGACGGGGGATTATAGCTCCTTCAATTGTAACGGGGGTTAAATCAGAGGTTTTTATTCTTACATCTCCAACTTCTTCGTTGCAGTCAATACGTTTATCAAGTATTTGAATATCAGCCCCCATTTGCTGCATAACCTCTATTATGCCGGTACGTGTCGGGTTTAGGCCGACATTTTTTATGACAATATCTGAATTCGGAACAATTGCCGCAGCAACCATAAAGAATGCAGCAGAAGAAATATCGCCGCAAACGCTTAAATTCTTAGGCACAAGCTTTGATTTTTTAATTCTTGTAACATTGCCTTCAGCAACGATATCAGCCTCAAGATACTTTAGCATACGTTCAGTATGGTCACGTGATACATAAGGTTCCGTAACCTTGGTTTCACCGACTGTATTAAGTCCCGCAAGCAGAACACAAGATTTTACCTGTGCTGATGCCATCGGGGTTTTGTAGTCTATGGGAAATAATTCGCCGCCTTGAATTATTAAAGGAGCTTTGTAATCGTTATGTTTAAACTTTGCACCCATCAGCTCAAGCGGCAATATAACCCTTTTCATCGGACGTTTGCTTAAGCTTTCGTCACCAAAAAGCGTTGATTCAACTTCTCTTGACGCAAGTATCCCCGAGAATAAACGCATTGAGGTGCCGGAGTTTCCGCAGTCGAGTTTGTATCTGTCTTTTTTAAAGGCATTTTGGGCGTTGATTCTTATATGTTTTTCGCCTAAAAATTCAACCTCGCAGCCGAGTTCTTTGATGATGTTTAAGGTGCTTATACAGTCTGCGCCCATAGAAAAGTTGCGCACCTCGCAAATGCCGCCTGTTAATGCGGAGAACATGGCGCTTCTGTGGCTTATGGACTTATCTGAAGGGATAACGACTTCACCTTTTAAGCCGTTTGATTTTTCAACTGTTATATTCATGTTTCTCGACTAGATTATGTCTTTGTAGGATTCTTCACTTGTGAGCATATCGTAGTTAAGCTCGTTTTCGTTGTCTGCAATTACCGCAGTAACAACCGCATCAGATGTTATATTGAGCATTGTTCTGAACATATCGACAATTCTGTCAACTGCAAACAGGAAGGCAAAGCCTTCTACCATCTGAGTAGGTGTCAAACCAAGTCCGTTTAATACAAGTGCAATTGTTATTATACCGCCTCCGGGGATACCTGCGCAGGTACTTGATGCTACAATTGCAAGGACTGCAATTTGTATAATCTGCAGAGGGTCAACGCTTATGCCGTAAGCCTGTGTTAAAAATAACACTGCTATAACCTGAAACATTGCTGTTGCATCAAAGTTTAGGGTTACACCAAGCGGAAGAACAAAGCTGCAAACTTTATGAGAAATACCTCTTTTTTCGCAGCAGGCAATAACCAGCGGTAAAGTAGCAGAGCTGCTTGCTGTACCGAAACCTACCATCATTGCTTCGGCTATGGCGGCAAAAAATAGTCTTACCGGTACTTTTGAAAATACTTTCATTATAATCGGATAAACTACAAGAAGCTGCAGGCCAAATCCTATAAATATCGCCAAAAAGTATTTGGAAATACTGGAAAAGACCGACATACCGAAAGAAGAAATAGCTGTTGCCATCAAAGCAAAGATACCGGGGGCTGCAAGATACATGATACCGTCCGTTACCTTCATTGTTGCTGCAAAAATAGATTCAAAGAAGGATACAACAGGTCTGTTTATTTCTCCCACTTTTGCTAAGGCAATTGCAAAAATAACTACAAATATAATAATCGGTATTGTATCACCTTTAGAAAAAGCTTCGATAGGATTTGCAGGTATAAGGTTTATAAACATCTGGCCCAGATGTCCTTCCTGCTGAGCAATTGCATCGCTGACGATTTTTTGTGTTTCAGCTGCTGATTCCGCACTTATAAAAGATTGGACACCATCTCCGGGGTGAAGTCCGATTGCCAGTGTTGTTGCTATAACAACTGCTGCAATAGATAAAATTGAATAGTAAAACACCATTTTTATACCGAAGGCGCTGAGTTGTTTGTTGTCACCTATACTTGATATGCCTATTACAATTGCACTAAAGATTAACGGGATAATTACCATTTGGATTAATCTTATAAATGCTTGACCTATAAAGTTCAAGATAGCATATATTGCATTGTAGATTGCGGTCGGCTCGTGGGTAGCATTGTATGCGTGCATTGCTATACCGAGAATTATACCAGCAATCAGACCGAGAAATATATGCCCGTTACGCTTAATTCCAAGCCCTAGTGCAATTAAAATTTGCATATGTAATTTCATATTATATCCTCTCTTATATCAGATTATATTTCAGACAAGTATAGTTATTTTACTATTTTTTGAATAATAATACAACAAGGACTTGTCCGAGATTTATTTTTCTATAAGCCCGACTCCCTTTTGGGCTTTATAGTTATAAGGGTCGTTTTTTAAAACAAGTTCATAATAGTAACGTGCCTTAGCAGGGTTATTCATTTCTTCATATAATTGCGCAAGAAGAAGATAAGAGGCATTGTTGCCCTGATATTTTGCGTTTTTTTCCGAAACCTTCATTATTGATTTATTCAAATAATCAAGTGCTACATCGTATTTCTTTTGTTTAAGATACATATAACCTTTAGTTTTATAAAGCCCGTATTTGTATTTATTAGGGGCATAAGCTGCCTCGCAAAGTTTTATATATTTGTCTGTTTTTTCCGTTTCGTTTACTGCCGCATACAATTTTACCTTGTGACAAGGAGAATCTTTCTTTGTTTTTAATCCGTATTCAAGTGCTGATTTATAATCGCCTTTTTCAAGATATATTCTTGAAAGATAATAGTTTTTATCGACATAAGGCGCCTGCACGGGGGCAAAAATGTCTGCTATTCTGCATGCTGCTCGCATAACACCTTTGTATTGCGAGCAATAGCCGTAATCTATATATTTTTCAAATGAATTAACAGCTTTTATTGCTTCGTCATACCTGCCCATATTGGTAAGAGTTAAGTAAAGGATGAAAGGCGCATGGTATTTTACTGTTGTTGTGTTGTTCATATATTTTACAAAAGTTTCAAAATCTCCTTTGGAATAAGCCTTAAGGGCAATCATTTCCGATTCGGAAGCTTTGTATTGTGCATCATTCGGATTTATAAGGTAAAAATATCCGCCGGCAATTACAATTAAAAATATAACCACAACAATTAAAATCTTTTTTAACATCTTTCCCCCAAGTTTATATAATAAATAATAATACTTTTCGTATTATTGTTTAATACTGTGTCCGGCGTATTTTGTTACATTGAGAAGATTGCCGGTTATTTGGATTTTACTGCAATTTTTGCTCCAACGTGAGGGGCATATATCGATTCCGCCCCGCCTTGTGTATAGAACAGACACAAACAACTCGTCTTCAGGATTCAATATATCGTACAATCTTTTATAAATCATCTCACAGCATTCTTCGTGAAAATGATATTCTGACCTGAAAGAACAAAGATATTTAACAAGCGTGTCTTCTGTAATATGTTTTTTTGATTTGTAATAAATAAATGCTTCGCCAAAATCAGGCTGGTGTGTTACCCTGCAGTTTGAACGCAGCGAGTCAAATGTCAGGTAGTGCTCATTGTCTTTTGAGGTCGTTTCTGTTTCCAAAAGCTCGGGCGCTTCTTTAAATTTTTCTATTTTTATATCATTTTCGTTTACGTACTCGAGAAGGTTTTTAAATTGGCTATATATCTGTTCTCTTTTTGCGCTGTTATCCACAAATGAAAGTTCAACTTCTGTTTTCAGCAAATCGGACAGATCCTTTTGTATAATATTTTTACAAATTTCTAATGACTCGGCAATTGATGTGCCGAATCTGCTCATGTTAAATGAATTCAGATAAAGCTTTAAGGATTTTGACTCAACAATAAACTCACTGTTGCAAGAGTATTTCAATTTTAACAATCTTGTAAACGGCAGTCCGTTTTCCGTCATTGAGGAAAACTCATAAGCATGCCATACATCGTATCCGTCGAAAGGTAAGTTGCTGTTATTAATATCATATTGTGATCGGTTTTCATACCTCGGTACTGCAACAAGAAACGATTTGTTATAGGTTTGGATTGCGTCAACTTTTTTGCCTAAAAATTTTGAGGCAGCTTTATCTGTTATATTTTCCATAAATATTTTATAGCATAAAAGCCTCTTAAAACTAAGAGGCTTTTATTATTAGTACTACAATTGTTTAGGCTATTTCTTCATGTGATTCCACAGATTCAACATTGTTGTCATTGTGTTTTTGCGGAAGTTTTATTAACTCGGCAACATTATCACGTTTTTTGACCATTTCTGCAGTTACCGTAAATTCGTGTATATTTTCCTGAGATGGTACCTCATACATAATGTTGAGCATTAATTCTTCCACTATTGAACGCAGTGCACGAGCTCCTGTTTTACGTTTGATTGCTTCTTTTGCTATCAAATCAATTGCTTCCGGTTCAAATTTTAAATCTACGTTATCCATTTTTAACAGGCACTGATACTGTTTGATGATAGCGTTTTTAGGTTCTGTAAGAATCATCTTAAGAGTTGCTTCATCCAGCTGGTCAAGTACCGCATAGATAGGAACACGACCTATGAATTCAGGTATCAAACCGAATTTAAGCAGGTCTTCCGGCTGCAATTTTTTGAGCATTTTTTGTGCAGCAATTTCTTTTTCTGCTGCAGTGGCAGGAGCCTTCGCACCAAAGCCCAATGAAGTTCCTTCTCCGGCACGTCTTTCAACGATTTTATCCAACCCTACAAATGCACCGCCCACAATAAAGAGGATGTTTTTTGTATCGATTTGGATAAATTCCTGATGCGGATGTTTTCTTCCGCCCTGAGGAGGAACATTAGCAACAGTACCTTCTATCATTTTTAAAAGTGCCTGCTGAACACCTTCACCCGATACATCTCGTGTAATGCTCGGGTTTTCTGATTTACGTGCTATTTTATCGATTTCATCGATATAGATAATACCTCTTTCTGCTCGTTGTGCATCAAACTCTGCACTTTGATAAAGACGTAAGAGGATATTTTCTACATCGTCACCAACATAGCCTGCTTCGGTTAACGTTGTAGCATCTGCAACAGCAAAAGGAACATCAAGCATTTTTGCAAGAGTTTGCGCAAGCAATGTTTTACCTGAACCTGTCGGACCGACAAGCAGAATGTTGCTTTTTTGAATTTCAATGCCCGAGGAATCTTTTTCCGTTGTGTTATGCGCAATACGTTTGTAGTGGTTGTACACGGCAACAGAAAGCACCTTCTTGGCATCATCTTGTCCTACTATGTGTTCATCAAGATAAGCTTTAATTTCATGTGGTTTTGGAACCGAAGAAATATCCGTTTCTTTTACTTCTTCTTTTTCGGTTTTTTCTTTGTTTTCAAAGAATTCCTCATCCAAAATTTCATTACACAGTTCAACACATTCATCGCAGATATATACTTCAGGACCTGCAATCAGTTTTTTTACCTGATCCTGAGTTTTTCCGCAAAATGAACATTTTAAACGACTGTCGTCATGTTTAACCATTACAAAATCTCCTGATTTTTATTCAGCCTTATGAGTTTTATCCATAGTGATAACTCTGTCAATCATACCGTATTCAAGAGCTTCTTCCGGAGTCATGATATAGTCACGGTCTGTATCTTTTTCAATCTTTTTAATAGATTGACCGGTATTGGAAGCCAAAATTTCATTCAAGGCTTTTTTGATTCTTAAAATTTCTGCAGCCTGAATTTCAATATCTGTTGCCTGACCTTGAGCGCCGCCTAAAGGTTGGTGAATTAATACTCTTGAGTGAGGCAGAGCAAGTCTTTTACCTTTTGTACCTGAGGAAAGCAGGAACGCACCCATAGATGCTGCCTGACCCAAACAAATAGTAGATACATCGGAACGTATGTGCTGCATTGTATCATAAATTGCAAACCCTGCAGTAACACTGCCGCCCGGTGAGTTGATGTATAACATAATATCTTTTTCAGGATTTTCCGAATCCAGAAGCAGCATCTGCGCAACAACAAGGTTTGCAACCATGTCGTCAATCGGTGTTCCCAAAAAGATAATTCTTTCTCTTAACAATCTTGAGAAAATATCAAATGCACGCTCGCCGCGGCTTGATTGTTCTACTACTGTTGGTACAAAACTCATAAATTTGCCCTTTCAATTGTGTTTACTTCTCTATTAACTTCATATAATAACATTATAGACTATTTATTTGCTCCTGCAACGAATTTAATTTTGTTGTTATCGAGCAAAAATTTAGTAACTTTTTGGCTGAGTGCCTGTTGTGACAATGACTGTATCATCATCGGGTTTTTGCTGATTTCTTTAAATATAGCAGATTTGTCCGTTTGATACATCATAGCCAACTCGCTTAATTTTTCTTCCAAATCCTCCGGCCCGATTTGTATATTTTCGAGCTTTGCAATTTCGGAAATCATTAATGAATTTTTGATTCTGTTCAAAGCTTCTGTTCTTAATTCGCTGTCAACTTTTTCTGCACCGTCGTTTTTGAGAACCTGTTCCCAGGTAACTCCGGATTGAGCAAGCTTTTGTTTGAAATCAGAGACAAGCACCTGTTTTTCTCTTTCAATCATGGAATCCTGTACATCAACCTCCATTTTTGAAAGAATAGTTTCAAACAATTTGGTGGCGCATCTTTTGTCGTTTTCGATTTTAGCTGAGCTTTCAAGATATTTTTGAATATCAGCTTTTAATTCGTCAACTGTTTTGAAGTTCCCGACTTTTTTAGCAAGTTCGTCGTTCAATTCAGGTTTTACTTTTTGTCTTATTTCATTAATTTTAATTTTGAACTGAGCCGGTTTGCCCTGCAATTTTTCGTCGTGGTAAATTTCAGGGAAGGTTACGTCAATAACAAATTCTTCTCCTGCGTTTTTACCAACTAATTGTTCTGCAAAACCTGGGATAAAGTTGCTGTTTTCCAAATCGAGCATGTAATTTTTAGCTGAACCGCCTGCTATTAATTCACCGTCAACGGAACCTTCAAAATCCATAACAACTACATCTTTATCAGTTGAGGCTCTGCCTTCAACTTTTTCAAATGAGGTGAATTTCTTTGTAAGGTCATCAATTTCTTTTTCCATTGCATTTTCAGGAGTTTTAAATTCTTCAACCTCGATTTCCATATCTTTGTATTGTTCAAATTTAACTTCAGGTTTTAATTCTAATCTTGCTACTACTTTAACCGGTTTGCCGAGTTCAAAGTCGTAAGATTCAAGGTAAGGTTCCGTAATTGTCACCAGATTATTTTTGGTGATTGCTTCTGAAAATATTGATGGAAGCATTGCTTCTAAGGCATCACGTTTAATATTTTCCGCACCGATATTTTTTTCTAAAATTGCTCTCGGTGCTTTACCTTTTCTAAAACCCGGAATATTTACTCTTTGTGCAAGTCTTTTGCAAGCTTTGTTGTATTCTTTTTCAGCTGTTTCTGCGTCAATCTCGATATCGAGTTTGACCATATTATGTTCTAATCTTTCAAGTTTTGTTTCCATTTTCTATATCCTTATTTTCCTTAATAACGCTACGACATAATTCCGTACAATAATTATATTATAAAAGTATCATAAATAAAGCATGGGAGCGAAAATTAGTCAATTTGGTGTAGAGTAATATAAAACATATTTACTCAAGACATATAAAAGATTTGAATGCAGTTTTTTTATATGCCCGAAGGTGTCTTTTAAATGGTGGGCGATACTGTACTCTCTTGAGTCGTAGGCGAGCAGCACGAGCCGTACGAATCAGGATGCTCGAAGAGTAGAACCAGTGAAGATTTTCCGTCAGAAAATCTTCATCGTGAGAGTCCATAAAAAAAGACACCCGAAGGTGTCTTTTAAATGGTGGGCGATACTGGACTCGAACCAGCGACCCCCACAATGTCAATGTGATGCGCTACCAACTGCGCCAACCGCCCATTATTAGATTTTATCAAAGTCTTCGACTTTGAGATGCGTTACCACCCTCTCGCAAACA
>CALVAN010000048.1 GCA_944325555.1 Candidatus Gastranaerophilales bacterium | reverse complement strand
ACTTTGAGATGCGTTACCACCCTCTCGCAAACAGACATTTAGTCTGTTTGTTCGGCAGAGTGCCAACCGCCCATTTAGTTATTCAATTGTCAAAATGTGATGCTACCTCTCGTAAAACCTGCCACCGGCAGCTTTTACTCGGCAGAGTCAACTGCGCCAACCGCCCATTTAGTTATTCAATTGTCAAAATGTGATGCTACCTCTCGTAAAACCTGCCACCGGCAGCTTTTACTCGGCAGAGTCAACTGCGCCAACCGCCCATTATTAGATTTTATCAAAGTCTTCGACTTTGAGATGCGTTACCACCCTCTCGCAAACAGACATTTAGTCTGTTTGTTCGGCAGAGTGCCAACCGCCCATTTATTTGTTAATAATAGCATAAAAAACAAATTGTCAAAAATTTTGTCTTTATTTTTTACTTACTTTGCTAAAATGGGACATCAAACGTCCTATTCCATTGCGCATTTTTACAAAAGCATTGGCCTTACTTGTTTTTTCTTTAGAAACAAATTTGTCTGATGTTGTTGTAAATGTATTGATTGTTTTACCGTAATCAACCGGTTTTTTGTATGCTAAAGGACGCAATGCGCTTTCTATTGTCGAAACCGGATTGTCGGATATTCCAAATATTTTTCCCATTATTTCCCCTAAATAACAATAATAAAAATTAAAAGGCGGCACCCAGATTCGAACTGGGGGATAAAGGCTTTGCAGGCCTCTGCCTTACCACTTGGCCATGCCGCCACGCTTTGTATATTTAATTATAACCGAAACATTTTATTTAATGTTTTATTCAATGTGCTAATTGCAAAATGGAGCGGAAGACGGGAAAAACTCGTACGACATTCAAGAAATCTTTGATTTCGTAGAATGACGGATGCTGGCGATTTGCGTAAGCAAATCGAACAGTAAACCGAAGTTGTAGCAAGCTCTGCTTGCGTACAAATACGTGTGAGAGTCCCGTTCTGTCTATTTCGCTTTCAATGTTCAAATTGCAAATGGAGCGGAAGACGGGACTCGAACCCGCAGCAGCCTGCTTGGAAGGCAGGTACTCTACCATTGAGTTACTTCCGCAAATTTAGTTGTCATTCCTGCCTTCCAAGTTGTCAGGCAGGTAGTAAATCTATACTCGAGAGCTTTGCTCTCTTAGCATTGAGTTACTTCCGCAAATTTAGTTGTCATTCCTGCCTTCCAAGTTATTAAGGCAGGTAGTAAATCTATACTCGAGAGCTTTGCTCTCTTAGCATTGAGTTACTTCCGCAAATTTAGTTGTCAAATCCTGCCTTCCAAGTTATTAAGGCAGGTAGTAAATCTATACTCGAGAGCTTTGCTCTCTTAGCATTGAGTTACTTCCGCAAATTTAAATTAATTGTTAACGAACTTTTTTCAGTGGTCGGGATGACAGGATTCGAACCTGCGACCCCCTCGTCCCAAGCGAGGTGCGCTACCAAGCTGCGCTACATCCCGATGTTACGTCGTCAATCCGTAGCGCACCTACGGTGCTACCTCTCGTTCGAAATGACATTTAGTCATTTCTCTCTCGGCAGAGTCAAGCTGCGCTACATCCCGATGTTACGTCGTCAATCTTTTATGGCGCAGCTTGGTATTTAATTTTTATACAGCACGCAGAAGCTTCGCTTCTGTCTTAGCTTACCTCCATTTCGACTTGACATTAAGTCAACTCTCAATGGAGTCCTTGCTACATCCCGATGTTACGTCGTCAATCTTTTATGGCGCAGCTTGGTATTTAATTTTTATACAGCACGCAGAAGCTTCGCTTCTGTCTTAGCCCTCTCATAAAAGCAACATTTAGTTGCTTTTATTCGGCAGTGTCTCCATTTCGACTTGACATTAAGTCAACTCTCAATGGAGTCCTTGCTACATCCCGATGTTACGTTGTCAATCCGCAGCGCACCTACGGTATTAAACTTTTTCTCTGCGCAAATTTATTGTGCTTTATATGACTTCGTACGTAAAATAACAACTTATTCTTCTTTTTCAATGTGCAAATGCTGTTTTAAAAACAGTACTTAAAGTTTATCAACAACATATATAGCCGTCAAGTTTGTAGTGTTACATTTTTCTTGTAACTTTGATAATATGCCAGCCGAATCTTGTTTCCACAGGCTCTGATATACCGCCAATCGGGGTTGAAAAAGCTGCATTTTCAAATTCCGGCACCATCTGTCCTCTGTTAAAGTAGCCCAAATCACCGCCTTTATCCTTTGACGGGCATAACGAATATTGCTTTGCAAGTGTATCAAAATCTGCTCCGTTATCAAGCATTTTCTTTATTTCTATGGCTTCTTCCTGTGTTTTAACAAGGATATGCTTTGCTCTTACAGTTCTATATACTTTTTGCGGTGCATCATCTTCATAAGCCTGTACTTTATCTGCAGAAAAATTAATAACAGGCACAGCAAAGCTGCCTGCCAATATACTTATGCATAAAAGTTTTATCAAAAATGTTTTTTTCATTTTAAACTCTCCGTTTAAATTCTGGTTCAAATTTTAAATAAAAAACTATTTTGTTACAATCGTCATGTTGAGCTATTTTTTTTATACTCTTCCGTAAGCATCTTCGTATCTTATAATATCGTCTTCTGAAATATAATCGCCCTTTTGTACTTCTATAATCCTAAGCTCTTTGTCATAAGGATTTTGAAGAGAGTGGATTGCCTTTAGCGGAATATCAATGCTTTGCCCTGCTTCCAGGTCATAGTTTTTGCCGTCTAATACAACAAGAGCCTTGCCTTCCAGCACAACCCAGTGTTCAGAACGGTGATTGTGTGATTGAATGGAAAGTTTTTGTTTGGGGGATACACTTATTACCTTTGTGAGATATCCTTCGCCATCAGCAAGACAGGTATAATATCCCCAGGGTCTGAATACGGTTTTGTGTACTGTTTTGGCACTTAAGTTGTCAGCAGCAAGTTTGTCATACAGCTTTTTGACGTCTTGAGATTCCTCTTTTTTACAAGCCATTACGGCGTCTTCTGTTTCAACAAGAATAACATCCTCAAGCCCTGATACTGCAACCAGCTTTTTGGCGCTGTATATAAGAGAGTTTTTTACGTTGTTTGCTATAACATTGCCTTCTATAACATTGCCTTGTTCATCTTTTTCTTTTACATCATAAAGTGATTTCCAGCTGCCAAGGTCATTCCAATCAGATTCCAAAACAACCATAGCTGTTTTGCCGGATTTTTCCATAACTGCATAATCGATTGAAATATTTGGCATTTTTTCGTAAATACCGTATGGAATTGATAAAGATTCCGAATAGTCCAATTCCTTTAAATTGTCAAAAATATTAGTGGCATGCTGTTTTATTTCCTGTTCCCAAACAGAGGCTTTTGCGCAGAACATACCGCTGTTCCAATAATAACAGCCGGCTTGTATATATTGTTTTGCTGTATCTTCATCAGGCTTTTCTTCAAAGTGTTCAACTTTATATCCGTTTTTCAAGGACTGTGCAGTTTTTATATAACCGTAGCCTGTTTCCGGATAAGACGGAGTAATGCCGAAGGTAACAATATAATTTTCTTGAGCAAGTTCTTTTGCTTTTTTTACAGTGTTTTCAAATGCCGTTACATTTTTTATCAAGTGGTCGGATGGCAGCACAATTATTTCTTCATCTTTGTCGGATGTTTGTTTTATGTATTCAACAGCGCACGCAATAGCCGGAGCGGTATTTTTGCCCATTGGCTCGGCAATAACATTTCCGTTTGATTCTATTTGTCTTAATTGAAATTTTACATCATTGGCATGTTTAATATTTGTAATGCACAGTATTTTTTTGTCATCAACAATATTTTTGAGTCTTTTAACCGTACTTTGCAAAAGGCTGTTATCACCGTGTATTGCAATAAGTTGTTTTGGATATAAATCTCTGCTTAACGGCCACAGTCTGCTTCCCGAACCTCCTGCAAGAATAATTGCGTACATTTTTTACTCCTCAAAATACTGTCTTTATAACCTTTTAGAATAAGTTTACTTTAACATGACAACTAATTCAACACTTATATTTTGAACGAGCTGAAAGTGTTTGATCTTGGCAGAGGATATCTTAAAGTGCTTATTTGTGTTTTTATATGCGGTGTATTATGTATGGAAGGCTGCTCCCCGCCTGAAAGTCGTGCATTTTTACGCATTAGTCTTTTCTGAGAATAGTTTGCCATCATATTTCTTACAATCGGGGTTATTATGTTGCAGGCCAGAATTGACGCTCCCACTGCAGCAATTACGCCCACGCCGTTTTTGTAGCCGTTGAAGTTTCTTTGTACATCTTCAACAAAATCAATTTGTTGTTCTAATGTTCTCCCTTTGGCAAGGTTTTCAAATGCGGCTTTAAAATCGGGACCCGGATTAAAGCCTTCGGGAACATTTACTCCCTTAAGGTAATTCAAAGTACCGTCTAAAAAGGCGCTCATATTTTGTCTTTGTTTTTTGACTTTTGTAATGCCGTAGTTTCTGAAGGTTTCGGCGAATCCTTTTATAAACTCTAAATTTGAGCGGGAATCAGGTTTCATAATTTTTAAAAAGTCGTTGCTCTGTTTTGTCATGTACTGAATGTTTTCAGACATGTAATCGCCGATGTTTTTTATGACCTGGCAAATAGAATAATACAGCCCTACATTAACAACTCCGTCGGCTATTTCCTGCGGAATAAGAAAACGTTTTTCTTTTTTATCTATGTCTTTGTTGCGGGCAAGCATGAGTATTTGCGCCAGTGCAGATAATACCCATCCTGCTGCGCCGAGGTGAATAAGAGCAATGCCTACATCTTCTGCGTATTTGCCGTTCCATACTTTATTTGCAAGACCTTCAAAAATATTTCCCTTAAGCAGCGGCATCGTATTTAGCCTCCGTCTGTTGGTTTTCTATCCTGTCATGCTCAATATGGCTTTTTACCCTTTTGGTTAAAGCTTTTGTAATGACTTTAGTAAGCGGAGCATCGATTAAAAAGTTTGTGAAAACCATTGCTCCTGTAGCAAAAATAGTACCTATTGTTTTTATAGAGTTGTTGTATTTGTTTAAAAAATCTATCTTTTTGATTTTTGTTTTAGTGCAGTCAAATTCCGGCAAGAGTACATCGTATTTTGTTTTCCTTTTGATTGATTTTAAATATTTCGGGCCTTCCTCAAGCACGTATCTTGAAAATCTTTTGGCAATGAAAATTGTTGCATAACGTACACCTACGCCTACAACTGTACCTGCAACTATTTTTCCTATTGTTCTTGCAACGGAAACTGCTCTTGTATCCTCGTCTGCAGAGCGGTTGTGCATGTCGATAAAAGGTTGTGTGCCAAGAGCCGTAGCACCTTGTATCAAACGCTGCTCCGGTGAATTAATATATTTGCCGATACCTGTTACTATCTTTTCGGCTTTGTTACTAATGACAATCGACATATCACTATTCCGCTACAACTGTTCATATAAAACGTAAAATTAATTTTTTTTGCTAGTGTGTTTACAAAAATTTATTTTGCAAGTGCATAACCGCAGTAGGTTGCTGTCAGCCCAAGAATCAAACTCGCTGACATATATGTAATGGCCTGTAAGATTCTGCCGTCTTTAAGAAAACAGAAGGATTCACAGCTGAAGGTGCTGAAGGTCGTTAAACCGCCCAAAAATCCTACTGTTAGAAACAGCTTAAGTTCAGGTGATAAAACCACAGCTTTGTTTAAGGTCATGCCAAAAATATAACCGATTATAAAACATCCGATTATATTTGCACAAAAAGTGCCTGCATACACATACTGTGTGCCCAGAAGCTTTGAGGCTGTTAAGGTTATCATATACCTCATTACAGCTCCTATTCCTCCGCCTGTAAATACCGCAAGTATATTTATCATTGCTGTTTCCTTTTTGTACTTTTCAATTTTAAACCAAATAATTGCAATTTAAATATTTCTTTAGAAAATTTTTATATTTTATATGGGGATTATTTCTACTTGCGTAAATAAAAAAAAAGACCCCCGAATATTCGGGAGTCTTTTTTTATAAGTTATAAAAACTTACTTAATGTTTGAATATGTCCAAGCATCCATGTTCGGTGCTTCTTTTTGAGAAGGATCAACCGTCATGTCTGAAGCGTTTGTATTCAAGCCGCCTTCTTTCGGACTTTCGTGAGCGATTGGTTTATAGATTCTGTTGAAGTATTCTATAACCATTCTGTCAGAGTTGAAGTATGCTTCAGATGTTCTGATTGCTTGTCTCATCATTCTTGCCCATTCCATTTTGTTATCATAGTAAGTAGGAATGATTTGATTTTCGATGATATCCATTATGCAATCGTGATCTTTCCAGTGTCTTTCTTCCCAAGGAATGTCATCATCCAAGCCCGGATATTCAACAGTATAACCGTTAATGCCGGGGAAGGTACCTTCAACTGTCCAACCGTCATAGATTGAAAGGTGTAAAGCACCGTTAGCGTTAGCTGACATACCTGATGTACCTGATGCTTCAAGCGGTCTGATTGGTGTATTTAACCAAACATCAGTTGCTCTCTTTAACTTGGCACTCAATTCAAGTTCATAACCTGCAAGCACTGCAACGTTTTTGATGTTATAGGATTTGTGAAGGATGTTGTTAAACATTTCACGTCCGTTTGCATCATCCGGATGGAATTTACCTGCAAAGATTAATTGAACTTTGTCTGCGTTTAACAGTTTTAAGATTCTGTCCATATCCATGAAGATAAGCCAAGCACGTTTGTAATCGGCAAATCTTCTTGCCCATGTGATTGTTAAAACGTTAGGATCGAATCTTTTACCGGTTGTATTAGCAATAAAGCTGAATACTTCTTTTTTCATTTCAAGTTTAGCATCTAACAATTCCTGCAGAGATTTAGCGTTAGCCATTCTCGGATCTTGCCAGTAGTGAAGGTTTACAGCGTTAGTAATAGCTCTGATCGGGCATCTGCCTTCAACCCAGTTCCACATTTTGTTTGATACAAGACCGTGCAATTGAGATACTGCGTTTGCGATACGGCTCATTCTTAATGCTGCAACTGTTAAAGAGAAGTGTTCGCCGCCTAATTCAACAGCTCTTTCTCTTGAACATCCGGCAAAGAAGCCGCCTTCCATAAGTGTATCCACCCAGTGAACTTCGTTACCTGCTGCAACAGGAGTGTGAGTTGTGAATACAACCTGTCTTTTAGTCTTTTCAAGATCACCGTTGTTTTGTCTTAACAATTCAAATGCTGCAGGAAGTGCATGACCTTCGTTCATGTGAACACATTCGAAGTCGTATTTGATTTGTTGTAAAAGTCTTACACCGCCGATACCGAGAACAACTTCCTGAGCGATTCTGATTTTTTCGTTTCCGTCATAAAGTTTATGAGAGATTGAACGAGCCCAATCAGAGTTGCCGTCAACATCTGTTGTTAACAGGTAAACAGGGCAAGAACCGAATAAATCGGGATCTACACGGAATGCTTTAACGATAACTTTTTCACCAAAGATATCGAGAGTTACCTGTGCATCTACTTCCTGCAAAAAGTCGTAATGCTTTCTGATGTAAGCAACTTCTACGTTACCTTCTTCGTTAATTCTTTGATTGTAATAACCAAAAGACCATAACATTGTTACGCCAACCATAGGAAGCTGTAAGTAACCGGCAGAAAGCATGTGTGAACCTGCCAAAAATCCTAAACCGCCTGAGTATGTG
Organism: Candidatus Gastranaerophilales bacterium; assembly: GCA_944325555.1. Lineage (GTDB taxonomy): Bacteria > Cyanobacteriota > Vampirovibrionia > Gastranaerophilales > Gastranaerophilaceae > Limenecus. Next base: position 3,125 of record CALVAN010000048.1, on the reverse strand, counting down.
CTCAAAGACTGGTCTAATGCAATTTCCATTGAAAAATATGCTACTTTAGGTAATCCCATTGATTCTCCTTTTTCATCACTAATCTACCATTCGCACTATGTGCAGTTAATTTTATACCAACAACATAGCATAAATGCAATAAAAAAGTTAATTTTGTTTACAACCATACTCAAACGCTTTTATTTCAACTGGAAAGGTCGAACAGCTATCCACTCTGTAGACCAAAAATTTTATAGGTTTATCCAAATTCACACTTTCCATTGTTTCAAAAAATGACACAACATTATCAACTTTTACACCGTTAACTTTTAAAATCCTGTCACCGGGTTCAAGACCTGCATTCATAGCGGGTGTATAATTGAGCACATCAACAATTTTTACCTTGCCTTTATAATCTTTTACGTAAAGTCCAAGAGGTGATGACGCTTCAATCTGATGGCGTATAGCAATTCTTTCCTCTGCAAAATTATGTAATGATTTAAAATTAATGTTTAAAATAAGGCATATTACAAGTAATATGCCCGTAAAAATTTTTATATATTGCATATTTAATAAATTAAATTACAAATTTTGAAAAATCCGCAATTTTGTCAAATTTCCTTCTTATTGAATAAAGAAGAGCCAGCCTGTTTTGTTTAACTTTTTCGTCTTTATCCATTACAAGAACGTTTTCAAAGAAATCATCAATAGCTTTTACTGTCTTGGATAATTCTTCAAAAATTTCTTTATAATTTAATTTATCAATATTTATAACAGAAGTACATTCCCAAAGCTGTGTTTCTGACGGAGTATTAAATAATGCCTTGTCAGGTAATTGTTCCGATTTATAATCCTTTGCAATCCTTATAATTCTGTTAGCAGCTTCGTTCAGCTTTGCAAATTCCGGAGTTTTAATTTTTTCTGATAAAAATTCAACCCTGTCTGCAAAATCTTTAAGGTTAGAAAGTGCATTACCGTTTGCAATACAAGCATCTACAACATCGTGTCTGTATTTTTCCGTATAATAGATGCTCAATCTTTGTTCAAAGAAATTTTTTACATCTTCATACAGTGCTTGTTTATCTTTAATTTCAACAGGCATAAGATCTATGGATTTTTTAATAAGTTCTAACAAATCTATATCCAATGATTTTTGTATAACGGTTTTTATAATACCGAGGGTTGCTCTTCTTACGCCAAGAGGGTCAGCGGAACCGGTAGGTTTTTTGCCTTCGGCAAATACTGCAACAATTGTATCTATTTTATCGGCTATACCTGTAAGTTGACCTTCGATGCCTTCTGCCAGTTCGGAATCAGCCCCTAAAGGATAGTAGTGTTCTTTAATACCTTTAACAACTTCCGGCTTTTCTCCTGCATTAAATGCGTAATCCGAACCGATAAAGCCCTGAAGTTCAGTAAATTCAAATACAAGACTTGTAACAAGGTCTGCTTTACACAACAAAGCGGTTCTTTTGACAGTTTCTAAAGGTGCATCCGTTTTTTGAGCAAGGTATTCTGAAAGTTTGATTATACGCTGCGTTTTGTCATAAACAGAGCCCATTCCTTTTTGGAAGGTAATACCTTTTAATTTTTCAACATAACTTTCAAAAGGTACTTTGGTATCTTCGTTAAAGAAGAAGATAGCGTCATCCAACCTTGCGACAACAACTCTTTCATTTCCTGCTTTGATGTTGTCAAAATTGCTGCCTATATAATTAGTTATTGTTATAAATTTGTTTAAAAGTTTTCCGTCTTTCAGGTTATAAAGAGGGAAATATCTCTGGTGAACAGCCATAACCGTTACGGTAACTTTGTCCGGAATGCTCAGGTATTTTTCGTCGAAGCCGCAGATTACGGGCACGGGCCATTCGCATATATTGGTAACTTCTTCAAGCAGGTCATCGTCAAAATAGACGTCAGCGTTTATTTTTTCTGCTTCTGCTTTAGCTGATTCAACAATACGTTCTTTTCTTTTTTGGGAATCAACAATTACATTGTTTTCATACAGAGCCTGTTCGTAAGAGTCGGGATTTTTAATTTCTACTTTGTCTGATTTAAATCTGTGACCTCTTGAGTATCTTGAAGACTCTACATCTGCGATTTTTAGTTTTAATTCTTCATTATTAAGGAGAGAAACAATCCATCTTATCGGGCGTTGGAATTTTACATCCAAATCTGCCCAGCGCATAAAGTAGGGACCTTGCATTTTTAATACGATTTTTTCAACATTTTCGCTTAAAATGTCTTTAATTTCTTTTCCTTTTTGTTCAACCTTTGCCCAGACATAGTTTTCTTCTTTATAAAGAGCTGATTCATCTACGCCGTTTTTCTTTGCAAAACCCTGACCTGCTTTTGTGAGGTTTCCGTTTTCATCGTATGCAATGTTGAGGATAGGGCCTTTTACTGTTTTAACGGTATCAGGTTGTTTTTCTTCAAAGCCTTCTATAATTAAAGTCAAACGTCTTGGGGTAGAAAAATATTTTATATCAGAAAACTTAATTTGATTTTCATTTAATAATTTTTCAAATGCGTTTTTAAGCTGTATTACACCGCTGCTAACAAATTTATAGGGTAATTCTTCTGTTCCTATTTCCAACAAATACTTATTCATACGATTTATCAACCTCTGTATCTTTTAATAATGTACGATAATTATAATACAAACACATTAATATATTAAATAATGATGTTTTATAAATGTTGAGGATTTTTTGCAGTGATAATATTTATTATGTAAATCTGAGTATAGCTAACATTATATAACTGTTAAAACTATAACTGCGTAAGCAGTGAAGCGGCTCTGCCGCCGGAATACGATTAAACACTGTTAGTTTTTAGAGTGAATTTTGACAGACCGTAACACAGTGGAGTGGATGCAAAATTTATTCTAAAAATTTACAGTGTTTTTTGATTAGCGTTCTTTTCTCTTTCTTTGGTTCGTTTCTTTCTCTTTTGGTCGCAAAAAAGAGAAAGAAATGAACAAATAAAAAAGATAAACTAATATTTTTTAGATACTTGTCATTTATTAATAAATCTTTTTCTTTACGTTCATTTTTTCTTTTTGTTTGCGAGGCAAAAAGAAAAAACGAACCAAAAAAGAAAAACACGCTGTATCAAAAGAGATTTTAAAACTCAGAAACAAAAAT
>CALVAN010000047.1 GCA_944325555.1 Candidatus Gastranaerophilales bacterium | reverse complement strand
TTTTCCTAAAGTGACCCCTTGCACTTGTTGCAGGTGCCCATGTTATACAGCCAATATCGTACTTGTTTATTGCACCTGTTCAATGAGTTGCCGGGGTCAGTTGACTATATGAAATAGTTCGATCTGATTAGAATATTATTGGGCTATGTTGAAATAAGAAACACAACAAATGTCTTATTTGCAGATTATTTTGTGAAATTTAAAAGCCTGAAGCCTTTTTTCTTGTTTTCAGCAAGCTTGTCAGGTAATTCATAGCATTTAAGACATCTTGCTTCGTATGTTTCGTCCCCGCCTATCATAATTAACGGAGAAGATTTATCCGCCGGAAAACCGTTGATTAATCTTTGCGTTCTTGTTGCATGGTCAGAGCCGCACTTCATGCAGACCGCGGTAAGTTTATCCACTTTGTCTGCAAGACACAAAAGCTCAGGCATTGCACCAAACGGTTCGCCTTTAAAATCCAAATCAAGCCCCGATGCTATCACTCTTTTTCCGTGCTCAATTAATTTTCTGACAACGGAAACAATTTCCATATCAAAAAATTGAATCTCATCTATTGCAACAATTTCGTCATCCGGTGCTATATGAGAAAGTATGTCATGCGCATTTTTTACATTGATTGCATCCAGCCATAGCCCGTTTCTTGATTCTATATAATCCCCTTTGGATCTTGTATCTATTTCGGGAGAAATAACTTTAACTTTTTTTTGAGCAATAATGCATCTTTTTATTCTTCTTAAAAGTTCTTCTGTTTTGCCGCAGCTCATTGGCCCTGTAATTACCTCAAAAGAGTATGCCATGATATTCCCCAATCTCCGTTAAAACCTATACACTCTCTTGTTAATTTTCTCGAACAATTCCATATAATAATTTTATAATTTTCTTCCTCTTATTATACTATAATTTAAAAGAAAGTTTAATAATTAGCCTGTTTTTTTACAGCGTGTTAACATGTCATCATGCCAAAAATATTGTTAGTATCGGATAATGAAAAACAAAATAGTTTGATAACTCAGGCACTTGCTAAGACATCAACATCTGTAATTGTATCTACAGATGAGGCTGCAATACTTAACTATGTTGAAAAGAGTTTGATTTCGTTGATTATTGTTGATGAGGCTGTCAAAGACCCTGATGCAGTAATTTTATGCAAAAAACTTCAAGCTTTTAATGTCAGAGAAAATATGGCAATCATTTGTCTGCTTGCTCAAGATACTGATAATATTGAACTTTTGAAGCTTACTAATGCATACATAACAAAACCCGTTAATGAAAAGATTTTAACTGCTTGTATCAATACTAATTTAAAACTCAAAAAAGCTATAGACACCCTGTCTACAAACAACAGCGAGCTTGCAAAAAGCCTGTATCAGCTAGATGTTTTATATAATACGTCTACTCAGTTAGCAGGATCTTTAGACAAACAAAAACTCATTAATATAATGATAGATGGTCTTGAGAAAAGTTTAAGCTTTTCTTTATCATCTACATTGGTTTTTAATGATGAACACAACATTGATTTAATTATAAGTTCTCTTTACGGAATTTCTCCGAGGCTTGAACATTCGCTTAAGTTAAGGGCTATTTTAAGCTATAGGGCACTCTTTGACAAAAAAAGGATACCTTATGATCTTAATATCAAAGACATAAATGTAATAAAGCATATCAAACACCCGTTAGAAGAATACGACTTGAATATTTTAAAGTTTGACAATCTTTTTGCTCCAATAAATGTTGGAGAGAAGTTTTTTGGACTTATTGAAGTTTTTAGGGAAGCTGATTTTACACAAGAGGACACAACCTGTTTTCAAACTTTGGCACGTCAGGTATCTTTGCCGTTGGAAAATGCATCTTTATATGAAGAAATAAAAAAGACCAATATTAAGCTGGAAAAGCTTGAACGTCTTAAATCCGAGTTTATTTCAATTGTGTCGCATGAACTCAGAACTCCGCTTACCGCAATAAAAAATTCGCTCGAAATCTGCCTTAGCGGCAAAGCCGGTGATGTAAGTGCAATTATGGATAAATTCTTAAATATGGCACAGAGAAATGTAACAAGATTATCTGGGATTATAAATGATCTGTTGGATTTGTCAAAGGTAGAAGCAGGTAAGATGGACTTTAAATTTGAAAAAGCCAATATAGCTACGCCTGTTGAATTTATTAAAAATACTTTTGAAAATGTTGCAAAAGATAAAAATATAACACTTGTTTTGGAAAAGGATGACAATATCGAACAAACCTATTATGATAATCAGCGAATTGAGCAGGTTATGTCCAATCTTGTATCCAATGCAATAAAGTTTACAAATGAAAATGGTAATATAACAGTAAAAATTGAAAATATTTCTCTCAAAGAGCTTGACAGAACAAAGCTTGCAGATATAGAAAATGCTGTATTTTATGATAATTACATAAAAATTTCAGTAAAAGACAGCGGTATAGGTATTGCGCAGGAAGACCAGAAAAAAGTATTTGACCAGTTTCAGCAGATAGAAAATTCTCTCAACAGAAAAAACGGCGGAACAGGGTTGGGATTGCCCATCGCAAAACAGCTTATCGAAGCGCATAAGGGGTTTATCTGGGTAGAAAGTGAACTCAACAGAGGGACAACCTTCTCTTTTGTTATTCCGGTTTTAAGTGAAAAAGAAAAATTTCTTATTGATTTGGATAAAGAAACAGCAAAAGCAAAAGCGTGCAATCAAAGCCTTTTGCTTGTACTTATTAAAGAAACGCAAGGTAAAACACCTTCTTTTCTTGATGATATAAAAGATGGCAAAATTTCAATAATCAGAAAAACAGCAAATACTAAAGAAGCTTATTTTTCTGAGGCTAATAACAATTTTCTTGCTGTAATAATTCCCGAGGCAGATAAATTTGCACAGAGTTTTATTGAAAAGAAAATAGAAAGCACTGTTTATACAGATACAGGCAAACAATCTGATAAAAAATATGATATATTATATTCATCCGCTACTTATCCCGAAGGCGGAGCAGATTCAAAAGAGCTATTTGAGTTCGTTGAAAATTCATTAAACAAGGATGTTTCAGAAAATAATTTGGCGGAGGTTTAAACTTAAATGAGCGGTAATAAAAAAATTCTTATTGTTGATGATGAGCAGGATATTGTTGAAACGCTTAAATTTATGCTTGAGGCTCAGGGATACGAGTGCTTTTGCGCTTATGACGGAGAAGCAGGTCTCAACATGGCAAAGGAAATAATGCCTGATTTGATGATTCTGGATGTTATGATGCCCAAAATCAACGGATACAAAATTAGCCGCCTTTTAAAATATGATACAAAATATAAAGATATTCCAATCATTATGGTTACCGCCCGTTCACAGGAGGATGATAAAATCATCGGTCAGGAAACAGGCGTTAACGAATACATAACTAAGCCGTTTGAGCTTGATGAAGTTATAAACAAGGTTAAAGAATATCTGAATTAAGAGCGGGCAAGGCAATGGAGTTTGTACGAAATAAAACACTGGAAAAAATAAAATACGATCTGGTACGTGACAACCTTATCAATTATGAAGATCTGGAAACTGCAGAACAAGTTGCTGCCGTACAAAATGTTAATATAGGGCAAGTTCTTATTTCTTCAGGGCTTATTGAGGAAGACGCATTGCTGAAATTTTTGGAAAGTAAACTACATATTCCATATGTAAATCTTGAAGATTATTCTCTGGATAAAAAATGCCTGACTTATATTAATTTGAATAATGCACAGAAGTACAAAGTTATTCCGCTTTTTGAAATTGAAGGGATCTTAACTGTAGCCATGTCAGATCCGTTGGATTTGTTTGCTATTGATAAAATTGTTGAAGATGCTAAATGCGAGATAGAACCGGTTATTTCTTCAGAAAATGCTATCTTAAAAAAGATTGAGGAATATTATACAAGTTCAAGTTCAGTTGGGCAGATTTTTATTGATGAAAATCGTCCAAAATATGACTGGAGAGAAGTTTTAAACGAACAGGATATTTCAAACAGCCTGTCAGATGAGCATATCCAGAAAATGATTAGGGCGATATTAAAACAGGCTATACTTCAAGACGTACATGAGCTCTTTTTTGAACATGTTCCTAACGGGTTAAGAGTAATATTTAAAAATAACTCACAAAATATACAAACTGGTGAAATACCTTCAATTCTTGTATCATCTTTTATAGCAAGACTAAAAACTCTATCTAATCTTGACCCTACGGTATCAGAGCTTCCTCAGCTTGGCAAGCTCAGTTTTAAAGTCGATGATGTAGCTTTAATTGCAAGTATTTCTGCATTTCCTACAATTCATGGGGAAAGAATATCCGTAAAAATTTATAAACCGCCTAAAAAGTTATCAGAGTGCGGGCTTGATGATAAAAAAATTGCTATTATAGCTAAGGCAATTACTAATCCCGGCATAATTCTTGTGTGTGGTTCTTCGCTTTGCGGAAAAACACATATGATATATTCTATTTTGTCTGAAATTGCTACTCAAAATAAAAACGTAATGACAATAGAATCAATTACCAAATACAATCTTGAAAATGTAAATCAGTGTGAACTGAATGAACATATAGGTTTTAATCTTGATAAAGCAATGCGTTTTATAGAGTTTCAATCACCTGATATTTTGTATTTTGAAGGAATCAATACCAAAGAAGGATTGGATTATTTTACATCTTTGGTATTTAAAAACAAGACTCTTATAACGGAGTTTCTTGCAGAAAATATAGCTGATTTGATGAAAAAATTTTCAATCAATGAGTTTTCTATGTTTAAATCGATGCTCACCTGCATGATATTTCTGCATAACAAAGACAGTATAGAGGTTTTTGATAAGCAGGCATTGGAAAAATATTTTACATAATTAAAAACGGTAATATACAAAAATCCCTCTTCGTTTGAAGAGGGATTTTTAATTTTAGTTAATTCTCTGGAACATATAACCGATACCACGGGCAGTAAGTATCAATTCAGGATTAGCCGGGTCAGTTTCGAGTTTTGAACGCAATCTTGAAATATGTACGTCAACAACTCTTGTGTCAATTCTGTGATCCGGCGGATAAGCCCAAACGTATTGCAAAATTTCGTTTCTGGAATATGCTTGACCTGAATTGTTAACAAGTAGTTCAAGCAAACTAAATTCCATACCGGTGAGTCTGATTCTTTCATTTTTTCTAAATACCTGACGTCTTGCGGTATCAATTTTGATATTACCGGTTGTAATTACATTTTTTGTTACTTTGCCGGTTGACGGTGTTATTTCTCTGTTTGTAGAACGTCTTAATACTGATTTAACACGAGCCTCAAGTTCTTTAGGGCTGAAAGGTTTGACAACATAGTCGTCAGCGCCGAGTTCAAGGCCGGTAATTCTTTCGGAAACATCACCCAATGCAGTTAATATAATGATAGGAACGTCAGAAGTCCTTCTGATTTCTCTGCAAACGCCGTATCCGTCCATTTTAGGCATCATAACGTCTAAAACTACTAAATCCGGATTTTCTTTATTAAATACAGCTACGGCTTCTTCTCCGTCAGCAGCTGTAACAATATCATAACCGATCATACTTAATCTGGTTTCGAGGATTCTTCTTATACTTGCTTCATCATCTGCAATTAATATTTTTTGTTTAGCTTCAGTTTGTTCATTAGGAATTTCGCTATTTGGACACATGTTAAAAACCTATCTTTCCTTTACCCTATTTTGTAAACCACATATTAAAAAAAATTTTGTAATAATTAATAAAAAATATTACAAAATATTGATTTTTTTTAAATTATATTACAATTTTTTCATATAGTCAACTTAACTAGGGTAGAGAATTGACAAGTTTGCATTAGTTTTTTGCTGGTGCTATAAAATTAATAGGATACTTAAATAAGGGGATAAAATAATGTCTAACATCGAGGTAATTTTACCTGACAATTCAAAAATTTCATTGCAAAGCGGAGCTAACGGTTTTGACCTTGCAAAAACAATCAGTGAAGGACTTGCAAAAAATGCCGTGGCTTTAGAAATTAACGGAGATGTAAAAGACATTCGAACACCCCTGACAGATGGCGATAAGGTAAAAATACTTACGCAAAAAGATCCAGAAACTCTTTCAATATTAAGACACTCAACATCGCACGTTATGGCTCAGGCTGTCATCGCTCTTTTCCCTCAGGCTAAGCTGGCTATTGGTCCTGCAATAGAAAACGGGTTTTACTACGACTTTGATTTGGAAGGACATACATTTACTGAGGATGATCTTCAAAAAATAGAAGATAAAATGCATGAGATTGTTAAACAAAATCTTACATTTGAAAAATATCTTATTCCTGATGTTGATGCTCAAATTAACGAGTTTAAATCAGAAGGCGAAATTTATAAGGCTGAACTTTTAGAAGAACACAGAAATCATAAACCTACTTTGTTCTTAACCAAAAATAGTGAAGGAAAGTCTTTATTCAACGACCTTTGTGCCGGGCCTCACCTTCCTAACACATCATTTATCAAAGCTTTTAAATTAATGAAGGTTGCAGGCGCTTACTGGAGAGGTAATGCTAAAAATAAAATGCTACAAAGAATTTATGCAACTGCATTTTGGACAAAAGATGATTTAAAAGCATATTTAACAATGCTTGAAGAAGCGGAAAAACGTGATCACAGAAAACTCGGCACTAAATTGGATTTGTTCTCTGTAAGAGAAGAAATAGGCGCAGGTTTTGTATTGTGGCATCCTAACCTTGCTGTTGTAAGAGAAGAAATTGAAAATTACTGGAGAACCGAGCACAGAAAAAGAGGATACGTAATCGTTAATACTCCTCAGCTTGCTAAATCAAAGCTGTGGGAATTGTCAGGACACATTGATCACTACAGAGAAAATATGTTCTTTATTCAAAAAGAGAACGAAGACGACGACCAGTATATTGTTAAACCGATGAACTGCCCGTTCCATATTTTGATTTATCAGGCAAACAGACATTCTTATCGTTCCTTGCCTTTAAGAATGGCTGAACTTGGTACTGTTTACAGAAAAGAACACTCCGGAGCACTTTCGGGTTTGACACGTGTACAGGGCTTTACGCAGGATGATGCTCACATTTTCTGTACACCGGAGCAGCTGGTTGATGAAATTAACGAAATCATTGATTTTGTTGCAGATACAATGGCTATTTTCAACATGAAATTTGAAGTTGAACTTTCAACACGTCCTGAAAGCTATATAGGTGAAATTGAAAACTGGAATAAAGCTGAAGCCGGTTTGAAAGAAGCTATGGAACGCAGAGGAATGCAATATGAAATAAATGAAGGTGACGGCGCATTCTACGGACCGAAAATTGACTTCAAAGTCAAAGACGCAATCGGAAGAACTTGGCAGTGTGCAACTATTCAGTTAGATTTCAATCTGCCTGCACGTTTTGATATCAAATATCAGGACAAAGACTGTCAGTTGAAAACTCCCCTGATGCTGCATAGAGTTATCTTCGGTTCTATGGAACGTTTTCACGGCATATTGATTGAACACTACGCAGGCGCATTCCCGCTGTGGCTTGCTCCTACTCAGGTTGAAGTTGTTCCTATTTCGAACGACAAACATACCGATTATGCGGAAAAAGTTTATAAACAACTCAGAAATGCTGGCATCAGAGCTAACCTTGACGATCGTTCAGAAAGCATGAACTACAAGATAAGAGAAGCTTTACAGGATAAGAAAATTCCGTATGTCGTTGTTGTAGGTGATAAAGAAATGGCAGACGGAACAGTTGCAATCAGAAAAAGAGGCGAAGGACCTATCGGTACAAAAACCGTTGATGAATTTGAAGCAATGCTTCTTGAAGAGATAAAAAACAGAGTGTAAATTTTATGACTAAACTTGTAAAAGAATTTAAAAAACCCGTTTCGGGTGAATCTGTTTTTATAGGACCTGATGCTGACAGTGACATAATCATTATGGCTTTGGAATCAAGCTGTGACGAGACAGCCTGCGCTATTGTCAAAAACGGCAGAGAAGTGCTCGCTAATGTAGTTGCTTCTCAAATAAAAACACATCGTGAATTCGGTGGGGTTGTGCCGGAAGTTGCAGCAAGAGAACACCTTGATGCGGTTAATCTGATTATACAGGAGGCTTTTGACCAATCCGGATTAAAACCTCAAGATATAACAGCAATTGCCGCAACAGTCGGCCCTGGGCTGGTGGGCTCTCTGCTTGTAGGTCTTAATGCGGCAAAGGCACTAGCTGTAACTTATGACAAACCTTTTATCGGGGTTAACCACCTTAATGCACACGTTTGTGCAAACTACATAGATACTGATTTAAAACCGCCTATGATTGCACTTTTGGTAAGCGGCGGGCATACGCAGATTATCAAGGTTGATGACTATCTAAATCAGACAATAATAGGTGAAACAATTGATGATGCCACGGGAGAAGCCTATGATAAAGTCGCAAGGCTTTTGGGACTGCCATACCCCGGAGGCTTAAACCTTGACAGAATGGCGCCAAATGGTAACCCGAAGGCCTACAAACTTCCTGAAGCAAAAGTACAGGGCGAGTTTGATTTTAGTTTTTCAGGTTTAAAAACAGCAGTTTTAAATCTTACAAGAAAACTTGAAAAAGAAATGGGATATTTGCCTAAAGAAGATATTGCCGCAAGTTTTCAGGAGTGTATAACTTCAACATTATTCAAAAAGACATTAAAAGTTGCACAAAAATATGGTATAAAACAAATAGTATTAGGCGGCGGGGTTGCTGCAAATTCGGAAATAAGAAAAAAATTCTTTGCGCTTGAAAACGAAGGCTACAAGATTTTTGCCCCTGCTATGAAGTATTGCACGGATAATGCATCAATGATTGCCAGCTCTGCTTATTTTCTTGCTAACACAATGGATTCGCTTGAGATTGAAGTGTTTTCAAGATGTTAAAAAAATTTGTATTTATTTTGATTCTGTGTATGACAATTACTCCGGTTTGGGCAAGAACAAACGCACAAATAGGGCAGCAGCTTTATGGCGTTGCAAATCAGATGGCTAAACAAAGCACTGTACGCAGCGAAGAAATGAAAGATAGCATTGAATCTTTTTTGCTTGATGCAAATATGCTGCACTTTAATGAAAATACTGCGGTATGGAAAAAGCTTCCAAACGGTTGGTATTATGATTCAAAATCTTTATGGAGTTTGTATAACAGGCATATGGGAGTTTATAAGACTCCTAACGGTCTTGTAATGGGCATATTTGACTTAAACTGTGAAGATTTTAATGATGTACAGGAGAGGCAGTTTGGATATGTAATAAAAACTGAGGTTTATTTTTCTCTAAACTACAGACCTCCAAGAGGAAGGTCAACAGGTATTTACAAAACCTTTTGTAAATAAAAATTTTTTTACAAATGTGTATATTGCATTTGTAAAACTTTGTTTCATAATTTCGTGTACTTTTGTATCAATCAAAGTAGCCAAATATAATGACAAGTGTTTGTTTCTTTGATAAAATCAAGTAATTAAGACAAGTAAATTAATTCGAGTGTTTTAATAAGGAGAAAGATATGAAGAAATTTTTAACAAAAGCGCTTGTTCTCGCTGTTGTTTTCGGTATATCTTGTGCATCTACTATTGCAAAAGAGTACAAAGATTTGCCTAAAAACCACTGGGCATATAAGCAAATACAAATATTAACGGATTTTGACGTTGTTGTCGGATATCCTGACGGCTTATACCGCCCTGATCAAAAAGTTACAAGAGCAGAGTTCTCTTCTATTATTGTAAAAGCTTTTGATCAGGCAAATGCACCTATTACAAATCCCGTGAAATTTAAAGATGTAAGTCAAAAAGATTGGTTTTACGGAGTAGTCCAAAGAGCTGTTATGTTTGATTTGTTAAAAGGTTATCCTAACGGAAACTTTAATCCTCGTGGTACAGTTGCAAGAGGACATATAATTTCTACGGTTGTTAATGCGCTGACAACAGAATCAATTTCAAACCAGAAGGCCAAAGATATTCTTGAAAACAGCTATGATGATTATGACCAGCTTCCTGATTGGCTTATCATTGCGGCAGGTAAGGCTGAAATTCTCGGAATGGTGGTAAAAGAACCAGGTGAAGATAGCTACATAAATGCAGACAGACCTGCGACAAGAGCAGAGCTTGCAGCATTTGTCGTAAAAATGCTTGAACAGGCAAAACTTAACCCTAACGAAAAATTAAGAGAGGCTATGCGTCCGAGAATGGGTGAAGGTATAGTTGTTGATTCCGATGTGGACGGCTATATCGCAACTATCCCTGCCGGAACGGTTATCCCTATCATGGTACTTAACAAAAAAATTACCTGCAAAGATTCAAATGTTAGTGATGATTTTCTTTCAAAACTGCCCAAAAACCTTGTAACAAAAGAAAAATATCTTCTTCTCGTTGAAGGTGACTGTTTGAACGGTAAAATTACAGATGTAAAAAGAGGACGCCTTTTTGTAAGGAATGGTTCAGTTAATATGCAGACACATACAATCACAACAGACAGAAACCAGACTGCTCAGCTTTTGGGCGATGCTGTTGGCGGATACAGATTGGAAGGTTTTTGGAAAACACTTTACCTGAAAGTTATTAAAGGTCACAGAATTGTTATCCATGAAGGCGATATTTTGAACCTTAAACTTCAAAAACCTGTCAGAATCGACCTTACTAACGGTATGATTCTTGAGTAGTTAAAAAGAACATTTTTTTACAAAAAAGACCGTGATTTTAATAATCTCGGTCTTTTAATTTATTTTGTCAAAACTTATTAAAGTTTATTTTTTTTGTGCCGATTATTTATTCAACTTCAAAATACATTTTGCAATATATAAAAAGAAAAGAGCTTGTTATGTTATTTAAAAGAAAATGTAAAATAACCTTTATAGCACACGGTGCAACACTTTATACTGAAGAAAACAGAATTTGCGATATAGAAAGCCATCCGCCTTTAAACGAAAGAGGACAGGAGGAAGCGGAAAAAATAGCAAAATGGATTGTCAAACGTTCTCCGCAGGTTGATGCAATCTATACGGGAGAATCCTTAAGCTGCATTCAAACAGCAAAATATGTCGCAAAAGAATATGACAAAGACATAATAATAAGACCTGAATTAAAAAATCAGGAATTCGGTATCTGGAAAGGGTTGAGTTATTCGGAAATTGAGAAAAAATACCCCGAAATGCTTGACAAATACCACGAATTTACTTCAAGCTATGCACCCGAAGGTGGCGAAACCTTACTGGAATTTCAAGCACGTGTTGATTCCATAATCAACAATATGATAGAAGAAAATCTAACAAAAAGAATCATTATTGTTACACACTCAAACTTTATAAGAGCAGCCATAAGAAACGCTCTGGAACTGCCTGTTGAATACCAGAACAGGGTCTTTGTTCCGACGGGCAGTGCTACACAGATAAAATATTCTCAGGGCTGGAATATGCTGATGTATTGCGCACATGTACCGCTATACTAATTTTTACTAAAAAACGTATAAAATGATAAAAGAAATAAATGACAATTGTACCTATTTTGTCTGAGAGGGACCTCGCTTGTACCCAAGGGCATCCTGCGGATTTGCGGACGGATGGAGTGAACAAAGTGAACGAATCCGGTGAGCGA
>CALVAN010000046.1 GCA_944325555.1 Candidatus Gastranaerophilales bacterium | reverse complement strand
GCGCCGAGTCTAGCATCTTACGACTCTGCCGAAGAAACAATTGATAATTGTTTCTGAGAGGTAGACCCCATGCACTTTTCTCCATTCGTAACGTGCCACCGGCACCTTCCGAACGGAGTCCTTGGGTACCCTTGTTGTATAGCCAATATTGTACTTGTTTATTGTACCCAAGAACTCTGAAAAACGATTAAGTATCGTTTTTTAGAGGCAGGCAAAGGAAAAATGTAATTTTTCCGTGCCGTATTATGACCTTGTCGGGGTCAGTTGACTATATGAAATAATCTTTATTTTTATTGATGTATTGATATTGTACAGCTAGCTCAAAGCCACGGACTCAAATGGTTTGAGTTTTTATTGAAAAGTTCTTATTGTATATTGCTTATTGTTATAAATAAAAGTATTTGTTTTATTACCATACATCTCATAATCCGATTTATATTCACCTAAATCCGCAGTTGAATTCATATAATAAACGCCGGGAATTTCTATCATCTGTTGAAGTTTTATATTGTAATAATAATGTTTTTGGTGACGATATTTTCCGTAATCATCAACTATCTGGCAATATATACCGGGAATATAAGTCGTTCTTAAATTATTCCACCCCGAAACATCTAATGTTTCTGCAGGTGAGCTTAAAGTGGCACCAAAAAACACCAATAATGACAATATTAAAAACCTGATGTAATTATGTAATTTATAAATCATAATGTTTTATCTCCGCCTTAGTATCAAGAATATCATAATAATTGATTGATAAATATTCAAGATATTATACTTAATTAAAATTGGGAATTGCCTTATACTTACGGGACTTGTTTATGCTAAAAAAACTTTTTCGTTTCCAATGAATGGCTTTTTATACGCAAAAAAAAGCTCTAATTTTTCATTAGAGCAATACTTTTAATAGGAAGGGAAGGTTAGGAAGTTAGGTAGGTAGGTTAGTTAGTGTTAGTATGAAAGTCTCGTCTTATTTAATATCTTTATTATTATCTCGTTTATTTATTTAATGCTTACATATATATAAAGTATATACAAAGTTCAAAATTTCACATTTGAGTATATACTGTTACATTTCTTTACAATTAAATCAAATTTCTAAAAAAAACCTCTCCTGCAGTAAAAAGCAAAAGAGGTGAGCACTAAGTACAAGCAATCAGAAGAGTTGAGGATTTACATAGTCAATAATAACGTCACTGCAGTGCAAAAACATTGCACAAAATCGCTATGTTTATTTTTAATACTTTAGGGTAAGATTACTTGTAGTGACGTTGTCTAATACAAAAATGAAAATAAGTTCAAATTTAAATAAAAACACACCGAAAACAAATTTCAAAGGCGTTTATAATAATAAAATGCTTTTAAAAGGGCTGGAGTTTGCCGCAAACAACAGCGCACTTTTTTGTGCTACGACATCTCTGGCGATGTCTACTCTGGCAAGACCTGTTGCAATTTTGTCAACACCAAAAACAGATAAAAAGAATAAACATTATGCCTGCGCAAAATCTATTGCTTCCAGTGCTGTCGGGTACTTAATTATGTTTGCCGCTTCTAACCCGATTGCAAGAGCAATAAAAAAAATAGACAAAAATCCGACAAAATTTTTAAACACAACAGCTGTAAAAAATCTGAAAAGCGAAGCTAAAACTCTTGCGGAATCTAAATCATATCAGTTTGCAACACAGCTGTTTAAGCTCGGGCTGGGCTTTGTTATTGCAGTACCTAAATCCGCTTTAACCTGTTTTTTGATTCCGCCGCTTATGAAACATTTGTTTAAAAATGATGTACAAAAAAATGACACACGCCGTCAGAGCTCAAAATCTCCGATAATATCTTTTAAAGGAATTTACAATGCTGCAACTGAGCAAATTGCCGCAGGTATCGGTAAAATTCTTAATACAAAACCTTTTCAAAAGTTTGCACAAAAGTATGCCGATACAAATTTTGCCCAGCACATTATGAACATGACGGATGTTGTATTAACGGCGGCATTTATCCGTGCTACAGCCCGAAACCAAAAAATAGAAAAAGACAGAAAAAAAGCTTTAATATACAATTCCGCAATATCAACAGCTATGAGTATTGCCGGCGGTTATGCAATTCATCATTATACAAAAAAACCGACGGAAAAATTTATACAAAAATTTAAGGCCGCAAACAAAAATTCTCCGCTGCTGGAAAAATATGTTGAAGGCATTAAGATTGCAAAACCGGCACTTATTCTCGGCGGAATTTATTACATATTTATTCCTGTTATTTCCACTTTTCTTGCTGACAGAGCGGATAAAAAACATAATATAAAGCTTTATTAAGAAACACTGTAAAATAATATACTAACTGTTATATAATATAAATTATCTTAGACTTAGGAGTATCGAATATGAAAAAATTATTATCATTGGTTTTATGCTTGTCTGTACTGTGTGTTACAGGGCTTAGCGCCGATGCAAAAAAAGCTAAAAAAGATCAGCAGGAACAAACACAGGTAAAAGATGCGCAGTTTTATTATAATGAAGGTATCAGATACGAAACCCATAACAATAAAGAAGGTTCAATTGATATGTATGCAAAAGCAGTTGAGTTAGAACCCGACTTTGATGCTGCAAGAGCTAAAAAAGCTCAGCTTTCTTATTTTTACGGAAGATATGAAGAAGCCGTAGCTGATTTTGAGTATCTTAAAAACAGACCCGGATACGGCGTAGGTGCTTTTTATGATGACAGAATAGACAGCAAAATCAAACTCGGCTTGTATTCGGAAGCGCTTGATGATATGTATGAAGTTATACTCGCTTTCTGCGGACAGGTTAAAGTTTATGACCAGATGAAACAGATTGTCAGTGAACATCCGGAACTTGCTTACAAACTTAATCCGAAATCACATCCGGAACTCAATGCCAAATACAAAGAAAATGCAAAAATCATGAGAGATTATGCAAGAACCTTTAAAGATCCAAGAAACGGTATTAATGAGCCTGAACTTTATGATTTCTTTATGGATATAGCTATTGCGCTTAATCCGGAATCTTTAAATACGGAATGGGACGGAACCGTTGAGGTCGGCGCAAAAATTATAAGAAGAGGTCCCTCGGGTCATGACGAAGTAACGGAAGCCGATATAGAACAAAAATAGAGTAAGAAAAATACAAAAAAATCTCCCGCTGATTGCAGGAGATTTTTTTATGCGCTAAAACTTACCGGCTAAATTAGAACCCGTAGAAGTTCCAACGTAAACGCACACCGGTTTCCTTGTGGTATGTCGAGCCATAGGCACCTACCGAAAGGTAAGAATTGTCTTTTAATTTTGATTTGTAACTGACTTCAAAAGCGGCATCGCTCTTAAACCAGGATGCATTTGCCCGTAAATATGTATTTTTATTTATTCGCTGTGAGTATCCTGCAGATACTCCGGGGTTTTCCTTGTTAAGATATACACGTCCGTCAATAGAATGTTGCGGCACGGTATAACTGGAAGAAACCTGTAAGGTGTTGTCAAAAGGCTCATATTCGACCTCGCCTTTAAAAGTTGTATATCCGCCCGGAGATTTTTGCTGATATTTTAATCCGACGGATTTGTCAAAATAATCCACTACAGTGCCGGCTTCTGCTGTCGGGGTAATTTTTTTCATGGCTGAAAATTCATCAATGGAAACATCGTATTTTACGTCTTTAAAGAAGGTGGATTTCTTTTCCACTGACGGGGTTTCGGGACGGAATACGACATCGGCGGCGGTATTGCCTTTCTTTTTTATCTGGTGTTCCACTGCCTCAGGAGTTGTTGTCGGCACTGTTCCTGCGGGGTTCAAATAATCAGGCGCAACAGCTTTGTCCTTGTTAAAAATTTTTTTTGCTCCTTTTTCAAGAGTTTCCAGAATATCTTGTCCTCGGCGCTCCAATATGCCGAGTTCTGTTGAATAGCTCTCGGCTGCTGCATCAAGAAGCATATCATCACCGTCATTGGCTGACATAACTTTAAAAAATAATTTAAAGTTATCGCCGTCATCAGGCGGTGAAGGTCTGTTATTTTGCTCGTTTAATTTGTTGTTGTCGTCAGACATAGTTTACCCCGTGTTATATATATAAAGTATATTTCTTTGTAAAAATTGCCTTAAAAAAGATTATTTTTGTGTTATTATCGATTTGAAATTATATTATTTTATTAAAAATGCAAGATAATTTGTCAAAGAAAATTTTAATAATAAGGCTGGGTGCAATAGGGGATGTTGTGCATTCAACCATCATTGCTCAGGCAATAAAAACTACTTATCCGCAGCATCAGGTGGATTTTATTACAGCGTCAGGCATTTGCCCGATATTGGAAAATAATTCTTACATCGATAACGTAATCCCGTTTGATATGAAGCATAAGGACAATATTTTTTATCTCCTCAAAAAAGGATTGGAATTACGTAAAACAAAATATGATTACATAATAAACCTTACAAATGCTGCAAGAAATTTTATAATGATTTATTTTGCTAATCCTAAAAATGTTGTGAAAAGAAATGCTCAACGAGTCCATGCTGTTGATGCTTTTTATAACACGGCTTGTGATGCGTTGGGAGAACTTAAAAAGCCTGAGTTTCTTAATCTGGGTGTCGATGAGGAAATTAAAAACAGATTTAAACAGGAGTTATCAGCTTTTTCGCCTCCGATAATTATACTCAGCCCGGGCGGAGAAAATGACTCACAAAGGCAGGGGCGCATATGGGTTGATGAATATTGGAAGCAGCTGGGAAATATGCTTGTTGAAAAGTATAATGCGTCAGTTTTGGTAATAGGTTCCAAGGCAGAAGCCAAAAATCATCAACAGTATAAAGAAATAAAAAATTCGCATATTTATTCCGGTGAGTTGTCTTTAAAAGAAACTGCAGCTTTAATTTCGCTTTGTGACCTGTTTATCTCTGGCGATTCCGGTCCTTTGCATCTGGCTGATGCAGTGGGCGCAAAAACAATAGCCATTATGGGGTCAACCCATCCCCGTTCAAGTTCCGCATACAGCAAAAACGGTGCTTTTATCGAACCTTCCGCAAGCTGCAGATACTGCGGGCAAAGAAAATGCAGATTGTTAAATGAAGGTGAAAAATTTACACCCTGCATGTATTCAATAAAACCTGAAAGTGTAATGGAGTTAGCTGACTCGATTCTTGATAAATAGTCTGAGTGGGACCTAGCTTGTACATAAAGGGGCTTCTGATATTATTTTAAAAAATCTTCAAATTTTTTATCGATTTTTATTTTATATCCGCAGCTGTCAAAAGTTTCACATCCGCCGAGCCTGATTTTTGAGTTAACCATAGGATACATCCGGCAATACAGCGAACGAAAAAAATAATCCCTGCATCTGTTGTTATCGTCAAGAGATTTGCATCTGAAAAGCAAAACACCTTTGTCGTTTTTTCCTGCTATTTCAAAGCAGTTGTATTTTTTATCAAATTTTTTTAAATCCTCAAACTGTTTTGGCTCTTTAACATATTCTTCTTCTATCATAAAGACTATATTGCGGCAGCAGGCACCGCATTGCAGGCATTTGCCCTCGATTTTGTATTTTGAAGAAAAAATCCTGTCAAAATAAAACTTTATGTACAAATACCAATCTTTAAACACTACTTACCTATCCAAAAATCGTTGCGCACAATTGGCCAGTCAAAGTCATCGAACGAAAATATCTGCATAAAATAATATCCCGGCTCATCAATTACAAAATACGACTTAAAATACCCGAGAGAAGTATCTATTTGAAAATCCTTGGACCAGTATATTTTATACCCCCAATGGTTTGTTTTTTCTTCTTTTTTGACTATTTGCACCCTTATGTAGTCGTCTTTAAATTTTTCGTTGTTGATAAGTATGTAATAAACCTTTTCGCTGGCTGCAAAATGGCGACCGGCATTATTAACCGTTTGATTTGTAATCGGCTGGCTGTTAAACAGCAGCAATGCGTCACGTTTGCGGCATCGAAAGCCGAAACCGCTGCATATAAACACACAAACCAAACACAATAAAACTAAGCTGTATCTTGTGCTACTTTTCATTTAACCTTGTTTTTAAGTATTCAATCTGTTTTTTTACATCGTTTTTCATCTGATTGTCATCAGTAAGCCCGAGGAATTTTTCGTAGTTGGAAATAGCCTGTGAATAGTTCTTTTCTTCTTCATAAGCCATACCAAGTGCGTAATAAGCATATGCATATTTCGGGTTTATGGAAATAACTTTGTTAAAGGCTTCTTTTGCTTTGTCACTTTGCTTCAATTCAGAATAACAAAGACCTGCATTGAACATAGCATCAGTATTTTGGGAATTCAGCGTTAAAACCTTTTCATATTGCAAAAGCGCATTGTTTGTATCGTCACCGGCTTTGTAGGTGTTGCCGAGTTTTATCAATACCGCTTCGTTGTTTGAAGCAAGCTCCAGCACTTTTTTGTATTCCAAAACTGCTTTGTCTGTAGCTTTTTCTTTCAAATATAAATCAGCAAGTGCTTCGTGCGCCTCTACATTTTTTACGTCAATTGAAAGGATTTTGTTATAAACAGCTATTGCCTCTTGTTTTTTTTCATATTTTGCAAGAAGCTTGCCGTAATCAAGCATTAAGCCGACATTATCCGGAGCAATTGCCATAGCCTTTTCGTATTGTTCAATTGCCTTTGCTTTCGAACCCATTGAGTAATAAACCGCAGCCATTGCTCTGAGTGCAGCCGCATCATTTGCATTCAGGTCTGCAGCCTGTTCGTATAAGGAAATTGCCTTTTTGGTCTGTCCGTTTTTGTTGTAAGCATCGCCCTGAGCAATATATGCTTTGTAGAGGTATTCTCTTACTTTGGGTTCATTTCTTTGTGCATAAAGGTTTTTATAAATTGCAATAGCTGCATCGTAGTTTCCGAGTGCGTGTTCGGCTATCGCTTTGTTAAAGAGCACATTGTAATCATTTTTATCAACCGCAAGTAATTCGTCATACAATTTGATTGCATCAGTATAGTTTTTGCAAAGGTGGTATGTTCTTGCCAGTTCTTTTTTTACGTCAGCATTGGAAGAGTCTATTGCCAGTGCTGATTTGAAGGTGGAAATTGCCTCGGGGTATTTTTCATTTTTCTGATAAACTATACCGAGGTTATAATAAGCGTTTACATCTTTAGGTTTGTATTGTATGTACTCTTTGTACATATTTATTGCGTCTTGGGTTTTGTCCATATCCGCAAGAAGATTTGCATAATCAAGTTTTAAATCGTTTAAATCAGGCTTAATTGTAAAAGCGTTGCGAAATTCTATTAAAGCAAGCTCGTCTTTTGCCAGTCTTACATAAGCCAGCGCCATATTTGCGTGAGATGCATAATCCGTAGAATCGTTTCTTACTGCTTTTTTAAGCATTTCAACAGCATTTGTGTAATCACCGGAGCGCAGTAAAGCCAGCCCGTAGTTTGCGTATTCTTTAAAGGTTGTCGGATTTTTTGTGTATAAAGTTGCATACTCATCTGCAGCATCCTGATATTTGTCTATTTTTAAATAGATAGAAGCCAGATTGGCTCTTGCTTCCGTATCATCAGGATAGTATCCCAAAAAAGTTTTATAATATTTTATTGCTTCCTGATCGTCGCCTTGCATTGATTTAACGCTTGCTAAATTCAGATAATTGTATTTGTAATCAGGAAAGATAGTCAAAGCCTGATTGTAGGCAGCAAAGGCATTTTCGTAATCGTGCTGCTGCTGAAGGATATTACCGATGCTTATATAAACAACAGCATCATTTGGCTTTAATTTTATAGCTTTTTTATATGCAATCAGGGCATTTTCCCAGTCGCCCATTTCTGTGTACAAGCCGCCGAGTTTTATATATAAAATTGCTTCATCAGGCGAAAGGTCTATTGCATTTTTTATTTTTTCTATCGCCATGGAATAGTTACAATCTTTTTCAAGAACATTTGATTCCTGAAAAAGTTTATAAGATTCAGTAGACATCTTGGCATCGGCACTCAAATCGGAACATAATGGAGTAAGTGCCAACATTAAAGATACTGCTAATGTTAATTGTTTTTTCATAGTTTGATTATCTTATGATTTTAAAAAAAAATCAATCGCCCTTCTTTGTTACTTTGTATGTAGTTCTTTTTTTGCGTCGTTAACTGACATTTTGGTTATTATTTGTTTTTTGTTTTTTTTGAAGATGTCTTTATTGTACACAGCCAGCCAGTATTTTTTTGTTGTGGTCGGAACTGTAAAGGATATTTTTTGTGTAATCGGTTTGTTAAATTTCAGCGGTTTAAAAAAGCTTATTGCATCTTTGTTATCTGCCTCATAGGTGTTGCCTTCGGTATCAGTTAACTCAACATACACGGCCTGACTCAGCATTGATTTGTTTTTAACACGTACAGTTACGTCAATATTTTTAGAGGTTGTGTTCACATCACAAATTTTAAAATACAAACCGTTTGAAATTATGCCGGTTTTACCAACTTGAGTGACTGTTCTTTCTTTGGCAGAAACCTCTATAGCCGCAGAAAAACACAATATCAGAAACAACGCTGTAATAAACACTCTTTTCATATCAATATTCTATAAATTTTATAACACATTGTCAATGAATATAGAGGCGCTGTATTGTTTGGATAATACTGCTGCAAAAATTGTCTGAGTGGGACCTCGCTTGTAGGAGTTGTACGCGGAGTGCGAGTGGCGCCGAGTCTAGCATTTTACGGAAGTGACCCCTTGCACTTGTTGCAGGTGCCCATGTTATACAGCCAATATCGTACTTGTTTATTGCACCTGTTCAATGAGTTGTCGGGGTCAGTTGACTATATGAAATTAGAGGCGCTGTATTGTTTGGATAATCCTGCTGCAAAAATTTATTCCAGAAGACCTGCAAGATAAGCTATTGTGCGTGGAAAATACTGCTGCCAGTAGTGTGAGCGAATCGACTGTGTCTCATTTTTAGGGCAGGTGCTCAAAACTGCATTTGTTTCCGCAATACCTTCGTGTACGGAGTTTGCGCCAAGATAGTGATAATCCGCAGTAAAATAATCTATTTTTGTAAGCTCGGCGTCGCCAAAATGCTCACGGTAAGCGTCTTTTTCTTCGGTAAATATTTTTTTCAGTTTTGGGTCTTTGTTTATTTCCTGTGCAATTTCCTTAAACATCATCATATCTTTTGCGTGTCCGAGCTCGTGCAAGAGTACGGCATCATCGAGATATTCCGGCTTCATCATAATGGATTCTTCAGAGGGGCTGAAAGCGGCATTGTCCATTTTTTCGTTTGCATACAAAGCTTTTAAATCAATTTCTTTCATTTTGAAAAGCTCATCTCCGGGAAGAGTTTTTAACACCGGCAGTACAAGCTCTTTTGTATCACGTGTAAAGCTTTTAAGCTCAAGAGTCTTTGTCTGCTGTGTTTTTAAATCTTTGACAATAAGATTGTCGCCCTGTATTTTTATGTCGAATTTTTTGTTGTTGCGGGAAGAAACAAAGTGGTTTTCGTCAATCACTTCAAACGTAACGGATTGATTCAAAAGCTTTTTGCCTGATTTATCCGTTATTACATAATCAAAAATTCTGTTGCCGTTTTTGTCCTCCTCATAGCGGTAGCAGGTTGTTGTTCCGTCAAACGAGGTCATATTTTTTTCAATGATTTCATTGCCGTCTTTTGTTTTTTGGGCGGTGCTGATTTTTTCGATTTTGCCGTCGGGGTAAGTTCTTGTTATATCAAAGACATTCGGGATAACCGAGGGCTTTATTTCTTCTTCGTAAAGCAAATTGTTATCATCATCAAATTTTTTCAAAATCTGGGATTCCAATCTTTCGTAATCCGCAAAATTTTTATATACAATCTTGTTTCTGTATTCTGTAACAGTGTTGTTTTTAAAGTCTTTTTCTTTTCTTGTAACACGCTTATCCCATTTGCATTCGTGGATTTCTGCCGTCGGCTCGCCTTTTTTTATGTCATAAAGCAGTTTCTTTCTGTCGTAAGCCGGCCCTGTTGTAAGCTCGACAATGCTTGAAATATTTTGGTTAAGTTTAATATCAACGGATTCGACATTTTTGTCTTTCAGGTAATCTTTTAAATATTCTTTAAAGTGCAGCAGTTCCTTCTCGGTTGCATATTTAAAAATACCTTGTGAAACCTGTCCGGTTTTAAGTCCTAGTTCCATAAAGTCAATTTTTTCAAGCTTTTCAACAGTGTCTATGTCCTGATAAACCATAAAATTGGCAAAGGCATCACGTGAGGACATCGGCAGTTTCATTGTCATAAGTTTATTTAGATTATCCAATACTTTTTCGTAACAAGGACGCTGAGGAGCACCATTGTTCTCCATACAGCACATCATAAGAATAAAATGCAGTGTTCGCCTGTCTAATAATTCTTCCGAACCGAAACGGCTGCCTGTTTTCCATCTTAAATTATATAATTTTGCAAAGGTATCAAGCGCATAGTCATCTTCTTCCAGCGCTAAACATTTTGCCATATATTCAATATCGGCTATCGGGTTTAAATAGCGGTTCTTGCGATAAATATCAATATATTTTTCAAGCGTTGCGGAATCGAATTTGCCTTTATTCTTGCCTGCTTTTCTTATGGAAGCGTCAACAAACATTTCAACATTTTCTTTGTCAACACTCTGGCACAGGCCTTTTATAACCTCAATATCTTTTTGAGAAAATGCCTTGAGCGGCAGCTCTGTTTTTTTTAGTAAAATTTCCGTCTTTTCAAAACTGTAATCGCCGGAGTTTTCCATTTCCGTTAAAAAGTCGACGGTGTTTTGGTCAAACTCAAGAGAGGATTTTGTTTTTTCATCGGCTTTTGTTTCTTTAATAAAATTAAATATTTGATAAAAATCGGGTTTGTTTTTCATTGATTTTGCCAGTTCAATGAACTCATCACGTTCTTTTTTCTTATCTTCGGGAAACGACAGAGCAATTTCTTTTACGTAATCAGCCTGTGTTTTTTCAAAAGTTTCCGTTAAAGAATTGCGAAGCTCGTTTATTTTATACGAAAAATTTCCGTCCCTGTCTTTTGCCCCGAAAAGCTGTGTAACAACATTTTTGTACTCTTCGCCGCTGCTTAATTTTTCATCGGCAAAAGCCAGAGCCTTCGGGTCAAATTCTCCCTTATTGTTTTTAAGCGGGGCAAAAGCGTATTTTGGTTCAAAGTTAAAAATCTTTGTATAAGCGTCAGCGTGTTTGATAAAATATTTCAGCGCCGTTTTGTTAAACGAGCCGTCACTGTTTTTAATACCGGTCATAACATTTTTGATGTTGTCGCCGCCGTAAAAGACGCCCGTATCTCTTTGCGGCATTATTAAATCAACAAGTTTTAACACCGCATAATTGATTTTTCCGTCTTCTTTTGCTCTGCCAAAAATCTGTGAAGTCAGAAGTAACGGATTGTTTTTTGATTGAAAACTTTTTAAAAAATCAAAACTTAACTGCGTGATTTCACCGTTCTCATCCCCGAGATTTTTGAGTATTTCCTCGCAGAGTTGTTCATTTTTTAATCCCGTATTTTTTAAGTACTCAACAACTTCTTCTCTGGAAACTTTTTTGTTTTTATCCTCAATGCCTGCATAGGCTTTTAAAGTGCCAGCCGATACGGCGGCAGCTTCCTCTTTTTGAGGGCTTTCCGGCGCAGAATTTTGAGGCTGCACTTTTTGTGCAGGCTTGTTAATTTCTTTTTTAATCGGGTTAATTCCTGAATTATCGATTATCATAATTTTATAACGTATGTTAAGGTTTTAAATTTACAAATTAAAAAAAATTTTTTAAGTATTGTTAAGTAAATTGTCTGAGTGGGACCTCGCTTGTAGGAGTGGTACACGGAGTGCGAGTGGCGCCGAGTCTAGCATTTTACGACTCTGC
>CALVAN010000045.1 GCA_944325555.1 Candidatus Gastranaerophilales bacterium | reverse complement strand
AGAGACTCTGCCGAATAAAAGCAACTAAATGTTGCTTTTATGAGAGGGGCAAAGTCAAAAGCAAAGCTTTTGCTTGCCGTATAGTTATTTTGTCGGGGTCAGTTGACTATATGAAAAATTTAGCAGCTTTTTCTTCTCTTTTCTCAAGAGCTTCCTCAAACTGAGCCATGGAATCCATTCCCACAAGCTGCTCGAGTGCGGAACGCTTGGATAAAAAGTCGGAACGCAGTTTGCTTTGCTTGTTTAATGCCTCACGGTAAAACACATCCAGCATTATTATTTGAGCGTCCGAAAGTCCCTTTGTGTCTGCAAAAGCCTTTTGCCTTTTGGCAACAAGTATGTCCGAGCGCTGCAGCGCCTGACGTGAGGTCATATAATCAAAATAGTAAAATATGATTTTTCGCTGGAGTTCTTCAATTTTTCTTATCAAAACCACCATATCCGCATCGTTGACCTTGGAAAATTTGTAGTTTAAATCCTTGTCATCAACGGACAACGACCCCAGCACACTGCTGCCCATAATTGAAGATATTGCTGCTATCGGGTTGCCGATACCGATACCGGCAAGGCTGCCGACAGTGGAGATAGGCTGTATGATTTTTTTTACAATACTTTCGTCCGGCTTGTCTTCATCGGGGTTGGAGAGTTTGTAGACAATAAATTTAACCGTCTGGCTGTTTTGTGCAGCTCCAATCCACAATAGCTGAATATCTGCGAGCATATCCGAGGATTCGAGTTCAGCGTCGTCGCTTATTTCTTTTGCTATTTTTTTTAGGCTCAAGTCTGCATATGTGATGTTTTTTATTGCCTCTGCTTCTTTATCAAGTGTTGCGTCCTTTGCTTTTATCTCTTTATTTGCCTCGGAAACCTTGTATTTGTTCTCGGGTGCAGACCCGACACCGAGGCGGTAAGCAGGCGGAAGAGGCTCTGTTATATCTTCAACGGTGATTGCAAAACAGGACTGCAGGGAAAAAACTGCGGCAAACAAAGCGGGAAGAAGTTTATTTTTTATCATTTTTGCCCCCTTTGTTTTTGTCGGCAGCAGGCTTTGTGTTTAAGGAAGCACTAAACAGCTCGTTTTTAAAAGCATACTGATACAAATTTAAGTTTTGTACGGTTTTTTTGCCGGCAAGTCGTTCCAAATCCATCTGGTATCTGCGCACTTCTCTTATCTGTTCAAATTCCTGAAACAATAAATCGTCATACTGTGCGCCAGAAACAAGCATTTCCATTTTATCGGCAGGGTTGCCGCTCTGCGCTTTTTTCAGGGCTGCTGCGTAGTTTTTGTTATACAAAACCAGACGCTGCCTTGTGTCTTTAACCTGACTCAGCGCCATTTTATAGTTGTAATAAGAGTTTATAATCTGATCCTGCAGGGATTCTATCATGCCCGCAAGCTCAATAAGCTCCGTATCCGTAAGCGGAACCTCTTTCGGGTTGTTCACTTTAGCAAGGTAGTTGTTTGCAAGCCTGCCCGTTGCATAAGAGGCTGACTGCACCATATAATTTGCGCCGAAAAGCGCCGGCACGAACGATGCGCCGTTAATCAGCGCCGCAGCGGATTTTGCAAGAAGTGAGGAATGATATCTTTGCTGTTCGGGCGGGATGGAAAGCTTTTTCATTGCGAATTTTATAAGGCTGTTGTTTTCAACAGTTGCATCCCAGAGCATTTCGATATCTTCGATATCTTTTTTTTGCTGCAGTTGTGCAATACCTTTGAGAGCTTCTTCTTTATTTATTGTCAGCTCTTTTGTTTCCTTCTGAACTTTAGGAGTGTACTCAACCTTGTGCTTGTTGACGTTATCTAAACCTATTTCGTCGGCAAATGAATAACAAAACAGGTTCGAAAGTACTATTAAACTCGCAACTAATTTTTTCATATAATATATTTTATAGCATATAAATTTTGAGTAAGAAATTTTGTGCAAAGTATTGTAAAATATTTCTGTAAATTGAGGGGAGTTTTTATGGAAAATATATTAAAAGAAATAGCCGATCAGTATTCAAAGCTCGATTGCGTTTATGCGGTCGTACAGTCAGGCTCAAGAACATCAGGGCAGGACGATGAAATGTCCGATTACGATATTTATGTTTATTCCGATATGGAAATACCCGCAGATTTCAGAACAGAGCTTGCAAAAGTTTACTCCGATGATTATGAAATCAACAATCAGTATTTTGAAACAGGAGATGAGTGGAAATTGAAAGACGGCAACGGTTTTGATTTTATGTTCCGCTCAAAAGGTTGGATTCAGGACTGTATAGAAAATGTTTATATTAAACATTACGCCTCAAACGGTTATACTACCTGCTTTTTGCACAATGTTGCAACTTCAAAAATTCTGTACGACAAAAACGGCTGGTTCAAAAGCTTGCAGGAAAAAATTAGCAAAGGATACCCTGAAGAACTGCGTGACAATATCATAAAAAGAAACATGATGCTTTTGAAGGATAAAAAAAGCGCCTCGTACCTTGATCAGATTAAACTTGCAGTAAAAAGAAACGACCCTGTCAGTATAAATCACAGAATAACTGCGTTTTTGGCATCGTACTTTGACGTGTTGTTTGCGGCAAACGAGATATTCCACCCCGGAGAAAAAAGGCTCATTAAATACGCAAAACAGCATTGCAAATCCTTGCCCGAACATTTTGAAGAGGATTTAACGGGGCTTTTTGAAGCAAAAAATGACGACAAAATCGTGATTTTGGATAACATGGTTGAAGGACTGAGAAAAATATTACCCGATGGAAGTTATTAAAGTCTGATATAAATTTTCTTAAGCCTTAATATAATATTTCATATAGTCAACTGACCCCGACAACTCATTGAACCGGTGCAATAAACAAGTACGATATTGATTGCATAACTTAGGCACCGGCAACAAGTGCATGGGGTCACTTGAGCAAAATTATCGCATAGGCGATCTCGCTATATCTTCTATTGTTATTACAAATTAAGTGCCGTAGGCACATTGCTTCAGCAGAGTGTGTACCACTTCGGCAAGCGAGGTCCCCTTCGGACAAATTAAGGAGAAAAACTATGGACGAAAATACCGAAAACAACACCGAAATCAAACAACCCGAACACAAATGTACCTGTAAAACAGAACACTGGATAAAATTTGCTATTGTTCTGTTTGTGTTGTTTATTGCGTGCTATCTGGCAGTGTATTACGTGTTGGATCAAATGCGCCACGCTTATTACGCACCGCCCGTGCCGATGCACAATATTGACAGAATAATTGACGAGCAGGAAAAAATGTTTGATTCTATGGGCGCAATGCCTATGCACAACGGTGCATTAATGCATATGAAATCTCCTGTTGAAACCTTTAAAGACGATAACACCAATTCATACAAAATGATTATTGACCTTAAACCCTTCAACAACAGCCCTAACAATGTCAGCATCGATGTGCAGAAAAACAAAGTAAGTGTTAACGGACTCGGGGAAAAATCAGGCAAACACTCTGATAAAGTTTATTCCTTCTCGCAGAGTTTTGTTTTGCCTGAAGACATTGATACGGAAAATGTTACAAAAAAACAATCGGGGCATAAGTATATAGTGACAATGCCGATTGAGGATTAATATACAGACAGATACTTTGTAGCATCTTAGTCCGTTTGTCGGGCATACCAGCCCAACATAAAAAGATTGCAGGGTAGACTATAGTCTACCCTGCAACTTCAGAGTCTGTATTCATAAATGATTTTCATATAGTCAACTGACCCCGACAACTCATTGAACGGGTGCAATAAACAAGTACAATATTGGATATACAACAAGGGCACCCGCAACAAGTGCATGGGGTCACTTCCGTAAAATGCTAGACTCGGCGCCACTCGCACTCCGTGTACCACTCCTACAAGCGAGGTCCCACTCAGACAATTTATCAATAAAGCAATTATGTTCTATGTTTTCTAAACCAATTTTTTAGCCGCATCATCAATGATTTTTTCAAGATTTGTTCTTAATTCAGGATTTGAAATTTTCTCCTGTACTTTTGTTTTTAGAGCTTGTAATTCTTGAACTGTAGTGGCCGCATTAGCAGTATTAGTAACCTCTGCTGTTATTTCTGCTTTAGCTTGACCGCCTAATCTGCCGCTGCCCGGGGTGAGTCTGTCAAGACGTGGAGTTCCGACAGCAGCAGTTCTTACCTGTGCGGTTACTTGTGTAGGATTCAAAAAATCTTGTGTTGCATCATAAACAGCACCGTTTGCCGCAGGAGTGTTGTCACCCGTAACACGAATTTCATGGCCGTTTATATAGCTTTCATTTGGAGCTGTTTGTCTTGGAGCAGGTGTTCCGTCAACGACATTGGCATAGTTAGCGGGTTCTGCTTCTACGGGTCTGAATCTTGCAAAGTCCTCGGGAGTTGCATTATATGTTGCACCGGTCGGTATTTCCGCAGCATCACCCGTAACACGTATTTCGTGCTCGTTTATTCTTGTTTCGTTAGATGCCGTCATAGGAGTATCCGCTTCAACCGTGGTTTTGGGGATGTTTAATTCCGCATATTTTGCGTCAATTGCCGCTTTCAATCTTCCGCTTTTGAGTTTCATGCCTCTGGCTTTAAGATTTTCAACTACTCTTGTAAGCTCTGCAGGGTCTGTTATAGTTTCAACATACTGTTTAACCGCATTAATTTGTGTCGGGTCAAGATGCTTTTTGCTCTGAGCCAGTGCTGCTTCTGCATCAGCTTTAATTTGCGGGTCAATGCTTCTTTGTTCTACTGTGTAAGTTCCGTTTTCTTTTAATTCTGCTCTTTTCAGTGCAATTTTATCAAGAATTTCCTGTTGTCTTCTTGCATCATCAGTCCAGGAAGAAACTTTTTTCTCAAGTTTGTACAAGTCGCCGAGGTTTGTTGCATCTTCGAGTTCTCTTAAGATTTGTTCGTCTTCAACAAGGTGTTTGATAGTGCGGCTCTGTTCTCTTTTGCCAAGGGCCATTGCTCGTTGAGAAATTTCTTCGAGTTCTCCATCTGTTGCTGTTCTTACCTGTTGGCTGACATCTTCGACCATACCTTCAAATTTTTCTTTGCCGATTACTCCAACGCTGCCTTGCGGTGCTATTCCTGTAGGGTCGTTGGGGTTTCTGGTCGCTTTTTGGAAAGGTGTTTCTCCTTCCGGTACTTCGTATTTTGGTTTGTCACCTGACGGGCGTGGTTTTTTAGAACCGCCGCTCGTTACTGCGGGGGTAGTATTGTCTGCTTTATGTATCTGTTTTAATGCAACTAGATTACCTGCTGCAGAGAACATAGCCTGGAATGTAACACCTTCTATTGTTATTTCGCCTGTTTGCAAGTACTCGGCTGCAGCACCTGTTGCAATATCGCCTGTTGTTTGAGCAAGCATTCTTCCTCCGGCCTGTACAAAGGCATTAGCGTTTTTAAAGCACATGGCAGCTTTAGTTAATTTACCGCCAACAAATACTGTTGCACCGTCAATAGCTGCATTTTTTAGTATGTTAAAGACTTCACCATCTTGAAGACCATTGTTTGATGAAGCTCTGTCTGTAAGATCTACGGTAGCGGAAATGATGCCGGTACCAACGGCGGTAGTGGCTAAAGCGCTTGCAGACAAAGCTACAGTTCCTGCCCCGCCTGTCAATACACCCAGTGCAATTGCACCTGCTGCTTTAAGGGCCATTGCTGTATAAGCTCCGCCTTGCTGTTGGGAGGCAACATAGTTGTTTACTCTTGAAACAATGTCGCCTTTATTGCCGAATATTGCAATGCTTGCCTGATCCAAATCTTTTTTCATTGTATCAAGACTTTTGCCTCTGGTATATTTTTGAATTTCGTTATTTAAACTTTCTTGAGTTTTTTTAAGAATATTTTTTAGATACTGCTGCTTTTGGGCTTCAGTTGCATTTTTGAAGTCGATGCCGTCTTTTTTCATTGCAAGTGCTATGCCATTTTCGGCGGCTTGTGCACCGTCATTTATCGAGCTGCTTGCACTTTGCAGATAATTTCCGTATTTTTGGAGCATTGTGTCATAAGACTCGTTTCCGTTGATAGATGATGAAAATTCTTTGTTAAAGCCTTCTAACCCGGCTGTCATAGCATAGGCATTTGCGTAATCATTTTGTAATTTACTATAGCCTCTTGCAAGGTTTGGGTCATAATCTACGCCGAAAATCTCTTTGAATTTTGCATCAAATGCTGCATCACCGCCTTTTTTATGAGCTTCTTGCAGTTGATTCATGTAACCTTCAAATTTATTTAAATCGGCTTTTACTTTTTCATCCAGATTGTCGGAACCGACGCACCATTTTAGCCCTTCATACAAATCTGCGCACCAACCGTCTCTATCTAATTGATCTTGCAGTTTTTGTCTGTTTTCACCCAGAGCTGTGTTGCCTGTTTCAATTGTTTGTGTACGCATTTGAGAGTTGTCTGTTACTTTAGAGGTTCTTTCTTCTCTTGTAACTCTTTCTGCTGCATTTATGGTAGCAACTGAGTTGCGGACAAGACCGTCTAAAGTTGCTGTATCACTTGCCGTACAATTATTAACAGCATTAGTAAGCTCTGTTTTCATTGTTTTGGCTCGCTCAGGATCAACGCCTGCCGCCAGTGCCCTATTGTATAATGCATTGACAATGGTTTGCTGTCTATCCCTTCTGTTCTCCAGCCAAGTGCCGGTTTCGTCCATAATTGCTTCCATCAGGCTTTCGTCGGGGGATAATTTGTCATATTCTTCAATAACGCCGATAACGTTATCTTTGTTGACCTTAGCCAGTGCATTTTTAAATTGAGCTGTAGAAACACCTGCAGCGTTTTCATTGATTGATTCGTACATGTCTGCGGCGATATTTTTGCCTGTTGCAGCTTCGTTTTTTGCTTTTTTTACAAGTCTTGCTTCTTCTCTTTGCTGTTGACCTACACCTATTGACGCATAGGTTTCTCTGTTGAAAGTTGCGTTAATTTTTTTGTTTTTTAATTCACCGTCTTTTATATTTGGGTTGAGTTGTTTTAATTCGTTGATTCTTAATTTAAGTTCATATTCACTGGGATTATTGTTGCCTTCTCTTGCGAAAAGTGCTCTTGCCTGCTGTTCAAAAGTATCGTATGTAACATTTGTAAATGTTCTTGAGTATCCTTTTCTTGCTTCAAGAGCTGCATCTGCTGCTTGTTTTTTGCGTAATTCGGCGGCTTTTTGTTCCTGATAAGCTTTATATTTTGCAAGAGCCTGTTCTCTTGAATCTCTGCCCTGCAATGCTTTTGCATCTGCGTCAAGTTCACCGGGAATTTTAATTGAGTCACCAACGTTAAAGTAAGCATTTTTCCCTGAACCATGCAATTTCCCTTTATTCACTGCAGCCAATTCTTCCACGCTGCAGCCGAATTTTTTTGCTATTGCAGCCGGAGTTTCGTTAAATTGAACAATAATACCTTCAGTGTTGCCGGCACCATCATATTTTATCTCATAGGAATTACCTACAGTGAAAACTGCTTGCGATACACGTTTGTTTTGCTTGTTATATACGGTTTCAGTTACCCTGTTGTTTTTGTCTGTTACGACTTCGTATCTTGAACCGTCCGTGTTGAAGTCACGTTCTATTATTGTACCGTTGTTTAAATTTACAAATTCTGACGTAACATTGTATTCGTCATCCATTGTTTGTGTTGTGACACCGTTTTTGTCCGTAACTTTAGCTTTTATTGTTCCGTCTGAAGGGTAAGTATATCTTGTCATTACCTGTTCATCAGAGCCTTTATTTTGAATATGTTGGATAATATATGGCTCATCATTGTAGTATTCAAAAGTTTTTTCCGTTGAACCGCCGTCTGAGGTTACGGTTTCGTTTGCGGGTTTGCCGTCTATATAGTTTAATTCTGATTTAACGGTGCCGTTGTTTCTTGTTGAAATAGTTTTTAACGGTACGGGCGTTGTTTGATTAGGATCATAGTCAGTTACTTCCGTATCGTTATTTGAATAAACATTAGTTTCTTTTAAAAGTTGTTTTTCTTTGTTGTGATATTGCGTTGAAACGGTTCCTTCTTCATCTTTAGCCTGAAGCTGGTAAGAACCGTCATTGTTAACTGTTACTTCAGTATCGTTGTCATAAGAAATAACATATTTTTTACCGCCGTTGCCGTCATCAACAACTTGAGTTTCTCTGATGTTTTCAGAGCTTAAAGATGCGTCATCAATATATTTAAACAAGTCTTCACGGCTTATTGATGCATCACCTTCGGTTGTGTTTTGAATATTTTTAATGAATTTTTTTATATCACGGGATTTAATTCTGTCTTTACCTTCCAGTCCCAGTTGTTTGTTTAAGTCGGCAGCGCCTTCTTTTAATTCTTTTTTAGATAATTTAGAGTTGGCTTCACCTTCTTCATCTAAAGAATTAAAGTAATCCATTGCTCTTGCAAGCTCTATTGCATCAAGAGAATTGTCGCCGTTTAAGTCAAAAGCCTGGAATATCTTTATTAATTTTTTCTTATCTTTTGCAGCTTCTTCCTTGTTTACACCTTCTGAAGATACCTTGTTTAAATCGTATTTTTCTCCGTTTCCGATTTTTAATTCTTTACTAAAAAATCCCATCAATTCACACCTTTCGGACCCTGTTATTAATTATTATTTCTATCGGGATAATTGAAAAAAAGTTTAAAAAATTTTTTTAACAAAATAAATTGCGAACCCGAAAAACTTTATGCAAAAAGACTTTTCGGGTTTGTAAATTTTTTTTAAGCAAAATTTTAAGAGCAAGAATTATAAAATGTAATTTTTAACTTTGAACAGCTCTTTTAGTTCTCCGGATTTTGTGACTTTTTCTATTATGTCCAAAATTTCTGCAAGATTTTCCGCTGCGGGTAATTTAATTTGTTCGGGAAGTTTGATATCAGCCGTGGTTTTAGCGTTGACTAAAAATTTGTTTATTGTTAAAAAGTCTTTATAAACCAGCATAACCTCACCCCAATCAGAGGGAATATTGCAGGTTTTTCCAAGGTAATATTTGCAGTCTTTTTTTAATTTGTCTATGTAGTTTATTGCATAATTTACTTCAAACAGCATTGCTTCATCATCTACGCTTTTGCCGAGGTAGGCGTTGTCGAGTATTTCTTTTGGGTCGTCTTTAAAATTTTGTGTAATAAAAACTGCCCACAAAAGACATCCCAGATAAAAAGATACTGTTTGCTCCAAAAGTTTTAAAAGCTGAGGATACATAATCTGGAACTTAAATTTTCTTTGATGAGGTGCTTTTATTGAAAAAAGCATGTTATGCGCAGCATCAATATTTTGCGCAAACGGAATTAAAAACTTTGAATATCCGGGGTCAAATAACACACCTTTGGAAAAATCCATATATTCCTCAACTTTTCTTAATAACATAATAATTATATTATTTTTTAAGATAAAAATAAAGTTTGAAATCCCGCTATGTTTTTTATATTATTGAAATTGGTAAGAGAGAGGGAAAAAATGTCGTTAAACGTATATTTAGGGATTGACGTAGGTTCTGTAACAACAAAACTCGCTCTTGTTGATGAAACAGGCAAATACGTTGACAGCTATATGCTTAGGACTGCAGGTAAACCTGTCGTTGCAGTTCAAACAGGCATGAGAGAACTGATTAATAAAGCTATATGCGAATATAATATTCAAGGTGTAGGCACAACAGGCAGCGGCAGAAACCTTGCCGGTGCACTCGTAGGTGCGGATGTTATCAAAAACGAAATCACAGCTCACGCAGTTGCCGCAAGCACATATGTCCCCGGCGTTCAGACCATTCTTGAAATCGGCGGACAGGACAGCAAAATTATTATCTTAAGAGACGGTATTGTAACCGACTTTGCAATGAATACGGTTTGTGCAGCAGGTACCGGAAGTTTTCTTGACCAGCAGGCAAACAGATTGAATGTGCCTATTGCAGAGTTTGGCGAAACCGCTTTAAAATCCACAAACCCTGCACGTATTGCGGGACGCTGCGGCGTTTTTGCCGAAAGCGATCTTATCCACAAGCAGCAGCTGGGGTATCCGGTAGAAGATTTGTTATACGGGCTTTGTCAGGCTCTTGTAAGAAACTATCTGAGCAACCTTGCACTGGGTAAGGAACTTTTGCCGACCGTATCCTTTCAGGGTGGTGTTGCTACAAACTCCGGTATGGTTAAGGCCTTTGAAGAAGCTCTCGGAACAAAAGTTGTTGTTCCTGATAATCACCAGACAATGGGCGCTATCGGGGCTGCGCTGCTGGCAATGGAAAACCACCAGTACACCGACAACAAAACCAAGTTCAAAGGATGGGAAGTCGGAAATATGCACTTTAATTCAATTACAAACCAGTGCACGGGATGTTCCAACAACTGCGAGGTTATCACTATTGTGGAGGGTGAAATGCCTGCCGAGCACCCCAAGGATATCAAGGATATCAAGGGCAACATTATCGCCAGATGGGGCGGCACATGCGGCAGATGGGATATTTCATAATACAGTTTATAAAAAGGGATACCGTTTCGGTGTCCCTTTTTTACTGATAAAAATCAATTTTAAAAAATTAATATTAGGTTACATATCAGCAAAAAAATATTATCAGGGATATTAAAATACTATGAATATTAGCGCTATACATTCAAGATTTTTTTACGGCAAGGCTCCTGTGCAGAATACGGGGTATAATCCCCAACACCCTGCCATAAACAAGTTTTTGTTAAAACTCCCTTCTCAACCTGTAATGGATACGGTGTCGTTTAAAAGAGCGCCTTCTGCGCAGGGTTCGCCTTTTTTGCATGACCCCAGAGAGCTTGATCTCCATTGCGGCTGCTGCGGAAAGCTTATGTTAAAAAATTCCGCAGTACAAAAATTTATGGATGACAAAGTGTATTTCCCTGCATATATCGCACTGGATAAAATAAAATACGAACAAAATTTCAGGTTGAAAGAACAGCCTCTTGCAATGCAAAGAGCATATTCGTTTATTAAAAACGAAGCAAACAAGCACAAAGATATGAATATGGATGAGCTTTTGCAGACGGAAAAGGTTACAAACTACAGGCACAATAACACAAAAGCACAATATAAAGCACTGTTGGAATTAAGAAACAGATGCAGAGCGGTAACGCATAATATAGATTACCTTGTAGAAGAAATGGACAAACTGCATCCGGATTTTCAAAGCACTGAAGAAGCCGTTTTTCAGGAATTGAAAATGCATGCAAGACTGAACCCGACGGATTCTATACAAAATATACTGACACAACCGGAAGTCAGGGAGTATTATCTCGTAAAATTGCAGAAAAAACAGAATGCCAAACTTAAAAAAATCACACCGCTTATACAGCAGCTCAGTCCGCAGTATGCAAGACGGGCAAATCATGCACTTGAGCAATCTTACCGCATTTTTAACAAAGAAAGCTCTGATATATTGCACAAAAGACAGCGTGTAATTGAGCTTTTCGACAGAGCACTTGCGCCTATGCCTTTTGAAACTCCTACTGACAGGCCGGTTGCGGATTTGATTATGAAAAGGCTGGAGAGTCTGCCGGATTCTAAAAATGATGCAAACGCTTTTATTGTAAAATACGGGCCGAGGGGTTCAAACAAACTGGTAGAGGTGCTTGTAAAACGTTTGAGAAACACAAAAGAACACGTAAAACCCCAGCACAGAAAAGGTGACAACGGTGAAAATGACAAGAAAAACTATATTTACCTGTGCGGAAAATGCAATCATGAAAGAATGACCCAAAAATATGACGAGTTTATAGAAAAGCATCCGCAGATGCCGCAAAATACTCAAAACCAGATTGATGAAATCTGTGATTATATCAATCAAGGTATCCTTGAAGACTATGACACCTGGCCTAATGATATAAAAGAACCTCTCGGGGAAGAATCTGAGGGATTAATAATAATCGATACAAGCAAACTGAATCTTGAACAGGCTCGCAAAAATAGGGCAGAAAGGCTTGCCGACTTTGTTGAAAAACAAAAACGTGCTGTGGAAACGCCGGACACTCTTATGACAGGCCCTTACAGACGTCACGGCAAAAAAAGTTATAATTTCATATAGTCAACTGACCCCGACAACTTATTGAACAGGTGCAATAAACAAGTACGATATTGGCTGTATAACATGGGCACCTGCAACAAGTGCAAGGGGT
>CALVAN010000044.1 GCA_944325555.1 Candidatus Gastranaerophilales bacterium | reverse complement strand
CACTTCCGTAAAATGCTAGACTCGGCGCCACTCGCACTCCGTGTACCACTCCTACAAGCGAGGTCCCACTCAGACATTTTTCTTTGTTAAAAGCTAAACAAACATGTTATATGAAAATTGTTAAAATTTTTTCAGCCGCTACTTGATATTGGAGTATGTTTAAAGTAGTGTAAAATAAGAAACTAATCTTTGAAAGGAATATAAAAATGGCAAAACAATGCGCAATATGCGGAAAGACAAAGCTTAAAGCAGCTAAAAGATCTTTTTCTAATAAACAACATGTGCACAGACAAGAAGTTAATCTTCAATCTGTAAAAGTTAACAACAACGGCACTGTTCAAAGAATAGATGTTTGCACTTCCTGCATCAGAGCAGGCAAAGTACACAGAGCTGTATAATTGCTTTTTAATTAGTTTGATAAAAAAATCCCGAGGAGTCGGGATTTTTTTGTTGTTTATTTTTATAGCAGTAATTGAGTATAACAATTTTATTATCTTATAAGTGTTAGTAATTCTTGTTTTTTAAATTTTCTATAGATTTCAATATAAGACATATTATATTGATTTTTTAGTTATGTCATGATATATAATGTCTTGTAAATTCCTTTTTATGATTATTTATTTTCTAGAATAAGCTATAGAAAAATTTGTGAATGAAAACACTTTTAAAAAAAATTTTTGCATTTTATAAAGAAAACGGGCATATCGTTTTAAAAATATTCTGTATTAAATTTACATTTAAATATCCGTTGGCAAATCAGCTCGAAGATGCTTGCTGTATAGCCGATTTGGAAAGATTGCTAAAGAACAATACCCGTTTTCCTCACCCTGTTGGTATTGTTATAAATGCTGATGCTGTCATTGGCAAGAATTGTTTAATTTTTCAAAATGTCACTATTGGTGAAGGTAAATACTTCAAAAGAACAAATTCTAAAGTTCCTACCATAGGCAATAATGTAACTGTTTTTGCAAACAGCGTAATTATAGGTGGTGTAACTATCGGGGATAATTCGGTTATAGGGGCGGGTTCCGTTGTGCTCTCCGATGTTGACGCAAACAGCGTTGTTGCCGGTAATCCTGCAAGATTTATCAGACGGGTTGATAATTAAAAAAATTTTGTGTTTGAATTTGAATTACAATCGTGATATATTACAGAAGTAGCCGAAAGGTTAATTGTTATTTATAGAGGATATAGATAATGTCAGAAGGTCACTTAATTGCGCATCTTGGTCAATTTAGTTTTAATTTGGATACCATTATTACGATGTGGATTACAATGGGGATATTAATTGTCGTATCTTTTCTGGCAACAAGAAAGTTGTCTGTTATCCCGACAAAGCTTCAGGCTGTGGCAGAAGGTATAATGGGCGCTTTTGTTGGGTTGACCGAATCAATGATTGGCAAAAACGGGAGAAAACATATACCGCTTCTTGCAACTTTGTTTTTATTTATTTTAACGGCAAACCTTTTGGGGCAGCTGCCTTGGCGTTTGTATCATTTAAAAACAGGTGAACTTGCTTCGCCTACAAATGATTTAAATATGACGGCAGCAATGGCAATAATGGTTTTGATTTATTATGTTTATCAGGGTGTTCGTGCTAAAGGTTTGAAATACTTTTTGCATGAATTTAGTGCTGTGGGCATAATTATGGCACTGATAGAGCTTTTAGAAATGGTTGTAAGACCTTTTTCACTGGCATTACGACTTTTTGCCAATATTCTTGCGGGAGAGTTGCTTGTTGTAACATTTGTAGGTCTTTGCGCTTATCTTTTACCATTGCCGTTTATGCTTTTTGAGGTATTTGTTGCTTTTGTACAGGCATTAGTTTTTATGCTTTTGTCTACGGCATACATAGCAATGGCGGCTCAGGAAGAGGAACATTAAGAAATTTTTTAACATTCAAAAGTTAATAACAGAATTAGTAATAAAAGAGGAGAAAATTATGGCAGTAGAACAAGTAGCAGTTGAAGTTGCATCAATGGCTAAATTGGGTGCAGGTATTGCAATAGGTTTTGGTGCAATCGGTGCCGGAATCGGTTTGGGTATAGCAACAAAAGGTCTTTTGGACGCTGTATCAAGACAGCCTGAAATTGCAGGTAAAGCTTTGATTTATTTCATTATTGGTGCAGGTCTTGCAGAAGCTTGTGCTATTTACGCTTTATTCATCGCTTTACAGTTACTCGGCTAATGAAATCTTGCACAATCGGTGAAACAGCCTTTTGTGTTTGAAAAAGATGAGCTTTTAATGAACATTTCGAATAGGAAAATTTCATGGAAATTAATGCAACTATATTAATATCGGCAATCAGTTTTCTCGTATTCATTTTTATAATGAATAAAATTCTGTATAAACCGGTACTGGATATAATGGAAAAGAGAAAGAATTATATTGAGGCAAATAAGACAGAGGCTCAAAATCACAAGCAAAGGGCTGAAGGTTTAATTGCTGATAAAAATTCTAAAATTGCAGATGCTCAGCGAAAATCACGTGATATAGTTGCCGCAAAATCGGAGGCATTAAAAGAAGAAAAAACTAAAGTATTGAACGACGCCAAAGCAGGTGCAGCCACATATTTTAGTAAAGAAAAACAGAGTCTTGTTCAGCAAAAGGAACAAACTACAGCTAACATGAAATTTGATGTTGCTGATATAGCAAATCGTCTCACCACAAAATTGATGGGACAAGGCATTGCTTTTGAGCCTTTGGATGAACATGAAGTAGAAGAGGTAATAAAGAAAAATGCTTGATTTTAGTTTTGCTAATATATTGCATTCAAACGTTATAAACTTTGCAATTATGATTGCTTTGTTTGCTTTTATTGCCTACAAACTCGATGTTATGCAAAAAATTGAGGATATGAGAGCTTCAATCCAAAAAAATGTTGAGGATTCTGATACCCTTAAAGCAGAAGCAATAAAAGAGTTTGAGGCAGTAAGTAAATCACTGGGTAATGTAGAAGCCGAAACTGAAGCTATTATTACAAAGGCTGAGGAAACAGTAAAAACAATCGAGCAAAAAACAAAAGAAGAGCTGGATAAATCTGTTGCTTTGATTAACCAAAATGTACAAAAACAAGTGGCTTCAGAGCAAAATCAGCTTCAGGGGGAACTCCTTAAAAATGTTTCTTCTTCTTCTATTGAGATTGCTCAAAGACAAATAAAGACTGCGCTGGATAAAGATAAAGAATTACACAGAAAGTATATTGAAGACTTTATTAACAGTATAGACAAAATTGATGTATAGATTAACGGATATAGATAATGGCACAAAAATTAAAAATAGATAATAAATTATTACCACTGGCTAAAAGATACTCTGATGCTATTGTAGCAGTAGCAAAAGACAGAGGAGAATTAGATGAGGTTTTTGCAGATTTGGGAACGGTTTCCGAATCATTAGATTTAGTAGCAAAAATGAAGGATTTTTTGATGCATCCTGTTATTCCTTTTGCTGAAAAAAAAGATATGATTAAGTCTGTTTTTCAGGGCAGAGTAAAAGCATCTACTTTAAGTTTGTTATTTATATTGACAGAAAAGAACAGACTAAACCTTCTTGATACTATTAAATATTGTTATGAAGAATCAATGGACGAAGCTAAAAACATTGTTAAGGTCGGTGTAGTTTCGGCTGTTGAAATTGACGGAGATTTGAAACAAAGCTTGAAAGAAAGACTGGAAAACAAATTGCATAAAGCTGTAAAATTTGTTTTCGACATAAATCCTGATATTATCGCAGGTCTTATATTAAAAATACAGGATAAGACAATTGATGGCTCAATGGCGTCAAAGATAGAAGGATTTAAAAAGATACTAAGATAAAAAAGATGTTATGCGCAATTGTGCAAAGCATTGATATAAAAGGTTAAAAATTAGTACAAACTATAAAGGAAAGTAACATGGCAACAATTAGACCGGAAGAAATTACTTCTATAATCAAAGCCAAAATTGAAAATTATTCCTCTGAGATGGAGATTTCAAACATAGGCTCTGTATTGGAAGTCGGCGACGGTATTGCCCGTGTGTACGGTTTGCGTAATGCAATGTCTAACGAGCTTGTTGAGTTTGAAGATGGCAAAGGTACACTAGGTATTACACTGAACCTTGAAGAAGACAATGTCGGTGTTGTAATTCTCGGTGAATATCAACACATTAAAGAAGGTATGACTGTTAAAACTACAGGAAGAATCGCTTCTGTTCCGGTAGGCGACGGTCTTATCGGAAGAATCGTAAGCCCGACCGGACGTCCTGTTGATGGTAAAGGTGAAATTAATTACGAAAAAACAAGACCTGTAGAAAGAGTAGCTCCGGGTATTGTTTCCAGAAAATCCGTTCACCAGCCGCTGCAAACAGGTTTAACCGCAATTGATGCATTGACTCCTATAGGCAGAGGCCAGCGTGAGTTGATTATCGGTGACAGACAAACCGGTAAAACTGCTATTGCAATCGATACGATTATTAACCAGAAAGGCCAGAACGTTATCTGCGTTTACGTTGCTATCGGCCAAAAAACTTCTACGGTTGCTCAGCTTGCCAAAAAGCTTGAGGACTTCGGCGCAATGGATTACACAATCATTGTTTCCGCCACAGCTGATGAGTCGGCTCCGCTGCAATTTATTGCACCGTTTGCGGGTGTTGCAATTGCGGAGGAATTTATGGAACAGGGCAAAGATGTTTTGATTGTTTATGATGACCTTACAAAACACGCTCAGGCATACCGTGCAATGAGCTTGCTGTTAAGACGTCCGCCGGGACGTGAAGCATATCCGGGCGACGTTTTCTACCTGCATTCAAGATTGTTGGAAAGAGCTTGTAAGTTGAATGACAAATTAGGCGGCGGTTCTATTACGGCATTGCCTATCATTGAAACTCAGGCAGGGGATGTTTCCGCTTATATTCCGACAAACGTAATTTCAATTACGGATGGTCAGATATTTCTAGAAACAGGCCTGTTCAACTCCGGTATAAGACCCGCAATCAATGCCGGTATATCAGTATCACGTGTGGGCGGTGCAGCTCAAACAAAAGCTACTAAACAGGTCGGCGGTAAGTTAAGACTTGACCTTGCACAGTTTAGAGAATTGGAAGCGTTTGCACAGTTTGCATCTGATCTTGATAAGGCTACTCAAGACCAGCTTTTAAGAGGTCAGAAACTGACTGAAGTTTTGAAGCAGCCTCAATACTCTCCGTTGAGCGTTGCAAAACAGGTAAGTATCCTGTTTGCTGCAAACGAAGGTATTTTAGACGATATTGACAATTCAAAAATTCAAAAATTTAAAAAAGAATGGTTTGAATATTTTGAGGC
This sequence comes from Candidatus Gastranaerophilales bacterium, assembly GCA_944325555.1. Lineage (GTDB taxonomy): Bacteria > Cyanobacteriota > Vampirovibrionia > Gastranaerophilales > Gastranaerophilaceae > Limenecus. The sequence goes on along the minus strand of CALVAN010000044.1, from coordinate 7,499 downwards.
AAATATGTCTGCTCTTGCTGAAAAACTTAACAGCGGCGCAGCATTGGATGACAATGATAAGGCGGAATTGAAGAAAAATCTTGAAACCTTCAAGTCTTCATTGTTCTCATAAATTCTATAAATCGGGGTGTTCTTTATCTCACCCCGATTTAATAAGCAATAAGGTAAAGGTAATATCATGCCAAATTTATTAGATATCAAAGCAAGAATAAACAGTATAAAAAATACGCAAAAAATTACAAAAGCAATGAAAATGGTTGCGGCAGCAAAGGTTAAACGTTCGCAAAATAAAGTTATTGCTTCACGTCCATTTTCAAGAGCGCTTGGTGAGGCTTTTGTGAAAGTTCTCTCTTCAATAGAAGGCTTTAGCTCTGCAGGGCTTAAGATTGACCGTGCAATAGATAATTATCCTGTTTTGATGCAAAAAAGGGAACAAAAAACTGCCGGTATTCTTGTAATTACTTCTAACAGGGGCTTGGCTGGAGCTTATAATGCCAATGTTATAAGATATGTGCTTAAAAATATTGAAGAATACAAAGCCAAAGGGATTGGGGTAAAGCTGTTTATTGTTGGCTTGAAGGGAACAAGTGTTTTAAAAAGACGGGCACAAAGTGTAGGCTTTGATATTGTACAAACATACACAAAAATTTCGCAGGAACCCAATTCTTCAAATGCACTCGTAATTGCGGAAGATATGGCAGAATCTTTTGTGAAAGGAGAAATAGACAGCATAGAAATTGTTACGACAAGATTTAAAAATATGATGTCTTATAAGGTAGAAGATTGGAAGATTCTTCCTGCTGAAGATGTAAAAAAAGCGCTTGGCGATGATGAAGAAGAGTCTGCCGGAAAAATTGATCCTCTTATGGCTTTTGAACCAAATGCAGACGGAATTTTGCAAAAGATTGTTCCAATGTTTATAACAAACATAATCTATCAGGCACTTTTAGAAGCTGTTGCTAGCGAACTTGCCGCAAGAATGACTGCAATGTCAGCTGCAACAAACAATGCAGAAGAAATGATTCGTGTTCTTTCAATAGATTATAACAAGGCCAGACAGGCTGCTATTACAAATGAGATATTAGAGGTCGTTTCCGGTGCAGACGCATTGAAAAAATAATCTTTGACCGTATAGAACAATTGATATAAAATTACACTAGACGAATTAGTAAGTGGGAAAATAAAATGGGTTATAAAATACTAAGTAAAAAAGAATTATGTCCAAACCAGTATGAATTAACTATTCATGCTCCTTATATTACCAAAAACGCTCAAGCCGGGCAGTTTATTATCTTAAGGGTGTCTAAAGACGGAGAAAGAATTCCGTTGACAATCGCAGATTATAATAGAGCAACAGGCGCCCTTACAATAGTATTTATGGCGGTCGGCTATACTACAAAACAACTTGCAACATTAGATGTAGGCGATGAACTGGTTGATATAGTAGGACCTTTGGGACAGCCTACACATATTGAAAAATACGGCACTGTTGTTTGTCTTGCAGGCGGATATGGTGCTGCTCCTTGTTATTTGATTGCTAAAGCTTTTAAAGAAGCAGGCAACAAAGTTTATATGATTATGGGTGCAAGAACAAAGGACTTAATCTTCTGGCAGGATAAGATGAAAGATGCCTGCAGCGAACTGTTTATTACTACTGATGATGGTTCATTGGGTACTAAAGGCTTTGTAACAGGTGTTATGTCAGATATAATGAGCAAAGAAAAAGTTGACTACGCTATTGCGGTTGGTCCTATGCCGATGATGAGGGCAGTTGCTGATTTAACACGTGATAAAGGTATTAAAACAGAGGCCAGCATGAACCCGATTATGGTTGACGGTACAGGTATGTGCGGTGCTTGCCGTGTAACTGTTGGCGGAGAAGTTAAATTTGCCTGTGTTGACGGTCCTGACTTTGATGCACATCAAATCGATTTTGATGAAGTTATTAATCGTACTAAAATATATAAAGATTACGAGAAAAAACGCAGTGAAAACTGCAACCTGTTAAAACAGGCAGAAGCACTAAAATAATAGATATGGAGATATAAATATGGCAGTAATTCCTATTTGTCCTTTAATGAGTGCAGGTCAGAGTATAGAAATAGTTTGTGCACAGGAAAAGTGCGCATGGTATTTAAAAAACTATAAAACTTGTTCTGTTTACCTTTTGGCGCACAATGCTGCGTTAGATATAAAACAAAAGCAAACCCAGATGGCAAAAAAATAGTTTTGAAAATAAAAAGAGCCGAATTTATGTCGGCTCTTTTTATTTATTCTTCTTCTTCTGCAGATTTGTTTTGTTTCCATTCTTTTATTATATTGTCTATTTCTTTCAAATCAGCTTCTGTTATTCCGCCTTGTTGAGCTTTTTGAATGAGGTTCATCAATTTTGTATGACTTGCTGCAGATAATACATTTGCTTTAGCTTCATCCAATTCGTAGCTGTTATAATCAGCAAGTAGCTCATTAATAACTTTTGCGACTTTGGTGCTGAATTTTCCGTTTTCGTTGCTTCCGTTGTCGTCAACAGCATCATATGGTATCTGCGGGTAAGCTTTTATTTTTTCAAGAATTGCTTTTTCTTCTGCTGTATATTCGCTGTCTTCTTTTACTTCGGAGTAAATTGCATCAAGTTTATTTTTATTTGTTGTTGCTATTTTTGATTCATTTGCGTTTGAGTATTCCTCAGAAAGCTGTTCTGCTAATTGCGCAGTTGCTTTTGCGTCATCTTGTGCTTTGCGTTCTTGTTGTTGCTGATTAACTGTTTCCATCATGTCTTCAAACTGTGATTTTTGGTTTTCCATAAATTCATTATGTGCAGTCATCATTTGGTTAATGAAATCCGGCCCGAACATATTTGTTGAACCGCCTGTCATATAGTTGCTTGCGTTGAGCTGGTTTCCGTATGTTGCACCGAGTATATTGCTTGTCATGGAAAGTCCGTTAACACCGGTAGAGAACAATCTTACATTCCAGTCATTAAAGCTGCCTGAATTATATTGCCATCCGTTGGAGAAAAATCCGCCGCCGAATCCGCAAAGTGCTCCTAAAAACGTTGCTGCTTTGTTCCAAAAGCTGTTCTTTTTGCCATTGTTGTCGAGCTGCTGATTATAATATTCAAGCTGCTGGCGTCTGCGCAATTGCTGTTGTCTTTCATAGGCTTCAGCACGGGCTTCTTCCTGTTCAACTGTTTTTTGTTCGTTAAGATAGTCGCCGACTGTCATTTTTTTGTCACTGTTTTTCTGGCTTTTTTCCCAAATGGATTTTTTTGCAGCCATAATTTCTGCTTCAGTGAAGGTACCGACTCTTTCTATTATTTCATCACCGTTTTTGGATATATCAAGTTGACCGTTTTTATTTTTGTCATCGATTGTCATAGAACATTCTTGACCATCAACTGTCTTTTTCAAAATCCATCCGGTTTCTGTCGTTGAAATTTGTAGATTGTTGCCGACGCTCATTTTTTATCCTCTGAATTTATACTCTCTTATCTATATAAAGTATATACTCTTTAAATAATTGCGTTTTGTGGCAAAAATGTAAAGTTTTGTTAATAATCTATTCTTTAATCTGCAACTTTATAATTACACTGAAAATATCATCTTTAGATGATTCCAGCTCTATAGAACCGTTCATTGCCAGTATCAAACCTTTTACAATGAACAGCCCCAAACCGGTTCCTCTCGTTGTTCTTGTGGTTTTGTCATCGATTCTTATAAACTTTCCGAAAAGCTTATTGAGCTTATCAGGCGGAATATAATCATATGAATTTGAAACCTTAATTACTGCCTGATTTTTTGCTTGAGTTACGTCAATGACAATAGCTGTGTCCTCGTAAGAATATTTGTAAGCATTGTCAATGAGGTTTATAAATACCTGCTCCAGCCTGTCATTGTCGGCATATACATCTGGGAATTCTTCAGGGATGTTAACTATTATTTCTCTTTGAGCTTTGTGTTTTGTTGAGAGAATTGCATCGTTAATGGTATCACTTAAGTTAACATTGTCCATAATAAGGTTTAGCTTAGAGCCTTCTATATCTGGAATAACAAGCAAGTCTTCAACCATTCTGCTTAGTCTTTCGGACTGATTTTTTATAATTTTCAAAGATTTTTGAATAGTTTCCTCATCCAGTTCAATATCTTGTCTTAACAGTCTTGAAGTATATCCTTTTATGCTGGTCAAAGGTGTTCTGAACTCATGGCTTACCGTATCTATTAAATTGGAGCGAAATTCATCAAGCTTTTTAAGCTCTTTATTTGAATGTTTGAGTTTTCTGTAAGTATTGTTAATCTCATCTGCCATATTGTTAAACTCTGTAGCCAAAAAGATTATTTCATAGGGTGTAAATATATTGGAGAGCATTCTTATTTTTCTGTTGTAATTTCCTTTAGAAAGGGCAATAATACCTTTAAACAATTGTCGTATATTTATATACAAATATGATGTATAAATACCGACAATAAATATTATAAAGAAAGCAGATATGCAAAGCGCCAGAATAATTTTAAATCTTGCAGTGTTAATGGTTGTTTTTGTAATGTGGTGTGTAGTATTAACAATAATTATTAGTTCAGGGTCATTAAGTTTAAAATATGCAATAGGCTGATTTTTTACTTTGCCAAAAAGCTGTGATTGATTTAATAAAAGATGTTTTGGCAGTGCAAATGTTACCCTGTCAAAATCTTTTTTATTGTAGTTATGTGCAGCAATGAGAGCTTTATCTTTGCCCAGTATATATATTTGTCTGTCATCTTTTTTATAAATATTAAATATTTGATCTTGGAAAGTTTGTATATCAACTGTGGCGAGTATTGCTTCGTTTTCATTTATTTTCTTTAAAATTTGTATTTCTTGCTTGTTTTTATTGTAGCTGGAATATTCTTCCCATTTTAAATATTTATCTGTTTCGTTTTTATTGATTATTTGAAGCTCAGATATAAGCTGGGAATTAGTAAAAAGTTCCTTTAAATATTCTGCCTTTGTTTTGTTGTCGGATATATGTCTTAGCGCAAGCACAATTTGATCAAGTTCATCTTCTCCTGAACGAGTAAATGTTTCTATATTAGAAGCGATTGACTCAGATATGCTCAAAGCTGAATATTGCAGCTCATTTCTTACTGCATGTTGGTTGATATTGTTTACAATAAATGTACTTACAATAGTAGGTGTAATTACTGCAAGCAGTAGAACAAGAATAATTTGTTCTACAATTTTTAACCTTTTTATATCACGAATTTTTTTCATATAATTATTCTTCAGTATCACTTATTGGGGTGAGTTTGTAGCCGACATTTGTAACGGTGTGAAGATATTTCGGATTTTTTGTATCTTCTTCAATTTTTTGTCGCAAACCGCCAACATGAACTCTTACCATTCTTACATCTTCGTCAGAGTCATATCCCCAGACTTCGTCCAGTAAAACAGCTAAAGAAACCGAATCATTAAAGTGCTGCATAAGGCAGTATAGTATTTCAAATTCTGTAGGGGTAAGCTTGATTTTTTTGCCGTTTATTGATGTTTCTAAAGATTCGGGGAACAATTCAATATCACCCATTTTTAGAATTTCCTGCTTAAAAGAAGAGTCTTGTTGAGAATTGTCTGAATTTCTTCTCAACAAAGCTTTAACTCTTAAAAGAACCTCTTGAATATCAAACGGTTTTACAAGGTAATCATCCGCTCCGCAGTCAAAACCTTGGGTTTTATCGCCTATAGTGCCTTTAGCAGTGAGCAAAAGTACCGGTACATCAGGTTTTGCTTTCCTTAAATTTTTGCACACATCAAAACCGTTCATTTTGGGCATCATAACATCTAGAAGAACAATATCATAATTGTTTGTTACAGCTTTGTTTAAACCGTCCATTCCGTCAGAAGCCGTATCTACAATATATCCGCTGTGTGCAAGGTCAAATTCGAGCAGTTCTCTTATTTCGTCATCGTCATCAACAACAAGTAATCTTTTTGGCATAATCTACCTCTTTATTTAAGTATATTTTCTCATATTAAGACCTACTAAACAATAATTTGTAAAGATTTTGAACGTATATGTATAGTTTGCTTTATTTAATCTGAAATTATAAATAGGCTATTTTATTCATTTTATTATTATAATTTTGTAACAAATTATTAAATTCTCAATAAAAAGTGTTTAAAAAATATAGAAGTAAAAAATAGGATGTTAAGAAAGATGGATAGCAACATTAATAGCGAAAAAAGTTTGAAACCCTCATCCCTCAACGATTTAAGGCAAAAAGGGGGGGGCATTGAACAGTCTTTAAACACTTGCCATTACGAGGCATTTCTGCGTCATCCTGAGGCAGACTCACGTCATTCTGAGCGAAGCGTACCCTGCGGGCATCCTGATTCGTACGGCTCACCTTCGGCTTGCCTACGACTCAAGCAAGAATCTACTTGTCATGAAAACAATAAAATAGAGCGTCATCCTGGCGGATTTCCACTCTGCCGAGAAAATGTGACTAAATGTCACATTTTTGAGAGGTGACGCCGTGTGAACGAAAGTGAGCCCAGTCCGGTGAGCGAGCAGATTGAGCATACTAAGACAGAATGTCTATATGCGAAACTCTGCGAGCGTGAAGGAAATCCAAGACAATTTATTTCAAGATCTGTACCATTTGCGCAATTAATAAACAATCTTACTACGAAAGAAAAATACTCTTACTGCGTAAGCAGTGGGGTTTCAGGGCTGTGCCCTGATGAAACTTTGATTAGAAACAGTTGCGTTTTGAGAAGATTTTGACCACAGCTTGTCGTGGCAAAATCTTTGATAAAACACTTTACTGTTTCTTTTGATAAGCGCCGGTTTTCTTTTCTTGCTTGAGTCGTAGGCGAGGTACGAGCCGTACGAATCAGGATGCTCGTAGAGTATGGTTCGTTTCTTTTCTTTTGCCTAAGGACTCCGTTCAAAAGTTGACTAAACGTCAAGTTTTGAATGGAGGTATGCTAAGTCAGATACGCAGTATCTGCGTGCAGTATAAAAATTAAAAAGAAAATGAACATAAGAAAAAATAAAAACAAAAATATTTGTTTTATGTTCCACCCATTCTTTGGTACAAAGAACGGGTGGAGCCCAAGTTCACTATTAAAGGACAATGATGTATTTGTTTTATCCTTTAGTTATCGTGAAGCCATTTTTCAGGCTTCGCTCAAGCTCAGCCGAAAAAGAAGGCAAACTCCCGACCTACTGTTTCGTTCATACAGAAAGTAACACAAACCTGAGCTCGGCAACTCGGGCTATATAAATTGCTCTCCTTTGATATATTAAAGTGATTGTTATAATTACATAGCCCTCAAACAAACCTCGCTTGTTGTTGTTTGTGGCGGAATCGAACGGGGCTTTGCCCCATGCGCAGGCGGACGTTACTCCGCCGGAGCGTTCGTATTCCAAGACTCGTTTCTTAATTATTATACGGCACGCAGATACTTCGTATCTGGCTTAGCCTGCCTCTATGTAAAACGTGCCACTGGCACCTTTTACACAG
>CALVAN010000043.1 GCA_944325555.1 Candidatus Gastranaerophilales bacterium | reverse complement strand
GAAAAACGATTAAGTATCGTTTTTTAGAGGCAGGCAAAGGAAAAATAAAATTTTTCCGTGCCGTATAGTTATTTTGTTGGGGTCAGTTGACTATATGAAATAAAACAATTATACCCGTTGCCGGACAAAAGAATTTTCAACACGAGAAACAAAACATTCGATTAAATATAATCGTGTCTTTTAACACGTCCGCCATCAACTTCGTGGACATTTTCTATTGTAATAAAAGCGGATTCGTCAACGGATTTAACAAGCTGCTTGAGTCTTGCTATTTCCATCCTGTTGATTACACAAAATATGATTCTTTTTTCCGCACCGGAGTATCCGCCTTGTGCTTTTAAATAAGTTACACTGACATCAAAATTTTCCATAATTGCGTCACCGATGTCAGTGTGTTTTTCTGTGATGATTCTTACTGATTTAGATTCATTTAAACCTTCTAAAACAATATCAATAACCCTGTATGCGATGAAATAAGATATCATTGAATACATTGAACTGCGCCAGTTGCTATATACAAAACCTGCTGCAGTAAATATAAAAAGGTTGAAAAACATTATTATTTCGCCAACCGAAAATCCCCATTTTTTGGATAGACTTATCGATAAAATTTCGGTTCCGTCAAGCGAAGAGTTACTCCTTAAAACAAGCCCAACTCCGCAGCCTAGTATTAATCCGCCGAATATACATGCTAAAAACGGATCAGAAACATGTTTGTGTGCCACCCACACCGGAATAAATGAAACACCCAAGGAAAGTATTGTTACTGCGTAGAATGTAAACGCAACAAATAATTTACCCATTTTTTTTAGTGCAAGAAATAAAAAAGGTAAATTTAAAAGGAATATGCACCAGCCTAAGGCAAAGTTTGTTTTGTAATTTGTCATAATGGCGATACCAAGAATACCACCGTCAATGATTTTATTGGGGATTAAAAAACATTCCAGAGCAAATGCTGCAATAAGAGCGCCCAAAGTCATTACTAACAAGTTTGTAAGATTTTTTTTCATAATTTTATGATAACATGTGATTTACTTTTTGTACAATTGTTGTAATTAAACTAAAAAGCAGGAAAAGCCAAGCTCCCTGCTTTTTATCATTATTTTTACTTTGTAATAATGTTTATTTTTTCAATGCAGCTTTTAGTCTTGCCATAGCCTTGGCCAGTGCGATTTGAGCACGTGCATTGTCTATTTCTACTTCATGAGAACCGAGCCTTGCTTCAGCTCTTTCCTTAGCAGATTTTGCTCTGGTAACGTCAATGTCGCCGCCTCTTTCTGCAAGGTCTGTAAGTATTAAAGCTTCATTGTCTTTAAACTGAAAAATACCGCCCATGGTTGTAAAATATTCCATTTCACCGTTTTTTTCAGCTCTAGTTACTCCTATGTCCAAAGCACTCATAAACGGCTGGTGATCTGGCAATATACCAAACTCACCCTCAACGCTTCTGGAATATATAGCGTCAACATCTTCGTTAAAGAGTTCTTTTTCGTGAGTTATTATTTTAAGGTTTATTTTCTTAGACATAGATTTATGCTTTCATTTCTTCAGCTTTTTTAACAGCTTCTTCTAAAGTACCTACCATATAGAAAGCCTGTTCCGGTAAGTTATCATGTTTGCCTTCAAGAATTTCTTTAAAGCCTTTAATAGAATCTTCAAGTTTAACATATTTGCCCGAAATACCTGAGAATTGTTCCGCAACAAAGAACGGTTGAGAAAGGAATCTTTGTATTTTTCTTGCTCTGTTAACCGTCAATTTGTCATCTTCAGACAATTCGTCCATACCGAGAATTGCAATAATATCCTGCAAATCTTTGTATTTTTGCAGAACCTCGAGCACCTGTCTTGCAACGCTGTAGTGTTCTTCGCCGATGATTACCGGATCCAGCACTCTTGAGCTTGATGCCAGCGGGTCAACAGCAGGATAAATACCAAGAGATGCAATCTGTCTTGATAATACGGTTGAAGCATCTAAGTGGGAGAATGTTGTTGCAGGAGCAGGGTCTGTCAAGTCGTCAGCCGGTACGTAAATAGCCTGTACGGAAGTGATTGAACCGTCTTTAGTAGAGGTAATACGTTCCTGTAATTCACCCATTTCAGTAGACAAAGTAGGTTGATAACCTACAGCGGAAGGCATACGTCCTAACAAAGCCGAAACCTCGGAACCTGCCTGTACAAATCTGAAGATGTTATCGATAAACAGCAATACATCCTGTTTTGAAAAGTCACGGAAGTATTCAGCCGCTGTCAAAGCGGAAAGGCCGACTCTCATTCTTGCTCCCGGCGGTTCGTTCATCTGACCGTAAATCAAAGCAACTTTATCGAGTACGCCTGATTCTTTCATTTCGTTCCAGAGGTCGTTACCTTCACGTGTTCTTTCACCAACACCGCCGAATACTGATACACCGGAGTGTTCCTGTGCAATGTTGTGAATAAGCTCCATAATCAAAACGGTTTTACCAACGCCGGCACCGCCGAACAAACCTATTTTGCCACCTTTTTGATACGGCTGCAGCAGGTCGATTGCTTTAATACCTGTTTCAAAAATTTCTACATTGGTATTTTGATCAACCAATTTTGGAGAAGGTCTGTGAATGGGCAAATATTTGTCTGTTTCAATAGGCCCCATTTCGTCAACAGGCTCGCCCAGTACATTTAAAATTCTGCCTAATGTTGCCTGTCCGACAGGAATTGAGATAGGAGCTTTTGTGTTAATAACCTTCATCCCTCTTTGCAAGCCGTCCGTAGATGACATTGCAACCGAGCGTACTTTATTTTCTCCTAACAATTGCTGAACTTCGGCAACTGTTTTTTGTCCGTTTTCGGAATAAATCTCTAAAGCATCATAGATTTCGGGTAAGTTTCCGTTACTGAACTCAACGTCTATAACAGGCCCGATAATCTGAGTAATTAACCCCTCATTTTCTGTTAATACCGTCATTTTATCCACCTTTTATTGTTTGAATATGTATTTATTATACCTTTTTAATCATCATTATACAAATAAAAATTTTTTTAATGATTCGAAAGGCGGATAAAAATCACATTTTATATTAATTAAGGTAAAATTTCCGCCCCGTTTTCTTCTACCTGCAGGGTAAGAATTTTGGATTTTACATTCAAATCCAGCCATACTTTAGAAACGGTTTCTCTGATTTTGTTAAGATTGTTGCCGTGCGAAATAACAAGTATAGAAGGACCTGCACCGCTTATTACAACACCCATAACATTTTCTTCATGTTTGAGAGCTTCGTTGATTTCTTTTAGACCAGGTATTAATTTTTCCCGGTATTGTTGGTGCAGTCTGTCATGCAGCGCTATTTTCATTAATTTTTCATCGTGAGAGTTTACTGCCTGAACCAGCATTGCCGTATGTTTCAGGTTAAATATTGCATCCTTCATCGGAACCTCAGGCGGCAAAACGGAGCGTGCAATATCTGTTGCCAGTTCGTAATCAGGAATACAAACGGTTATGTTCCAATCTTTAGGCCAGTTCATTTTGCTGTAAACAACACTGCCGTCTTCTTCAATGGATGCAACAACAAATCCGCCCACAACGGCAGGGGTAATGTTATCGGGGTGGTTTTCTATTTCCGTTGCAATGGAAAGTAAGGCTGCTTCGTCGGCAGGTCTGCCCAAAAGCTCGTTTGCAGCAATCAGCCCGCCCACTATTACCGCAGCCGAGCTGCCCAGTCCCCTTGCTATGGGGATGTGGGTTTTGATTGTAATTTTTAATTCACTGGGTGTTTGACCTATGGAGTTATAAAGCAGTTCTATTGCTTTATAAACAATATTATTTTCATCCGTAGGTATGGATATGATATCCTGTTCATGGGTTTCGTCTATAATATTTATTTCAATACCCGTTCCGGGCATGATAGTTTCTTCTACCGTAACTGTATTGTAAATAGGCAATGCCAGGCCTAAACAATCAAAACCAGGACCTAAATTTGCTGTAGTAGCAGGTACTTTTACACTAACTTTCATATAAAACTTTTTCCTTTTCCAAAAAGATTATATCATAAGCAAAATTAAACAATATTTATATTTTTTGCAGGCTCCGGTTGACTACATGAAAACTTCTTTTTCTCATTTTATTGTTTGATGTAAAATTAACATAAGAATAAAAAGAAACGGAGAAAGATATGGAATCTAATAACGAAGTAAGAGTCAGAATCGCTCCTTCACCGAGCGGAAACCTGCATATAGGTACTGCGAGAACAGCTTTGTTCAACTACCTTTTTGCCAAAAAAAATCATGGTAAATATGTTTTAAGAATAGAAGATACTGATCTTGAGCGTTCTTCTCAAGCATATATTGATAATATTTATGACAGTTTAAAAGCATTAGGCTTAAACTGGGACGAAGGTCCGGATGTAGGCGGCCCTTACGGTCCTTATCAGCAGTCGGAAAGATTCGATATTTATCCGAAATATGCTCAAAAACTTATTGATATGGGATACGCTTACGAATGCTTCTGTACTCAGGAAGAATTGGACGCAGAAAAAGAAGAATCAATAAAAAATAAAAAACCGCACAAATATTCAGGCAAATGCCGCAATTTGAGTGAAGCAGAAAAAGAAAAATTAAGAGCCGAAGGCAGAAAACCCTCTATCCGCTTCCATGTTCCGGAAGGCGAAACCTCTTACGACGACATGGTTAAAGGTCATTTGCATTTTGACAACTCTTTAATCGGTGACTTCGTAATTATGAAATCAAACGGAACACCGACTTACAATTTTGCGGTTGTAATCGATGATATGGAAATGAAAATTTCTCATATCATCAGAGGTGAAGACCACATCTCTAACACAGCAAAACAAATCATGATTTACAATGCACTCGGAGCGGAAGTTCCTAAATTCGGACACCTCGGTATGATTCTTGCTCCCGACAGAAGCAAATTATCAAAAAGACACGGCGCAACTGCGGTTTCGGAATTCGTTGAAAAAGGCTATTTAACGGAAGCTCTCGTTAACTTTGTTGCACTTCTGGGCTGGTCACCTTCTGACGGACATGAAATCAAAACTCTTGATGAAATTGCTGCTGATTTCAGAATTAACGAAGTTTCTTCCTCTAACTCAATTTTTGAATACGACAAATTGAACTGGATGAACGGTCAGTACATAAAGAAAATGGATTTGGCAAAACTAACACAGCTTGTTAAACCTTACCTTTCCTGCTACGACCTGAGCGAATACAGCGAAAAACAACTTGAAAGAATAGTTGAAGTAACAAGAGAACCTATCACGATACTTTCCGAGCTTACTAACGATACAAAATATTTCTTTGGTAAAGATGTTGAAATAGAACCTGATGTTCAGGAAAAAATTCTTGACGGCGAGGTTGCCAAAAAAGTGCTCCCGTATGTAATTGAAAACGAACTCGACAAATGGGATTTTGAAGATGAAGAAAAACTCCACGAGCAGCTTGCCGATTTAAGAACCTACTTTAAAGAACAGCACGGCATCAAACCGAAAGAAACCATGTGGGCAATAAGAGCTGCTGTTACAGGCAGAACTCACGGCGCAGACATGGTGGCAACACTTATTCTTCTCGGCAAAGACAGAGTAGTTCACAGAATTAAAGCAGCAGTTAAGTAATGAAAGTTCATTTACAAAACAACGGCAGCGATAATTTGATTTTATTCTTTTGCGGATGGGGAATGGATGAAAATCCGTTCTCCGTCTTAAAAAGCAGCTGTGATGTTTTGTATGTTTACGATTACGTAACCCCTGACTTTCCTGAGTTTGATTTTTCAAAATACAAAAGCATAAAACTTTTGTCGTTTTCCTACGGGGTTTACGCCGGTGCAATAGCCAAACTGCCCGATGATTTAAAATTGGATACAAGGGTTGCAATCAACGGAACTCTCATTCCGGTTGACGACAAATACGGCGTGCCTGTCAGACAGTTTGAACTTACGGAGAAAATGGACTCTCAAACGGTTGTAAAATTCCGTCAAAGACTTTTTGGCGGTGAAAAGGCGCAGCAGCATTTTGAAATTTTTGAAGCACATCTTCCTCAAAGAAGTGCGCAAAGCTGCACAGAGGAGCTGTTGGGAATGAAAAAATATGTGCCTCAAATACCCACACCTCAAAAAACTTTTGACAAAATCTATGTTGCAAAACACGACCGCTGTGTACCGACACGCAATCAGCTTAATTTCTGGCAAAAGGTCGGTGTTAATAATATAATAGAGCTGGAAACAGGGCATTTCCCGTTTTATAACTATGAAAAGCTTGAAGATTTATTATGATTAACAAAAATCTTGTAAAATTCAGATTTCAAAAGAGTATAACTACTTATGACGACTCCGCCGTAATCCAGAAGGAAATGGCGCACTCTCTCATAGACAAAATTCTCTCAAACTGCGGCGATTCTTTTGACAAGGTATTTGAATTCGGCGCAGGAACAGGTTTCTTGTCAAAAAATATATTGAATAAAATTACCTTCAAAGAGTATTATGCAAACGACATTATAGAGGAATCGGAGTTTTGCATAAAAAATATTATAGATAACGTGAACTTTGTTGCGGGTGACATAGAAAAAATCGAGTTGAATAACAATTTTGATTTAGTTGTTGCAAATGCCGTTATGCAATGGATTACGGACATTGATGAACTGTTGATTAAAATCAGAAAAAATCTTAATGACGATGGATATTTTGCGTTTACGACTTTTGGCGAGCAAAATTACAAAGAAATAAAAGAAACCACCGGAGTGGGATTAAATTATTTAAAATCAGAAACGTTAAAAGAAAAGTGTGAATCGGATTTTGAAATTTTGTGCTTTGAAGAAAATATGCAGACCCTGTATTTTAATACTCCGCTTGAGGTTTTAAAACATATAAAATATTCCGGCACAAACGGTTTAAAATCTTTAAATTGGAGCGTTAAAAAATTAAAAGAGTTCGATAAATATTACAGGGAAAGTTTTGGCATAAACAGTAAAGTAACATTGACATACAACCCTGTTTATATGATTTTAAAAGCTAAGTAATTGAAATAAGAAATCGGAAAGTTTATGGAATTATTGTTAAACCCTGTTATTGTGTCTGTAGTTGTGTTATGCGTGCTTTGCGTGTGCAGGATAAACGTTTTGCTTGCAATCATTTTTTCCGCAATTGCTGCCGGAATTTGTGCTCATATGAGTTTATCAGAAGTTATGCATGTTTTTATATCAGGCATGGGCGACAACTCCGAAACCGCTTTAAGCTATATTTTGCTCGGGGCTTTTGCGGCTGCAATGACGCACACGGGGCTGGCTCCGATACTTGCAAAAAAAATAGCCAATATTATTTGCGGCAGGGCATTTTTGTTGATTTTAATCATTACGGTTATGGCAATACTGTCACAAAACCTTATCCCTGTGCATATTGCCTTTATCCCTATATTAATCCCGCCTTTGCTGCATGTTATGAACAAACTTAAAATAGACAGAAGAGCGGTCGCATGTGCGCTTGCGTTCGGTTTAAAAGCGCCTTATATTACGATTCCTGCGGGTTTTGGCTTGATATTTCAGGGGCTTATTGCAGACAACTTAACCCAGAACGGTATGCAGGTTGCCGTTGGCGAGGTATGGAAAGCCAACTGGTTTTTGGGTCTGGCAATGTTTTGCGGGCTTTTGTACGCTTTGTTTATTTCTTACAGAAAGCCAAGAGAATACAAGGATGTGGAAATTGCAGCGGATTCCGTTATGGCGGAAAACACGGAGAGTTTAAAATTTAACAAAAACCACTATCTTACTTTGCTTGCCGCTTTTGCAACTTTAGGGGTGCAGTTATGGACAAACTCTCTGCCTTTAGGGGCGCTTGTGGGGTTGTCGGTAATTTTCGGTACCGGAGCTATTGATCACAAAAAAATGGATAAGCTTATGAATGAGGGCATAGGGCTTATGGGCTATGTCGCTTTTGTAATGCTTGTTGCAGCAGGATTTTCTATGGTTTTAAAACAAACCGGCGGAGTTGAAACACTTGTACACGGCGCAGCTGCAGTAATGTGCGGAAGCAAAATGCTTGCGGCAACGATAATGCTTGCCATAGGGCTTTTTATCACAATGGGGATAGGCACCTCTTTCGGTACAATCCCTATTCTGGCGGTATTGTTTGTACCAATCTGCGCAAAAATGGGGTTCAGTGTTCCAGCAACGATTATTATCATGTCGGCTGCGGCTGCTCTGGGCGATGCGGGTTCTCCCGCCTCTGACACAACACTGGGGCCGACTGCGGGTTTAAATGCCGACGGGCAGCATAATCATATTTTAGACACCTGCATTCCGACTTTTGTACACTACAATGTACCGCTTATCATCTTTGCGGTAATTGCAGTGTTTATATTTTGATGGATGCAAATAAATTTTTTACCAGATGTAGGGCGCATATTCAATAACATCCGCTATTGCAGGCATGCCTTCTTCATCATAAGTTCTTGCAAATTTTTGGACTTCTTTTTCGCCGTCCGAGTATTGGAAACTTTTGTCCGTATGGCTTGCTTTTGCCTGAAGATTTTTGTCAAACAAAACGTATGTGTCTTCTATAGCTCTTTCACCATTTTTATCATTTATAAACTGATAGTGAGCTATATAGTCGCCTTCATTGTTTTTGGATGGCTTAATAGCAATTCTTTCCATTGGCTCATCAGGATTGTTTTTAATTATTTCTGCAGAGCCGCTGACAAGTTGATGTGTTGTTTTGTTATACTTTAAATTGTAACGGACCCCGTCATTTTCATAAGAAATCATGCTGAATTTTGCATTCGAACTTGCGTCAAAATTATCAGGTCGTATTTCTTTATTGTTTAAAGCTTTAGCAAAATCGACTTCATCTCCGAAAAAGCCTATTTTTTTATCTCTTGTATTGCAAAAGAATTTGTCCATAACTAATTTTTTGTTATCATTTTCTTTTGTTGTTGTGTTAAAAAGATTCGTAATATTGGCCGAATTTTCAAAATCAGCATAGTCTTCTTTTAAAAGACCGAAGTTATCACAAATACTTTCGTCGTCCTTTCCGCTGAAGGAGATAACATCTTTTGCGGGTGTGTTAGCACCAATAGGGTTTGTGGCTGTTGTTGCAGCAGGATTATTGTGTATAGAATTTATAATTTTGGGTGATATCGTTGACACATTTAGGATTTTCATAAAACACTCCTTTCCTTTTAATTGTCTGTGAGAGACCTCGCTTATAGCAGTGCTGTCACACACTTTGTAGGGTAAATTTTATGAGAAGTAGCGAGGTCGCCTATGCTGTGATTTATCTAAAGTGACCCCTTGCACTTGTTGCCGGTACCTTTATTATATAGTCAATATCTGACTTTTATTATTGTACCGGCTCAATAAATTGTCGGAGTCAGTTGACTATATTAAAAACAGTATTCCATGCATGATTGTATATCATTTTTAAAATATTACAAGCATAATAGTAAAGAAATTAAAAAATGTTAAGCTAAATAAAAAATGCACGTATATTAAGCTAAAACCTTGTCTTAAATGTTTTATTTGGTCATAAAATTTTTTTTAACTATAATTGAATCACAGGTTAATTAATTATAGGTGGTTAAAAAGTGATAAAAGATCAATATTTTCCTCAGAAGATAGAAAAAAACTGGCAAAAAGTTTGGGAAGAAAATAAATTCGGCAAAACATACGACGATAGTGACAAACCAAAATATTATGCTCTGTCTATGTTTCCGTATCCGTCAGGCAAACTCCACATGGGGCACGTAAGAAATTATACCATTACGGATGTTATTGCAAGATTCAAAAAAATGCACGGCTTTAACGTTCTTCACCCGATAGGATGGGACAGCTTCGGGCTTCCTGCGGAAAACGCAGCAATCCAGCACGGCGAAAGCCCCGAAAAATGGACTGATGAAAATATTGCTTATATGAAAATGCAGCTTAAAAAACTCGGTCTTATGTACGATTGGGACAGAGAAGTCGCAACTTGCAAACCTGACTATTACAAATGGACACAGTGGCTGTTTTTGCAGCTTTATAAAAAAGGTCTTGCTTATAAAAAAGAAGCAGCCGTTAACTGGTGTGACGAGTGTGCAACCGTTCTGGCCAACGAACAGGTTATTGACGGCAAATGCTGGAGATGCGACAGCGTTGTTGAGAAAAAATATCTTTCTCAATGGTTCTTAAAAATTACCGATTACGCCGAACAGCTTTTGCAGGATATTGACAAACTCGAGGGCTGGCCCGACAGCGTTAAAATAATGCAAAAAAACTGGATTGGAAAATCCCAGGGTGCGATTTTAAAATTTAAAGTTAAAGAAATCGAAGGACTGGAAGTTCCCGTTTATACAACAAGACCCGATACCGTACACGGAATTACTTATCTTGTTGTTGCACCCGAATATCACGATATAGAAAAACTTACAACACCTGAAAATAAAGACGCTGTTGAAGCTTACAGAGCTAACGCACGTAAAATGACGGAAATCGAAAGACTTTCCACGGAACGTGTAAAAACGGGTGTTCCTTTAGGTACTCACTGTATTAACCCTTACACGGGCGAAGAGTTCCCTCTCTGGACAGCAGATTATGCTCTTGTTGAATACGGTACAGGCGCTGTTATGGCTGTACCTGCTCACGACGAAAGGGATTTTGATTTTGCTAAAAAATACAATCTTCCGCTAAAAGTTGTTATACAAAATCCTGAAAATCCGTCGGATTGCAAGGATGCTGCTTATACGGAACCGGGGGTTCTTGTAAACTCCAACGAATTTGACGGAATGAATAACGAAGAAGCCAAAAAGGCTATTACACAAAAGGCTGTGGACGGCGGTTTCGGCGAGTTTAAAACACAGTACAGACTGCGTGACTGGTTGATTTCAAGACAAAGATACTGGGGCGCTCCGATTCCGATTGTTTATTGCGAAAAATGCGGCGCTCAGCCTGTTCCTGAAGACCAGCTTCCCGTAAGACTTCCGGAAGATGTTGACTTTAGCGTAAAAGGCAAGTCACCGATTTTAACTTCAAAAACTTTCCTTGAAACAACCTGCCCGTGCTGCGGCGGCAAAGCAACAAGAGAAACGGATACCATGGATACCTTCATCTGCTCAAGCTGGTATTACCTGCGTTATGCGGATGCCAAAAATGCAAATGCTCCTTTCAGCAAAGAACTTGTTAACAAATGGCTGCCTGTTGACCAGTATGTAGGCGGTATTGAGCACGCAATATTGCACCTGTTGTATTCAAGATTCTTTACCAAAGCTTTAAAAGATTTGGGTCTTGTTGATTTTGACGAGCCGTTTAAAAATCTTTTGACACAGGGCATGGTGTTAAAAGACGGTTCAAAAATGTCTAAATCCAAAGGCAACACTGTTGACCCCGACGAAATCTTTGAAAACTACGGTGCTGATACGGCAAGATTGTTTATCCTTTCCGACTCACCGCCGGCAAGAGATTTTGACTGGTCTGATGCAGGTGTGGAAGGCTGCTACAAATTCTTGAACAGAGTTTGGAGATTGTTCGCCTCAAATCAGGCAAATTTAATGCTTGATTACAAATTACCTGAGGACGTTTCTACACTTACAAAAGAAAACAACGACCTTGTGCGTACAACTCACATTGCCATTAAAGGTATTACGCAGGATATTTCTAACGAATTCCAGTTTAACACCGTTATTTCAAAATACCGTGAGTTTGTTAACGCAATCTATGACTACACTGCAAAGAAAACTCAATACACAGATGAGGACAAAAACGTGTTGAGCTTTGCTCTTGTTACTTTGTTAAAACTTATGGCACCGACAACAGTGCATTTGACGGAAGAAATTTATCACCAGATAGGCGGAGAGGGTTCTATCCACGAAACCCGGTGGCCCGAGTATGAAGATAAACTAGCAAAAACTTCTGCAATAACACTTGTTGTACAGGTTAACGGCAAGGTTAAAGACAAGATAGAAGTCGATTCCGAATCTACAAAAGAGGAGCTTGAAAAACACGCCCTTGAAAGCGAAAAGGTTAAACAGGCAACGGAAGGCAAGACAATTGTTAAAACAATTGTTGTTCCAGGCAGACTGGTTAACATTGTAGTGAAGTAAATCAGGCTGTAAATAATAAGAAGCGCCCTAGTGGTGTTAGATGCGCTTCTCAAAGTTTTGTTGATATTCATATAGGGAGTTAAGAAAGCTCTAAAGGTCTTGCCCACCTTTAGGGCTTTTCCCTATACTTTTATTATAAACAATTTTGTCTGAGTGGGACCTCGCTTGTACCCCAGGGCATCCTGATATGTACGGCTCGTAAACTCGCCTACATCTCAAGCTAGGAGTGGTACACACTCTGCCGAGTCAATGTGCCGGTGGCACATTGATGAGAGGTAGCGAGTGGCGCCGAGTCTAGCATCTTACGGAAGTGACCCCATGCACTTGTTGCGGGTACCCTTGTTGTATATCCAATATTGTACTTGTTTATTGTACCCGTTCAATAAGTTGTCGGAGTCAGTTGACTATATGAAATATTTTTTTATTCAAGACATCGGTTTTTTATTCAAAAAGCCACAGGGTATTTTGTTAGGCAGAGGTAGACTTTAGCCTGCTGATAACAAGCATCGCCCGAAGGCAAAAATCGTGCCGTCATTCTAAAGCATCAAACTTTTGAAGCTTTCATTTGTCGTGTGTGTTCAGAATCTTACAGGCGTTGCTTGTAACTTTCACTATTGGTAAGATCCTGAGCTCGCTCGTAATACTCGCTCCTCAGGATTGTATATGTTACGTAATTTGATGCCCAAAATTATTACAACTATTCTATACAGTTTGATTTTCACTGTTTTATTATACACGGCTTACTTTGTAAGCCGTATGGGGTTCGGGGCGGAGCCCTGACAGAACTTTGGCTAGAGATTTTTAAACGAAGGAATGAAAATTTACCGTACCGAATTTGACATTTTATGAGTGGACGGAAATTTTCGTTTCTGAGTTTTAAAATCTCTTTTGGTATAGCGTGTTTTTCTTTTTTGGTTCGTTTTT
>CALVAN010000042.1 GCA_944325555.1 Candidatus Gastranaerophilales bacterium | reverse complement strand
ACTTTAATTTATCAAAGGAGAGCAATTTATATAGCCCGAGTTGCCGAGCTCAAGTTTGTGTTACTTTCTGTATGAACAGAACATCGGGTCGGGAGTTTCTTGGGCTCCACCCGTTCTTTGCTCCAAAGAATGGGTGGAACATAAAGCCAAAATTTATGTCTTTATTTTTTTATGTTCATTTCTTTTTAATTTTTATACTGCACGCAGATACTGCGTATCTGACTTAGCATACCTCCATTCAAAACTTGACGTTTAGTCAACTTTTGAACGGAGTCCTTAGGCAAAAGAAAAGAAACGAACCAAAGAAAAGAAAACCGGCGCTTATCCAAAGAAACAGTTAAGTGTTTTATCAAAGATTTTGCAGTGACAAGCTACGGTCAAAATCTTCTCAAAACACAACTGTTTCTAGCTAAAGTTCCATCAGGGCTTCGCCCCGAACCCCATACGGCTTACGTTGTAAGCCGTAAAGGCAATATTTCCGTGTACGAATTTTATCGTAAAAAATCAGAAATTAATAATATTATGATTGACAGAACCGCCGCAAATTCTTAACATGGTAACTTGAGGAGTAAATATGACTAAAACAATCTTTGAAAAATCAATAAAGGGAATGACAGGCGTAACGTTGTGCGAAGAAGAAATCTCCGCAGACTTTTTACCGCAGCAGTTTTTAAGAAAAGACACACCGGTATTGCCGGAAGTAAGCGAGCTCGAGGCAATGAGGCATTTTAAAGAGCTTTCCGACAAAAACTTTTGTGTGGAATCAGGCTTTTATCCGCTCGGCTCCTGCACTATGAAATACAACCCCAAGGTTAACGAATACCTTGCCTCACTTGAAGGCTTTACTAATCTTCACCCGCTGCAATCCGACGACGATGCACAGGGTGCGCTGGAGCTTATGTACAAACTGCAAGAGGCATTAAAAAAAGTTACGGGCATGGACGCAATGACCCTTCAAGGTTCAGCCGGCGCCCACGGAGAACTTTGCGGAATGATGATTGTAAAGCACTATTTTAAAGTGAACAACCAACAGCAGCGCAAAAAAGTTATTATCCCGGACTCTGCCCATGGTACTAACCCCGCATCAGCAGGTATGTGCGGGTTTGAGATTGTAAAAGTCAACAGCAACTCAAAAGGTCAGGTGGATGTTGAACATCTGAAAACACTTTTTGACGAACACAAAGACACAATTGCGGCAATTATGATGACAAACCCCAACACTCTCGGGCTGTTTGAAGAAAATATATCACAAATTGCAAAAATCGCACACGAAAACGGAGCACTGCTATATTATGACGGAGCAAACCTCAATGCAATTATGGGAATAACCACGCCTAAAAAAATGGGCTTTGACATAGTGCATTTGAACCTGCACAAGACATTTGCCACACCGCATGGCGGCGGTGGCCCCGGAGCCGGACCGGTCGGGGTTGTGGAAAGTTTAAAAGAATTTTTGCCAGTGCCGGTTATTGATTATAACGGTGAAAAATACGTCAGAAAATATGATTTAAAAAACACAATCGGCAAGATAAAAGAATTTCAGGGCAACTTCGGAGTGCTTGTGAAGGCATACGCTTACATATTGATGAAAGGCGACAGGCTTAAACAAGCCTCGCAGGATGCTGTTTTAAATGCAAATTATCTTAAAGAAAAGCTAAAATCTTACTACGACCTGCCTTATGACTGCACCTGCATGCACGAGTTTGTGCTCTCGGGCGACAGACAAAAGCCAAAAGGGGTGCACACGCTAGAAATAGCCAAAAGGCTTATGGATTACAAATTTCACCCGCCGACAGTGTACTTCCCGCTCATTGTGTCAGAGGCAATGATGATAGAACCCACGGAAACGGAGAACAAAGCACGGCTGGATGAGTTTGCCGAGGTTATGATAAAAATAGCAAAAGAGGTTGATGAAACGCCGCAAAATGTGCTTTCAGCTCCACACAATGCACCGGTTAAAAGAGTGGATGAAACAAATGCGGCAAGACATCTCGATTTAAGGTGGAATCAGGAACAAAAATCAGATTAGGGAACAACTTATGCACGAATACTATTTTAAAATCCGAAAAGGCGATATCGAGTTTGCATTTTCTACAACTGACAAGTTCACGTTTGAGCAGCAGCTCGGGGACTGGATAAACGGGCTTGTGAACGGAACACCGCTTAAGCAACCCAAAGAAACACCCCAAGCCGAGCCGGAGCCTCAAGCGCAAAGAAGCGGTTTTATTAATGTAAAAAGCCTTGCTTCAATAAACGATATGTCAGCTCCCGCCTTTGATTTCAGCGACACAAAAGAAAACATTGTTGCAGAGGTTGACTTTGAAAGGGCGCTGGAGGAATCAATCCAAAACCCCAAAACCGAAGTAGTGGAAAAATCGGACATAGGTACTGATTTTACGCAGTATTTAAACACATACAACCCTCAAAATGACATTGACAAGCTGATTGTTGCAGGTTTGTATATATTAAACATTGAAAATCAGGAAAGGTTTACCATTAAACAACTCAATGCAAAGCTGGTACCGGCAACGGGCAGCGCAGTTGACCACGCAACTATAGATGAAGCCATAAAACAAAATTTAATAAGGGTTGTTCCCGACTTGACACAAACCAGCGAATATACGGAATACACCCTGACAGAAGAAGGGGAACATTACTTCATTGCATAATTTGACACCACTAAATATACATATCAAAAAGCCTTATCTTTAAAAGATAAGGCTTTTTATTTTTTCAAATTCGTTAAGCTTTTACCACATCTTTGTAAGAGCCTTTGAACTTGTCCTCATACACCGTATGCAACAGTTCATGAGCCTTGTGCGAACCGGGAGCTTCAAGATATTCCTGATAAAGTTTTTTGATATCGGGGTTATCGTTAGAGCGTCTGTAAGTAAGCTCGGTATCTTCTTTGTAAAGACCGGCAGCTCTTTTTTCTTTGATATGAGTGTCGTCACAGCTTCTGGGCTGGCCGCCTCCGTTGATACAGCCGCCGGGGCAGGCCATAACTTCGAGCATGTGGAAGTCTGCCGTACCGTTTTTGATTTCCTGCAAAGATTTTTCGGCTTCTTTTAAAGTAGAAACTACTCTTACCTTAACTTTTGTACCTTTGATATCGAGTTCAACCTCTTTGCATCTGTGGTTTTTATCTACACCTCTCATACCTTTTATATCTAAGTCAGACAGAGGTTCACCGGTTACAAATTCATAAGCGGTACGAACGGCAGCTTCGGCAACACCACCTGATGCACCAAAGATTGTACCTGCTCCTGAATACAGTGCAAACGGAGAATCGCCCTCGACAGGTTCAAGAGTCTTAAAGTCGATACCTGCACTTTTAATCATTTTTGCAAGTTCTTGCGTTGTTAGAACAATATCAGTTTCGTATTTACCGTCACGGCTTAGTTGAGAACGTTTTGCCTCAGCTTTTTTGGCAGTACAAGGCATTATTGAAACGATATTTATGTTTTCTTCGCTAAAACCTTCAAAATATTTTGGAACAAGTGTTCTTAACACCGGTGAAAGCATCCCCTGAGGTGATTTACAGCTTGATAGGTGATTAAGCATATCAGGATGTTGCAATTCCAAATATCTTACCCAAGCAGGACAGCAGGAGGTAAACAGCGGCAAGTTTTCGCCCTTGCTTATTCTTTCCACAAACTCGTGAGCTTCTTCCATAATTGTAAGGTCAGCTGAGAAGTTTGTATCGAACACAAGGTCAAAACCGATTTCTTTTAATGCAGCGTTAACAAGCCCTATTGTATTTTCCCCCGGTTCTAGTCCGAACTCTTCGCCTATTGCAACACGCACTGACGGTGCAATCTGGGCTAGAACTTTCTTTTGCGGGTCAGTAATTAAATTCCAAGCATCGTTAACTTCGTTTTTAATCGTTAATGCACCTGTCGGGCAAACAGCCTGACACTGTCCGCAGTACACGCAGTCAACTTTTGCGAGCGGCTTGCCTGCAAGCGGCTGAACTACGGTTTTTGAGCCTCTGTTTGCAAATCCAAGCACTGAATGCCCCTGAAACTCGCTGCAAGCTCTTACGCAGGCGCCGCAAAGGATACATTTATTCGGATCACGAACGATTGACGGGTTGGAATCATCGATTGGAAGAAAATCTTCTTTGCGTTTCATCACATATTTTGAAACATCTTTGATTCCGTATTCTTCTGCGTACTGCTGGAGTTCGCATTTTCCTGATTTGTCGCAGGTGGTGCATTCTCTGTCGTGGTTAGCCAACAAAAGCTCGAGAACGGTTTTTCTGATTCTTCTTGTACGTTCGGTATTTGTTTTTACCTTAATACCGGCTTCGGGCGGCATTGTGCAGGAGGAGTTAATCAAGACTCTTCCGTTAGGGTATTCAACCTCAACAACACACATTCTGCAAGCGCCGTACTGCGTTAAGTCGGGACGATAACAGAAAGTCGGTACGTTGAAACCTGCTTTTCTGATTACTTCAAGAAGGTTGGGTTCATCAGTGAACTCTACCTCTTTTCCGTTGATTATAAGTGTTTTTTTATCGCTCATATTTATTTCCTTTTTTCTTCTGACTAATCCGCCCGTATATTTAATCGGATTGTACCGATTTTTAACGGCGGTTTATGACGGTTACACCCTTAATTTTGCTTAATCGCCTTGAACGGACAAGCATTCAGGCAGGCACCGCATTTGATACATTTAGACTGGTCAATGTGGTGCGGGTTGCGTACAGTACCTTCGATTGCGCCGACAGGGCAATTTCTTGCACATTTAGTACAGCCTTTGCAAAGTTCTTCAACAATATGTATTGTTTTCATTGCCTCGCAAACACCTGCAGGACATCTCTTGTCTTTAATGTGAGCGATGTACTCGTCTCTAAAGTATTTTAATGTAGAAAGAACAGGGTTCGGAGCGGTTTTTCCGAGTCCGCACAACGAGCCGTCTTTTACGGCAACGGCAAGTTCTTCAAGAGTATCAAGGTCTTTCATTTCGCCTTTGCCTTTAACTATTCTTTCTAAGATTTTTAACATATTTTTTGTACCTTCACGGCAGGGAACGCATTTGCCGCAGGATTCGTTCTGGGTAAAGTTCATAAAGAACCTTGCCACCTCAACGATACAGGTGTCTTCGTTCATAACAACAAGACCGCCTGAACCTACCATTGCACCTGCTGCGATAAGGTTGTCGTAATCCATTGGCAAATCAAGGTGTTCTTCGGTTAAACAACCGCCTGACGGACCGCCGATTTGTACGGCTTTGAATTTTTTGCCGCCACGGATTCCGCCGCCTATGTCAAAAACGATTTCTCTTAAGGTTGTTCCCATCGGAACCTCGATAAGACCCGTGTTGTTAACTTCGCCGGTAAGTGCGAAAGTTTTTGTACCTTTGGATTTTTCCGTACCCATTGAGCTGAACCAGTCAGCGCCTTTAAGGATAATCGGAGCGACGTTGGCAAGAGTTTCAACGTTGTTAATCAAAGTAGGTCTGCCAAACAAACCTTTGTTTGCAGGGAATGGCGGTTTTGGTCTGGGCATACCTCTTTCACCTTCGATAGATGCAATAAGAGCGGTTTCTTCACCGCAAACAAATGCGCCTGCACCTTCTTTGATGTGGATTGTGAAGTTAAAATCACTACCCATAATATTATTGCCAAGATAACCTCTTTTTTCGGCTTCTGCAATAGCCACTCTCAAACGGTGGATAGCCAGAGGGTATTCGGCTCTTACATAGATATATGCTTCATCCGCACCGATGGCAAAACCGGCAATAGCCATACCTTCTAATAGTTTGTGTGGGTCGCCTTCCATAACGCTTCTGTCCATAAACGCACCCGGGTCACCTTCGTCACCATTGCAGACAACATAGCTTTTTCCGCCTCGGTTTGCTGCAGTAAATTTCCATTTTAAACCTGTAGGGAAGCCGCCGCCGCCTCTTCCTCTTAAGCCTGATTTTGTAATTTCGTCAATAACCCATTGTGAATCACCTTTTTCAAGCACCTTATGCAATGCCTGATATGCTCCTACGGAAAGTGCTTCATCAAGAGATTCCGCATTAATTTCACCGCAGTTAGCAAGAGTTGTTCTTGTTTGTTTTGCGTAGAAGTTGATTTCCTCGTTTTTGAAAACATGTTCATTTGTTTTAGGGTCAACATAAAGAAGTCTTTCAACCGGTTTGCCGTTTTTGATGTGGCTTTCAACGATTTCTTCAACATCTTCAACGTGAACTTTAACATAGGTAATATCCAAGTCAGGAATTACAACGAGAACGCCCTGTTCGCAAAAGCCGTGGCAGCCTGTGGGAACGATTGTAACTTTATCCTGATGAGTCATCGGTCTGACATCAGCGCCGAGTTCTTTAAATTTTTCTATAACTTTTAACGAGCCGTTGGCAACACAGCCTGTACCTGCACAAACAAGTACCCTCAAGCCCTGTGCCTTGATTGCCTCTTTAACTTTTTCCTGTTCCGCTTTTATATTTATTAATGTTGCTGTCATACTACTTGCCCTCTTCTTCGTTCATAATGGTAGCGATAACTATTTTTATTGCGTCAGCTGTCATTTGCGGGTAAACCTTACCGTTAACAACAACTACCGGAGCAAGACCGCATGCACCGAGGCAGCTTACTGTTTCTACAGAGAACAAGCCGTCTTCTGATGTGTACACTCCGTCTTTTAAGTTCAAGCACTGATAAACAGCGTTCAATACAGGCATAGAGCCTCTAACGTGACAAGCTGTACCGTCGCATACTTTAATTTCGTATTTGCCTTTCGGTTCAAGGCTGAATTGTGCGTAGAATGTGGCAACGCCATATACTGTAGCAGGTGAAAGTCCTTCTATTTTTGTACCGATATATGTCATTGCATCTAACGGCAGATAGCGGAAAACTTCCTGAACTTTTTGCAAAATTGCAATCAAATTTGACTTTTCATATCCGTAAGCTGACAGGATTTCATCAACTTTTGAATAATCAAGTCCCGTGTGAGTCTGTGGGCTCATTAAAATCTCCTTTACACAAGTTTGTCTATTTTTACCCTTACTAACAGTCAAAAGACCATCAATCGTGATTTAAATCACTATTACAGACAATATAATACCGTAAAGTCACTATTTTTTCAAGCAATTTATATAGGAACTTATTTGCAAGGTGAGATTTGAGGGGATATGTCAGATTATCAGATGAGAAAATAAGTTTTTTAAGATAATACAAAAATACAAAAATAAAAAAACCGACCTTTGTAAGAACTCTGTGTAAAAGGTGCCAGTGGCACGTTTTACATAGAGGCAGGCTAAGCCAGATACGAAGTATCTGCGTGCCGTATAACAATTAAGAAAGTGTCTTGGAATACGAACGCTCCGGCGGAGTAACGTCCGCCTGCGCATGGGGCAAAGCCCAGTTCGATTCCGCCAAACAACTACAAGCGAGGTTTGTTTGAGGGCTATGTAATTATAACAATCACTTTAATATATCAAAGGAGAGCAATTTATATAGCCCGAGTTGCCGAGCTCAGGTTTGTGTTACTTTCTGTATGAACGGAACAGTAGGTCGGGAGTTTGCCTTCTTTTTCGGCTGAGCTTGAGCGAAGCCTGAAAAATGGCTTCACGATAAATCTAGAATAAAACAAATACATCATTGTCTTTTAATAGTGAACTTGGGTGCCACAATTACTATACGGCACGCAAAAGCTGCGCTTTTGACTTAGCCTGCCTCTATCTCGAATTGACATTTAGTCAATTCTCGACAGAGTTCTTTCCAAAGAATGGGTGGAACATAAAGCAAAAATCTTTGTTTTTATTTTTTTATGTTCGTTTCTTTTTAATTTTTATACTGCACGCAGATACTGCGTATCTGACTTAGCATACCTCCATTCAAAACTTGACGTTTAGTCAACTTTTGAACGGAGTCCTTAGGCAAAAGAAAAGAAACGAACCATACTCTACGAGCATCCTGATTCGTACGGCTCGTACCTCGCCTACGACCCAAGCAAGAAAAGAAAACCGGCGCTTATCAAAAGAAACAGTAAAGTGTTTTATCTGTAATTTTTCAGCGACAAGCTGCTGTAAAAATTACCTCAAAACACAACTGTTTCTAATCAAAATTCCGTCAGGACTCTGCCCTGAAACCCGCTACGGCTTACAACGTAAGCCGTGCATAATAACCGTAGAAAATCAAACTGTATAAAATTTATAGTTGTTACAATTTTGGTCACCGAATTACGTAACATATACAAGAATGACATCAAGTAGACTTTTAGCCTACCCTCATATGCAGACTCTTGACGGAATTGCTGCGCTCACTTACGTTCGCTCGCAATGACACCGGGTACGTTTTTACCTCACACAGCCGTTAAATATTTCCCGATTAACAATCCCCTGATTACAAAGCCATAGCTTTTATAATATCAGAAAGCTCAGAGGTAGTCTTTTTAACTTCGCAACCCGAATATTTTATTGCGGAATCAGGATCTTTAAGCCCGTTACCCGTTAAAATACAAACCATCTTTTTATCAGGTTCTATTAAACCGAGCTTGAGAGCCTTTATTACGCCTGCAACAGATGCAGCACTGGCTGGTTCCGCCAGAATCCCTTCCGTTGAAGCAATGAGTTTGTATGCTGCAACAATCTCGTCATCAGTAACAAAATTAATAACACCGCCAGATTTATCACGTGCATTTTCCGCCTGTTTCCAGCTTGCGGGGTTGCCTATTCTTATTGCGGTTGCAATTGTTTCAGGTTTTAAGATTCTTTCTCCTTTTACAATCGCTGCCGCACCCTCAGCCTCAAAGCCCATCATTTTAGGCAGGTGAGAAATTTTGCCCAGCGCAAGAAACTCTTCGTAACCTTTAAA
The DNA here is from genome assembly GCA_944325555.1 of Candidatus Gastranaerophilales bacterium. GTDB lineage: Bacteria > Cyanobacteriota > Vampirovibrionia > Gastranaerophilales > Gastranaerophilaceae > Limenecus. Next base: position 4,905 of record CALVAN010000042.1, on the reverse strand, counting down.
ATATGCGGTTATATTTCCTGCATTGCCAACGGGGATAAAGTGATAATCCGGTGCATCACCCAAAGCCTCACAGATTTCAAATGCACCTGTTTTTTGACCTTCAATTCTGTACGGGTTCACGGAGTTTACAAGAGTAACGGGATATTTTTGAGAAATTTCAATTACTCTTTCTAGCGCCTCGTCAAAATTACCCTTTATGGCGATAATTTCAGCACCGTACATCATAGCTTGAGAAAGCTTGCCCAGTGCAATATATCCGTCAGGGATAAGTACGTAGGTTTTCAAGCCCGCTTTTGCGCCGTAGGCAGCTGCAGCAGCCGAGGTGTTTCCTGTCGAAGCACAAATAATAGCTTTTGCACCTTCTTCCTTAGCTTTTGTAACAGCCATTGTCATACCCCTGTCTTTGAAGCTGCCCGTTGGGTTTGCACCTTCAAACTTCAGGTAAATTTCGCAATTCAATTTATCAAGACCGATTTTTACGGCAAGGTTATCAGCCTTGATTAACGGAGTATTACCTTCATTCAGTGTAACAACAGGTGTTGAATCCGTAACGGGAAGATACTCTCTGTATCTGTTTATTAACCCTTGATAGTGACCCTTTTGTTGAAAATTTTCCATATTTTTTACTCCGATTTTTACATTACTCTTATAAGGCTGTTTATTTTAATTATGTTTTTGTTGTCGTTAAATTCAGCGATTGCCGCATTAATATCGTTTTCTTTGCTTTCTTCCGTTATGACAACAATCTCTGCCGTATTTTCTCTGTCAATACCTTTTTGAAGCACACTCGCAAGGCTGATATTATGGCGTCCGCAAATCTCGCCGATTGTTCCGATTACGCCGGGCGTATTGGCGGCAGTCACGGAAATATAATACTTGTTAACGGTATCCTTTATATCCACCTGCAGTGCATTAATTTCGTGGTTGCATCTCATAAACGGGAGCATATTGTCAGACCCGAGGCTTCCCGCAATAGCGAGAATATCGCCTAAAACAGAGCTTGCAGTAGGGAACTCTCCAGCCCCCGGACCCGCAAACATAACACGTCCCACGGGGAACCCTTCCAGAACAACGCTGTTTGTCACACCGCTGATACTTGCAAGGCAGTCTTTTATAGGAACAAGCATCGGATGCACACGCACATCAACTTTATTGTCCTCTGTCAATCTTGCAAGCGCAATGAGTTTTATTTTATAGCCGAGTTCTTTTGCAAACTGCATATCTTTTGCGCTGATTTTTGTAATACCCTCACGATAAATTTTATTTATATCAACTCTCTGATTAAGTGCAATTGTTGCAAGCGTTGCAATTTTATATGCAGAGTCATAGCCTTCAACATCGCCTGTCGGGTCTGTTTCCGCATAGCCGAGTTTTTGAGCTTCGGCTAAAACTTCTTCGTATGAAACACCTTCTTTTTCCATTTTTGTAAGGATATAGTTGGTTGTTCCGTTTAGGATAGCTTCGATTTTATTTATTTTATTGCCCGCAAGTGTGGTTTTTATCGGCATAATTATCGGGATACCGCCAGCAATTGCAGCTTCGTATAGAATTGTAACGTTATTTTTGTTTGCAAGCTCAAACAGTTCCTGTCCTTTTTTTGCAAGGAGTTCTTTATTTGCTGTAACTATATGTTTTTTGTTTTGCACGGCTGTTTTCAAAAGGTCAAAAGCAGGCTCTATTCCGCCTATAACCTCAACAACAATGTCCACATCAGGATTGTTAACAATTTCAAACGGATCCGTTGTCAATAGCGAGGTATCAAGATTTTCGATATCCCTTTTTTTATTTATATTTTTTACCGCAATTTTAACAATTTCTATGTTATCAAAATCTTTCAAGACCTTAACTACACCGGTACCTACAGTACCAAGCCCGATTAAGCCGAGTTTTACTTTACCTGATTTTTTCATATAGCTCCCGTTTCATTATAATTATAAAAACTATTAAAACATAAAAAAGAATATTATGTTGCGCTAACAAACAGCAAACACAAAAAAGCGCCATGTTGAAGCATGGCGCTTTTCATATAAATTTTAAAGCCTGTTACATTGCCGCAAGCTTGTCGGCAAGAGGTGTAACAAGAGTTCCGTTAAGAGATTTATCAATTTCTTTTAATTTATGCGCAATGGTTTCCATTTCGTCAGTCCAGACAAAGTTATCCAGTACATATTTTTCACCGGTTGCAAAGTCTTTGGAAAGCTGAACCCTTATTATTTCCGCCAGCATTTTTTGAGCAGTCGGAACCATTTTTTCCATGTCAATTTCCAAAAGCCCTTGTTCATTGAGCCATACTGCTTTATTTTCAAGGAAAAATTTTGTCTGCATAACGGTTCTCACCCTGTGAGCCTGCGAGATGGTCGGTTTTGCTTTTAAGAAATTATCCGCCGCATAGGTAACAATTATTTGTTTCTTTTCCTCGGGCGTGTACATACCGAGTTCAACAAGTACATCCAGCAAGGCAAGCGACCCCATGTCGGCTTTGTTTTCTTCAATGATGTTTTTGTATTTTCCGAGAGCCTCTGTTCCAGATTTCGGCCCTAAGGAGTGAACATTTTCATGCCCGATTGTAAACCAGTGGTCAGCCTCCTGATTGTAATATTGATGCAATTCTTTTGCCAGAGTGGCATCCAGTCTTCTTTGTCTTTTGGCTTTTGCCTCGGGGCTTGTGCTGATTCTTATTTGTCTGTGGTAGACGTTTCTTCTTCCGCCGCCTATTTTTAAGGAAGGTTTATCGTTATTTGGCAGGTTCTGGGCAAGTGTTATACCGCCTCTGTAAGTCCCTTCATCACCTCTTAGTGTAACGATGTCGACATCAACCATGGTTTGTTTTTCGTCATCGCCTTCGGAGATATTTTGCTCGTACTCATCGTTATAAGGCATGTGCTGCGCCAGAGTCGGCATATATTTTTTTATTTCGAGCAGTTTTTCAGTGCCTTCTTTGTTCACAATCCCGACTCTAATGCCGATTGAGTCTTTTGAAATAGGTTCTATATTGTTTTGTTCAAGCAGTTTGTTAAGTTCTTCGTTTTCAACCACAGTGCCGGTCATTTCATCAGCATACTGTTCTCTTGAAATCGTAAACTCAAGAGGAGTGTCCTGAAGTTCAGCCCATTTTTTATCTGCATAGGCATCGTTTTTGGGGTTGTTTTCGCACAGTGCAATCGCTTGAAGTTTAAGATATTTATTAAAATCTTCATTTGTGGAAACTTCGGCAGCCGCTTCAAGCTCATCAGCTATATATGAAAATTCTTTTGCAAAATATTCCGTATAGTCAACGGCTTTAAGTTTTTCTCCGTCACGAACCACCATTGAACGCTGGTTTAAAATATTTCTTACCGCATCAACTTCGCCGTCTTTTAACATTTTTATAAGTATGTTATGGAACTCTTCTTTTGAGAGGTCAACGGGATAAAAACCTTTACCGGGAAGTTCTTTTGTGTCTTTGGCAAGAAAAATTTTATTTGCTTCGGAGTCAACGGCATTCATACCTATTTGAGCGTTGAACAAAGTAAGAGTCATTTTTGCGTCTTCATTGCCGTTTTTAACTTCTTCCTCAAGATAAGCTTTAAAATCGAGGTTGTCGGGGTTATCCTGTTTCATAAACACTTCATCAATTGCTTTTGCCGCTTTTACAAGATGAACAAGCGCTTGTTTATCTCCCTGCGCCAATGATTCATACTCTTTTGCATCTTCTTTTAACATTTCTTTGGGGATAAGACAGTCTTTAGAGGTTCTTTTAACAAGTTCCTCATGCGACAGGTTTAGTTCAAAATTTTTCATATTAAAACTCCTTATACTACACGAATACTGTTTTTGTAGCGCAAAAAACAAGTTTTAACAATCCGTTTTATTACGTATTTTCAGTTAAAAAGAATAATAATCACGGCTCCGGCAACCATTATCAAAGAGCCTGCAAGTCGGGGGAATATATTTTCTTCCCTAAAAATTTTATACCCGAAAATAATACTGAGCACAGAAGAAAGCTGAAACAACGCCAACGCATAGCCTACATTCATATTTGCAAAAACATAGTTAGTCGTATATTGCATTATCCCCATACAAACAACAAGTTTTAATATATGGGTGGCATTTCTTGTTTTTAAAACGGCAAGTTCTTCAGAAAGCTTGATTTTTTCAAACAACATCAGCAGCGCAGAAAACACGGCACCGAACAAACACCACGAAACAAAAGCATCCCATGCTGATGATATAAGTATTACTTTCTTTATAACTATCGCCTCTGCTGCGCAGAACAACAGAGAATAAAATCTGTATTGTATCTCCTTATTTTTTAAAAGTTTTAGCGTAAAACGTTCTTTTGTAGTATCGAGAATAAAATAGCTGCCGAAGATTATAAGCGCCATTCCAACAAGACCGTATAAGTTAGGAATTTCCCGTAAAAAGAGGATTCCAAGAATCAACCCTACAAGTGATTTGTAGGAATTTATCGGGCCGATAACGGACAGTTCACCGTTTTTTAAAGATTTTACAAGAAATGCATTGCCCAATGCACCCAATGCACCCATTAAAAAAGAATACAGCCAAAAAGACGCACCGGTATTTTGAGCATACCCTTTAGAAAAAACAAAAGGAATACAAATTATCGTCAAAAACAAATATGTAAGAAATGTTATAATCAAAGGATTGCTTTTGGTTGTCAATTTCTTTTGATAAACATTACCCAGCGTATTTGAAAAAATACGTAATATTACTGCTGTTGTTGTAAGCAAAAACTGTAAAATCTTTTTCTCCTTTACTTCCTTTTGTAAAGTTATATTTTCTAAAATACTATTATAAACAAGATTGCAACAATTGCCCATTCGGGCATAAATTTCATATAGTCAACTGACCCCGACAACTTATTGAACGGGTACAATAAACAAGTACAATATTGGCTATACAACA
>CALVAN010000041.1 GCA_944325555.1 Candidatus Gastranaerophilales bacterium | reverse complement strand
TGGGGTCTACCTCTCAGAAACAATTATCAATTGTTTCTTCGGCAGAGTCGTAAGATGCTAGACTCGGCGCCACTCGCACTCCGTGTACCACTCCTAAAAGCGAGGTCCCACTCAGACAAATTTTTGTATAGGCAAAATCACTTTTTTGAAGTAAAATATCTTTATGAAAAAGTTCTTAGCAACAGTGTCGGTTATATTGATGTTATCTCAGGGAGTTTACGCATTTCCGGTTGATACATCAGAATGGGTATGCTCTGAAGAGCCGGGGCAGTTAGATGTTTCTGCTGCTGAAATTGATTTAAAAAGCGATTTAAAACAGGAATACAGAGTTTATCAAACCACATTGGAAAACAAAACAAACTCGACACTTGATATATCAATACCGTCAAATGCAATTGTTGATTCTAACGTTAACAAAATATTAAACGGCGGTTTGTCACTTAAAGAACTCATGCAAATACCGAAAGAAATTGCTGTTGAAAGTTACAAAGAAGATGTCGGCACAGGATGTATTGCTGCTGCACACAAAGGTCTTATCTACACAACAGCAACAGCAGGTGCGGTAGCCGCAGGCGCAGGGCTAATCGGAGTTTATCCTCAACAAAAAATAGAAGAGTATTTTTCTCATAAAAAAATAAAAAAAGAATATAAAAAGTATTACGGCAGCTTAATCAGTGAATTTACAATGCCGCCAATGTCACAAAAAGATTTGATTATTTTTGTGCCTATTGAAAGCACAAACTGCGTTATTAACGTAAATAACCGAATTGACCGTGATGATATCTACTCGGATTATCACCAGTTGTAATATAAAAAGTTAACAATAAAAATCCTGACCTACTGGTCAGGATTTTTTATTATGGTGGGCCCGGAGAGACTCGAACTCTCACACCAAAGGCGCTAGATCCTAAGTCTAGTGCGTCTACCAATTTCGCCACAGGCCCATTATTTAATTTTCAATTAGGTACCGTGCGTCTACTGCCTCTCATAAATTGACATTTAGTCAATTTATTCGGCAGAGTGTCACAATGTCATTGTTTTAATCTTACCGTATAAAGAAATATCGTCAATAGCTATAAATATTGCCAATTTATTAACTTTGCGATAAAATCATAACTACCGCATGGGGCGTTAGCGCAGTTGACTCTGCCGAGAAAAAGGTGACTAAATGTCACGTTTTTCGAGAGGTAGCCAAGACGAAGTCTTGAAGCGCTACGCAACTGCTTACAATGAAAAGCGAATATCTCAATGGGGCGTTAGCGCAGTTGGTAGCGCACAACACTGGCAGTGTTGGGGTCACGAGTTCGAGTCTCGTACGCTCCACCATAAAAAAGAGGTTTTTTACAAACCTCTTTTTTACATATAATATGCAACCAATTGACATAGACGAATTATTTTATCCGCAAAAAGAGAAATCAGCACTGAGGCCACTGCACAAGCATACAGAATATATTTTGAGGATATCAGTCTTGTATCCGTCACAATTTCAGTTTCTATACGTCTAAACATCGCTCTGATTATACGCCAGTATGCGTATATCATAATTACTGACGAAACAAGTGCAACCAGCAAAAACGGAAGGAACACAAATCCGGAACGAGCTACTGCAGAAAAAACATACAACTTAGCAACAAAACCACACGTAGGAGCTACCCCTGCAAGTGCGATAAGTATTATTGTAAACGCTATTACATAATACGGTCTGTGATACAATATCCCCTTCAAGTCGTCCAGTTTTTCAAGTTTGGCAGAATTATACAGCAATATGATTGCAGCCCAGGCTCCTATATTTACAAACATATAACAAAACAAATAAAACAATACACTCGACAAACTGTAAACAGAAAACACGCATAATCCCAACAGCATTATGCCGGATTGAACGCTCATTGAATAGGCCATGAGACGTTTGAGGTTTTCCTGCCTTATTGCGGACAAAGCGCCAAAAAGTATTGTTAACACAGCAATAAACGCCAGTACTATTTTCATTGTAAAAGTATAAGTCAAAAAAGTCATAAGTATTCTGGACAAAGCCCCAAAACATGCCAAAACGGGGATACACGACATATATGCACCTATAGGATAATTTGCACCTTCAAAAGTATCCGGCAGCCAGCTTGAAAAAGGCACAAGCCCCAGTTTAAACAACATTGTACAAATCATCAGTATCAAGGCAAAGGTGAGCAGTATTTGAGAAGGGTTCTGGCTAAAACACAGGCTGACCTTTGCATAATCCAGCTGAGCACACATTCCGTATATAATTGACAACCCCATCAAAAAGAAAGACGAAACCACTGCCCCCTGCACAAGATACCCAAAGGTAAGCTGTTTTGCGTTAGGGCTTTTGTTCAAAGCCAAAAGCAGATAACAGCTCAGTCCCAGTGCCTCTAGCGCAACAAAAAGAGACACAAAATTAACCGAGCTGACAGCACACATTGCAAAAAGCAGACCCGACAAAAATACACAGAAATACTCGGACGCTCTGTCACGTTTTTCCCTGATCATATTGCGTGAAAGCAGAACCAGAAAGAAACCGCTGCTTAAAATGAGTATTTTAAAAAACACTGTATAAATGTTTGTTAAAAACATATTATCAAACGCAAACACCTCGGGATCTATCTGTAAATATATTGTGGAGCCTATGGCCAGCACAATTCCAAGAAGCGTTGTCCATTTTGATATACGATAAACCGACATCCCCGCAAACAGCGAACACACCAAATTTATAACGACAAATATTAGTATAATAAATTCCGGCAAATATGCGGATACAAGTTCTGACATTATTCCTCTCACATCTATAGAATTTTCACACCTGAAGTATATCCAAAATTATACTGGAAACAGACTGATAAATTTGGATTATACTCATCGGATTTATACCGAAATACACAATCACAAGACACAAGGCGCTAAGTACGCTTGTTTCCTGAGGAGAAAGATCCTTAATCCCTTTCCACTGTTCCAAAAGCACAGAACAAAATACTTTATAGAAGAAATATAGAATATACCCAGCGGACACCATCATTGCAACCAAGCCTATTGCGGCACTGATTTTAACAAGCAGCTGCTGATCAAGATTTGAAAGCATTGCACCTGCAAGCACCATTAATTTTGGTGTAAACATCATCAAAAACGGTATGCCTACTGCAGCAAAACAGATGATAAGAGCAAGATACATACACTTTGGCATAACCTGTCCCAAACCGCCAAGAGCTGTAATATAAGTGGTTTTTGTTCTAAATTCCACACTGGAAATAACAACAAAAAACGCACCGTACACAACAGCACACGCTATTGTCATAAACACAGCCCCATTAAATCCGGTCTGATTCAATGCAGACAAACCAATCATTACAAAACCGGTCGCCGCAATATTGGAGTATGATACCATCTTTTTTACGCCTGCCTGAATAACGGATAAAGCCCCGCAATAAATGATATTAAGCAGTCCCCATACCATTAATGCGGGTGCAAAGAGTTTGAATATTTCCGGAAAAACCTGCATATTAAAACGTATTAACCCGTAAACTCCTGTTGCACCCAACATAGCAGCAAGCAATATATTTACAGGTGCTGCAGACTTGCTCTGTATATCAGGATACCAATTGTGAAAAGGTACAAGAGGTATCCTCACAACAAAGCCTATGAGAAAGTTTACAAACACCATTACCTGAAACCACATCGGATAAATCTTTTCATCCATGTTAAGCGATTCGATGTTTGCGGTCAGCACATTACTTACTGCAAAATTGTAATAATACAAAATCAACATACCAAAAAACAGGAACATATTGGCAACAAAAGAAGAGAGCGTAAATTTTATCGCAGCTCCTCTTGCCTCTGAGTTCCCCCACTGAGAAACAAGAAAATAAACAGGTACAAGCAAAAGCTCCCAGAAAACAAAGAACAAAAACATATCCTTAGCGCAGAATATGCCAAGAACAGCGGATTCCAGCAAAAACACCATTGAGTAATATAGTTTGTGTTTTGTTCTTATATGCATTTTACTCATAAACAGTGCAATTAATACAATAAACGTTGTTAGTACAGAAAACAGCAAGGTCATACCGTCAACAGCAAATTTTGCGCTGATACCAAGTGTCTTAAGCCAGCTCATACCAAAAAACGTAAGCTCTTTTTCAAAAGACATTCCGTACATACTTGCATCAAAAAACAGCAAAAACAAAAGGGAATATACAAAATGCAGACCGGCAAACCACTTTGCAAAACGTCTTATTCTAACCTGATGGTTAGGAAACACAGGCAGCATTATCAATATTGCCGCTATAACAGGAAGAAATATTAACCATATTAAAGATAAAAAATTCATCTATAAAACCCCTTAATTAGCCCTTTATAAGTAAAACATAAAATATCAAAACAAATGTAAGTATTGCTACAAGCCCAAGCAGCGAGTATATTAAATACGACTGAAAATTGCCGCCCTGAAAGCGTCCGCTTACATAAGACAGCGCCCTAAAAAGCAATGCAACCAAATTTATAAATGTTTCAACAACATATTTTTCTATCCAACCAGCAACACGACAAAGCGGAATAAAAAACCTGTTGGCTATACCAAAAGACAAAAATATAAAAATAAGAACAGGAATAGTCCACCAGAAATTCTTGGCTAGCTCAAAAAAGAACGGGTTTAGCCTGATAAACAAAAACACACCTACAAGCGCAAAAAGGCTGTTTTGATACAAAATTATTTTTGAAGTGTCAGTTTTATTACTGGATTCAAACGTTATATAAATAAATGCCTGCATAAATTTCATTATCACAACAAACATAAGCAATGAGCAGAAAAATACAAAAACAGGTTCGGCCATGAGCGAATGGATACTTCCCGCAATATTGCCAATATTTGAATAAGCAAGAGCAGATAATCCGGAAAGCTCATTATACACAACGGAAAAATACATTGTGACAAGAACAACCAAAAGCAATATTAAATCACCGACTCTGTTAAAGATGTAAGATTTTATTGCAGCTTTAGACTCTGCTCTGTTTTCAAAATCAAAATTTATCAAAAGATAGCTTGCCACCCCAGCAACTTCGCAGAACAAATATGTCTGGAAAAGATTTGAGCTTATAAATATACCATTCAAACCAAGGGCAAAAAAGTTTATATACAACAGCAAACGTGAAAAATCATTATGCTCCCTAAGCTTGAAAAACGCAAAATTCTGTATAAAAAATGCCGCCACGTTAGTAAGTAAAACAAAGCTTACAGCAGTTTTATCTATGTATGTTCCCATATAAAGACTGATATTTTCAAGCGATATCCATTGAAAATTTTGGGTTAATGAGAGATTTTTCATTACAGAAAAATCAAACACCGCAGCAGAAAATATCATACATATAAATGCAGATATTATACTTATTGAAAAAATTGTTGCCTTATCAATTCTGTTAGAAATAAGACGGTTAAACCCTATTATCAAACATATAATAAGAGGCAGAAAAACAACAAGATTTATGTTATCCGTAAAAAACTCCATTAATTCTCCTTATCTTTAATTTTTTCAGCATCAAGATACTCGTTTGCCTGATAAATTTTATACAAAATAACAAGCGCAATGATTGTCTGTATAACAGCAAGTATAAGTACAAAAACACTTATCATATTGGCATTTTCCATACTGGTATCACAATAATACCCGAAGGCAACAAAATTTATCACTGCAGAAACCGACATTATAAACAACGACATTATAGTCCGCAACATGTTACGGGAAATTAAAACGCCCAAAAGTCCCATCAAAAACAGGATTAGAGATAACGCCAGAAAATGAGCCAATCCAATATTCAGTAATGAATTTATCATAACTTGTTTTCCTCCTGCTCTTTAGACTGTTCAACAGCAAGAGAATTATCCAAAAACACTCTTAAAACAGCTGCGGATACCAGAACAAACACCCCGACAAGGCTCAATGGATAAAGATAATGTCTGAAATTTACAGAACCAAAAGATTTTTCAACAACCGCATTGAAAAAAGAATAAAGGGAACTGTCAAACTCCTGAAAGAAATACAATATAAACAATCCGCCTAATAACAGCACAAAAATGCTGCTGACAATAATTTTTGAAGCAGGAGCAAGCACCAACATCAAATTAATTCTGCCTATTTTTTTTATTAAAAGCAAAATATATACGGACAAAAATAGCCCGCATAGTATAAACTGAAACACCGAAAGATAAACCGAATTCAGGTATAAATATATAAGACTTGAAAAACAAACAAACAAAAACAAAGAAATTGCTGACAAATACATCATCGGAGCAAATATTATTTCCAATGCGCAAAAAATGGTTCCAAAAAACAAAAAGTAAAAATAAATTAAATTTGTAACCACTCTACACTCCTGTAATGCATGTCTTTCTTATTTATACCACATATTAATAATGTTATAATTAGAATGTTGTGAATTATTAAGTTCAATTTTTATATGAAAAAAAAGCTATTTATTACAGTACTATTATCAACAGCAATATTTGCCACTGTATTATGCAATCAGGCATGTGCGGAGCCTACACAGGATATCGCCGGCGCTAACTCATACTGTGCACAGGGCGATAAAATACTGAATTATTACGAAAATCTCAAGGACAAAACAGACGGCGACAAATACCTGAAGGCGGCAAAATATTATTATTATCAAGCATCAAGAGCCGACATTTCAAACCAGAATTCTCTTATCGGTATGGCAAGGATTTCTCTTCATCAAGGCAAAACAAGAGATGCAAAAAATGCACTTATGGTTGCATTAAATGTTGATGAAAACAACCCTAAAGTCAGTTTTTACCTTGGCGAAGCATTTTTTATGGAGGGTGAGTATTTTCAGGCAATAGATTTTTACACCTGGGCTTATTCTCACGGATATCAGACAGATTATCGAACCAATTTTAAACTCGGGGTCTGTTATGAAAAATTGAACGATACAGACAAAGCAAAAATACACTACAAAAATGCAATAAATGCGAACCCGAATTCCTCCGAAGCAAAACAACGTTTAAACGGCTTAAACTCAATAGATACCGACTATAAGGACATCAAAACAAAAGAGATAAAAAATCCGGCACATGATTATGAAATAGATAAAAGTGATTTAGAAAAACTCAATATGCCGAATTTATAATTTATAAAAAAACAATTATCTTATTTGCTCGTAATCCGAAAAATCAGAAGCGTTAAGATTTTTATTTTCTATATTGTTATCTATATAAATTGTGTAGATTGCATTTACTTTCTGGCGTTTTGTTCCGGAAGGAAACTGCAAAATATCCGAGCCCTGAAGATTATACAAATACCTGTAGGCAGCCATTCTGTCCTCATCAGCAGCAAAACCTATTATTAACACTACTGGTTTAGTTATTTTTCGTTGATTATCAACAGTGAAGTAAAACATGTAAGTTCCGTTTCCTGATGCCCATTGATTATTATCATCAGCTATTTTGTTACCCAAATTACTTCGCCATATATTCCATGAGATAATTTCCTGCTGTGATTCTTCTTCTGTTTGTTCCTGCTGTATATTATATTGAGGAACCTTCATGTTTGGTTGACTTTGTTGTGCCTGTTGATTAACCGACTGCTGTAACGGTTGCGAATATTCCTGTTCATAGGAATTTTCTTCAGGCATATACTGCGGCTCATAATTGTTATCGACCTGAGGCGCAACCTGCGGATAATAAGGTGTAGTGTTATCTACATTACTAAAACCATAGCCGCCTTGATTTTGAAAATTGTCCTGCAAATTAAGGTTTGTATCTACATTAGAAAAATTATCGCGATTGTAAACATTGGCATCAGTTGTGCTGATATTATTGTAATCTTTAAAATTTGCCTGCTTATTATTTATATTATCCGTATTTTTTATATTTCCGGCTTTATTTGCAATAACATCCTTGTTTTGCATTGAAACTTTAGAGTCCGAATCCGCAATAGATATACTTTTTTGTCCGGCAGGAGTCGGTGTAAAACACAGGACAAATCCCGTTATAATCACAATAAATATAAAAAAAGCGGATAAGTAATGAACCATAATTGTAATTGTTAATCTCTTTTTGCAAGTAAATCGTTTGCAGCAGAAATATCAAATTTGGTCTGGCTGAGCATATATGTTTCAGCCATCAGCAACGCAGTAGGTACAGAAGCCGCAATAATACTAAGCAATATACCCTGCAAGTCACCGCCTATTTCCGTGCAGAAATATGAAGTGTTCATAGTAAATTCAATAAAAATAATGGCACAGCCGATTATAAGAGAACGTGTCTTTTCACTTTCCAGTTTTTTGGCACCCTGTATCCCCATTATGTTTACCCCGTGTGCCTGATAATCGCTGAAGCCGTCATTTTTTATAACGGTTGATGCCTGCAGTTTTCTTATGCAAAGGAAAGCGTTAACAAATGAGAAAAATGCAAAAATAATCATAAATGTTGCAAGCGTAAGAAACACAGGACTCAATCTTAAGCCGGAAATTCTTATCCATCCTGCCGCATCAGGGAAACACATTGCCAGAGTAATAGAAACACCGTAAGCCAAAAACGGAGCGGTAATTATACCTAACAGTATTTCCCACACTGATTTTAAATTCAAATTAAACAAATGATCCTTTATATTATTAATTTTATTATCGGTTAAAGAATTTATATATCTTTCTATCCACTGTCTGTATTCTGACATTATGGATTCAAAATCTTCTCTGTATTCGTATTTATCAAGTTCATAAGACATTTCATGCCCCGAGTTTTTAAAATACCCGCAAGCAACGGCAAGTATAACGCTCAGGCAAACAAAGAACAAAGACATCAAGATGGAAAACAGCGGATTTATTGTTAAATAGTAAATCAAGTTTATTACATAAATACCCGCATATATTACACCCGAAGAAAACAGGAAAAACATCTCCGCTGTTTTACTATCCGGTGTAGGACGTTTTTTGTTATGAAAATACAGATATGCACCCTGTTTTAAAATCAAGGACAGTCCGTATATTATTACCGTAAACAATACAAGAATCTTTATGTTTGTCGGAAGGTTTATAAAATTTTTGGTTTCTTCAATCTTCAAACCTGTTATAAAATTGGAAACCCCAAACGACAATACCAGTGAAGTAAAAAACAAAGCGATATGCGTAAATATCGAGGCTTTTGTATTCAATGAAATTTTATTTTTAAAGTCGTTTATTGCAAAACCAACCTGTTTTATAATCGGCGCTCTGAGTTTTTCAAGGACGGTTTTTTGATAGTCAATCGCTTCTTTAGGCGACATATCAGAGGTTTCCTGCTCCAAGTTTTTCAGTATTGTAGCGGTGTTGCTTACCTGACCGTTAAAAGACACATCTTTTATATTTTTTGAAACAGATGAAGCCCTGTCTTGCGCAAGTTTTACAACTTTTATAGCAATAAAATCAGCTGAACCGGCTATGGAGAGTTTTACCTCATTATCCACCTGCATAGCGGAATTAACAGGAACCCCGTTAAACAAAATATTTTTGTTGCCCGATTTTAGAATATATATATCCTGAGGCGCAGAATATTGAAGTATCAATTTTCCTAGCCCGATATCTATCACAAAATCACAATCGGGCGTAGCTCCGATTGTAATAACATTTTTGTTAAAAACTTTTTTTTGTGTGCTGGAGCCAATTAATACCGCCATTATATTTTTATCCTTTCATTATCGTTCAATTGCTTTAAGAAATCTGCTCAAAGACTTATCCAAATTTTCTTCTGTTGAAACAATAAGATTTGATTCTCCAAGAACAGGATTCAATTTTGTTTTAACCATATCCAATTTTTGAGGATGAGCGTACACAAACATCATAGCAAATTTTGGAATATTTGTTTTCAAAGTTTTAATTTTTTTAGGAAGGTCATTCCAATCTATTTGTTTATCTTTCTTACCTTCATTTTCTAAATCACCGACAACAACAATAGCAGGGGTGTAACCTTCTTCATTCATTGATGTAGCATAAGCAATAGCTTTATTTACACCAACGCCATAAGCAGTACCCCATTCTGATTCGTCATATTGAGTAAACGCCTCCATTGATTTTCTTATATTTCTTGAACTAAGAGCAGAACCCTCATAAATCAAATAAGCGTCTTCTGACACCCTTATTATTTTAACTTGATCTTCAGGGTCAAGGCGTTTGCATGCCTGTGATACAAAATTCTTTTGCTCATCCAGCTTTTGCTGATTCGATGCGGAAGAATCTATAACAAAAATCACCGCAGCCGGATGAAAATCATCAATTTTTATATTTCTCAACCCTACAAAAAGCAATATCACTGCAACCAGTGCGGCCAGTATTACTATTGCTAACTTTATCATATTTTTGTTCATTGCTATCCTTTTAATATTTTCTTGGGGAGCAAATTACTCTCATATAAAAACCATTTTAATAAAATTCTAATATAAATTTTTTTAAAAGGAATCCATCTTTTGCTTGATTAGCAGAAAATAAAAATTTGTCATGGCAAAGGATCATATCCGCCGGGATGGAAAGGATGACATTTCAAAATCCGTTTTATACCAAGATACAAGCCCTTTAACACCCCGTATTTAACAATTGCCTGCTTGGTATATTCCGAGCATGTCGGATAAAATCTGCAGACAGGTGGTTTCAGTTTAGAAAATTTTTGATAAATATTTATTAAAAATATTAAAAACTTTTTTATCATAACAAATTAAAACACAATAAATACAAGCTTTTTCACAATTATATTACAAATGTAAACAAAATAAAAAATAAGGCAATTTTTTTCAACAAAAATTTTTTATATATATGGAAGTGATTAGTGAACAGGTGTAAACATGTACGACGTAATTGTTAGGTCAACATTATTCGGTATCAGAAACGCAGACAAAGTTATGACAACTAACGACAAAGGCAGATTTTTAGCCGATGTCGGACAGTTTACCAAGGCTGCACAAACAGCTGCACAACTAGACAATGTTCTTGGAAAAGGTGCAACTGCAGCATTAGATGCAATGAACTGCGCTGCTAACGGACATAAAGTTCTTACAAAAGCAGGCAAAGCTGCAACCTGGGCATCTAACCATGTTAACCCGCTTTTAATCGGTGCGGCAGGTTACAGAGTAGCTATTGCAGAAGACAAACCGCAGGCTTTAAAACGAGAAGCGTTGGGTATGACATCTATGTTTATCGGCGAAGCATTAATGAGCACTGCTTTTAATTCAAAATATATGACAACAGTCAAATCATTAATGAAAAACAAATATGCTAAAGCAACTCTGTTAATTTTGCAAGGTGTTGCATTTGTTGCAGGATCAATCGCAAGCAGCACTCTCGGTTACAAAATAGGCGACAAATTATTCCCTCAAAGAAAACAAAAAGAAGAAAATAAAAAAATTCTTAATAAAGCACTAACAGAATTTAAAACAACACAAAAAGCATTAAAAGCAGAAGCACCAAACAGAACTCTCGACAACAAACAAGTTTCAGCTTAAATTTAATTTTATATAAAAATTTGACAAAACGGCTTAAGATTATATCTAAGCCGTTTTTTTATGAATTAAAATAGAGATTACTGAATTTTTCGGCAACATCTTCCATCAGAATATTTTTGCCGTCAATCTCGAATAACAAATCTGAATCCTTAGTCATCTGGATTTTGGGTAAGCCTTTTTTAATTTTAGGCAATTTTAAAGATTTTAAATTTGGTAAATCGGGGTCTTGATTTGAAAAAAAGTTTGCTGTCATTTCCATCCATCCATTTCTTTATCATCACAAAATTTATATCGGAAGGTTTGGAATTAAACTTTAATGTTTTTTACTATTTTTTCAAAAAATGTTAACATGTTTTAACATTTTTGGGCAGTGTTTTTTATCCCACAAAATCCGCCAAAATAATATTAGAGAGCAAAAAACCCTCATCAGACAACTTGTAACCGCATTTTGTTTTGCACAGATGTCCGCTTTCCATATATTTTTTTAGCACACATTTGTAATTTTTATCAAAATCTATATTAAATTCTGAATTAATCTGTTTTACATCTACACCACAGCCTTTTCTGAAACCAAGAAATATTTTCTCCTCGAGCTGTTGCTGTTTTGTCAGGATTATTTGTGCGGCTTTATTTTTATAATTATTTATATACTCATCAAGATTGGACCAATTTGAATACCTTAATGACTTTTCCTTGCAATATCCGTGTGCTGCAGCCCCAAACCCGTAATAAGCATTTGCATCCCAATAATTAAGATTATGTTTTGATTCATATCTTTTATCCTCTGATTGTTTAGCAAAATTACTTATTTCATAATGTTCAAACCCTGATTTTTTAAGTGTTTCAATTGCAGCAAGATACATATCAGCCTGCATATCATCATCTGCAATATTGTTAGGTCTGTTTATGTAAAAAAAACAGCCCTCTTCTATTTTTAAGCCGTACAAAGAAATATGAGTAACCCCCAAAGACACGGCGGTTTCCAAATCATTTACAAAAGAAGCCAAAGTTTGTTCCGGCAGACCGTATATAAAATCTGCGCTGACATTATCAAACCCTGAGGCAAATGCGTTTTTTACCGTCAGTTTTGCTCTGTCTGACGAATGTATGCGGCCTATATATTTAAGTATGCCATCATCAAAAGTCTGGATACCTATTGATACACGATTAAAACCTGCTTGTTTAAAAGCACACAGCTTTTTGAAATCGACAGTTTCCGGATTAATTTCCAGTGTAATTTCCGTGTTATCATCATAATCAAGGCTGTTTAAGACCTTACTTAAGTACTCAGGCTCAAGTAAAGACGGCGTGCCGCCGCCGAAGTATATTGTTTTTAAAATTTCTCCCCGATAAAAACAATCTATTTCTTTTAAAAGCGTATCCGTATATTTATCCTGCAAAGTGTGGAGAATATCCGGATACGACACAAACGAGCAGTATTTACACTTACTTTTACAAAACGGTATATGGATATATGCGCTGAAACACCCCTGCATCAGATTATTCTCTGGTGAATAAAAGTTTTTTTGCCGTCAGCATAGGGAGCAACCGTCTGCCCCGAACCGAAAAGTTTGTATTTGTATATAACAAGTCCTTCCAAACCCACGGGTCCTCTGGCGTGAGTCTTTGAAGTGGAAATTCCGACTTCAGCGCCAAGTCCGTATCTGTAACCGTCGGCAAAACGTGTTGAGGCATTTGCAAATACACCTGCGGAATCTACCAGATTCATAAACATTTCTATTGCCTGTTTATCCTCTGAAACAATACAATCCGTATGTCCGGAGCCGTAAACATTTATATGTGCAATAGCATCAAAAATATCTTTCACAGCCTTGACTGAAACAATTTTATCCCCGTATTCGGTCGCCCAATCCTCTTTTGTTGCAAGTTTTAAATGAGGAACATACTCCTTGCATTTTTCACATCCTCGCACCTCAACCTGCGCTTTTTCCAGTTCTATTACAAGCTGCGGCAGATAATTTTCTAACAAACTTTCATGTACAAGGATTGTTTCAACTGCATTACAGGCGCTTGGGTATTGAGTTTTGGCATCAATACAGATATCAGTTGCCTTTTTAACATCTGCAGCCTCATCGATATATATGTGACAAATACCGTCAGCGTGTCCCATAACAGGGATTTTAGTATTATTCTTTATGTATTGAACAAGAGCATTACCGCCTCGCGGGATAATAAGATCGATATATTTATCCATAGAGAGCATCTTGGCAACATCTTCTCTTGAATACAAAAGATTTATTGCGCCAGACGGAAAACTGATTTCTTCAAGCGCTTCTTTAATAAGTTTTGTCAGGATTGTATTGGTATTGTGCGCTTCTTTTCCGCCTTTTAAAAGAACAGCGTTTGCACTTTTTATTGCCAGAGAACAAATTTGAGGAATAACGTCAGGTCTTGCTTCAAATATAACACCTATAACACCTATAGGACAGCTGACCCGATACAAATCAAGACCTGTATCCATTCCCATTGCCCAAAGCTTTTTATTAACCGGATCTTCCAATCTTTTTACATCTCTGATGCCTTTAATCATATCTCGCATTTTATTGTCATCAAGTTTTAAGCGATTATAGGTGCTTTGATTAATTTCGCAGTTTTCTAGCAGCTCTTTTGCTTCTTCCAGATCTTTTGCATTTTCCTGAAGTATAAGCAATTTATTTTCTTCAAGTTTGTCTGCAATTGCGTTAAGTGCTTGATTTTTTTCAAGTGTTGAAAGGGAAGCCAGTGTGTAAGATGCAAGTTTTGCTTCCTGAGCAAGTTTTTCCAAATTTGTGACCATAATAATATACCTCTGTATAACGGCAGTATCACATAACATCAGGTTTTAATCAACTAAAATTTAAAATTTTATATTGATAATATTTATTATGTAACTATCACGGCTTACAAGGTGAGCCGTATAAACGAAGTACGAAGTGAGCTGTAGAGTGCAGCGCAGCGAACGGCAAATTTAGCGCAAAGCAAATAAAAGACAGCGGCTTTGCCGCCGGAATACGACTAAACACTGTTAGTTTTTAGAGTGAATTTTGACAGACCGTAACGCAGTGGAGCGGATTTGCGGACGGAT
>CALVAN010000040.1 GCA_944325555.1 Candidatus Gastranaerophilales bacterium | reverse complement strand
GTTCACTTTGTTCACTCCATCCGTCCGCAAATCCGCAGGATGCCCTTGGGTACAAGCGAGGTCCCACTCAGACAATTAATATTGTCAATCTTTCTTATTAAAAGCGGAAAATATTTGTATAAAACACCGAAATAAGGTAAAATAAAGATTAATCAAACACTTAATGGGGAGAAAAACTAATGGCAGTAAAAGAAAAAGACGAAACAGTTGCTGTTTCCGATGAAAAGAATAAAGCATTAAAACTTGCTATCGAAAAAATCGAAAAAGATTTCGGTAAAGGTTCTATTATGAAACTCGGCGACAAAACAGCCGTTGCCTGTGAAGCAATTCCTACAGGTGCTCTTGCACTTGATATTGCGCTAGGTATAGGCGGAGTGCCAAGAGGCCGTGTAATAGAAATCTACGGACCGGAATCTTCAGGTAAAACAACCTTGGCACAGCACATTGTTGCAGAATGTCAGCAAAGAGGAGGTATTGCAGCGTTTATCGATGCGGAACACGCACTTGATCCGGAATATGCAAGAGCATTGGGTGTTAATGTTGACGAGCTTTTAATATCTCAACCAGACACAGGTGAGCAGGCGCTGGAAATTGCAGAAGAGCTTGTACGCTCCGCCGCTGTCGACGTTGTTGTTATCGACTCCGTTGCAGCTCTTGTTCCGAAAGCAGAAATTGAAGGTGCAATGGAAGACCAACAAATGGGCTTGCAGGCAAGATTGATGAGTAAAGCACTGAGAAAATTAACAGGTATTGTAGGTAAAACCAATACAACTGTAATTTTCATCAACCAGTTACGTCAAAAAATCGGTGTTATGTACGGAAACCCGGAAACAACAACAGGCGGTAACGCTCTGAAATATTACTCTTCCGTTCGTCTTGATATCAGAAGATGCGATTCCATCAAAAAAGACGACAAGGATATCGGTAACAGAGTAAGAGTAAAAGTTGTTAAAAACAAAGTTGCTCCGCCGTTTAAAACCTGCGAATTTGATATTATTTTCGGTAAAGGTATTTGCAAACTCGGCTGCATACTGGACGTTGCCGTTAATATGGATATAGTTAAAAAAGCAGGTGCCTGGTTTAGCTACAACGATGAAAAACTCGGGCAGGGTCGTGAAAAAGCAAAAGAATACTTTGAAGCTCACCCCGAAGTATTAGCCGAAGTTGAAGCTAAAGTAAGAGAAAAACTCGCTGCCGACAGATAGTGAGATGTATTTAAACTAGAGGTATTGGTGCGTCAGCCGGGCGCACCAAACTTCATATAAAGGAAAAATATGTTTGACTGGACAAAAATAGAAACCGATGAACAAATAAAAGAACTCTGTGCTCTGGCGAAAGAAATCTGGAATGAGTATTCAATTTGTTTTATTTCTCAAGAGCAAATTGACTATATGCTTGAAAAATTTCAATCGGAAGCCGTTGTAAAAGACCAGATTAAATTTCAAAAATATCAATATTACTTTTTGGAAGAAGACGGTGAAAATATAGGTTATTTTGCTATTCAACGCCAAAAGGACAATTTGTTTTTATCTAAAATATACATAAAAAAAGGCTTCAGAGGCAAAGGTTACGGACGCAAAGCTTTTGTTAACGCAATTATACCGATAGCACAAGAACTTGAACTGCCTGCAATAACATTAACGGTTAATAAATATAATTTTGCATCAATTATGGCTTATGAAAAACTCGGTTTTGACAGAATAGATTCAAAAGAGTTTGATATAGGCAACGGCTATATAATGGACGATTACATATACGAATATACTATATAGATTATGGAACAAATTTTATCTCAGCAAAATCTTCCCGATAAAACAAATTACAGATTTTTTGCCTTCAATATTCTCAAAGCAAAAGCAAAAAATTTGTTTAAAAACAATGCGGCTCTTGAGTGTCTGGCAAAATCGGATTATTTTTTTCAGGAACTTGCAAACACTTTTGGCAACCTTTATCAGCAGGGTGTAACACCTGATAAATTTTTTACTGCCGTAAAAAACACAAAAACTTCTGATACGGATAGCCAAAGACTTTTGCTTATTGCAGAGCTTTACAACACTTACCTAAATATAATGCAGCAAAACGCCTTTAAATTGCCTTTTTCTTTCCCCTATACCTGCAGCATAGAAAGCGCCCAAAATTCAGAAATAAAACAGCGTATAGATTTTCTGTTAAAGAGTTTTAACTCAGACAGCATACCTGCTTTACAAACCTCTGAATCAAAAAACATAGAGTATCTTGAGTTTTCTGATATACAAAGCGAAACCCTTTATATAATTGAAGAGATTAAATCACTGGTAGAATCGGGACTGGCAAGTTTTTCTCAAATTGCGGTTTTTATTGATAAAACAGAAGCAAGAAAAAAATTCTTGGACCTTGTAAAGGCACAAAAACTGCCTGTTATAAGCAGTATTTACAACGAAGATTACGAAAACCTTAAACATAAAATTAATCTTTATCAGAGGATTTGCGAGGTTTTTCTTGAAATAAAACTCGATGAATTTTCTTATGACGCAATAAAAAATATAAATCTAGCCTCAAGAGCACAAAAAGAAATATGCTTTGAAGAACTGGACGAACTTTTTAAAACAATACTCCTTGATGTGGTAGAAAATTCCTACAGTGTCGATAAAGTTTTCACTAAAAAAGAAAACAGCCAAAAATCTCTTCTGGAAACTGTTTTTACACTGTGGAACACATTTGAAGAAAAAGACAAAGCAGCTTTGAGTACGGAATTTAGTACAATAAAGAATTTTTATGAGGATTATCAAAATAACAATTACGCTAAAGCAATTGAAACTTTGATTAAAAAGCATCTTTTAAAGTTTGAAAATACACCCGTAAAAGATTCACTGCTCGGAAAAATTAAAAGCCTCAACGATTTGCAAAATCTTTTTGCAAAACTCGACTCCCCCCCCGAGTTTGATTCGTTTAAAGAGATTATGCAGGGACTGCCAAAAGACGAAGAACTGTCGAAAAATGCTATTTTTCTTGCGTCAATCACAACAGATATAAAAAAGCTGAAAGACATAAAATATGTTTATATCGCAGGGCTTACGCAGAACAACTATCCGGGTGCCAATACTTCATATCCGTTTATTTCTTCCCAAACCAACATTGCCCTTTTAGAGGAACTGAAAGAAATCAGCACTGCGGTAGAATACTTTTTAAAAACGGATGAAATCCACTTTGAACAGCAGTTGTATGCTTTTTGTAACGTAATGGAACTTGCAAAAAACAAGCTGACACTTGCAACACACACCTACGAAGCAAAAAAGCAGACACAGCCGTCAGTATTTTTTAAACTGCTGAAAGATATTGACCCTAAAAACTTTAAACAGATAAATACAAGCCAAAAGCCGGAAACAATAAAAGAATCAGCTCCAGAGCCTTCATCGGATGAACAGACACAAGAAACCGTTATTAAACCCGACGATATTTTAAGGCTCAATGCTTCCGCTATCAACACTTATTTAAAATGTCCAAGAAAATACTATTATAAAAATCTTTTGAATTTAAAAGAACCATATACATTTGCGGCAAGCTACGGAAGCATTGTACACGCAGTTTTTCAGGTTTTAAACACAAAATACACAGATAATTACACTAAAGATACGGCAACAGAACTTGCCAATATCTTGTTTGATTCTGCCAAAAATGAGGACAGAGCAAAACAAGCGGGATTTTCCGATACGGATATTGAACTTGTAAAAGCGGCAAGCGAGCTTTCACTGTCCGAGATGAAAAATAATTTTTACGACGCTGTAGCTGATTTTGACTACTCAGGCGGCTTTGACCACCCGCCCGTAAATGCCGTATGTGAAAAATCCTTTTTCTTTACGCTTGATGAATTGCCCAATGTTTCTTTTGACGGAAGAATTGACGCTATTATCACGGATTCGGACGGACAAACAAGCGTAATAGACTACAAAACAGGCAAAGATAAAACCAACACGCTCGATTATGCCGTGAGCGAATACGGCGTGAATTTTAAACTGAAAACAGGTAAAGACCCGTCCAACATAGAGAATTTACAAAAAGCCTATGATTACCAGATTCCGCTTTATTACCTTGCAATACAAAACAGCAGGGATTTAGAGGCGTTCAAAGACAGAGTCTCTCAACTCGGGTTGGTTTACATAAGACCAAAATCAAAAGATAACGGCTGTAATGAAGATTTTATCAGCGCAGACAGGCTTGAGCAGTATAAAGACAAAATTATACAAAATTTAAAAGAAACTGTCATAGACAAAATTTTGTCCGAAACTGACTTTAAACCGGAAAAAAGCTGGGATTGCGACAACTGTGCATACAAATACCTTTGTGACAGAGAGGATGACTGATGGAAAGTATATTGAAAAATACTTTGGAAAATATTGCAAACGGGCTGAATGATGCGCAAAAACAGGCAGTGCTCAATCCTCTCAACTCCTGTACAAAAATCGTTGCAGGTGCCGGAACGGGAAAAACGCAGATTATCTCACGCAGGTTTACAAAGCTTGTGCTGGACTTAAAAAATCAGGGTGTGGAAAATCCGCAATCCAAAATACTCGTAATCACTTTTACGGACAAAGCAGCAGGCGAGATGAAAGAAAGAATCGTAAAAACTCTGGAATCCAACGGCATAAAAGCGCTTGGCACCGAGGATTTATGGATTTCAACCTTTCACAGCTTTTGCATGCGAATTTTAAGAAAATATTCAATCGAAGCAGGCTTATCACCTTCTTTTAAAATGGCTGACGAAAAACAGCTCAAAGAAATCTATGACAGGCTTATAAAACGCATAAAATACGGAGAACTGCTTAATATTGATGAGGTTTCCAGCTTGAACAAAGTCAGCGATATAGACACGCTGCTTGAGGACATTTACGGAGTAATAAAAAAAATAAAATCCCTCGGGATTTCACCGCAGGAATTTTTAGAAAAATCTGTAAAATCCACAAAAGATTTTTCACAAAACTTGATGAATACGCCTTTCAAGTTCGAAACAAAAGAAGATTACGCAGACAGCTGGGCAAGACATTTTGCCCCCTACACGGATGACAGTCTGATACTAAGCGAAGATGTTTTTGACTCTATTGCCAAACCCAAGCTGATACTTGATAAAAACGGAAAAAGAAAAGCAATTGAATACTCTATGGCTCAGGGGTTTCCGGAAAACATACCCCTGCTTGAAAAAACAGAACTTTTGCTTACAAAAATCATTGCACAAATTTACGACCTTTATCAAAAAGAGCTTGAAAAAGAAGATATTGCCGACTTTGACGACCTGATAAACAAAACAATACAGATATTTAAACAAAACGAACTTATAAAAATATACTATCAAAAGTATTTTAAACATATTATTGTAGACGAGTTTCAAGACACCAACGGCGCACAGCTCGAGCTTATTGAATTACTTCTTGCCCCCGAACATGCGGACTTGACCTATGTAGGTGACAGAAAACAATCAATTTACGGCTTCAGATACGCTCAGATGGAAAACCTTGAGGTGCTTCATCAAAATGTTGAAAAAAGATACACAAAACATTTTGCACCGATTAATCTTTCCATAAATTATCGCTCTACCCCAGAGGTTTTGAATGCGGTAAATTTTGTCACTCAAAACGAGTTAAAACTTCAAAATGAAAATTTGAGCGCAAACCCGAACACAACCTTCCCCGACACCAAAAAGGACGTAAAAGTTACGGTAATAGACGATTTTGAAAACGCTCACGAACTGCAAATCGCACAGGCAAATTATATAGCACAGGAAATTGAAAGTCTTATCTCACGTGATAATGCAGAATTTAAAGACTTCGCAGTGCTTGTAAAATCACACTCGCAGGCAGATATCATTGAACGGGAATTAAAAAAGAAAAATATCCCCTCAATCAAAAAGGTAAACACCTGCTTTTTTGAAGAAAGTGTTGTCAAAAATGCGCTAAGCGCCTTAAGACTAATAAAAAATACTGAAGACGAGCAGGCTTTGATACGTCTTTTAAAGGTTAACAACTCCGATGCGGATATTTATGCGATGAAAAGAGAGTTTGACAAAAATCTTAAAGAAATAATTGAGCCCGATGAGCTTAAACGATTGAATTTTGCACAGAAGTTTCTGCTGCTAAAAGAGGGCGGAAAAGTTGAAAATCCGCTGCTGGATTCGATTTATGAAACAGTTAATTACTTAAGAAAAAATAAAAATTCCCTGACTCTGCTGCAGATATTTGAAATTATAAAAAACAAACTTCCTCTCTACTGTTTGAAGGCACAAACTGCGCAAACAGAATCCGTAAGCATCAGCAGTAATCTTTCAATTCTTGAAAAAATAATAGATGATTTTGAGCAGAACGAAAACTACATCAGTGTTAACAGGCTGATTGATTATCTGGAAGAAATAAAAGATGACAGGAATTTTGAACTCCCGTCAAATAACACAGGCGAGGTTAATGCCGTTCAAATCCTTACAATACACGCTTCTAAAGGTCTGGAATACCCTTACGTTTTTGTTTTAAGCATAGCAAATATGTCAAGAAATCCTGATAAATCGGCAATAATTTTTGATATGCAATACGGAAACAAACCCGGTTTTGGGATTATAGCCAACAAATTTAACGGCAAAGATACTCCAAAAGCTCTTATATACAAACAATTGTGGAAAAAGCCCAGAGAAGAAAACGAAGCCTTAAGGTTATTTTACGTTGCGGTGAGCCGTGCAAAAAAATATCTCAACGTCTTGAGTTTTGAGCCTTATGCCTCTGTTAAACCGGTTGAATACATAGAAAATCTTGCAAATTACATTAATGTATAAAGTGATATACAGCTTTATAAAAAGTATGCAGCTCTTCATCCGTCATCGATGCAATACATTGATTTATCTCATCAACAATTTGTGAGCGGTTTTTGACAGTTTCAGTTTCCAAAAAATCAATGACCCTGACCCCCAGTGCGGCAGCAATTTTTTCTAAGGTTTCAATTGAAGGTTTGCTGTATGAATTTTCCAATCTGACAATACTTCTGTGATTCATACAAACCATTTCCGCCAGTTTTTCCTGAGAAATCTTTTTTCTTTTTCTTATTTCTTTTATTCTGGCTCCGATTAAGTCCAAATTCAACATAATACCTCTCTATTTACAGCTTAATCGGCAAACAAAGATAAAACTACGCACTTTTGCGTCATAAAATATTGATTTTTAATACATATATGTCCTATAATCATGACATCAATGTCATGTTAATTACAAAATAACACACCAAAATGTCATATCAGGAGCGCCATATGAAAAAAAGAATAGGTATAATAGAATCAGGTTTTATGTCAAATTATCTGCAGGATTTTATAAACTGCTGCAAACAAAACGACATAGAAATAGATTTGTTCACCTATTACAGAAATTCCAATTACGCAAAATACGCAAAAAAGGTTTACAGGTTAAAAGAGGTTTACCTGCCTAAAAAAATAAAATCCAAACAACCTCTTGAAAACGAAATAAAAAAACTTGTTGACATAAACAGTTACGACTATATTTTAACAGACTGCATGGGGCTGTCTTTTGCCTGTAACATTTTCCACAACATTTCTCTTACACAAAGAATGGCGATAACTCCCAATTTTTTATACAGAAAATTGCTCCAATTTAGCCACAAAAAACAGATTGAACACGAAAAATATTATTACAGAAAATGTCCTAAAACAGTAGTTGTTTCAAATTACTTAAAACAGGATTACGCAAAAAACTGCGGTATAAACTCAGATAGCATAATTGTTGCATACCCGGGAACAAACAACGAGCATCTTTTAAATTACCCCTCGCAAAAAAACAAAAATATTTTTACCGTCGGTGCAGTAACCTGCGGTTTTGTTACAAAAGGCGGGTATAACGTATTGAATGCACTAAGAATATTAAAGAAAAAATATTCTCCAAATCAATTGCGTGTGCGCATAATTAATCCTAGTTATAAAAGACAAAAAATATTGCATTTATACCTTAAATTTTTTAATCTGAACAAATATGTAGACCTTATACCATACCAGAAAGATATTAACAAATTCTACAAAACACTGGACTGTCTTATATGTGCAAGCAACTATGAAGCCTTCGGACGAATCGTAACAGAAGGCATGTTATGCAACATTCCTGTTATTGTCGGCTCAAATGTAGGGGCAGCAGACATAATAAAAGACGGTCAAAACGGTTTTATTTTCGATGCTAAAACTCCTGCAAAAAATCTTGCACAAAAAATTGAAGAAGTGATAAAAATAAGCGCCAAACAAGATAATACAATTGCAGCAATCACTCAAAAAGCAGCTGAAACAGCAAAACAACTAAGCTGGGCAAACTTTGCACAAAACATTTTTTACGGACTTTATCCCGAGTTTAAATAATATTATTTAAACTCTTCCGTACATATCTTCAAAACGCTCAATATCGTTTTCATCCAAGATATCACCCTGTTGAACCTCCATTATCATCAAAGGTTCTTCATAAGGGTTTTGCAGGGAATGTTTTTCTTTTATATCAATATCAATGCTTTCGCCTTTATCAAGTTCAAAACTGTCTTCTCCCTTTATAACAAAAGCTTTACCCTCAAGCACAACCCAGTGTTCGCATCTATGGTGATGAAGCTGTAAGCTGAGTTTTGCACCGGGATTTACATAAATACATTTTGTTAAAAACCCCTTACCTGTGCTCAAAATTTGATAATATCCCCATGGTCTGTAGACAGTCTTATGAGAATATTGTGTTTCGTCTTCTCTTTCTTTAAGATGGCTCACAATCTTTTTAACATCATTTACTCTTGCTCTGTCACAAACCAATACCGCATCCTCTGTTTCCACAACCACGGTATCGTTAAGACCAATTGTTGTAACAAGTTTTGAAGTAGAATAAACAAGAGAGTTCTTACTGTCTAAATCCAAAACATTGCCCATTAGATAATTTCCGTCGTCGTCCTTTTCAGAAATATCATAAACTGCTTCCCAGGAGCCAACATCTTTCCAGTCGCTTTCTAACGGAATCATTGCCAATTTTTTACTGTTTTCCATAACCGCATAGTCTATTGATATATCCGGCATTTCCTTAAAATCCTGATAAGGGATAGTTGGAATCTGCGAAGATATTTTGGAATGTTTAATAATGCTATAAATTTCAGGTTGCAATTTTTTTAATTCACCCATCATTACTGAAGCCTTAAATACAAACATTCCGCTATTGTAATAATATCTGTCAGAATCAACAAACTCTCTTGCAGTTTCTATGTCAGGTTTTTCAACAAATTCTTCTACCTTCATGCCGTTTGTTGCAACAGAACGAATTTTACGGTTGTTCTTAGCTTTAATATACCCCAAACCAACATCCGCCTTATCAGGTTTTACGCCAAAAGTAACAATATAGTTTTCCTGAGCAAGTTTTATACCTTCCGTGATTGCTTTACAGTATTTTTCGTTATCCAAAATTAAATTGTCGGAAGGCACAACAACAATAATCGGGTCTTCTTTGGAATTTCTATCCTTTTGAAGTTTTTCTATATATTTTATTGAAAGAGCGATTGCCGGAGCAGTATTTTTGCATTCAGGTTCCGTAACTATTCGATAGCTGGATTTTCTGCAGAATTTATCCTGCATTTCTTTTAACTGGTTTTTTACCTGACTTTCCAATTTAACATTAGTGACACTAAGAATATTCTTGTCATCAACGCAATTAATTAAACGCATAAACGCAGCCTGAAATAACGTATAGTTATAATCTATTTTCATCAACTGTTTAGGATGAACTTCCCTGCTTAATGGCCAAAGTCTGCTGCCCGAACCACCTGCCAGAATTACTGCGTATATGTTACTGACTTCCATAAATACTAACTCCTAAGATTACGTGTCTTCTTACAAAAAGTATATAGTAAATAGCCATTACTTTAAAGACTTTTTACACTAATTACGGTGACAAAACTTAATATTTATAAAATCATTAAAACATCACGCACAATTTTAGACACAGTAGCTGTAGAAACCTCGCTACAGTCATAATCAGGTGCAAGCTCAACTATATCAGCACCGACAATATCAAAATCCTTAAGAAATTTTATCCATTCCGCCAGTTCTCTGTATAACAATCCGTCGGGCTCAGGGGTACCCGTCCCCGGTAAAACAGAAGGATCCAACACATCTACATCAATGGTTAAAAAAATCTTTTTATTTTTTAATATATCCAAGTCTGAAGAATTTTTTACAAGTGTATTGTATTTTTTCATTAAGTCAAATTCTTCTTTTAAACCGGAACGAATGCCAATCTGCTTTATGTTTTCAAATCCCACTATTTCTCCGATTCTTCGCATAACGGAAGCATGAGAAAGCTTTTCCCCGAGATAATCTTCTCTTAAATCTGTGTGAGCGTCGAAATGTATTATTGCTAGGTCTTGATACTTTTCTTTACAGGCTTTAACTGCAGGTAAAGTAACAAGGTGTTCTCCGCCGATTCCTAAGTATTTTTTATTATCATTAAATACTATTCTCGCATTGCGCTCAATGACATCAAGAGATTTTTGTGTATTGCCAAGAGGAAATTCCAGCTCTCCTGCATCATAAAACATAACATCGTCCAGATGTCTGTCATACACAGGCGAATAATCTTCTAACCCCCAGCTTGCAAGCCTCAATCTTTCCGGGGCAAATCTACTGCCCGGACGATATGAACAAGTTCCATCAAATGGAAGCCCCACCATTACAATTTTTGCATTGTCGTAGTTATCTACAGAACCTATCCACTCTCTTTGCAAAAAAGGTCCGAGTTTATCTTTAGACATGATTATTTAAGCCTTTGTTACTGTGCAGCACCTTGTATTGCATCTGCAGCGGCAGAGCCTTCTACAGCTTCATCACCTTTATTTTCTGCATCTATTGAAGCCTGATATGCAGCTTTCTGTTCAGCATTCTTTTCAGAATAAAGATTTACCTGTACATCAGCAATCAATATTTTTTTATCAGCTTCATAAGGGAAAATACTGATTTTGTCTAAATTTATCAAATAAGGATAATTTGCAATATCTTCAAAATAAGATCTGAATTGAGCATAAGAGCCAATAAGTTGCATCTTAACAGCACAAGTATTGTAATCACTGATAACATTCTGTGTAACAATATCATCAGGAGGATTTTGAGCATACTCAATTGAACGAAGTTTTAAACCATTGTACTTAGCTGCCTGAATAACATCTTCAAACATAATACCAAAAGAAGCCATAGCATCTAATGTTGCTAAATCGCTTTTGTACACAGGTTTTGTCGCACTTTTTTCTTCTTTTTCATATGCTTGCTTTTGTGCTTTAATATCATCAATTTGTTTTTGAGTGCTTTGAACCTTTGCCTGTTTTTCTTCTATTTGCTTGTATGTTGCATAAGATTCATTAACTTTAGGTATAATAAGATACAAGCCAAAAGCCAATGAAATAAGCAATACAACTATGTACATTAATTTTTGATTTTCGTTCACTTTTTAAAAGCCTTTCTTAAAGTAGATTAGGTTAATTTTTTATTATGTAGACGGTAAATTAGCCGGTAATGCAGGAACATTGGCATCTTTAATCGGCTTACCGTCTTTATCTAATTTGGGTTTAGCGGCTTCGTTAGGATCTGTTTGTTTTATACCTTTAAAGCCCGGATTTGTTAACTCAAAAGAATAAATAAGATCTTTTGCAATATCTATATCCAGTATGCCGCCGTCGTCATCAACACTTAAACTAGACAGTATCAAATCAGATTCCGGCACCTGAGATTTAATATTTCTAAAGAACAAATAAACATCATCTACAGAAGTAGTTGCACCTTTTACACCATATGCACCTTTAGAATCAGCATAGAAGGAAGTTAACCACACTTTAGCAGGAATATCTGCGCCTATAGCATAATAATATTTTACTTTAGCCTGCATGCCCTGGTCTATTTTTTTAGCTGCAGTATAGATATCCATACCTGTTTTTTTAGCTTGCAGTTCTTTTAATTCAGCATCTAGTGACTGCTGCTGGCTGTCTAATTCGGAATTTTGATTTTGCAACCCTGCAAGATAAGCTTCTACTGCTTTACTTGCGCCAAAACATACAATCAATATAGCAGCACAAATTACAGCGACATAAGCAACCAACTGTGATTGTGTAACATCAAAGTTACCTATCCTGATCATGTCAGGAGCTTTGTAATCAGTTTTTTGCAAGAAATTAAGTTTTGTGCCGAAATCGCCATAACTGTATATAGCAGCACCTATAGCTTCCGGTGTAATTGCTTTCACATAATGAGGCAAAATATTCAAGTCAACAGTGACAATAGAATCTTTTGCATATTGATTACACTCAAGAAATTTCACATCACCTGGCTGGTTTAACTGCATAGCAAGGATTTCTGCACTTACGTCGTTTGACTCACTAACAATTAAAAGCTTGTCTGTCGGGAATCTGTCAAGTACAGTTCTTGCTGATTGAGAAATAGCCACATAAACTTCATCATTGTTAAATGATTTAATCGCTAGCGGCTCTTCAAAATATTCAATTATGCTGTATTTCAACATTGAGAATACTGCATAACTATTTTGTGATACTAAAAGTATATTCCAGCCGCCGTGCGCAGCTGCGAAATCATCACCGATTTTTGTGTATTGTAAAGTTTTTATTAATGAAGAATAAGTGTTTTCTACAGCAATTAAAGTGATTCCCAAATCAGTAAATACTTGCTGTAAAACCGTCAACACTTCTTCCTGAATAGCTGCATATAAAACACATCGTTTTTCGGTTTTATTATTTTCTTTTACATCAACCCAGCTTACAACAGGTGTGTTTTTCTTAAACAGATAATTTTCTTCGACTTTAGAAACAAGTGCGGTAGTAACACCCTCATCATCTAAAACAGTAGGCAAAAAGTCATGCCCGAAACAAACACTCGGCAAGTTCAAAACAGCCTTAGCGTTTTGAGGTTGTATCTTTACCTCATTAAATAAATCCTGAAGATTTTGTTTAAACTCAGCATAATCTTCAATTTCTCTTATTGAAGGGTTGTATGGCAAATCTCTTCTTGCATACTTAACAATTTTGTTACTCGACGGATCAATTTGAATAAGTTCTAATCCGACATTCGGAGAAACTGAAATACCTACTGTAACTTTAGTATCCGGTTTAAATTTTGATAAAAAATTATTCATTTACTAATTCCAATATTCCAAATTCTTAACACTAGATTTTTAATAAACCTATACAATTATAGTATAGTATAATTATTAAGGCAACAAAAAATCAAAAACCATACAAAAGGTGTATATGCAAAACAAAAATACAGAGAATAAGAAAGATTATATATACGGCAAAAATGCTGTAACAGAAGCATTATTGAATGCCCCGCAAAGAATAAACAAAATAATAATTTCCAAAAGCGCAATAAACGATAACAAAATTAATGAAATTATTAACCTTGCAAAAAAAAATTCCATAGTTTTTCAATTTTTGCCCAAAGAGCATTTTTCTCAATATGCAGAAGTGTCCAATCAAGGAATAGTCGCATTTGTTTCGCCTATAGCATACTGTGACTTTTATGACTTTTTAACAAAAAAGAAAAACGGATACTCAAGAGTAATCATTCTTGACGGAATAGAAGACCCCCACAACCTCGGAGCGATTATTAGAACATCTGCCTGTGCAGGGTTTGACGCACTTATTATTCCTTCACGACGGAATGCACAAGTCAACTCTACAGTAGAAAAGACCTCTGCCGGAGCAGTCAACCATATACCGATTATTCAGGTTAACAGCCTGTCTAATGCAATTGATAAACTAAAAGATAACGACTATTGGATAATTGCAGCTGACGCACACGGGAAGGATAATTATTTTGATATTAATTATACAGATATGAATTTTGCTCTTATTATGGGCGGAGAAGAGACAGGAGTGTCCCAAAATAATCTGAAAAAATCAGATTTTGTTGTTAAAATCCCAATGTTAAGAAATTTTAATTCCCTTAATGTATCAAATGCAGCATGTGCAATTATCTATGAATCACTAAGACAGGATATTTTCCATATGCGAAAAAATAAAAATTAAAAACATCTCCTATCTAACAAAACAAAATATAGACCAATAAAATTATTTACAACAGTAATACAACATAGTGTATAATATAACTTAATTAATTATAAAAGGTGAAAAATGACAAATAAAATTGAAAAATTTTCCTCTGAAGAAGACTTGGAATCACCTGAAGATAATGAGGAAATTTCAATCGAACAATTAAATGAAGAGTCTCAGGACGATGAAGACCTTATAATGTCTGTAGAAGAGCCCAAAACAGCAGAAAGTGCTTCAACAATAAGTGCAGACGACTCTGTAAAAATATACCTGCAGCAAATTGGCAAAATTCCTTTGCTAACCTCCGAGCAGGAGCTTGAAGTAGCAAAAAAAATAAAAGAATCCAACGACGACAAAGCAAAGGAAGTACTTGTAAATGCAAACCTAAGACTTGTTGTCAGCATTGCAAAAAAATACATCGGCAGAGGTCTTTCCTTCCTTGATTTAATACAGGAAGGCAATATGGGACTAATGAAAGCTGCAGAAAAATTTGATTATGCTAAAGGATACAAATTTTCGACATATGCAACCTGGTGGATACAACAATCTATTACACGAGCAATTGCCGATAAATCAAGGATTATAAGACTACCTGTACACATGATAGAAACTCTAAGCAAAATCAAAAAAGTTACTGTCGATTTAACTACTGAAACAGGCAAAGCTCCATCAAAAGAAGAAATTGCATACAGGGTTGGTATCCCCGTAAGCAAACTTACAAGCCTTATTAAAGCCGCACAATCAACAATAAGCATAGAAACCCCTGCAACAGCTAAAGACGAATCCTCTAAACTAGGTGATTTTATTGTTGATGAATCCACTGTATCTCCTGATACAAGAGTATCACAGGAAAATCTTTTTGAAGATATACAAAAAATGCTTAACCAACTAAGTCCCAAAGAACGTGATGTCTTAATAATGCGATACGGACTGAATGACGACGGAAACAGAAAAACCCTTGAAGAAATCGGTTCTCGCTACGGTGTATCCCGAGAACGCATCAGACAAATTGAAAATCGAGCAATAAGCAAACTAAAAAAACTTTGTAAAAACAATAATCTAACAATCGGACTAAAAAACTACTTTAATTAAAAGATTATTATTTCATATAGTCAACTGCCCCCGGCAACTCATTGAACAGGTGCAATAAACAAGTACGATATTGGCTGTATAACATGGGCACCTGCAACAAGTGCAAGGGGTCTACCTCTCAGAAACAATTATCAATTGTTTCTTCGGCAGAGTCGTAAAATCTTGGATTTTGCGCCTCTCGCTACCTCTCACAAACAATTCACTGGATTGTTTGCTCGGCAGAGTGTGTACCACTCCTAGCTTGAGTTGTTGGCAAGCCGAAGGCGAGCCATACAAATCAGTCTTGTATTTGCTTAACGCTCGCAGAGATTCGCCTTTTGTGCTTTGCACAAGACGGCTTACTTCTGCTCGCTCACC
>CALVAN010000039.1 GCA_944325555.1 Candidatus Gastranaerophilales bacterium | reverse complement strand
TACCACTCCTAGCTTGAGATGTAGGCGAGTTTACGAGCCGTACATATCAGGATGCCCTTGGGTACAAGCGAGGTCCCTCTCAGACAGATTAATTTATTGCAGTTTAAACGCAAAATTTTTATTTTTGGTAAAGAAATGTAAAAACAGTTATAAATTATGCACCTTGTCTATATAAAAAAAATATACTAAGTGTTAGGATTAATTTAAACAAAATATTATGGTAGTCAAAGAAGGGGTAAGAATTTATGATTTGTTGTTGTGAAAACAAAACAGATAAAGATACAAAAAAGATTAAAAAAATCTGCCACAAAGCATTAAAGGAACTCGGGAAAAAGAATTTTGCCCTTATTATTCACGGAAACAGTTTTCCTGCAATCCCCGGAAAGAATACGGGTTTTGGCACACCTAACTCTCAAGCGGGCAAAAATCTTATGGATTTTGCTTCGGGCTTGTTTAATGCAATCCAATTAGGACCGCAGGGGAAAACAAAAGCTTGTGATTCTTCACCCTACACAGGTACTATTTTTTCAATAAATCCTTTATTTATTGACCTGGAACAATTGACGACAAAAGACTGGGGTAACATTCTTTCTTCGCAGACTTATGAACGCATCTGCAACGAAAACCCCAACAAAGATATAAACAAAACTGCATACTCATATATTACAAAAGCTCAGGACGAAGCTTTGAGAGAAGCTTATGCAAACTTTAAACAGTGGAACAACAATAAACTCAATAAAGAGTTTGAAAAATTCAAAGTTGAAAACGATTTCTGGCTTTCTAAAGACGCTTTGTATGAAGCTTTTTCAATTGAAAATCAAAACGACTACTGGCCGTTGTGGAACAGCGCAACAGACAGAAATTTATTTAATCCTAAAACAGAAGAAGAAAAGAAAGCTGCATTTTTAAGAGAAAAAGAAATCAGACTCAAATATGCAGACGAAATCAACTACTATGCTTTCTGTCAGTTTGTTGCCGCAAAACAAAACGAGCAAACCAAAAAATATGCACTTAAACATGATTTAAAACTTATTGCTGACAGACAGGTTGCATTCTCTGACAGAGATTGCTGGGCTTATCAGTCCTTGTTCTTAGAAGGCTGGATGCTCGGCTGTCCGCCTGATTACTTTTCTAAAGACGGTCAGGCATGGGGCTTCCCCGTTGTTGACCCTAAAAAAATGTTCAACGAGGACGGATCTCTGGGCGAAGCCGGCAAACTATTAAAACAGCTTTATAAAAAGATGTTCAAAGAAAACCCGGGCGGTGTAAGAATTGACCACATTGTAGGTCTGATTGACCCGTGGGTTTACAAAGCAGGCAAAAAACCGATGCCCGAACAGGGTGCGGGAAGATTGTATTCTTCTCCGGAACATCCGGAACTTGCTCAATACGCAATTGCAACAATGGACGATTTGAATCTTGAGCTCGGTTCCGACAAAGAAAAAAGAATCAAAAAGCTGACAAAAGAGCAAATCAAAAAATACGGTGCAATGATTGAAAAAATCGTTATAGCAGCTGCAAAAGAAGAAGGCCTAAACAAAGACTCAATCGTTTGCGAAGACTTGGGTACACTGACCTTCCCCGTTGAATCGGTTATGAAAGAATACGACCTGCAGGGCATGAGATTAACCCAGTTTGTTAAACATGACAAACCCGAACACCCCTACAGATGCTGTAATATTGTTCCGAGAAGCTGGGCAATGGTAGGTACTCACGACAACGAGCCGGTTTCTATGTGGGCTGACAAGATGATTAACACTCACGAAGGCTATCTTAATGTTTTGAATCTCGTTGACGATATGTACTCAGAGCTTCAGGGCAAAGAAAGAGATGACCTGATTGTTAAACTTACTACAGATGCCAAAGCATTGATGAATGTTAAATTAGCGGAAATCTTTGCATCAAAAGCCGAAAATATTCAGGTATTCTTTACTGATTTCTTTGGCATTAAAAGTACCTACAACACTCCGGGAACTTCAGGGGACAAAAACTGGTCTTTAAGACTTCCTGACAACTACGAAGAATTTTATGCACAAAATCTTCACGGTAACGGGCTTGCTCTTAATATGCCGTTGATTTTAAAAATGGCTATTGAAGCAAGAGGCTCTCAGTACGCTAAAAAACACGAAAGACTATTGAAAGATTTGGAAAAATTAATATAATAATACTTGAATAGCTTTTCGGGTAGAATTTTATATGTATAACAACCAATCTGTAGATAATTTGGTAATAACCAACGCCCTCATTGAACAACATATTCATGGGGGCTTTGGTATAGATTTTGCAAAATGTAAGGCACAGGATTTTCTTGAATTTTCAAAAAAGGTTTTACGCTACGGTGTTTGCGCATTTTTTCCCACTCTTGCCACTGATTCCGTTGAAAACCTCAAAAATCAGATACGAGAAATAAAAATTGCTGCAAAACTTCAACAAGACAGCTGCGACCCAATGGCTAAAATAATGGGGGTGCATCTTGAGGCTTGTTTTCTAAATCCTTTAAAAAAAGGTATCCACAATGCGGCTCAGCTGCTTAAACCAACCATAGAAAACTACAAACTTTTAGAGGATGATATTATAAAAATAGTGACTCTGGCTCCTGAGCTGGATACAAATTATTCTCTTTGCAAATATTTAAAAGCAAAAGGGGTGCGGGTTTCTGCAGGTCATTGCATGGGTACGGAGCTTTCTCAGGTTCAGCAGGTTACTCATCTGTACAATGCGATGGGAACCTTCTCACACAAAGAACCGTCTACCGCTGTTTCAGCTTTAACAAATGACTCCTTATACACGGAAATCATTGCTGATTTAAAACATGTTCAAAAAGATGTACTAAAAATCACTTTCAGAGTAAAGCCGCTTAGCAAAATAATATTGATAAGCGATGCTCTGCCAATTACACACAGCAACCTTGAATCAATGGAGTTTTGTTCCAAAAAAGTTTTCTTAAAAGACGGCAGGGCTGTTGATGCAGACGGAACAATGGCAGGTTCAACAACCTTTGTAACAGACATAATAAAAGGGCTTGTCAAAGAAGGGGTGCTGGATTTGAGGACTGCAATTTCAATGGCTTCGTCAAATATAGATTACTTTACGGTACCGCCCTGCCAGATTTACTGGGACGACAATTTTAATATTTGCGCAATGAATTACAACGGGGAATTAATTACGTTTTAATTTTTTCATACAGTCAACTTACCCCGACAAAATAAACCTAATCGTCATTCTTGTATATGTTACGTGATTCGATGAGAGAAATAATTTTTTCTTTACATAAATAATCATAAAATCCGACCGTTGTAAGAATGGGTGGCAAATAAAACAATAATCTTTGTTTTTATTTTTTTATGTTCATTTCTTTTCTTTTGTATTGCGCAGGCAAAAGAAAAGAAACGAACCAAAGAAAAGAAAACCGGCGCTTATCAAAAGAAACAGTAAAGTGTTTTATCAAAGATTTTGCCGTGACAAGCTACGGTCAAAATCTTCTCAAAACACAACTGTTTCTAATCAAAATTTCGTCAGGGCTTCGCCCCGAACCCCCAACGGCTCACTTTGTGAGCCGTGTATAATAAACAGTGACTATCAAACTGTATAAAACAATTATCTTTTCATAATAATTGTTACGTGATTTGTCATCAAATTACGTAACATATACAAGTATGACAAAAAACGCTGTCATAGAGAGGGAATACAACGCAATAAGCAATCCTGACACAAAGCTGTTTTGCCCTTCAAATGTCATATACATACCATTTGTTAAGAATTATTAAGCAAAGTATATACTAATTTGGCAATTTTTATATACTCTTTGTTTTTATATATATGTAAGTAAAATAAACAAAGAGGTCAGAGAGACAATGATTAACGCAACTAATCCATTCGCAAATTATACATTAGCAATCGCAGCACAGTACAACGAAACTAAACACGGTATTGAAGAAGCTGAAAAAGCACCCGCTAAAAAAATCTACAGATCTTTGGATTCTATGCTCGAAGAATGTGTTTTCTTAGGTGCAACAAGATTCGGTACTAACTTCATCGCATAATATTGGCGGATTTAAAAAAGCATTAAAAAAACTGATACGGCAAAACTAGACATTTTATAAAAGCCTGAACTTTTGTTCAGGCCTTTTTATTTTATTTATTTAATCTCAATCGTTCCACAAAACTTTTTATTCTCGAAAGTGCTATTTTCAAATTATCAAGGGAATAAGCATAAGAAATGCGAAGATATCCCTCTCCGCAATCGCCAAAAGCTGTACCCGGTACAACCGCAACTTTTTCTTCCATCAAAAGTTTTGTTGCAAATTCCTCGGACGTCATATTGAACTCTTTTATACAGGGGAACACGTAAAACGCTCCGTATGGTTCAAAACATTCCAGCCCCATGTCTTTAAAAGACTCCATCAAATACCTGCGGCGCTGGTTATAAGACTGCCTCATTTTAGCGACTTCTTCATCCCCTTTTTTTAGTGCCTGAACTGCAGCATACTGGCTGGTTGTCGGTGCACACATTATTGCAAACTGGTGAATTTTTGTCATTTGAGAAATTATTTCAGCAGGTCCGCAGGCATATCCAAGGCGCCACCCCGTCATTGCATAAGCTTTTGAAAAACCGTTTATCAGTATAGTGCGTTCCTTCATTCCGTCAAGAGAGGCAATGGAAACATGTTTTTCCTTATATGTAAGCTCCGAGTAAATTTCGTCAGACATTACAAGTATTTCTTTTTCTTTAACAATTTGTGCGATTTTTTCAAGGTCTTCCCTTTCCATAATTGCCCCTGTGGGGTTGTTAGGGTAAGGAAGTATAAGAACCTTTGTTTTGTCGGTTATGGCATTTAAAAGTTCCTGCGGCTGCAGTCTGAATTCGTTTTGTGCTTGCAGATTGATTATAACAGGCTTGGCACCTGCAAGAATTGAGCAAGGTTCGTAAGAAACATAAGACGGTTGAGGGATAATAACCTCATCCCCCGCATCAATAACCGCTCTTAAACCTATATCTATAGCTTCCGAACCGCCGACTGTTACCACTATTTCGTTGTCGGGACAATAGGTTACGCCCTGAGTTCTGTTTATATAATTTGATATTTCTTCTCTTAAGTCTTTTAAGCCCGCATTTGAAGTATAAAAGGTTTTTCCTTTTTCAAGAGAATATATCCCCTCATCTCTTATAAACCACGGAGTGTCAAAGTCAGGTTCACCAACGCCGAGAGATATTGCGTCTTTCATTTCGCTTACGATGTCAAAAAACTTTCTTATCCCCGAGGGTTTAAGGTTTACAACTCTTTGTGAAAGAAAGTTTTTCATGGAGTGATGACCTCTCTCTCATCTTTTGCAGCTTTGTTAATTATTGTGCCGTGGTCTTTGTACTTTTTAAGTATAAAGTGTGTTGCCGTGCTCAAAACGCTGTCGAGAGTTGACAATTTGTCGGATACAAACGCTGCAATTTCCTTCAGGCTTTTTTCCTCAAGCGTCACGAGAAGGTCATAACCGCCTGAAAGGAGATAAACGGATTTAACCTCAGGGTAGTTGTAGATTCTTTCCGCAATTCTGTCAAAGCCCTGACCTCTCTGCGGGGTAACTTTAACCTCAATAAGTGCGGAGACTTTTTCTATATCCGTTTTTTCCCAATTAATTAATGTATGATATGCGCAAATTATGTTTTCTTTTTCAAGCTTTGATATTTCTTCAAGAACCTGTTCTTCTGTTACTCCGAGCAAAACAGCCAGCTCTTTAAAATCTATTCTGCTGTTTTTTTCCAGTATGGAAAGCAGTTCATCTCTCATAAATTTTTCTCCGTCAATATTAATTAATTGATTATAGTATATTGCTTTACATTTGTAAAATATTTGTCCTGCATATGAATATAAGATATCCTTATATTGAGGAAGGGATAATGCAAGTTTATAACGTTTTTCCCTTAACTTTTAAAATTATGAGTATCAAACATCAGTTTTTACAGGGCACGCAAAGAAAATGGAGAATTACAAACAAAAAAGAATAGTTGTGGTTGATGACGAAGCAATGATGCTTTCGACACTTAAAATGCTTTTAAATATAGAAGGCTTTGCCAATACACATTTTTTTGATTCGCCTAAAGCTGCTCTTGCCGATATAAAAGCAAACATGCCTGATCTTATTTTATCTGATTTTATGATGCCCGAAATGAACGGTATTGAATTTTTAAGCGAAGCAAAAAAGATATGCCCCGATGTCAGCATGATACTTTTGACAGGTTATGCGGATAAGGAAAACGCAATAAAAGCGATAAACGAAGTAGGCATATACAAATATATTGAAAAGCCGTGGGATAACGAAGACCTGCTTTTGAATATAAGAAACGGACTTGAAAGAAGCGGGCTTATTTGTGAACTCAACCAAAAAATAGAAGAACTTTCGCAAGCCAAAGCCCAGCTGGAAAAATACTCGCATTCTTTAGAGGATATTGTTCTGCAAAAAACTGCTGATCTTGTGGAATCTAACACAAAGCTAAGCGCAATAATTAATTACTGCGCCGACGGTATTGTTATTACCTCAAAAGAAGGCGAAATCATACAGGTAAACCCTGCTTTTGAAAACATAACCGGTCTTGATAAAAAGCTTTTGGAAAAGAGAAATCTTAAAGATTTAATAGTTGCACGGCAAAATACGGTTCAAAAGATTACAAATGAACAAAAAGAGGTTCTTTTAAGAGATGCCGCAATAAAAAACTGCATTGATGACAGAGAGGTTCCCGTTGAAATAAATTTTGCACCGATACTCTCCGATAAAGATAAAAACGATATACGCTATGTAGGTGTGGTAAGAAACGTCAGCCTGCAAAAAGAAATGGAACGTCTGAGAGATGATTTTATTGCAACCTTGACTCATGACCTTAGAACCCCTCTGCTCGCTGCCATCCAAACTTTGCAGTTCTTTTTGGACGGTTCTCTGGGCGATATTGCGGACAGACAAAGAACTCTGCTTGATACAATGAAAAAAAGCAACGAGGATATGCTCGGGCTTGTTAATGCGCTGCTTGAGGTGTACAAGTACGAATCAGGCAAACTCAATTTATGTAAAACTAAATTTTCTTTAAAAGATTTTATAGAAGAGTGCGTGTCGCAGGTAAAACCGCTTGCTGATAAAAAGGAAATAACTTTTGAAACAGTTTACAATGACACGCAAGACACAGAAATTACAGCTGACAGAAACGAATTAAGACGAGTCGTATTAAACCTCTGCGGCAATGCACTCAATCACACACCTAAAGGCGGACACATAGAAATTATTTCTTCAAATAAAGAAGGCGATTTGATTTTGAGTGTAAAAGATAACGGCATAGGTATTCCGCAAAACGACATAGCTAAACTGTTTAAGCGTTTTTCTCAAGGGACGACACAAAAACGTTCTGCAGGAACGGGGCTCGGGTTGTATCTGTCAAGGCAGATTGTAGAAGCACATGAAGGTAAAATTTGGGTCGAAAGCGAAGTTAAAAAAGGCAGTGTATTTTCTTTTTTAATTCCAAAATCGCTTAATATCAAGGAAAAAGTGTAATAACTATGGATAAAAATACTGAAACAAATAAGGATATACAGGTTCTTTTAATCGAAGACCACACAATGATAAGAATGGGCACTGCTCTTGTTATAGAACAGACAGAGGGCATTACTCTTGCTGCCGAGGCGGAAAACGGGCTGGACGGGGTGCAAAAAGCAAAAGAAATAAACCCCGATGTCATTCTTATGGATATAGGTCTGCCCGATATTGACGGTATTGAGGCAACAAGAAGAATAAAAGAGCTTAACCTTAAGTCAAAAATTCTTATATTTACTTCACGTGACAACGAGGATGACGTTTTTGCAGCACTCGCAGCAGGTGCAGACGGATATATTATGAAAGGTGCAACAGCTGCTCAGCTTACCTCTGCAATTACTGCGGTTAATGAAGGTACTGCATGGCTTGACCCTGCCATTGCAAGGCTTGTTTTATCAAATGTACAGCGTCAGAAAACAGAGAACAACGCTACAAATGATATCAACTACAAAGCGGGCAAAAATGCTTTCGGGCTTACGGAAAGAGAGATGGAAGTACTGGCACTGATAGTTGACGGAAAGAAAAATCCCGAAATTGCCGAAAAACTCTTTATTACACGTGCTACGGCAAAAGCACATGTCCACAGTATTTTGCAAAAATTGTATGTTGATGACAGAACTCAAGCCGCAGTGACTGCGATGAGAGAAGGACTTGTTTAATATGCTCGGCAGGGCGTTAACGGCACACAGGTCTTGTACGGGCTTTATTCCCGTGCGGTTGATTGTGGTTTGCGCTGCTGTTTTACATATGTTTTTAACCTGTTGCGCAGCATATTCATTTGATTTTTTCTGGACGGACGAATACAAGGCAAAACATCCCAAGCCTACCAACAATATGCCCAAAACAATGGACGAATACTACCGTGAGGTCAACAAAGCAGCAGACAAATCAAAAGAGATACCTTCCCCAAAATTTGAAACGGATAAAAAGCTCGTTGACTTACCCGACCCGTCCATACTTGTTGTAAAATACAATGACCCGCCGGGGAAGGTTGAAATTAACCTTAACGATTTAAAAAAGAAACGCAAAATTAATTCCATAGGTGTTGCATCTCCGCAATTTGACAGGCTTGTATATTCCACCGTTTATTACTACCCCTCAACCAAAACAGCAAGCAGCGAGCTTTATCTTATACAATTGGACAAAGGCAAAAGTGTTCAAAACAGAATGGAAGAAGCCCACGTAAACCACGGACGCAAAGTCTTGTACAGAACCGAGATGGATTCTCTGGATTTGGACATACAAAAAACTTTGACTGTCATTGATTGGTCAGTGGATGGTAAAAGGCTCGCATTTAAGGAAAAAATTTCTTATACGCCCGAGGGATTGTGGAAAACAAACCTTTTTGTCTATGATTTTGAAACCGGCAAAGTGAAGGAACTAAGCGAGGTCAGAGATGCAATACTGTATTACTGGCGGACAAATTACAATATACGTTTTAAAGATTTTCGCTGGGACATCTACCCTGTAGGATGGGATGCTCTGAATCCCGAACGAATAATTGTATTTGCTTATGCGGCAACAGGCGAAAGACCAAAATTTTTGGGGGCGTGGTCAGTTGACTACAAAGGAAACAGAGCAATGCTTCTGTCACCTGTGAGCACGCAGTTTGACGTTACGCAAAACGGCTCTTGTCTTAAAACCGATTACAACAACTAAGGAGAGAAATTGTATAAATATTACAAAAAATATGTACCGTATCTGTTTTTGCTGCCGGCGGCAGTGATACTGATACTGTTCTTTTTTATTCCTTTTTTTGAAACTATTTTGCTGAGCTTTTACGATTACAATACCAATATCTATCACCCCACGTTTGTATCGCTGGCAAATTACACTGCGCTGTTAAAAAGCCCCGTGTTTTACAAGGTTTTGTGGAACACATTTTTGTATTTAATTGTGGCTGTACCTTTTCTTGTTGTGTTTCCTCTTATTATTGCAATAATGATTAACCAGAAAATAAGAGGGGTAACACTGTATAAAATCCTTATATACCTGCCGGTAATCGTGTCTATAGTTGTTGCGGCAATTGCTTTCAAATGGCTGTATGCCCAGCAGGGTATATTGAATTATGTTATGGGGCTGTTTCACATCCCTCAGGTCGGATGGCTGACAGACCCTAATGTCGCTTTGTATTCGGTTATACTTGTTACCGTGTGGAAGGGTATCGGATATTATATGATGATATACCTTTCAGCTTTAATGGGAGTTCCAAAAGATTTGTAT
Organism: Candidatus Gastranaerophilales bacterium; assembly: GCA_944325555.1. Classification (GTDB taxonomy): domain Bacteria; phylum Cyanobacteriota; class Vampirovibrionia; order Gastranaerophilales; family Gastranaerophilaceae; genus Limenecus. Next base: position 6,001 of record CALVAN010000039.1, on the reverse strand, counting down.
GAAGCTTGTGACGTTGACGGCGCTGATCCTGTTACAAAACATTTGACGGTTACTTTGCCCCATTTAATGCCTACTGTAGGGCTTGTGACAATGATTTCTTCAATTTCCGCCATGAAGGTGTTTGTTGAAATTTATGTTATGACAAAAGGCGGGCCGCTGGATTCAAGCAAGACAATTGTGTATTACATATACGAACGTGCGTTTGAAAATCTGGATTTAGGCATAGCCTCGGCAGCTTCGGTACTTTTGCTTATCATAGTACTGGTATTGTCGGTGTTGAATTTTACGCTGTTTGAAAACAAGCAGTATCAGTTGTAGGAGAATCAGGACGGAGAGATGAAAAATTTTAAAAGTTCAAAAACAAAATTTACAAGAGGATTTTTTGTACATCTTACACTGATAACCGTATCACTGTTATCCATATTTCCTTTTATATGGCTGTTATCAACGGCGCTTAAGGGCAGTGACGAAAACATATTCCAATACCCGCCGGTATTTTTCCCGCAAAGCCCTACCTGGGACAACTTTAAAGGTGTTTGGCATCAGATACCCTTTATGCTCTATTTTCTTAACAGCATGATAGTTGCGGGCGGAACGGTTCTTTTAAACCTTATCCTGAGCGCTCTGGCTGCTTATCCTCTGGCAAGAATGGAGTTTAAAGGAAAGAAAACAATTTTTTACGCTACTCTTGCAACAATTATGATTCCTTTTCAGGCAATAATGCTGCCTGTTTATCTTATAGTTTTAAAACTTCATATGGTGGACAGCGTTAATTCCGTAATGGGTTACCTCGGCTTGATACTGCCTTTTGCGGTGAATGCGTTCGGAATATTTCTTATGCGTCAGGCATTTCTTGCCATTCCCAAAGAAATGGAAGAAGCTGCCTTTGTTGACGGGTGCAGCGTGTTTCAAATCTGGTGGAAAATTTTGCTGCCAATGGTTAAGCCTACTCTTGCAGTGCTTGCAATATTCACTTTTATAGGTTCGTGGGGCGAATTTTTATGGCCAAGCATTGTTTTGACCAAGAAGGCTCTTTATACGCTGCCAGTCGGGGTAAATGACCTGCAAGGGATGTTCAGCGCAAACTGGCGTTATATTGCCGCAGGGTCAATAATTGCTACAATACCTATTCTTGTGTTTTTTATTGCAATGCAAAGGTACTTTATCTCCGGCGAAAACGACGGTGCGGTTAAGGGGTAGTTTAATACCGCCAACCGTCCTTCTTCAAATATTTTCATATAGTCAACTGACCCCGACAACTCATTGAACGGGTGCAATAAACAAGTACAATATTGGATATACAACAAGGGCACCCGCAACAAGTGCATGGGGTCACTTCCGTAAAATGCTAGACTCGGCGCCACTCGCACTCCGTGTACCACTCCTACAAGCGAGGTCCCACTCAGACATATTAAGAGTTTATTCTTTATTTGCACGGCTTACTTTGTAAAGCGTAATTGTTTGAGGCGCAGCCAGCAGCACTTTTTAGTCGTAAATGCCATATAAACTGCGTAAGCAGTATAGCGGCTATGCCGCAGGGAGTTGATTACAGACTCTTTGTATTTACGCACAAAATTTTCGTTAAGCGAAGCGGTTAGAAAATTTTGAAGATAAATACTATAGAGTCTGTTTAGATAGCGTTTTTTCTTTCTTTTGGTTCATTTTCTTTCTTTTAATCGCAAAAAAGAAAGAAAATGAACGAAGAAAAAAAGATTTATTAATAAATGACAAGTATCTAAAAAATATTAATTTATCTTTTTTGCTTGTTCATTTCGTAATTTTTATTATTTATGTTAAAAAAAAATTATTTCTGTCACCGAATTACGTACATATACAAGAATGACACCAGTTAATGCATAAAAAATCATCACTTCATACCTTTACAAAAAAATCGTAAAGCGTTAAAATACATAAACATTCCCCGAATTGTAAAATTTGTAAAGAAAAATATTACGGGCATGGCAAATTTTGGTTATGAGGGCTTTTTAAGCATTTAAGCAATCAGGAAGGTCTTAAAGTTGAATTTCGATAGTTTCAATAGTTTTAAAAAGAAAAATATTGAAAATTCTGCTTCCGAACACGAAAGTGCGGAAAATATCGGTTTTGAAAACAAACAATCAAACCCGATAATTCCGAGCGGGCTTATTTCCAAAATAAATTCAATAAATAACAGAACCACAGCAAACAGACTATATGCCGGCTACAACCACAAAACCTGGCGTACTTATGAAAATATCGACTATCAGGAGGTCATAAAATTCATAAACGAGGTAACAAGAGGCAAAGACAACCAGAATGAAATGTTCTACTCTTTGCACAACATTTTTACAAACAAACTAAATGCGGTATTTTCTGCCTTCGGACTGTATCACGCACAATCAAACTGCATCAACTTTAAAATTATAGACAAAATTGGTTCAACCTTTACAAGCAGGGTTATTCTAAACGGCTCAGACAATCCTGTTGAAAAAGTTTTTAAGACACAAACTCCTGTTTATGAACAAAGCAACAAGTTTTTGAATGTCCACTATCTAACGGAATCAGCCGTTGCAATAATTCCGCTATGCGTTGTTAATGAATGCATAGGCATCATGATGGTAGGGGATAACAACTACGAATCCGGCCGTGACATATACAAACTAATGGCCAGCTATTTAGCACTGTTTGTTCAGAACAAAATGCTTTCAGCAAAAGTGTTGATGAACACAGATACCGATGCACTCACAGGTTTGTACAACCACAGAAAATTTCAGGAAATTCTTGCATCAGAAATAGACAAAGCCAAAAGAACGCAAACCCAGACCTCGATTGTTATATTTGATATAAACAATATTTCACAGATTAACAAAGATTTTGGCGCAGCAAAAGGTGATGAAATCATAAAACTTGTTGCGGACAAAATCAAACAGGGCATAAGAAACAACGACTCCGCAGCAAGATACGGCGGGGATGAAATTGCAATAATACTGCCCGAAACTACATCCTCGGAAGCAAAATATCTTGCCGAATATTTAACTTATTCGCTCTCCTGCTGTCTTGTTGATGATGTCGGACCGGTTAAAGCATCAGTAGGTATTGCCACATACCCAAATTCGACTCAAGACCTCGAAAAGCTTTTAATACTGGCAGAACAAGCCATGTACATATCTAAGAGCAAAGGCTACAAAAACGGAATGTCTACTATTGTCTGCTCTGATGATTTTGATTTTTGGGACGACACTGCGCTCAGCTCTTTTGCCTCGGTTATTGCAAAAAGACACGCTTCTATCGGCATAAACTTTGACGAAGAGCTTGTTAACAAGTTCCACAGCGAAGAAATCATCAACCAGGGACACCTTATTGAGGTTGTAACCTCGCTTGCCGGCGCTATTGATGCAAAAGACGAATACACAAAAGGTCACTCATCAGCTGTATCAAGATACTCGGAAGCTCTGGCGAGAGCGTTAAATTTGCCTGAAAAAGATGTTGAAAGAATAAAGCTCGGTGCACTTTTGCACGATATAGGCAAAATCGGCATACCGGAAACTGTTTTAAAGAAGCCGTCCAGACTAACCGATGACGAATGGGAGATTATGAAGCAGCATCCTGTTATAGGGGCTGAAAAGGTGCTTATGCCTAACGAATCTTTGCATGATTTGATTCCTATCGTCAAATATCACCACGAACACTGGGACGGTTCAGGTTATCCGGAAAAGCTCAAAGGCGAAGAAATTCCGCTTGCGGCAAGAATTGTGTCAGTAGCTGATGCATATCACGCACTTATTTCAGACAGACCGTACAGAAAAGGAATGTCAAACGAAAAAGCTTGCGAAATATTGCGCATTGGAGCAGGCATACAGTGGGATAAAGATTTGGTCAGGGAGTTTATTAATATTTCCGAATCTTTGTACACAATGATTTAAAATCAAACAGCCGCTTTTATGTTATAAACAAAACTTAGTATCTGTATCCCTATTGCGACCAGCACCATTAACAGAATTAAAAACACAAGAATTTTTTCCGGCAATAAAAATTCCCGGCGCTTGCTGTTTGAATTTGAAAAAGAGTAATAAGGCAGCTCCGTAACATCTAACCCTAAGGATTCAGCTTTTTTGTAATCTGCCTTGGCCTTGTCATCCTCATTATTCAAAAAAAATAAATAACCTCTCTGGTAATATAACTCCCAGAGATTATATTGATTATCCCCTCTTTTTTCAATTTCCGAGGTTATTGCATTAATATCATCAGTGTATTTTTTAGACATAATTTCAAATATTAAAAATATAAATTTTTAGAACCCTAATGACCATTGGAACTGTTTTTGTTGTTTTGCAGCCATTGCAGTCCTGTCAACAGGTGCAGTTGCAGGAGAATCCTTAACCTCTATAACATTTTTAGCTTTTTGAAGAAGATGTTGTTTCTGCATAGCCTTGTCTACATTATAATAAGATTTTAAATAGTCCAATTTATTCTGTAGCTCAACATTTTCATAATTAAGAGCAAGAACCTGTTTTCTGTATTTATTCAAAGTTATTTCACTTGAAGTAACAAAATAGTAGCTGACAGCAGAAACCATAATAAACATAACAAGAATTGCACACAGAGTTTTGTTAACTCTTGAGATTGCCATTTCTTTATAAGTTTTATGCGCTTCAGGGAAATAGCCGTTGATAACCGGAGTAACAGGCTGACCGTTGTTGACATTATGACGGTATCTGTTATAGCGGCTCTTTTGATTGCTGACGGGTCTTGTCAATTTAGTTCTCCCATGACGTAATTTTTTTTGCTATCCTCAGTTTTGCAGATCTTGACGGAGGATTTTCTTTTATTTCTGATTCTGAAGCTAAAATCGGTTTTTTATTGATTAGTTCAAGCATTGGAGGTTTGCAGCGGCAGATTGGTTCATTAGGTTTGCATCTGCATTTTGACGAGTAATACTTGAAACATTGTTTTACAAGTCTATCCTCAAGAGAATGAAAACTTATTACACTAATTATAGCATCAACAGATAATAAAGTAAGCACTTCATTTAATGTATTTTTAATATTTTGTAATTCATTATTAACTTCTATCCTTATTGCTTGAAAGGTGCGGGTTGCAGGGTGAATTTTTTCTTTTGTTTTAGGAACGGCATTTTTTATTATTTCAGCCAATTCCAGCGTAGTTTCAATGTTTTTGGTATTTCTGTAATTTACAATATTTTTTACAATTCTTCTGGTAAATCTTTCTTCACCGTATTCACTGATTATTCTTATTAAATCGTCCTCGCTGTAACCGTTAACAACATCGTAGGCGCTAAAGTCACTGTCGGTATTAAAACGCATATCAAGCGGGGCATCTTTCATAAAACTGAAGCCACGTTCCTGCTTTGTCAGCTGATGATAAGACGCACCAAGATCAAACACAATTCCGCCCGTTATTTCTTTTATACCTAAATTTTGTAACACTTGCTTAATATTGGAGTAGGAATCATGTACAATTGTTAAATTTTTGTAATCTTTAAGTCTTTCGCCTGCAAATTTGATAGCATCATTATCCACATCAAAGGCAATTAATTTCCCGTCAGGTTGAATTTTTTGCAAAATAAGTTCACTATGTCCGCCGCCCCCGAGTGTAGCGTCAACATATATTTTTCCTGAAGTACATTGCAGTGCGTCTACTGCCTCGTGAGCAAGTACCGTATAGTGTTGAAATTCTTGTTTTGGGTTTTGAGATTCCATTTTATTATTTTATATTAAAAGTCTAATAATATTAATATGTTGTTTCTAAATTTTAATTTGCACTTGCTTGCTTTTTTCATATAGTCAACTGACCCCGACAAGGTCATAATACGGCACGGAAAAATTACATTTTTCCTTTGCCTGCCTCTAAAAAACGATACTTAATCGTTTTTCAGAGTTCTTGGGTGCAATAAACAAGTACAATATTGGATATACAACAAGGGCACCCAAGGACTCCGTTCGGAAGGTGCCGGTGGCACGTTACGAATGGAGGGAAGTGCATGGGGTCACTTCCGTAAGAT
>CALVAN010000038.1 GCA_944325555.1 Candidatus Gastranaerophilales bacterium | reverse complement strand
GGTATCCAGAAGAGATTCAAGGACAGATTCCTTGCCTTCGGACAGGCAATGATACACAACGGCGGACGAAACGGTGTATCCTTGACAGCGGGTTTACGCTGGAAGGTCGGTAAAGAATAAGAATAGAAATAAAAAAAAACGACAACAAACAATAAACAATAAACTCCAAACAGTAGAGTTGGGCAGGTATGCCCAACCTACGTACTTGTTATAAAAACAATAAAATAATGCGTCATCCTGAATTTATTTCAGGATCTGAACAATCTGTGCAATCTGTGAATAAACAAGCGCAATCGGATGACCTTTTTGAAATTATTCAAAGCAGCCACCCGCAAGACATACAGATTCCGAAACAAGTTCGGAATGACGATATGTTATTTATAGACTAAAGTTACCCTACAGCCTTAGGTATTTCTGCGTCATCCTGAGGCTTTAGCCGAAGGATCTATCGTTCAAGCCGCAATAGATGTTTGAGATGTAGGCGAGGTACGAGCCGTACATATCAGGATGCTCGTAGAGTACTGTCGCTACACTCCCTCAGAATGACGATGGAATATTACCCCACACAAAATATAAAGGCATTAACGAGGATCTGTTATATAACCTGTTATAGCACTACAAGCTGCTACTGCAGGTGATGAGAGATAAATAAATCCTTTGGTATTACCCATTCTGCCTTGAAAATTTCTGTTTTGTGTAGCAAGGCAAACCTCGCCGTCACCCAAAATACCTGCGTGCACCCCTACACAAGGACCACAGCCCGGAGCCAGTATTGAAGCCCCGGCATCTACAAATATCGATAACAAACCTTCTTCAATCGCTTGTTTATAAACGGTTTTTGACGCAGGCACAACGATAAGGCGTACATCAGGATTAACCTTTTTGTCTTTTAAAATTTCTGCTGCAACCCTCAAATCTTCTATACGCCCGTTTGTGCAAGTTCCGATAAATACCTGATTAATCTTAACGTCCTTTAATTCTTTCGCCGGTTTTGTATTATCAACAGTATGAGGACAAGAAACAGTCGGCTCAAGTTTTGACGCATCTATTTCAATGACTCTTTCATAAACAGCATCTTCATCGGGTTTGATTTCAACAAACTTATCTTCTCTGCCTTTTTCTTTTAAATATGCTTTTGTTTTTTCATCTGTAATAAAAAGGCCTGCTTTTGCTCCGGCTTCTACAGCCATATTGGCTAAAGTAAATCTGTCAGCCATCGTCATATTTTCTATTGTAGAACCGTGGAACTCCAGAGCCTTATAGGTTGCACCGTCTGCACCAATCAAACCTATCAAATGCAATATAAGATCTTTTGCGTAAACACCCTTCTGAAATTGTCCGTTAACAACAATTTTGAATGTTTGAGGAACCTTCATCCATGTTTTGCCAAACGCCATTGCAACAGCAATATCAGTAGACCCCATGCCTGTAGCAAACGCACCGAGTGCGCCTGATGTACAAGTGTGAGAATCCGCACCGACAAGAATTTCTCCGGGATTAACATAAGATTCCACCAAACGCTGGTGACAAACGCCGCAGCCTGTTTCCGATAATATTGCTCCTGTTTCTTTTGCAAACTCTCGCAAAACCATATGAGAGTTAGAGAGTTCTTTTCTCGGACTCGGAGAAGCGTGGTCAATAAAAAGTATGCAGCGTGACGGATTAGCCGGTGCTTTTTTACCAAGTTTTTTAAATTCTTGTACCATTAAAGGCCCTGTTCCGTCTTGTACTGCAGCGACATCAACTTTTGCAATACATAGTTCTCCTGCCTTAACTTCGTGTCCTGCGTGTTGTGACAATATCTTTTCTGCAATTGTTTGACCCATATTTATACTCTCTTTATGTCCGAATACATATTAATTCTATCACATGCCCGATAAAATGTTGCAGGTGATATTGCCATTTATACTTGTTAACTTTGTAACAAAAAAAAATTATTCTGAAATTTCTGCTTATAAAAAAGTTTTAATTAATATAAGTATTAATTTTGAGGTGTGTATATGGGTGATTATATTACAATTAACGGCGCAAAAGTAAACAAAAGCGATATTAAAAGCTACGGCAAAGATTATGTTGAGCTAAAAAACGGAGTGAAAATAAATATATGGAACCATTTTGACAACGGCAACGGAGAGGGTTACATAAAAATCGATAAGGATAACAAAACTCAAATTGGAAATTTACTGCTCGGTGATGTAACAGGAACCAATGCGGCCGATAACATTGAGCTGAATAATGTGCGATTTATGGGACACATCGATCTTAAAGACGGTGATGACAAGCTTTATACACAAAATTCATTTATACGCAGTGCTGTTGGCGGTAACGGCAATGATACTTTGATTTTTGATAATACAAGAACTATTCAAAATATTGAAGGTGAAAATATCACCTACCGGAACAATGCCAGAGCACACGGCGTTGTTGAAGGAAACAATATTATATTCGCTAATGACTCATCCGGCAGAGAAGAGGACATTCACGGTAAGAATATTAAATATATAAACAGTTTCGGCCGTTAGGCATTTTCGTCAGGTGTTTTCAATATTTTTTCAAAATAATCAAGCCTGTCTACCAGATTGTCAGCCATTGACATATCCCCGCCACGTTCGTTAACTATTTTGGATATAACAGGACGTTTGAGTTCTTCCGGCATGTTTAGGGCTACATTGTTGACTCCGGAGTCGCCGGGTTTCCATTCAAGAGCTTTGTAATAGTTATCTTGATAATCCTTTTTTAAACGCAGTTTCCAGTTGTTGGGATTTTGGGTTCCAGCATAGTTGTATGCTTTATCAAGCCCGAAAAAGTCCATAAACGTAAACTGGATTTTTTGTGCATATCTTAGCATCTCTGAAAATTTTAATTTAACTCTGAGTCTTCTGTCCCATCTGAGCTGGTCTTTTATCTGGCTGCGCTGAGCCTCGGTTTTATCGGGATAAAGACCGCCTACAATGTAGTTTTCTTCATAAATACCGTTGGAACAGTTTTTCTGGTTATAAAAATTGTCATCGCAAACCTGCGCAAAAGGCCCATGGTCATGACAGCCGAGTATTACAGTATCTTCTTTATGTCTCGGGTCAGCAAGGCGTTTTTCTATCTGCCATTCGTATGCGGAAGTAATTTCCGGCAGGTATTGACCGTTACGATTCTTGTCAAAAATTTCTCTAAATTTTTGAGTATCACACCCCAGAGTTTCCCACGCCATATCTGCAGGGTTTACGCCTTTTTCCTTAAACAGCGGCAGCAAAATTTCGTCTATAATTTTGGCATAATCGCCGTCAGGGTCGATATCCGGCATGTTTTGAATGTCCTCATTAATAAGGTCAGTTATATATCTGTCCCACCCTTTATCATAACCAAAGACGTTAGGTTTATGCATAATACTGATGTTTGCCCCGTGTGCGTTTTTATATATGACGTGTTCAGGAACATTTGGATCCTCCCACGGGTAGCGCCCGATTTTTACATCCACCCTGTTTTTGTCATAAATCCACGGATCAATTATTCCTATAACATGGTCAATTCTTATATTTTGATAAGTATCAAGCAGTTTTTCAAATTTCTGTCTGATAAGTTTGCCTGCAGGCCCGAGTCCTGTTATATTTCCATTCTCATCTTTTATAAAGAGTTTTTTGGGATTTACAACAGGAATATCCCAGGTCTGATTGCTTCCCCACTGTGAACCGTTGCCTATTGCACGCCCTTCCCCTCCGTATGGAGTACCGACTCTGAATCCCGGTAAAAACGCCTCTTTGTGAGCATAATAATCCATCATATGAAAACCGATAATGGCATCTGTACTATATGGAAGTTTTCCGTTTTCTTTTTGGAATTCATGCTCTTGTTTATCTATAATAAACTGCTTAAATTTGTATATATCAAGATCCTTTTTATATTTTTTGTTTAAAAGTCTGTAATAGTCCAGTGCTTCATAATGGAACGGAGATTCTTTGTCCTCTTTGTAATCAAAAAGATTGCGGCACATATCAGGCCATTCAAAGAAATTGTCATCCATTCTCAAAAGGTTGCGCAGCAGTACAAACACAGCATCTTTTTCAAGCCAGCTGTTTTGTTCCTTTTTAAATTGCAAAAATTCTTTATTTAACCTTAATGCATCAGGGTCGCCGGATTTTACTTTAGCAGAAAGGTTTGTATATGCTTTATCATAGAGTTTGTCTACTACATAAAAGGCTTTGTTAAAGTTTGTCTGGTCGGAATTTTTTTCGTATTTGCCGTCTTTGTCAACCCTTTTAATAACCTCTGCAATATCGTCATGCCCATCATTTACTGTTAACAGGTTGGCATATTCATCCGTTGCAAATTTTTCCATATCCGTATAAAGATAGTTTTTGGAGTTTATGGAAGACTGATACGGCGAAAGCTGCGTCAAGCCCGGTGGACCTAACTGGATAGAATCAAAACCGTGGAATTTTAAAAATTTGTTAAGTTCAAGAGCTTTTGAATTTATGTGGGAACCTATAAACAAATCCCTGTCTTTTACGGGAAAAGATGACTGATGCAATATCATAGCAAGATTTTTTATACCCAAAAACTCCTTTGCATCAGCAATGGTTTTTTGGTATTCCTCTACTTCCGATTTGCCGTTCCAGGGAACTTTTACATCCTCTTTTGGGGCTCTTTTAAAGGAAGGTGCAGTAAAATAGGTGTTAGTTAAGCTTAAAATCTTCATAAAAATATTTTCATCCAGACTATTATTAATTAAACCCCCAAAACGGTTTTAAGGAAAGTTTATAACAGAAAGTTTACAAATAGTAATAGAATTTTTTAAAATTAATACTGGAAATTTAAAATTGTTCTGGTAGAATAATCTTACAGTAACTTTTGACTGTAAGTTTTGCCGATGTGATGACTGACCGCAGCGAAGCGGAGAAAACTTCAAATCGGTTTGACAATAGAATACAAGTTATGAAAAATTTTTCATAATATGCCGATGTGATGACTGAACGTAGCGAAGCGGAGAAAACTTCAAATTAGACTACCAATTCATCACAGAGCATAAAACTTGAAAATTAAATAACAATCTTTGCCGATGTGATGACTGACCGCAGCGAAGCGGAGAAAACTTCAAATTAGACTACCAATTCATCACAGAGCATAAAACTTGAAAATTAAATAACAATCTTTGCCGATGTGATGAAATTGGTAGACGTGCTAGACTCAAAATCTTGTGTGGTTTGCGCCACGTGCCGGTTCGACTCCGGCCATCGGCACCATTAAAAAAAAGACTCTTGGAAATAGAGTCTTTTTTGTGTCTTTTTCGAACCGGTGTGCCGGTTCTACCTCTCGTTAAACAAGACATTTAGTCTTGTTTTACTCGGCAGAGTGGCCATCGGCATTATTTTACAAAAGACTCCTAACGGAGTCTTTTTGTATTTTTAAGCAAAGTTGTGCAAGTATGCACAACCTACATTTCTTATAATTACAAAATCAGCAATAAAGGGAAAATTTGATGTTAAGAGATGAGCTGGTTCCGCAAAAAACTAAAGACAAAATAATCATAGAAGATGGTATTAAAGAAATAATCATAGAAGGCAAAGGCTATTATTTAAAGAATAACACCGATAAGAGATATATTCTTGAAATAGATATTTTACCGAATAATGCGACAAAAAAAGCTCTTACGGTAATTATGCTCAATCCGTCAGAATACAACAAAAAGAAAACATCTGCCGACAAACTTAAAACAAACGCTATTAAAACTGCAAATAACGCAGAATACAATGAGTATGAAATCAAGAAAATATATATAGATCAAACAATAACTAATGTCATAAAAATTGCAAATGATAATGAGTATAATTTCTTAAAAATTTTGAACTTAATTACAACTATCTCCCCCAATCCCCAAAATATAAAACGTGATGAAAAAATAGATGTTGATTTTTTATTAAGCGAAATTGACGACACTGATACATTAATTGCCTGGGGCATGGAAGGTAACAAGATAATTAACAGAAATAATGAGGCAGGAAAAATAATACAAACGTTACAAACCAAGAGAAATATTTATACATTTTGTCCTAACAAACAACTGGGTTATCCTAAACATCCGGCAAGACTTAATATAGATTGCTGTAGAAATTGCTATGGAAGAAAAGGCGCTTTTACATTAGTAGAATATAAATCTCTACCAAAGGATGCTTAACCAATTTTTATTTGGCACTTATTTTTCGTCAAGCCATTTTTCAAATTCGTCTGAACTATCATCAACTTTTGAAAACTCAATCCAAATAACACCAACGCATGCCAAAATAAACAAAAAAACTTTTTTCATTAAAATTACCTGTATTTTTCAAGCCACTTAACCGGTTTTACGTACCTAAGACCCATTTTCCCCAAATATCCTTGCAGTGCCTGCTGCGGCGTAGGTCGTCCGTGAAATACTATGATTTTTGCCTCTTGCGGCTCTCTTGCAGTAAAAAGGAAATTCAAAGGAAACGGGTATAGACATTGGCGTTTAAAGCTTACACACCATTTTTTATCCCAGTATGACAATATATTTTTTTCGTACATTTTATAGGATAAATAGGCCTGCTCATTTCTGAACTTTTTACGGATTTCATCGATATTGTTTATGAAATACTCATATACATCATTGTGTTTATTAAATTCGAATTTAAAAACAGAAGAATTTCCTATAATATCGTTTGGGAAATCCCAATCTTTGATAATTACAAACTCGTTGTCAGTTTTTAAAAGGTCATCTATATTATCACGTATAACTATATCTAAATCTAAAAAAAGACCACTGCCGTTTAAGTCCGGAAAATCGTTTTTTAATATTGATAACTTTCTCCAGCCTCTTTCCGGTAAAGATTCATCCAAGTCCATAGCCGGCAGATTTCTTGTTTCTATTTCCGTATCAATTCCATTTTTATCATCGGTAAAACAAATAAAAACAAAAGGCAGAGTTGTATTTTTTTTAACCATTTTATAAAGACGGTTGACATAATCAGCTCCGAACTTCGTTCCCCATTTCATACAGACTATAAAATAGCTCTTTTGGTTCATTTTTCCTCAACTTGTTTAGTGCTGTGCTGATATTATCAGACATTAAATGTATAAACATAATGATATTCTACACATCTTATGATGAGATTATGACATAATATGATGTTTGTCAAGCCAATAATCAATATTATATGTCGTTAAATTCCTGTGCTTTTAACTTTAAAGTTAGTTAGAGGAGATATTATGACATCATCAAAAGGCGATAAAAAATTAGGAGCACGGATTAAAGAGCTTAGAGAGAAGAAAAACTATACACAAGAGCAGCTTGCGGAAATGCTTGAATTGGATGCACGCTCTTTAAGCAGGATCGAAACAGGAGTCAGCTTTACAACTATAGACAGGCTAAAAAAGATGGCTGATATATTTGATGTAGAGCTCAAAGAGTTGTTTGCTACTGACCATTACGATGACAAACAGCAGCTTATAAAAAAAATAAACCAACTTTTAGACTCTGCATCTATTGAAAATATAAGAACAATTTACAAGATTGTTTCTTCCCTGTTAAGATAATCAATTTTAAGATAATACATCTTTTATTTTTTCAATAACTTTTTGAACTGGAACAGCAGAACAACAGAGGTTTTTATCACTTTTTAATTTACATTTACGTTTCATACAGGGGTAGCAGTCTATATCCGGATAAAAACAGGCACAATTTGTACCGAAGGGTGCGTTTCGCAATGCGGCAGTTGCCGTGAAAATTGTTATTACAAAAGGTTTTTCAACAGCCCAGGCAATGTGTGCACTGCCTGAATCAGGTGAAATTACAATATCTGCATTCCTAAACACCTGCGCCAGCTCTTCAAGATTGGTTTGACCTGCAAGTATAATTTTACTGTCCACATTAGCTGAGATTCTTTCAATTAATGCAATATCCTGTTTCATTCCTGTAAAAACAAGATTAACTTTGCCGTTAAGATATTCAATAACTTCCTTCCAACTTTCTTCGCTCCAGTGTTTGTTTACCCAAGTTGTAGCAGGAGAAATAACAACGTTCTTTTTATTTGCATCAAGTGCAGAAAGCAAATTGTTAACTTTGTTTTGAACCCCAACAGATGCTTCTGAAAGCATAAACTCAACTTTGCATCCGTCTGCTCCAAGATATTTTGCGAGTTCCAAATTCCTTTTTACAACGTGATAATTCGGATCAAAAAGCTCATGCTGCGCTTTAACAATTTCGTTTGAAAAAAGATTGGAAAACTCTCGTCCGCCAGTTAGTGTAATTTTTCGTTTAATATTCAAAAACGGCAGCAAAACTGCACTTTTAAAAAGCTGCTGAGTATCTAATACAATGTCGTATTGCTCATTATTTATGTTTTTAACAATTTCAAAAAATTCATTAATATTTTGAAGTGATAGCCCTCGTTTTTTCCATTGTTTTTTCGGGATAATATAGCAGTGGTCAATATTTTGATGCCCCTGAACAAACAAAGCAGCCTTATCTTCCACAACCCAGCCAATAGTACAGTCGGGGTATTGCTCTTTTAAAGCATTAACAAGAGGAAGCGTATGTATTGTATCACCTATTGCACTGAGGCGCAGTATTAGAATCTTTTTTGGCATACAAAAATTATATCACGCAAACTATTTGTTATCTTTATTTAAAGTTTGTTTAACATAGGCATCAGTTTTATCAAGCGGTTTCGGGTTCTTTTTAAACAATAAATCCATCACTGGGTGCAAAACAATCTGCGAAGTTATCGGAGCACAAAGGGCAAGTATGAATACCGTTGACAGTATAGAGCTTAATTCTTTTACCCCTTTGCCGAAGTGATAATCCTTGTTTGTATGCAAAAGATGTGTGAATCTGTCTTCTAATTGTCTTTTTGAAGCTTTGTCCTTTGCCAGTTTTATTTTTTCCTGAAAAGCATTGTATAAATCGAGTTTTCTTTTGTCTTCGGGATTTTTTGCCGCTAACTTTTTACTCAAAATATCATAGGTTTTATTTTTGAAGGGTTTAATTAGTGACAAATACAATCCCAGACAAAAAGTCTGATATAAAAACTCTTTTGTTGCCGCATATTTTTTGGATTGTTTGTTTGCGTGTTTGTCACAATAAATAAATGTAGGTCTAAAAGATGCTTTCAGAGTCGTTTCTACTGCCATTGCACAAACTGTATTTTTTGCAAACTCTGCAGCTCTGGGGTTTGCAATAATTTTTCTTGTTTTTATTAATGCTTTTTGAACCGGTGTAATATTCATAATCTACACTCTCATTCCAGCTCGATAAAACGGCGAATTTGATTTAACACGATAAACGTTATAATAATTATTTTTTAACGGTGCACATGACGAAATTTGTCCGAAGGCAGGTTTATTAGTAGCAGTAGGATTAGGACTTGTGACAGCATTAGGGTCGTAATCAGGCATGAGCTTTTTCATAATCGGAGGCATTCCTAGATTGCAAAACTTTGGCACAAAAAACCCTGCCGCAGCGCAAATACCCAAAAAGGACATAAACGCTTTTGCATTTTTGTATGCTTGCGACCCCTTGCCAGCAATAAAACCGGCGAGGCTTTCTCCTATTAGACCGCAGGCAAAGGTTGTGGGTACCCCGATAAACTCTGTCATAAGTTCTCTTAATGCTGCGTATTTTCTGGCATCAGGAGCTTCCTTTTTATCGGTAATACTTAAAACAGGTCGTACTGTGCCTTTTCCGCAGGCAACAGCCATAACCGTATAAATCGGCTTGTTATTTTCTCCAAGTGCATTACATAATTTGTGAATTAAAGACATTTGCTTCACACTGTTCGTTTGTTATTAATGTTTAATGTTTCAACTTCAATTTACATTTTATATCTTTAAATTGTATTTTCAAGCATCTTTATAAAAATTTAATTTTTAAATAATTTTATCAAGCTTGTTGCCAATTATATCACCTAGTTTGCGGAAAGTTTTAGGTTCAGGTGACATTATTGATTTAATATACCTGTCTATTTTTTCCTGCAAAATATCTTGTTGAATGTCATCGTAGCGTGTTTTTATGCCCTTTGGAATTTTTTTTGGGAAATTATCGCTTATTTTCATACAAACTCCTTTGAATATAGAAAGAATGCTAAAAATAGAAATTGCCCTAAAAAAAAAACAAATATTAAGAAAATTTAAATTATCTTATGCTGTTAAAAAAGAAATGTTTTATCTTTTCTGTTAACGAGACCTTTGCTTCTGTATTAAAGTCCATTACAGTCGTCATTTCAAAAGGCTCTGGCTGAGTAGTTCTTGAGTAACGGATATCGGGCTTTCCAAAAAGCATTACATAAGAGATTTTATAGCCGTCAGGTATCTTCATCTGCTGTGCAAGTTCGGGAAAGAACTGCAGACAAATCTGCGCAAATCCGCACCAGCAAGTCCCGATACCGAGGCTGTGTGCATAAAGTTCAAAATAACTGAGTGCAATAACCGGGTCGATATTAACGCAAGGCGCATTTAGAGGTGTTGATACAACAACCATATGCGGAGCACCCCTAAAAATAACATCTTCTCCATTTAACAACGCATTTTTGTAATGCGCAAACTTTCCGGTAATACCGTTTGCAAGCTTACCCGACAAAATTTTTATAAGCTTTGTGTTAACGTGAGTGCGAATTTTATCCATAATTTCTTTGTCTTCTATAAAAGAAAAATGCATTTTGTGAAAATTGCAGCCGGTAGGACTCCAGTTGAGCATATCTTTTAGCTTTTGCATTGTTTGTACGTCAAGATTTTCCTGCTTGTAGTATCTGATACTTCTTCTCGATTTTATAAGATTCAAAATTGCATCAGGATTTTGATTCCATACAGGATCGGAATCCTGCGGATTTTTGTTTAGAATCGAAATTGCCCCGACAGGACAAACTGCAAGACAGTGCTGGCATTTTATGCACCTTTTTTCTCCGTTGTCGCTAAATTGAGGTTTTTGGTTTTCATCCAACTCAAGTGCATAAGCAATACAATCCTTTACACACAAGCCACAGCCTATACATTTATCCTTATCAACGACAAGATTTTTTTCACACATAAACAAAGCCCCTCATATTTAATTATAAATTATTTTTTTCGGTTTCTTTCATTTCATTTTTCCATATAATCAGGAAATATATCCCGAGTATAAAATACACAATCCACATTAGCAATGTGGAATAAGCCTTTGCTCCTTTCAGGACAAGTTCAAGCCACATAAGAGATGATAACCCGTTAACTATAATCCAGGCAATCCACTGTTCGATACACCGTTTTACAGTTAAATACATGCCAATAACTGAAAAAACGGTTGTAATTCCATCAAAAATAGGGCTTTTGTCTTTAAAATACCACAGGATAAAAATAACAGCCACACAAGCCGCTATTGCTCCCAAACTAAGTACAATAAGTTCTTTAAAAGAAAGTTTAGTTTTAACTATTTCTTTTGTATCGGATTTAAGATGTTTTTTCCACTTAAAAATACCTGTAACCTGCATAGGGAAATAATAGCAGACATAAAGCAGCAAATTACCCCACAGTGCATTTTTAAATGAAAGATAAGAGTAAAAAGAAGTACCTAAAAGTCCGAAAAAGTAGCAGGATATTTTTCCTTTGCCTGCAAGCGTAGTATATAAAATTCCGCATACAGCCGATACAATTGCTGCTTTACTGTCATGCAAAATAAAAGCATTTATGCAAACAATGAGAAAAACAAGACAAAGCGCAATTACTTCATACTTTTTCCAGCCTTTTAATTCGTATTTTAAAAATTTTATAATATCCACTATTACTTCCTGCTCATTTATTGTTATTAAGATATTATCAAAAATTATTGTAAAGTTATAGAAGCAAACTGATACATAATCAGCCCAAAATAAAACTAATCAGATTAACCTACTTTTAATACCTATCAGCTATTGACCGGTTGTTTTGTTAGAGATATATTAAATGTATGAAAAATACTAACCGAATTAATATGAATAATCGTTGGTGGCGCCTGTATTTATAGTACAGGTCTTAAGCATTTTATTTTGATTATTCTTTAAAATTCCGTTTAACAAGACCTGTGCAAAGGGTATTTTACACAGTTAGTCAAAGTTAAAAGGAATCAAACAATGTCAATTAATTTAATAAATACACTGGCGCAACCGCTCAAAAGTGCAGCAAAATTCGTAAACCATAACGAACAGGCTTCAGGATTATCAACATCACGTTTTATTCAGGATACATCAACTTGTCTTTTACCTAAGGCAACTTTTGCACGAAGCAAGGCTGACCTTGCTGAAAACGCATTTTTAGAGCTGTCGGAAAGCGGACTTGTTTATTTTGCACCTATGCTTGTCGGGAAAGCTGCCAAAGATATATTTACCCACAGTCTTTCTAAAGAAAACAAAAAACTTGTAACAGAATCAGCAACAAAGTTGATGGAACAAAACACTGCAATTTCAAAAAAAGTTTTACCTGTTAAAGCAGCAATTGCATTAAGTGCTCTTTTGATTCCTCTGACGGAATTCACCCTGAATTACATAAAAAACATTATGACGCTCAAAGTGTTTAAAAAGGGTGATTTTAATAATATTGCCAATTTGGAAAACAAACATGAAGACCTTCAAACCCAAAACAAGGTCAAGAATAATGCTCACAAAAATATTAAAAAAGCTGCGGGAATTTTTGGTTTGTCAACAATTCTTGCCGCTATCCTGTCAGCAAGAGGCGCATCAAAATCAAAAGCATTACAACATGTTAGCGAGGCAATACTAGCCCCCGGAACTAAATTTTTTAAAAACAATGAAAAAGCCAAGAATTTCTTTAACAAATACTGTTCAATTGACTATGCTGCCGAAAACGGAAAACTTGTACTAAGCAAAGGGCAGCTGACATCTTGTGTTGTTATAGGCGGAGCCGGATACTTTGGAGCAGCCAAAGACAGGGGAAAACAAAACTTTTTGGAAACATTATTCCGTTATCCAGTTGTCGGGTTTTACGTAATAACAGGTTCTGAATTGTTTGAAAAATGTTTTAAAAAGTTTCTAAAAAAAGCAGGCAAATGCAAAGAAACAATAGGAAAAAATCTTGAAGTGCCGTCATTTAATGAGCTTCAAACTCTTGCACAAAATCTTGCAAAGAAAAATTCAACAAGTGTTGAACAAGAGTTCAAACGACTTGCAAAACAAAAAGTTCTGATATCAGGGATTCCTTACATCTTTAGTATCGGGGTAATGGGATTTTTTGTTTCGGGTATTTCAAATTTATTTACAAAATACCGTTTTACAAAAGAGCAAGCCAATGGCAAAAAATAATATTTTAGTGTTTTATACCGGTGTATCATAATAAAAAGGCAGCTATGGAGATAAATTTTAAAGGTTTTCAAAATACAGGTATTGGCGTAGATATAAATAAATATCCGCAACAAATTTTAAAAAGCAACAGACAATATATAAAACCGCCATATGTACATTTATCTTTAACAACAACCCTGAACAATATCGGGGATAATGACAGGGAAATATTCGGAGAAATTTTAAAAAATTTTCCCAACAGGCACCAAAAAGACACAATAAATTTTCACTATGACAAATACTATTCACAATACTCAAACCAATATAAAAAAGAGTTCTGGCTAAACGACAAGCCTCTTATATTAAGAGATGACAACCTCAAAATTTTTTCCAAACTGGCTCAGCTTTTTACAAAACTTTCAAAAACAAAAGAGCTTGCCACGGACAGATTTTACCTGAATTCTGATGATTGCAGAGCAAATTTTAATTACTTTTATATGCAGGGTAAGACCGACAGGCTGCCAGAATTTCATAAACCTGAAACGGTCAGAAAAAATGCGCAAAATATGGTAAAAGAATTTACCGACATAATGCTAGACTATTTTAACAGCTAATTACCATTTAAATTAAGAAGAGATGCTAAATTAACCTTAACAGGATGTTTAATTGTTGTATAGTCAAGTTCTTCCGATTTTTTTCTGGCAGTTTCAGCAATTTTATCTCTGGAAGCCATCATTACTGATGAATATTTATCAGGGAATCGCATACCATGTGCCTTATAAAAGCCAACAGAATCAGTAGGTCCGTTTAAAAGAGGTTCTAAGTGAATTTGTTTTAGTTTTTTTTGATTAGCAAGATTTAAAAATGTTGTAAACAAAGAGCTGCCCGCTTTTTTTACTCTTTGTTCCACATCAATCGGCCAGGTAGCAAAACTAACAACCTCTCCTTTTTTCATATTATGTGTAGCAAGCAAGATTCCGCACGGTTTACTATCTTGCACGGCCAAAAATATTTTTTGATGACTAAAATTCCCTATACAGTCATGAGTCAGTTCAATCAAATTTTGCCATACGTTAAAATTTTTAGCATCTTTTTGTGAAGGCAAAAGTTCAGCAAGATTGAGATTTTTTACAATCTGTCCTACATTGTATTTGTCCTTTTTAGAAAGCTGGTAAATATCAATTTGTTTTTTTATTCCGTCAACAACAGGTCGCGCAACTGCAATTTTGCGTGCCTTAAATTGAGGAATATAATTTTGTCTTTTATTTGAAGAAATAATCATAATACTATATATGTAATACTCAAAGATATCATATTTTGCCTTAAAAATGTAAAATATTAAGTTTTTGTGATAATATAAAACCAATTAATGCATTATGGAGTTATTTTTATTATGAAATCCCTCTGCAAACCTTTATTAGCTCTTGCTCTTACTATTTCTTTGCAAAATATGGCAATATCTGCAGATGTAGAAGCACATAAAACAGCATTAAAAAATGCACAAAGTGCGATAGAATCAATAAAAAAAGAGATGACATCATCAAAATGGTATCCGCAATACCACATTGCACCATATGCCGGAGCAATGAACCATCCTAATGCAATAGTCTACTTTAACAATGCCTTCCACCTTTTTTATGAACAAGATATAAAACTTGCTGACGGGAAATATACTCCCTTCTGGGCACACCTGACTAGCACAGACTTGATACATTGGAAAAAACAACCGCTATCACTTGCTCCCAACGAAGAATACGACAAAGACGGAGTTTATGCTGGCAGTGCAATTTTTGACAACAACTTATTAAACATCTTTTACACAGGATATAGTGAAAAGAAAAACAATGATAAAACAGAGAAAACAGAAACTCCTTGCCTTGCAACCAGCAAGGACGGACTATACTTCGGCAAATCAGCAAACAATCCTTTAATTAAAAATCCACCCAAATATGTCAACACCGAGTTTTTTTCAAACGAATTTTTCCGTGATCCGTTTGTATGGAAGCATGGTGACAAATATTACGCTTTAATTGGCACGCAGTACGAAAAAACAAAGGACGGTGCAGTTCTGCTGTTTAAAAGCTCTGACTTACGTAACTGGGAATTTATTGATATTACAGCCATTGGCTCAAAGGGAGAAATGGGCAGCACTTGGGATTGTCCAAACTTTTTACACATAGGCGCTGACGATGTTTTAATCATAAATCCTACAGGCATAAAACCACAGGGAAAAATGTTTTTGAACAAATATATCTCAGGTGCTTTTATCGGAAAGCTCGATTACAACACCGGAAAATTCAAACAAAAAGGTCCTTTCTCGCTTCTTGACTACGGTTTCGACTTTTATGCTCCGCAGTCCGTTAAAGCACCGGACGGACGAAATATTATCATCGGCTGGCTGGGCATGCCGGACTCCACATTACATGAAGAATCTGAAAACTGGTCAGGCATGATGACTTTGCCAAGAGAGTTAAAAATAGTTGACGGAAAACTTGTTGTAACCCCGATTGAGGAATTAAAACAACTCAGAGGAGAGAACATAACACACAGCGAAATAAAAATCAACGGTCAAAAAGAATTCTTTAACCTGAAAGGTGATGCCTACGAAATAGAAACAACAGTTGACTTAACAAATGCAACAAGTTTTGCAATAAAGCTTAGAGAATCAAAAATTCAAGATACGACTCTCACTTATGACAAGGCTTCTCAAACATTAAAACTGAACCGTGACAGGTCAGGGCACGCACTAAAAGGAGAAAGAGAAGTAAAACTGCCGCTTGAAAATAATTTATTAAAACTTAGAATTTTTGTAGACAGCTCCAGTGTTGAAATTTTTGCAAATAACATAGCACTAACAGCCAGAATATATCCTGACAAAGCGTCATCAGGAATTAAATTTATTTCAAATGGAGAGTCAGTTATAAAAAATCTTAACTTTTACAGGTTGAAATCTGTTTATGATTAGATTTTAATTATATAAGTAAGAATTAAATAATAAATATAATAAGCTGGTGCAGCTCCAATGGAGCGCAGCGGAACATTTCAAAATTATGGTAGAGTCAGTTCCACCTCAAATGACAATTAAATAACGGATATAAGCCGGTGTAGCCCAAGTGGAGCGCAGCGGAACATGCCAAAATTATGGTAGAGCCTGCTCTAC
>CALVAN010000037.1 GCA_944325555.1 Candidatus Gastranaerophilales bacterium | reverse complement strand
GACGGCTTACTTCTGCTCGCTCACCGGATTCGTTCACTTTGTTCACTCCATCCGTCCGCAAATCCGCAGGATGCCCTGGGGTACAAGCGAGGTCCCACTCAGACATTATCCTTATTTTTGAAATGTATAAAAACGATAAAAGATTTTTGCTATTTAATTTAAAATTTTTAATCTTCGTTTGAATAATTTATATCAAGATGCACAATAATTTGCTCAAGCGGCATTTCCAACCCTCTTGCATATTTTACAAGTGTTGAAAATTTTGTATCAACAAGACCATTTTCGATTCTGCTCACTGTTGCAGTTGTTAAATCATTTTCATATGCAAAAATATTAAGTGAGATTCCCTTGTTCTCTCTCAATAACTTTAGATAATTTCCCAACTTTTTTCTTATTACTTCTTCGTTTAATTCCATATATGTAAATTATATTTATTTAAAAATTTAACATATTACATATATGTAAACTTGAATGTATTTTCCGTTTTACTAATTTTTTATAAAATTAAAAAAACGGATCCGATATTATAATCGAATCCGTTTTTTGGAATGTTTATATTAACAGTTTTAATATAATTACATCATTCCGCCCATACCGCCCATCGGAGGCATAGCAGGTGCGTTATCCTTAGCAGGAATATCAACTACAGCAGCCTCTGTTGTTAACAACATAGAAGCAACTGATACAGCGTTTTCCAATACGGAACGTGTAACCTTTGCAGGGTCAACAATACCTGCTTCGAACATATCAACATAAGAATTTGTTAAAGCATCAAAACCTTCTGTTTCAGGCAATTTTTTAACTTCTTCAACAACTACATCGCCTTTTTCACCTGCGTTATCAGCGATTTGTTTAAGAGGAATATGTAATGCATCTAACAAGATTCTGAAGCCGACTTTTTCATCATCGCTGCCATATTGAGCAGTATCAAGCGATTTAGCCATTTCCTGCATTACTCTGATAAGAGCAACACCGCCGCCCGGTACGATACCTTCTTCTTTAGCAGCTCTTGTAGCGTTCAGGGCGTCTTCGATTCTTAATTTTCTTTCTTTTAATTCAACTTCGGAAGCTGCACCGACTTCGATGACGGCAACACCGCCTGAAAGTTTTGCAAGTCTTTCTTGAAGTTTTTCTTTATCGTATGAAGAATCGGAAGCTTCGATTTGACGTTTGATAAGAGCAACTCTTTCAGCAACTTTAGCTTTTGTTTCGTCACCGACAACGATTGTTGTATTGTCTTTTGTAACAGTAACACGTTTTGCTCTGCCCAGCATTTGAACGGTTACGTTTTCAAGTTTGATACCGAGTTCTTCAGTGAACATTTGACCGCCTGTTAATACTGCGATATCTTCAAGCATTGCTTTTCTTCTGTCACCAAATCCCGGAGCTTTAACAGCAACTGCTCTTAAAACTTTTCTCATTGTGTTAACAACTAATGTTGCAAGAGCTTCGCCTTCAACATCTTCTGCAACCAACAACAATGCTCTGCCGTCACGTGCAACTTGTTCCAGGATAGGAACCAAGTCAGAGATAAGGTTGATTTTTTTGTTAACGCAAAGAACGTAAGCGTCTTCCAAAACTGCTTCCATTCTTTCAGCATCAGTAACAAAGTAAGGTGAAATATAACCTTTGTCGAATTGCATACCTTCAACAACCTTGAGGTTAGTGCCGAAGGATTTTGATTCTTCAACGGTAATAACACCGTCTGTACCTACTTTTTCCATTGCTTCAGCAATCAAGTCGCCGATAGTGTTGTTGTTGCCTGCAGAAATTGAAGCAACCTGAGCAAGGCTGTCTTTTGAATCAACAGGTCTTGCCATAGCTTTGATTTTTTCAACAGCCATTTCAACACCTTTGTCCATACCTCTTTTCATACCGATAGGATTAGCACCTGCAGTGAGGTTTCTCAAACCTTCACGTACAATTGCCTGAGCGAGTACGGAAGCTGTAGTTGTACCGTCACCTGCTACATCGTTTGTTTTTGAAGAAACTTCTTTAAGAAGTTGTGCGCCTGCATTTTCCAGACCATCTTCAAGTTCGATTTCTTTAGCGATAGTTACACCGTCGTTAACGATTTGCGGTGCGCCGAATTTCTTTTCCAAAATAACGTTGCGGCCTTTTGGTCCCAATGTTACTTTTACAGCATCGGCAACTGCATCTATACCTTTGAGCAAGCTTTTTCTTGCTTCCTCGTTAAATACAATTTTCTTAGCCATTTTATTTCTCTCCTTAATGAATAATTCTCTTTTTCACTCTTCGGGTTTCGAGGATTCGAACCCCTTCGAGTTTTACACACCTTATTCTAATACGCCTAAAACGTCTTTAACGGACATAATTTTAAAGATATCTTCGCCCATTTTTACGTCAGTGCCTGCGTATTTAGCGAACAAAACTTTGTCGCCTACTTTAACTTCCATTTCTTCTTTTTTACCGTCGTCAAGAGTTTTACCCGGACCTACAGCAACAACTTCACCTTTTTGAGGTTTTTCTTTTGCAGAATCAGGAATAAAAATACCGCCTGAAGTTTGTTCTGTATCTTCGATAACTTTGATAACAATTTTGTCACCTAACGGTCTGATTGACATAATGTCCTCCTTTTAAATTTAAAATATCTCGTTTAATTATATTTCAACTAACTTACTATTCTTTTATATCATTTCATGCTTGGAATTTTTGAAATATTAATGAAAAATTAATTATTTGATATCTCCAAGATATTCATATATTCTAAAGCCTTCCAATTTAACTATTGCCGGATGACTTTGATAGATAAGTTTGTAGTTTTTCAATTCCGATACCTTTAATATATCAGTATCAAAAAACGGCACCAGAGCATATATCTTTTTATTTTTAAAGTATTCGTTATCTGCAACATATTTTGCGTATTTATCCCAACCGTCTTTGTCCAAAATATAAAAAATCTTTTTATCCCAGACAACATATTTAATATTGTATTCATGCTGAGCGGAATATATCTCGTTAGCACCGTTCAGGTAATATACTATTCCTATGGAGTACGGGTCATTATCTGTAATAATAACCGATTTATCTTTATCTATATGTTTTTCAATCCATTGAGCGGTTTCTTTTGCTCCGGAATAATCGTATTTGATATCCATAACGGAATATTTTAATCCATTTAAACATGTAAAAAGAAAAAACAGCGCTACAACAAAATTGATTATCTTTTTAAATTTTTCGGAAATATTTTCCTGCTGCAAAAGCAGCCATAAACAGAATATTAAAATTATATGTGCGCAAAATATTCTTGTTACAAAAATCCAATGGCTGTAATAGTAAATATATATTATTATCTGGAACAATATGCTTAAAAAAACAATTGTAAAAAACTTTTTGTTTTTTATTAAAATTGCAGCAAGAAGACCTATATATAAAAATACCGAAAGAAGTATCAAAGGTAAATTCAATAAAGGAAACATAATCTGTTGATTTTCCGGCCACTGGTTATCAACGGCATTTATAAAAAACTGGCTCAATACCTTTATTGTATTTATTACAAAATTGTCCGTATAATCAATTCTTATAACAACATTGCTTGAAGTTGTTCCATGCAGCTGCAGCACTACGGCAATCAGACCTATACACATTATCCCAAAAGCTGCTGCATATTTTTTTATAGAGTTTTTATCAAGTTCTTTCCTTACTTTTATTAAATTTTCATACAAAAAATCCAATGCCAAAAGTCCGCAAAAAGCAAACATTATCACATGTGTATTCGCCAGCATAAACAACAATGCCGCATACCAGTATGGATGTTTAGCTGATTTGGGATATAAAAAAGCAAGAACAAAAACCAGCAACGGTATTATGGAATAACTTCTTGCAATTACGGGGAAAAAATACAAAAATCCCGAACTCGTTACTATTGCAAATTTTGCAAACTTGTTAAACGGCGAATATTGCAAAAATAAAAATACACTCGCCACCATACACAACCAGCAGAAAATCTGCATAAACATTATTGATATATTCATTTTGGCAAACGGCATCATCAATATATAGAAAAATGACGGATGTCCCTCATTAACAAGGTGTTTGAATAGGCTGAAATCAAATACTGAAAGATGCTTTGCCAGCAGCCACACCTGTGCTTCATCCGCCCAGGTTTCGTGATGCAATACCAGTATCAATGTAAATATTGCATACAATAGTGTGCATACTATATTTGTTATAAGCTTTTTTGTGTTTTCTTCCATTATTCTATTCACTTTCCTGTATATTCGTAAATTTTAAAGGCTTCGCCGTTTTGAATTGACGGTTTTGATACAAAAATCAGTTTATATTTATCCGGCATCAATTCATTATAGTTGTAATAATTCCACAAAAAAGAAGTAGATAAAATATAAGCATGATTTTTCTTTTGATTAAATTTTTCTTCTTCAAGCAATTGAGAAATTACAAAAGGCGAATAAAAGCCCGTAACTTTCCATTCTATAAACCTTAAACTTTTATTATTATATATACTATAAACATTATATTCCGGCAGATGAACAATAACTCCCGCAGAGAATGCATCCACATCAGGGATAATTAACGCATGTTTATCAATATTCTTTTTAATAAACTCTGCAGCTTCCTGTGCCGAAGAATAATTATATTTTAAGTCTTTATAAATTGATTTAAGACCGCAAAAAACAGTCATAACAAACAACAATATTATTGTTACCGACGCAATCTTTTTTAAATTGGCGGATAATTTTTTATCAATAAAACTTATCCAAAAACAAAAAACCAAAATTAAAAAAGCACAGAATAATCTTGTTTGATAAATTATTCCATAACTAAAAATATAAATGAAAAATTGGAATCCTACGGACAACAAACCAATACAAAAATTCTTTTTGTTTATCAAAAATAAAAGAACAAAAGACGTTATAAAAAACAAAGCTTCACATACTGCAGCAAAAATTTCTACAAAAGAAAAAGCTCTGAAATTCTGCCAGTTAATTGTATCGGGGTGAAGATTTACAGCATTTAAAAAAAACTGAATAATAACATTCTTCGTATTATTAAATATATTTTGTGTATCAAATACAAGGGATTTATTGGATTCTATAGAACCCATCAGCTGAAATACAGTAGCTGCAAGTCCTGTCAAAAGCAGTGCATAAGATATAATATAAATTTTACCCGTCTTTTTATCTTTAAAATTATCATACAAAAATGCGACAGCCAGCAGAAAAGAAAACCCGTACATTATCACATGTGTATTTGCGACAAAAACCAATAATAACACATAAAATAACGGATATTGTTTTTGTTTGGGATATAACATCGCCAAAAGAAAAACCATAAGCGGCAAAATCGAATAACTTCTCGCAATTACGGGAAAAAAGTATAAAAAACCGGCACTTGTTACTATTGCAAATTTTGCAAACTTGTTAAACGGCGAATATTGCAAAAATAAAAATACACTCGCTACCATACACAGCCAGCAAAATATCTGCATAAACATTATTGATATATTCATTTTGGCAAACGGCATCATCAATATATAGAAAAATGACGGATGTCCCTCATTAACAAGGTGTTTGAATAGGCTGAAATCAAATACTGAAAGATGCTTTGCCAGCAGCCACACCTGTGCTTCATCCGCCCAGGTTTCGTGATGCAATACCAGTATCAATGTAAATATTGCATACAATAGTGTGCATACTATATTTGTTATAAGCTTTTTTGTGTTTTCTTCCATTATCTATACACTCATCGTTATTAAAATTAAATTCCGTAAATTAATAATATCTTAAAATCAATGTCAAAAGATTTTGAAACAACAGACATTGCGAAATTAAAAACAATCCGATAGGTATTACCATACTCTGCAGGTTAAATTTTTTAAAAGAAACCAGCAATAAAACAACGGGAATAAGCGGTGTAAGGTATCTTCCCTGTACTCCAACAATATAAGGTTTTGTCTGATATATCAAATACACCGAGGTCATTATCAAAAAGAAAGACAAAACAACCGCTGCCAAAATCAACAATTTGTTTTTAAAATTGATGTTGCAAACCTTTTCTTTTGTTGTTTTATAAAACAACGAACAAACAAGGCCAAGCCAGGCAAGATGAGTATATTTCAAAGGTATCATTGCAAGAGTTACGCCGATGCTTGAAATAACGTTTTGATAAAGAAAATTTTTCAAAAATATTGAAGAAAGAAAAACTGTTTTTATATAAGCAAAAGGAGACGTAATAATTTCGTTAATCAGCAAAAATTTGCTTTTTAAAGTATGCATTTGTTCATAGGTTAAATATCCCGTCTGAGTAAAAATTGTTGAAAAAAACCCTGCAATCAGCAGCATATTTATTGAAAAAATTAATATAAAATTTTTAAAATAACTCTTTATAGATTCAAATTTTGTACAAGGTATCAAAAAATACAAAAGAATCAACGGGAAATATGCAAACTTTAACAATCCTATAAGTGTTATCATCCCGCCCCAGATAACAACTTGTTTTTTACTGATTTTGTCTTGAGCGCAATCATAAGCAAGCAAAAAAGTATAAGAAAGAAAAAGCAATATAACCCCGACAGCCATACTATCAGTGCTTAAAGATGCAGCCTGATATATATTTATCGGCAGCAGAGCAAAAAACCACAACATCCATTTAAAGCAGGGGGTCTTTTTTATTGCAAAATATGCAAGCGCAAGATATACAAGCAGGGAACAAAACCTTAAAATATACATCATACAAAGCGGTTTTACATTAAAAAATTTCATTGCCCACAATACCAGAAAAGACGGAAAATATGATAAAGGAGTGTAACTTGCGGGAGTATGTTTTAAAAAGGTTGTTGTTTCTTTAGCCAGAGGTATATTCAAAGACAGCAAAGCAGCTTTATACGGAATTTTTTCATTAGAAAACCTGTAAACATTATAGAAATTATACAAAGACGCCATACTGTACGGCATCTCAAGCCCCGCCCAGCCGTCTTTAATTTGGTACCTGTATGTTCCCTGCGTATATCCCCACATTTTAAACATGTGCTCCGGTTCATCAGGAGATTGGAACGGCGGATTTATGCATATAAATATCATTCCCCATAACAAACAGAATATTAAAAATATATTTTCAGGTTTAAATATTACTTTTTTCATTTTTATATTTTACTTTAAAATTTTATACTCGTATATTTTAAATGCCTCTCCTATGGCAAAACACGGCGGCGATATGTAAAGCAGCTTGTATTGCTGCGGCAGGTACTTTTCAAAATTATTTGTATTCATAAAATTTGTAGCTAAGATATAAATTTTTTTACCCTTCAAATTATATGCCTTTATATCCGAATCCAGCATTTGCGTAAATAATATATGAGCATTTGTATTATCAAAACTCTTTTCCTTATTCCAAATCATATATTTAATTTCTTTATGCTTATAAACGGAATAAAATTTATAATCCGGCAGATAATAATAAACTCCAACGCCAAAAGCATCGGCGGTAGGTATTATCAACGAATTTTTATCAATATTGTTTTTAATAAATTCCGCCGTATTTTTTGAAGAAGAATAATTGTATTTAAAATCTTTTTCTATAAAAGCCATTCCGTTACACACCGTCACCAAAAAGAACAGAGACAAAATGATATTAACAAATTTTTTATGAACAACTTTGCCGGTATCAAAAACAGCCCAGCAGCCGAAAATCAAAATTAAAAAAGCCGAAAAAATCCTTGTCGGATAAATTAACGAACTGTATGCAAATACATAAATGCACAACTGAAAAATAATACTTAAAGCGCAAATAATACCCGTTTTTTTATCCGCAAAACAAAGCTCAATGAGCAAAGCAATAAACAAAGCAGCCAGTATAAAACTGCAAACAACAAACAAAATCATATCAGGCGGAGTGAACATATTGTGAAGCATAAAAGTATCAATATAGCTTACCGCACCGCCGAAAAATTGTATAATTACGTCAACACACGATTGCAGCACATTGTTAAAAGAAAATTGAATTGACCCGTTAGAAGCCTCACTGCCTGCCAATTGAACAATCGTTGCAAATAACCCGCAAATAATTATCAACGAAGAGAAAATATATTGTTTACCAAAATTTTTGATACGTACAAAATTTTCGCATATAAAATCAATTCCGAACAAAAATACAAAGCCAAACATTATTACATGAGTGTTTGCACACAAAGCTAGCAGCACAGAATAAAGCAAAGGATGTTTAGTTCTTTCTTTATAAATTAATGCAAGCAAAAATACCAGCAGCGGCAGGATTGAATAACTCCTCGCTATCACGGGGAAAAAATACATAAAACCCGCACTTGTTATTATCGAAAATTTTGTATACCTATTAAACGGAGAATACTGCAAAAGCAAAAACACGCTTATCACCGTGCTTAGCCAGCACAATATCTGCATTATAAATATTGACATATTCAGTTTTGCAAACGGCATTACAAGTAAATAAAAAAATGCGGGGTGCCCTTCATTCACAAGATGTTTAAACAAGCTTAAATCAAACACGCTTAAATTCTTCACTATCTGCCATACCTGTGCTTCATCTGCCCAGATTTCATGATGCAATACAAAAACAAAGGTAATGAAGGCATATATCAATGTCAAAATTAAATTTATTACTATTCTTTTTTTATTTTCCATAAAACTTAAAACTATTCCTCAAACTTGTAAACATCAAAGCTTTCCCCGAGCGATAACGCCTTGGACGATGAAAAGACACGTTTATATTTATCGGGCATTTTTTGTTCAAAATGATGAAGATTCATAAAATCTGAAGATATAATATAAACATTTTTCAACTTGTATTTTTTTATATTATCATTCAAGAGTTTTGTAAAATAATAATCTTCATATACGTCGTTGTCTTCTTTTATCCATTTCATATATTTAATATAACTATGTCTTCTTAATGACCAGAACTTTCTGTCGGGCAGATAATAATAAATTCCCAGCGCACAGCCGTCCTCGGTGGGGATTAAAACGGAATCTTGAGGAATATTTTCTTTAATAAACAATGCGGTTTCTTTTGCGGAAGAATAATTTGAACTAATATCCTTTAATGCATAATTAAAACCGTTAAAACATGTCATCAGGAAAAATATCGCAAGTATTGCATTAATACAACTGCGGGAAAATATTTTCGGCAACTGCTGTTTGTCCTGCCGCAAAGCAATCCAGTAACAAAAAACAGTTATTATAAAAGCACAAAAAATACGTGACGGATACATCAAAGCACTGTATGCAAAAATATAAATAAAAAACTGAAACAACACACCTGACAAATTAACAACAAAAATCTTTTTGTCATAAAACCACAAGCCGCAGCACAAAATTATGTACAAACCTAAAAACACAAATACATACAAGCCGTACAAAACAGGCGCATAAGATACTTTGTTGATAACAAACAGTATAGAGTTGTTAAAATCAAGCGCATTCACAAAAAATTGCAAAGGAACAATTATCAAAGAACGCCCGATATTTTGCAGGGAAAAATTTATCATACTGTTTGCGCCTTCACTACCCCACAGCTGTGCAACCACGGCAGCAAACCCCAAAATAACAACCAAAGAACTGAATGCATATTTTTTATCATTTTTAAAATTTTCTATCATAAAAAATATACCCAAAACAGCCGCAAACCCGAACATTATCACATGGGTGTTTGCACATAACACAAGCAGCAATGCATAAACAAAAGGATGTTTAGTTCTTTCTTTATAAATTAATGCAAGCAAAAATACCAACAGCGGCAGGATTGAATAACTCCTCGCTATCACGGGGAAAAAATACATAAAACCCGCACTTGTTATTATCGAAAATTTTGTATACCTATTAAACGGAGAATACTGCAAAAGCAAAAACACGCTTATCACCGTGCTTAGCCAGCACAATATCTGCATTATAAATATTGACATATTCAGTTTTGCAAACGGCATTACAAGTAAATAAAAAAATGCGGGGTGCCCTTCATTCACAAGATGTTTAAACAAGCTTAAATCAAACACGCTTAAATTCTTCACTATCTGCCATACCTGTGCTTCATCTGCCCAGATTTCATGATGCAATACAAAAACAAAGGTAATGAAGGCATATATCAATGTCAAAATTAAATTTATTACTATTCTTTTTTTATTTTCCATTATTTTTTCTTTCAAATTTATAAATCCTAAAAATCTCACTGTGCATTACTGTTTTTAAGTCAGATTCGTAAAGCGGTTTTATATTGTTATAAGACAGATAAACAGCCGTAAGCACATAAACCTCTGGCACCTGTTTTAATATTTCCTCCACCGGTATCGGATAATACGGGCTTAAGACGGGTTTTTTCCAGTCATAATACGTAAAATATCCGTTGTACGGAATATAAAAAATCTTTTGTCCGTCCTCAGGCAGATAAGAAAGGATTGATGCCGTTGAGATAGGAGAATTGGTAACTATTACCGCATTTTTATCAAGATTTTTTTGAATATACCGTGCAATGTTTTTGCTGTCGGAAAAAGGATGCTCTATGTCGTTTTTTATAATTTCAAAAGCGTTCGGCAGTGTAAACAAAAATGCACACGCAATAAGCGCATTAGAAATGATTTTATTTCTCCTGTCCTGAGTTCCGTATAAAACAAATAAACAAAACACCGGCACAAACAGAAGCAAAAAGGTTCTTTGCTGCATCATACCCCAGATAAAAATAAACACAGACAAAATATATGCAAAATTAAACGCAAAAATAAAAAATAAACTTTTGTTTTTTATAAAAAGGTAAATCGTATTAAAAACAAAAAACAGACCCAAAAACAAAGCAAAAAACCAATTTTCAAAACCGTACAGATTTTTTACAATGTCAAAATACAAACCTTTTAGCAAAACCGCATTATTTTTTATATCATAACCTTTTACAATAAAATTTTCGTTCTGGCTGCCGTTTAAATACAAAACAACCGCCGTAAGCGAAAACAGCATTATTAAAAACGGACAAATATATTTTTTTTTCAAACTTTTATCTTTTTCAAACAAAATATTTTTAAAAAAGAACACCCCCGCAAGAGCAGCACAAAAACCAAATGATATAACATGCGTATGCGCCAATAGAGCAACACAAATTGCATACCAATAGGGCTTTTCTTTCTGCTTTTCATACAGCACCATACTTAATACAAAAAGCAGAATCATCAATCCGTAACTTCTTGCCACAACAGGGTACCAGTATAAAAAAGCGGAGCTGAATATTATACACAGGTTAGTTATTTTGTGAAAAGGAGATTTAAAAACAAAAATCCCTGCAGCCAAAATCATAAATATCCAGTTTAATATTTGCATTGAAAACACACTGAATTTTAATTTTGCAAACGGTAATAAAACCATATACCACAACAGCGGATGCCCTTCAGTTCTGACGTGTTTTATTACTCCGAATATGTCCAAATCTCTTACCACAAGCCAGGCTTGCGCTTCGTCCGCCCAAATTTCGTGATGCAAAACGACAAAAAGTGTAATCACGCAATATAGCGCAATATACAAGATATTTAATATTAAAGATTTATTGATTTTTGTTTTTAACATCTTTTTGACTGCCACTTAAATTATCTAAAATGTAAAATCTTTCCGTCATCAAAAGAGTCGTGTCCTTTGATTTGTAGCACACTTCTTCTTCCGGTATGGCAAGTGAACTGAAAAGATAATATATTTTTTTATCCTTAAATTTTTGCATATTTTTTTCCTGAACTTCAGGCGGCAAAAACTCATCCGCTTTACTGTCATAACCGTAGGTGTAAAAAGTATCCGTCTGCGGATAATAAAACTTGTAACCCTTTGCATAAGCGGCTATGCTGCTTGTAAAAATAGGTCTGTTAGTTACAATAATATCGTTTTTGTCAATATTATTGCTAATAAATTTAGCTGTTGCTTTGCTGCCGGAATAATCATAATATATATCATTTTGTATCAACTGTATTCCCAGCTGTACACTCAAACCAAAAAATAATATGAGTACAAAATTGTAAATGATTTTTTTTAGCAGGCTTAAATTGTTGCATAAAAATATTACCCAAAAACAGAACAACAAAACGGTCAAACACGCCCAAACCTTTTCCGGAGCGGACATCCAAACATAATTGTATATAACTAACTGGAACAAAAAATTTACCAAAAAGGCTGAAAACAAATATTTGTTCTCGATAAAAATAATAACTCCCGTTCCGATAAGCAATAAGGAAAGAAAAATCCCTTTGAAATTGCCCATTACCCCAAAAAGATTAATCATATACGTTATTAAAGTTTTTGTCCAAAAGCCGTCGGCTAGCATAATGTATTCCGATACACTCTCGTTTTTGTGAGGACAGGTAAAAATATACAAACTTAAAAAAAGTACCGGCAAAAATATTATTAAAAAAGGAGCTATATACTTTTTAAAATTTTCTTTATTTTTAATGATGTTTTCGTATAAAAACAATGCCCCCATAACCGTGCAAAAACTACACATTAACACATGAGTTTGGGATAACAAAGCCAAAACTATCGCATAGTGATAAGGTTTTTCTTTTTGCTGCGGATAAAAAATTGCCAGAAGAAAAATAAACAACGGTATTAAAGAATAACTTCTCGAAAGCACCGGCAGCCAATATACAAACCCGGCACTAAAAAGCACACATATTTTGCTTAATATATTAAACGGTGATTTCCATAAAAACACAACAGCCGCAGCAACCATAAAAAACCAGCTTACAATCTGCATTGAAATTACGGACAAACCGCTTTTTGCAAAAGGGAACACCGTGAAATACCACAAAAGAGGATGCCCCTCGATTCTCACATGTTTAATTAGTTCTATAATATTTAAATCTCTGACAACGAGCCAAACCTGTGCTTCATCACGCCATATTTCGTGATGCAAAACGGTAAACAAAGTTATTGATGCATATAAAAGAATGCAAACTATGTTTAATATATGAGTAACGTACTTTTTATTTTCCATAATAACTATATTCTCCACAGATTATTCATCTTTTATTACAAAGAAATATTCCGTAACAATAAGTGTGTTTTTATCGGAAATAAAAATAATCTTTTTATCCGTTTGCGGAAATCCCAATGCACTGTACAGATAATAGACCTTTTTGCCTTTTAGTTTTTCAGGTTTTTTAAACTCAAACGGTTTTGATGCAATGTATTTTTGAGCATAAGCATATGAATAATAATTGTCATACAAATATGTATAAAATTTTCTTTCCGGCGGCAAATATGCAATTGCCCCCGCAGCGGTTAAATCATTTGTAGAAACCAGCACTGCATCTTTTTCAATATTGTTTTTTATAAATTCCGCAACTCTTTTGCTGCCTGAATAATCGTACAAATAATCGTTTTTATAAAGCATATAAGACAGATTAAAAGACAACCCGAAAATTAATATAACCAGTATATTAATAAAAATCTTTTTAACTTTTGACAACTCCCTATCTTGCAAAATTATCCAAAAACCAAAAAGCAAAATAATCAAAGACAAAACAGCTTTTTCATTCGAAACTCCGCAGCCGCCGCAAACAAATATTGCCAACTGGGACAAAAATCCCGCCAGAGTAATAAAAAATACTTTTTTATTTTCTAAAAAAACAACAATCAAAGCGCACAATATACTAACCGCAGCAAGAACAAGAACAAACTTGTTACTAAAATACAAATTTGTTAAAAACCAAACACCTGTATCCCATATTTTTTCTATAGAAAAAATATTCAACGGCTGTACATTTACACTAAAATTTTTTAAAGGACTGGAAAAAACATAAACAACAATAGAAAATAATGATAACAACATCAAAGCAAAAGAGATTATATAATCCCTTTTTAACTTTATGTTTTCCTTGTTTTTTATAATATTCTCGTATCCAAAAACCGCAGCCGCCGCAAAACAAAAACCGAACATTAACACATGGGTATTTGCAAGAAGAATATTAAGAAAAGAATATATATATGGTCGCTGCCTTTGTTTATTGTAAAAAACAGCCGTTAAAAATACAAACAAGGGTATTATTGAATAATTTCTTGATATAACAGTCAGAGAATACAAAATCCCCGCACTAAACAAAACGCATATTTTACTCAACTTTGAAAAAGGAGAAAACCACAAAAATATTGCCGCAGCCGCTGCCATAAAACAAAAACTCAAAAGCTGCATGGAAAATACGGGCAAATTAAGTTTTGCCAAAGGCAGCACAAAAAAATACCACAAAAGCGGATGTCCCTCGACTCTTACATGGTCAAAGATACCAAATATATTTAAATCTCTGACAACAAGCCAGACCTGTCCTTCATCACGCCATATCTCATGATGGAAAACTCCGATTAGCCCTATTACAAAAAAGACAACAAATACCGTTATATTAAATTTATTTTTTAAGATTGCCTGCATTTATTTAACAATGTTTTTTCCATCTCTCTTTTATAATATTATAAAATTATGAAAACGGATTGGCTTTTTGTAAAATTTATACTTGTCGGGATTTTAAACACGGCTTTTGGATACCTTGTTTTTGCACTGCTTCTGTTTTTGGGTCTGCATTATACGCTTGCCGTTATTTTATCGACTGTTGCCGGAGTATTATTTAACTTTAAAACAACCGGCACGCTTGTTTTTAAAAACCATAACAACAAACTTATATTTAAATTTGTTGCGGTTTATACCATAACAACAACTCTTGGTATAATTATTTTGCGTATGGCAGAACTTGCCCACATAAATCTTTATTTGGCAGGGCTTGTTTCAACCGGCATTTGCGCAATAATATCGTTTTTACTGAACAAAAATTGGGTGTTTAAATATGAAAAAAATTAGTTTTGTTTCAAGCTGTTACAACGAAGAAGAAAACATAGATACTCTGTATGAAAG
This sequence comes from Candidatus Gastranaerophilales bacterium, assembly GCA_944325555.1. Lineage (GTDB taxonomy): Bacteria > Cyanobacteriota > Vampirovibrionia > Gastranaerophilales > Gastranaerophilaceae > Limenecus. The sequence goes on along the minus strand of CALVAN010000037.1, from coordinate 1,598 downwards.
AGTAACTAAAGCAATAGAACCCTTTTGCGGCAGATATGAGTTTGAATACATCCTGCTGGATAACGGTTCAACCGACAAAACAGCTCAAAAACTGCGAGAACTGGCTCAAAAAGATAAAAGAATAAAAATCATATTAAACACCCGCAATTTCGGTCATATACGCTCCCCGTATTACGGAATGATACAGGCCGACGGCGATGCGGTCATTTACCTTGCCTCAGACCTGCAAGACCCGCCGGAACTCATAAAAGATTTTATAGAAAAATGGGAACAGGGCTTCATGATAGTACTGGGCAAAAAAACTAAAAGCGAAGAATCCATACTGATGTTTTTAATACGCAGTGCTTATTACGAACTTATTTCAAGAATTGCGGATGATGACTCCGGACTTGTTAAAAACTGCACTGGTTTCGGTTTGTACGACCATAAAGTTATAGAAATAATAAAAAGCTTAGATGACCCGTATCCTTACTTAAGGGGACTCATCTGTGACATTGGCTATGAAAAAGCCTTTGTGGAATTTACCCAGCCGACAAGAAAAAGAGGCATAACAAAAAACAATTTTTATACCCTCTACGACAACGCAATGATAGGTATAGTAAAACACTCTAAAGTTCCGCTAAGGATTATGACTTTTCTTGGCTTTGGTTTTTCCTTCCTCAGCCTTTTGATTGCATTTTTGTATTTTATTTTAAAACTTGTGTTCTGGAATGAATTTTCACTTGGTATGGCACCTATTATCATCAGCCTGTTTTTCTTTGCTTCGGTGCAATTGTTTTGCCTCGGGGTTCTGGGAGAATACATCGGTGCAATTTATACCAGAGTCAACAAAAAACCCGTTGTTGTGGAAAAAGAAAGAATAAATTTTTAATCACTATTACAATAAAAATACAACACTAACATATATCTGCATATCTGAGGCAAAAAACCCCCAAAAAGATCTATACAAAAGTTTTTTATATAAACCTGAATTGCACAAATGTAACAATTTATTAACAAATACAAAAAAACTGTTTAAGATTACACAAAAATGGGAATTATTAATTTAGAAAAAAACATTTTGGTTAGTATAGTCGAACACAGGATTTTGTCTTATGGATAATAAAAAAAACGAAATAGCAGCAAACCTTCAGGAATGCTTATATAGCAATATTTTACCCCCCCCCCGAAACTCTGTAATTCAATAATATCAAGGGTTTTAGAATCTCATCAAGTTGATTCTTCAGCTGCAGATTGGTCAGATTCTGAACACACAAAATCCTCGCAAGACCGCAAAGATGAATGCTTCAGAATGACAACTTCACGTCATTCTGAGCGAAGCGTACCCTGCGGGCATCCTGATTCGTACGGCTCACCTTCGGCTTGCCTACGACTCAAGCAAGAATCTACTTGTCATGAAAACAATAAAATAGAGCGTCATCCTGAATTTATTTCAGGATCTGTACCATTTGCGCAATCTACGAATGAACAAGCGCAATCGGAAAACCTTTCTGAAATTGTTCAAAGCGACCACCCTCAAGACATACAGATGCTGAAACAAGTTCAGCATGACGGTTATTCTTTGTCAAACACCCTGACAAAATTGGCAAAAACAGCAG
>CALVAN010000036.1 GCA_944325555.1 Candidatus Gastranaerophilales bacterium | reverse complement strand
ATACATCATTGTCTTTTAATAGTGAACTTGGGCGCCACAATTACTATACGGCACGCAAAAGCTACGCTTTTGACTTAGCCTGCCTCTATCTCGAATTGACATTTAGTCAATTCTCGACAGAGTTCTTTCCAAAGAATGGGTGGCAAATAAAACAATAATCTTTGTTTTTATTTTTTTATGTTCATTTCTTTTCTTTTGTATTGCGCAGGCAAAAGAAAAGAAACGAACCAAAGAAAAGAAAACCGGCGCTTATCAAAAGAAACAGTAAAGTGTTTTATCAAAGATTTTGCCACGACAAGCTGTGGTCAAAATCTTCTCAAAACACAACTGTTTCTAGCTAAAGTTCCGTCAGGGCTCCGCCCTGTTCACTATTAAAAAAACAAGTATATTTGCAATATCATAATGAAGTCGTGAAGCCATTTTGCACGTTTCGTCACAGCTCAACGGCAAAAGAAGGCAACCCGATACGGCTTACATTGTAAGCCGTGCATAATAACCGTAGAACATCAAACTGTATAAAATTCATAGTAATTGTTACAATTTTTGTCATCAAATTACGTAACATATACAAGGACTATGCCGCAGGTGTGTCCGCTGTGTTTAACTTCAAATTATCAAGTGTATTTTGACTTGCTAATATTGAGGTAATCGATTTTGAATTAAATATATAATTTGCAGCATTCATAATATCCTGCGGGGTTATTTCATCAATAAGTTTAAGATTATTATTTACCGCATTAATGCCGAGCACATTATCCTTTGCTGAATTAAGTACAACGGTTTGAGATGCGGAAGATTCAAGCGAATTAAGTATTTGTGTTTTTACTCTTAACTTTGCAGCATCAAGTTCTTCTTGCGGAACCAGCTGTGTTTTCAAAAGGTCTATATGTTTTTTAAATCCTTTTAAAGACTTTTCAACGTTGTCATACTGTTGAATATTCTCCGACGGGTTATCCGTGGTTGTTTTTATGCCCAGTGCCATAACGCCGGTATTGCCGACAAAATCAATATTGGATTCGACTCTGTAAGCAAGTTTTTGAGTTTCTCTAAGGTCATTAAACAGTCTTGATGAAGCGCTTCCGCCTAAGATTGTATTCAAAAGCGCAAATACCGCCTGATCTTTAGGGTTGTAATTTGTTTTAAACTTAAAATACTGTACAATATCAGCCTGATTTCTCGGCTGCGCTTTTGTTATAATTTCATCTTTTGCTATCGGCTCAAAGGATTGAAAGACTTCCGTATTAAATGGTTTGAAGCTGCCCAAGCCGCTCGAAAGTTTTGCCGTAACAGTTTGTTCAAGATTTTGTGTTTTATTAAACGGTGCGCTAAACACACCCTTTGCCATTGCATTTGTTTTTATGTAATTAAAAAATCCCTGAACATCGGCAAGGGTAGTTGTATCAATAGATTGAAGGATTTCTTCTTTTGTTGCATATTCGTTCAAATTAGGAAACATCTTTTTTAATGCGGGGTCTGAGGCGGACTCATCAAGGTTCATTACAGCTTCTCTGACAAGATTTTTTGCATAAGTTAATGCTGATTCGTTAAACCTCGGTTGAGTGAATACTTCTTTTATCAAGTCGAGTGTATAGCCTGTATCGGGAGCAAGTGCTTCAAAAGAAGCGTTCATTGAGCGAAAATCCGTATCAAATTTTAATGTTATACCTGATTTATGAACATCTTTATAGAACTGTTCGTAGTTTCTGGTTTTAGACCCCTCATTTAACAACACTGCAAGTATTGCCGGAACTGCAGGTTTTACATCGGCGGGCGTTGTTGCCTGCAAGGTTATCTGCCCCGTTGCAATATCCGATTTGTTTGGGTTAAGAACAAGTTCCATGTTATTTGCAAGGCGGTACTGTTTGATTTGTGACATATCAAGCATTTTATCTTCCAAACGCCCCTTAAATGCAACATTTGTGAGTTTGTTTGCATTCTTTATATTATTTATTGCAGCAGGATTTACATTATTTGCCCTGTTATAGCTTTCAAGAATCTGTTCATCACCCTGACTTTGCGGATGAACAACAGTCAAAGAAGCTTTATTAAGATCAAGATATTTTTTGGCAAAATTGCTTACATCTTCGCTTGTTATGCTGTTTAAAATCTCAAGATAATTTTCAACATAAGCAAGGTCATCATCAAGCATTGCATTACCCAGCATCATATTCAACATTTGTGAGTTTTCGGAAATTTTTGAAAATGCCATTGTCAAAATCTTTTTGGCAGTGGTCAATTCCTCTTGAGTAAGAGGGTTTTGCGGCAAATTAGCTATTTGCTGATAAATTGTTTTAATAACCTCTTCCGTCTTTTGCGGAGTAGATTGTGAGGCAATAAGAATAGTTTTGGGGTCAGTCGGACGGTTGCCGACTCTTTCAATATTCATAAGTGCAGAGGATTGGATTTTGTTAAGTTCTTTGCTTATCCTTGCGTTTTTATAACCCAAAAGCGCAGTCATCAGCACTTCCATTGTAATATTTTCTTTGGTGGAATTGTTAGAAGGCCCCGCAAACCCTAATGCAGTAATTGAGGATTGAGCCTTAGGCATTTTTATATCCACACGGACGGGTTTTTCAATAGTTTTAAAATCCTGATATTTTCTGTTTTTTATATCGGGAGTAATGCTCTTATTAAAGTATTTTGCAATTGTATTCATTGCCTCTTGAGCCGGAACCTCGCCCGTCACAACTGTTGCACAGTTATCCGGAGTGTACCAGAGATTGTAATAATTTATTGTGTCTTTATTTGTTAATTTATTTATGTTGGAAATAGAACCGGCAACAAGATCTTGAGAAGTGGAATCTATTTGATAAAGATTTTTGATACAGGTTGAAAAAGCAGTATTTTCCGGTTGGTCGCCGACCATTGCAATTTCCTGTGTAACGGGGCCTTTTTCTTTTTCAATCATATCCTCTTTGTGCGAAGGATATTGAAGCTGCTCCGATTGCAGATAGGCGCTTGTATCAAAATCTTTGTCACCGAGAAGCTGTGAGGTTATGTAATAATTTGTCTGGGAAAATCCTGTGGAAGCATTTGTCATCGCACCCATTTTGTTAACGATTCTGAAAAAATCACCTGCATTTAAACCGCCGCTCGGACCGTTAGAACCGTTAAATGCCATGTGCTCATTAAAGTGGCTGATTCCCCTCTGAGCATCCTGTTCGTTCATTGAGCCGACATTGTAATATGTTTGCAAAACTGTCGGACCTTTTTTCTCAAGTATTGCTACTTTTTGCCCGTTAGCAAGCTGATAAAGTTTTGCCGGCGCAGAGAAAGGAAGTTTTATATCTCTTATGTATTTATAAGGCATAGGAGCCTGAGTCAGGGCTTGTGCCTTTAGCGCTTCCACCGCTTTTTCCGTTGTTTTCGAATCGTTGCTTGGGATTGCTGTCCCCGCATTGGGAGATTCAATCTGTGTCGGCACCGTCATTGAAGGATTGTTCACGGTGTTGGAAACGTTATTGCGCACATTGCCCGATTCAGGGTTTTGAATATAATTCCTAAAATTAAAAACTTCCAGCTTCATAAAGTTTTGTCTGATTCCTTGGTATTTATAAAACGGCTAAAGTAAAAAATTTACCAATTTTTATATTTTTGTTTTATAAATCTTAACAAAAAAACAAGCAAAAAGACAGAGGGGTGTAATCCTCTGTCTTTTCCGTAAATTTTAAGAATCTATTTAACTATATAAACTAGCCGGGGAAATCTGACGCATCATCTTCGACAATTTCAAAATCCATTTTTTTCCAGCCCTTAAACCCGCCGACAAGTTCCATTACGGGATAGCCCCTGTCAGAAAGCAGATAGGCAGCCTTTTTGCTGCGCTGGCATAAAAGCGAATAGCTGTAAACTATGTTAACTTTATCTTTTGAAAATTTTACAAGCTGCTCTTCAAGTTGTTTAAAAGGAACATGTGTAGCATAGGGTATATGCCCTTTAATATAGTCGTCATAATCTCTAATATCAAAAAGATTAAAATCCTCAAGGTGTTTTTCTTTTAATTTTAGTAAACGCTCGGGACCGATTGTATAAGCAATCTGGTCAAGAAAATAGTTACGGGCTTTATGCGTGTCTTTTACGGCGTTTAAAAATTCTTTGTCGTCCATGTGATACTCCCTTGTTTAAATTAAATTTCGGATGCATTTAATTTAAAAAAAAGTATCAAAACTTACATTGCACAATACGGCTAAGCCGTATGAAGGATTATTAAAATCTTTCTTTATTTTGTTTTTCTATAAAGCTTTTAACCCCGATTGTAATAATCAAATCCGGCTCCGTATAAACAAACTCGTACAACTTTGCCATGCCGGCATCATTTTTGCCCTGTTCTATCAAAATCAGCCCCTGCATAACAAGCCCGACGGGATTTGTTACCGTATCACGCTTCCAGCGTTTAAGCTGTGTATCTAAAATGCCGAGCCTTTTGTAAACCACGGCAAGATCCTGATAGTAGTTAAAGTTCATAGGGTTAAGTTTTACCGCCCTTTGCAAAGTATCCTGCGCAAGAGCGGGGTAGCCTATTTTCATATAACAGTTTGCAAGGTTTGCATAATACACTGCACTTGCCTGCGTATCGGGGTCAAGAAGCACCGCCATCTGGAACTCTTTAATAGCAGCAGCGTAGTAGCGATCCTGCATATAAATTACCCCTCTGTTGTTGTGGTTAACCGCATTTTTTTGCGCATCAATAGACACAACACCATACTTGGTCGGCATAGCAAAAGCCGCCGCAGACGTCATAATAAAAAAGCATATTACCGTTAAAATTTTAGCGAAGTACAATTTCCATACCTTCTTTTGGAACAATACAATTTTTACAACTATTAGTATAATGTTTTTCTATCTCATGTAAAAATTCATCGTTATAGTTAGGATCAAAATGGAAAAATGCAAGGTTTTCCGCCTTTGATTGTTTGTATGTATCAAGTGCCATATCAAAGGTTGAATGTCCGTAGCCCTGTTTCGGCGCACAGGTGTTAAGGTATTCTTCCGTAGTGTACTGGGCATCGTGGATTAAAAGATTTGTATTTCTTGCAAACAGTGCAAGTTTTTGATCTGCACCGATATAGCCCTCTGTATCAGTTGCATAAACAAGAGATTTGTCTTTATATGCAATTTTGTATATCATAACCCCATCTTTAGGGTGAGAGCTGGATTTTAAGCAGCTTATAACAACCTCTTCATCCTGAGGGAGAGCGTCCTCTTCTTTTTCTATTTTTATCATATCGGGGGTGTTGTCGTTTTCATCAAGGATAAGAGCATAGCTGTCATTTATATCATAAAAACTTAGTTTTGCGTTTATTTCGTTAAGTCCTAAGGGGAAGGATTTTTCAAAAACCAGCTGCGAAATTACGGCATCAAGCCCTTCTTCATAAGCGGAAAACCCCACAATATTAATATTTGAATCTTTTTGGTGTAAAGGTTTAAAAAACGGAAGCCCCATAATGTGATCGTTATGGAGATGGCTTAAAAGTATCGTAGCATTTATAGATTCTTTATGAGCTTTTGCAATATGTTCCTGAAGCAATTCATTACCACAGTTTATTATACCGGTACCCGCATCAAGAATAATAAGATGATTGTTAACATTTACTTCAACACAGGCGCTATTACCGCCGTATTCCATAAAATTACGTTCGGGTTTTGGGTGGCTGCCTCTTACGCCTCTGAATTTGACTATGAATTTATCTTTTGAATCAATCATTTGTAAACTCCTGTTTTGATATAGTCAATTAGCCTTACAGTCTGTTAGTACTGATGTCATTTGCCGACATAACAGCCGCCATAAACCTATTTTACACTATTTTGGCATAATAACAACCGTATTATGGTCGGATTCTTCTCCCTTCAAAGTAGAAGCAGAGAATGTCATAAGCTTTGCTTTTTTTTGCACCTCTTTAAGTCTTGTTTCTCTAAAATCAAAAGTAAAAATAACTTTGTCCTTAAGATTGTTTATTGTTATTATCCTGAAGGCATTAGGATAAGTGACAAGAGAAGGCGTGCTTACATGCAATATGTGTCCGTTTTTATAGATTTTAGCCGCATGGTAATGCCCAGTAAATACCGCCATAGGCATATCATATTTATCTAATATTTTTTGCATCTCCTGCGCATTAATTATACGGTGATGAAAACTCGGATACGGTTCTTGTAACGGAAAATGCATAAATATCAAAGGCACCTGTTGCTGAAGTTTTGCTCTGGAAAGTTCCGTATCAAGCCAATCCAGCTGCTCTTTAGGCAGTTCACCGTTTGAAGTAATCCTTGTATCAATTGACGGATCAAGTATTATTGCCCTGTAACCCGTTTTTGGGATAAAAGAATAATAGTAAGAATCTGATTTCATATTTTGATTATGTTCTTTTACATATTCAAAATATTTATCCTTTGTAAAGGTTGAACCTACCGCAGCATCATGATTTCCAAAAGCAAAATACCAAGGGGAATGCAGACGATTCAACTGTTTGCAGGCTTTTTCAACCAGCTCTTTTCTCGGTTTATCCACAAGGTCGCCAGTTTCTATAACAAAATCAATATTCGGTGTTTCGTTAATTTGCTCTATGGCATCTTCAAAAAGATCCTGCGAACTTGCAAGAACCTTGTAACTCGTATCAACATTTTTGTTGGACAAATGCACATCTGAAATTTGCGCAAATTTCAGAGTTTGAGCAAAAGAAAACGTATTAACCCCAAAATATATTACAACACAGAGAATCAGGCAGAAAAATATATTTCCGAAAAAATTACTCTTCTTTTTTTGTTTTTTATTATACTTTTTCTTTTTTTTAGGCATTTTATTCTCCTAGAAATCGTTGGAATTAGCTTCTTCCACAATTTCACCGATTAAATCACTGTCAAAATCCGTATTGCGGTTAACAAGCCGCACAAGATATTCAATATTTCCCGCAGGTCCTTTTATCGGAGAAAAAGTCAACTGCAAAGGGTATAATCCGATATTTTGCGCATATTCAATAACCTCTGTTATCACCTTTATATGGGTAGATTTTTCTCTTACAACTCCGTTTTTGCCGACCAGCTCTTTACCCGCTTCAAACTGCGGTTTTATAAGAGAAACAATCTCCTGATTATCAGGATTCATCAATTTTTTAATGTTGTCTAATACTTTGGTTATGGAAATAAAAGACAAATCCATTGCACAAAAATCCGGCAAGGTATCGTTTTCATCATAAATTTCCGACGGGTCACAGTTTTTTATATTTGTGCGCTCAACTACTTTTACACGATTGTCGTTTCTAAGTTTCCATGCAAGCTGCCCGTAGCCCACGTCAACCGCATAAACTTTTTGTGCGTTATTTTGCAGCATACAATCCGTAAATCCGCCAGTCGAAGCACCTGCATCAAGACAGATACGCCCTGCAAGATTTATGCCAAAGGCTTTTATTGCCTTATCCAACTTTAAACCGCCTCTGGACACAAAAGGTAAAGATTTTATTTCTATTCTTGTTGTTTCCTTAAGCTCAAGCTGATAACCGGATTTTGTAATAACTTCGTCGTTAATTTTAACGTCACCGGCCATTATTGCACCCTGAGCTTTGCTTTTTGTTTCAAAAAAGCCTTTATCAACAAGTATTTTATCTAATCTTTCTTTATTCTTTGCCATAGATTTATTATGGCATGAACAAGAAAAATATATGTAAACCCCAAATTAAACAATAATCAACAACTTTTTATAAAACAAGTATTGTTATTTTCAAAATTTTGTGTATAATTTTATTAGCAGCATATAAAAGGTTTTTTGCTGCTGTTGTTTATTTGAGCAAAAGAGTGGTTGGCTGATTTGTTAGTCAAAAGTTTTTCTTTTGTTTGAACAATTTTTTGTTTACTTATATATATAAAATCAATGAGCGTTTGCAAATTCAATTACAAATACATCAAAGATAAAGCTACCCCGGGAAGTTGGAGAAGGGGCTATGAAGGTTTTCAAAAAGACATAGTCCTGTCTTATGATACAAAAATTGCCGGTGTTGACGCTGTTGTCAAAGGCAACTTTAAAGATGCTTACGAAACCAGTCTTACCTTTACTAAAAACGGAGTTAAAGCCGATTGCAGCTGCCCGTTAAAGGAAGAATGGTGCAAACACGCAATTGCAGTCGGATTAAAAGTCATTGAGGATAAAGTTTACGACGAGTATCTTGAACGTGTGCATAAAATTAAACCGGAATACCCCGATGAAGATGTGCCGCCGGTTGAACACCCGACAGGAAGATATGTTTTCCATTTCAACCCTAAAAGAAGACAAAATTTCTTCTCCATACTCGTAATGGACCGAGAAACCGGTAAGGTTATCAGGGATCTGGAAGCAATTTTAAGAGCAATTATCGAACTGCAAAGAACGGATAGCTCATTTATCTTAAATGATGAAGAAAAAGTTGATATTGCTATATTTCAGCTTCTTTTACAGCGTTCACGTCTTGATAAAAAAGCAGGCTGGTACGATGTACCCATTAACAAATTTGACGGATTTTTCCAGCTGCTTTCTCAGGCAGAAGAAGTTATTGACGGAAAAACAAAAGAGCGATTAAGATTTGACGATCAAGAATGGGAATTGGCTCTTTCCGTTAATTTTTCCATGGTCGGCAACGTATTGCTTTCTCTATCTTGGGAAAGACCTGACGGAAGCGACTCTTATCCGTTTGAAGAAATCAGATATTTTTCACGCCAGCTAAAATGGGGCAGATACAAAAACGTTATTTTCCCCACAACAACACCGGTATCAGCATTGCCGCAAAGCTTGATTAAAGCAAGCTTTACGGATGTAAAAGACGCAGACGGAGCTAAATTCCTTTACGAAGAGCTTCCGAAACTTCAAAAGGTTATGAAGGTAACCGTGTCGGAAACTATCGAAAAACTTGTGCTCGAGCAAAAACCGCCGATAAATGTTGTGACGCTGGGTCTTGATTATGACGGTTCACTAAAAGCAGAGCTGGAGTTTGAGTACGACGGTACACGTGTCCCTTATTCAAAACATACGGAAAAAACTCCGTATGTAACCATTAAAAAGCCTAAAGAAGATTTATTGTACTGGGTAAAACGCAACCCGCAGCACGAAGAAGCCGCCTACAACATGCTTCTGGCCTGTAAATTTGCCCCGATGCAGACAAATAACCTTGCACTGGAAAAAGAAAACGCCATTGATTTTTACAACTATTATATCCAGCAGGCAGGCGACGGCTGGAAGTTTGAAGAAAAAGACGATATGTCCTTCTTTAAACTGACAAAAGATCCGTTTGAACTTTGTGCGGATATTGATTTTGCAATTGATTCCACCGACAGCTTTGAACTCGAATTATACGGACGTGTGGGCGAAGAAATTATCCCGTTTGATGATGTCTACGCTCTTACCATCGATAACAGCAAATACGTAAGAATCAGAAATCTCGGCTTTGCTGAAGTTCCGACAATGGATATTTATTCATTAATGAGAGCTTTCAACACGTTTGATGTTTATAAAAACGACGACAACAAATATATTGTAAAAACTTACCGTGCCGGCTTAATTTCCGAAATGGAAAACCTCGGGGTTAAGCTTAAAATGAGCAGAAGGTTTAACAAGTTCTGGAAACAGATTTCCACCTTCTCCACAATGGATGTTCCGAGCCTTCCTAAAGGTATTAAGGCGGAATTTCGTGAATACCAGACAAGAGGTTTCGGCTGGTTGTGGTTCTTGTATCAATACGGTTTAAACGGTATTCTTGCCGATGATATGGGTCTTGGTAAAACCCTGCAGGCATTAGCGCTTTTGCAAAAAGCAAAAGAAAAGAACAAGAAAGCGCCTAACCTTGTTATATGCCCGACGTCTGTTGTATTCAACTGGGAAAACGAAATAGAAAAATTCGCTCCGGGGCTGACCTGCTTAAAACTCAGCGGAACTGAGAGAAGCGATTTCTTTAAAGACATTCCGAAATATGACGTTGTAATAACAAGTTATGCTTTAATTAGGCGTGATATTGCAAAGCTTAAAAAATACGAATTCAGATATGTTATTCTTGATGAATCACAGAATATTAAAAACGCTGAATCAATGACGGCTCAAAGCGTTAAACAGCTTAATTGCAAGCATAAACTGGCATTATCCGGTACTCCGATAGAAAACAGACTCGAGGAGCTGTGGTCAATTTTTGACTTCCTTATGCCGGGCTTTTTATTCGACAAAAGCGAATTTAATTACCGCTATGTAACGCCGATTATGGAACGTGAGGACAAAACCGTTGAAAAACGTCTGAAATCACAGATTTATCCGTTTATACTGCGTCGTATGAAACGTGACGTAGCAAAAGATTTGCCCGATAAAATCGAAAACGTTGCATACTGCGAACTTACACCGGAACAAAAAGACTTTTACCTTGAGGTTATGGATTCCACAAGAGAAGAACTCTTTAAATCCATTGAAGAAAAGGGTATTGAAAAAAGCAGAATGTCTATTTTCTCTGCCTTGCTGCGCTTAAGACAAATCTGCTGCCACCCCAGACTTTATGATAAAGAAAATATCAAAGGCATAAAACAATCCGGTAAATTTGAACAGCTTAAAGTGATGCTTGAGGAAATCATCGCCGAAAAACACAGGGTGCTTTTGTTCAGCCAGTTTGTGGATATGCTCGATATTATTAAAGAATGGCTGACAAAAGAAGGCATTAAGCACGAGTACCTGACCGGAAGCACAAAAGACAGACAGGAAGTTGTCGAACGTTTCAATTCCGACCCGACAATACCTATTTTCTTAATCAGCTTAAAAGCCGGCGGTACCGGTCTTAACTTAACGGGTGCGGATTATGTAATCCACTACGACCCGTGGTGGAACCCTGCCGTTGAAGATCAGGCAACCGACAGAGCTTATCGTATCGGTCAGACTAAAAAAGTATTTGTTTACAGAATGATTACCAAAGGTACTGTTGAAGAAAAGATTCAAAAACTTAAATCCAGAAAAAGAGATTTGGTCGACAGCGTAATTTCCGTTGACAGAAACATCGGCAAGTCACTTACTTATGAAGACTTGAAGGATATTTTCTCGCTGGATTAATATTGTCTGAGTGGGACCTCGCTTGTAGGAGTGGTACACACTCTGCCGAGCAAACAATTCGGTGAATTGTTTGTGAGAGGTAGCGAGGTCGCCTAAGTTATAATTTTACGGAAGTGACCCCTTGCACTTGTTGCGGGTGCCCTTCTTGTATATCCAATATTGTACTTGTTTATTGCACCCGCTCAATGAGTTGTCGGGGTCAGTTGACTATATGAAAATTTTTTTACAAAAGAAAGAAACCGGAGAAAAAGTATTTCTCCGGAAGTAATTATCGTTAACTACTTTTTGTTTATGCTCTTGCTGCCGGCAAAATCACAGTCCGGATACAAGAGTCAGCGCCATAGACGGCATTGAATTCGCCTGCAAAAGCAAAGCCGATGAGGTTTGTAAAAGTATCTGCTGTTTTGTAAATTCCGCAGACACCTCCGCTATATCGGCATCCATAATGGTTGATTTTGCAGCCGTAGCGTTTTCAATAGTTGTTGTAAGCGAGTCAGATGCAGCCTCGAGCCTGTTTTGGATAGCCCCTACAGTTGCCTTACTTGTATTTATATTCTTAATTGCTTCATCTACAGTATCAAGATACTTAGCCGCAGCCGTGGCCGTTGCAAATGTTGTTGTTATATTTGTCGGGTCTAAACCGAGTTCTTCTGCACTTTTTGAAGCGAATACATCTTTTGATATGTTTATGCTGTTTGAAGCAGCATCGGAATCCGCACCGACTTGCAGTCGTAAATCATTTGTAATAGAACCGTCCAAGAGATTTAAACCGTTGAAGTTTGAAGCCTCAGCAACTCTTGTAATTTCATCCATACGTGCAGACACTTCATCAGCAAGAGCTTGCTTGGATTCTGTATCATAAATACCGTTAGAAGCCTGCAGTGTCAAATCTCTTATTCTATTAAGGTTATCAAGTATAACGTCAAGGTCACCCGCTACTGTATCCAAAACATTTATACCCATTGATACGTTGCTCTGTGCTATTTTTGAGCCGCTGATTTGTTTTTCCAGATTTGTTGCCACGAACAGGTTTGCGGCACCGTCTTTTGCACTGTTAATTTTATAACCTGTAGACATACGCTCCAGTGCAGTGTTTAAACTGTTTGATGCTTTGTTAAGATTGTTTTGAGTCCTTAATGCGGACAGGTTTGTGTTAACGATAATTGCCATTTTTGATCTCCTTTCGCATATCCGTAACTGATACATCCGTGTCTAATTTCTGGCATTCCGACGGAATCTTGCAGCATTGCAGCACAAGATTACCAATACACAAAGAGTGTTCAGCCCATGTAAAACCGGATTAAAGCCGATTAAACAGATTTAATTTATGTACGGGGAAATTACCTGTTTTAGACCTCAGGTAAAATTTCACACAACAGACTAACAACTGTTTTAAAAATCTTACCTGACATTCTCATATTAAAGTATAACGCATGGTGTTTAAACTGACATAAAGTTGTAAATATCTACAACTTTAGTATAAAAAATGCGTTTATTTTACATAAAAACAATACTTTGGTATAAAGTTTACAAAGAATTTATAAGTGACAATACCATAGAGGATTGCAATTGATTTACCTGAGAGAACAAGGCAAGAGATGTCTGGGCAAGAATCTCCTGTTTTGTCACATTTGCAGATTCTTCCGCAACATCGGCATCCATAATTGTTGAATAGGCACTCGTCAGATTTTCCTTCTGTACGGTTATTGAATCAACCACTGAATCCAATCTCGAGCCGTAAGCTCCGGCAGAAGCAATACGTGAAGTCACATCATCAATAGCCGTATCAATATCACTTAAAAACCTGGCAGCACTGCGTGAATCCGCCAGCGCATCATTTACGGAGGTATATTGAGCACTGCCGCCTATAAGATTTATTCCTTCTGCATCTGCTGCATCAAATACATCACTTACAGTAATGGAATTAGCTGCCTCATCGGAGCCGGCTCCGACCTGTATTCTCATATCCCGAGCACTGCCGTCCAGCAGACTTACCCCGTTAAAGTTTGAAGCAGACGCAATCCTGTTAATCTCATCCACCCTCTGCTGCACCTCAGCTCTAATAGCTTCACGTTCATCACTTCCGTATATGGTGGAAGAGAATTGCACGGTTAAATCCCTGATTTCTTTTAACTGATTGTTGATATTGCTTAAATCCCCCGATGCTGTATCCAGCATATTCCCCGCAATTTGAACGCTCTGACCAACTATATTCAAACCTCGAATTTGCGTATCGATTTTAGAGCCAATAAAATACCCTGCAGCATCATCTTTGGCGCTGTTGATTTTAAACCCCGTTGACAATCTTTTAACCGATTCGTTTAAACTGTTTAATGCTTTATTAAGAGAGTTCTGTGTATATAACGCACCCATATTTGTATTTATAATGATAGACATAATTTAAATCCTTAAAAAACGCTGTTTAGCGGTTCTGATGACGACACACGTGTTTTGTCATACCAAAGTATTATTTTCAAGACAAAACTACCGCAGGGAGAAACCTTTTACCCTACAACTTTAGTATAGTTTTGTTTTTTAAATTCTTAAACCCTTCCGGATTAGAATTTTTACAAAAATACATATATTTTTTATATTAAATGTATATCCACTATTCTCGATTTACTTGTGTAAGTTGTAACGGCGTGATAAAATCGAGTTAAGTTGTAGAGGAAACAAAGGAATATACAAATGAAAAAAGAATTGATTTTTATGGGACCTCCTGCCAGCGGAAAAGGAACACAAACAAAAAAACTTTCCGCAGAAACAGGTTTTGTACATGTTGATACAGGCTCACTTTTGCGTGAAGCAATGTCAAAAGGCACTGAAGCAGGTAAAATTGCCAAAGATTATGTTGAAAAAGGTGCTCTTGTTCCCGTAGAAGTTGTTGCACAGATTATCAAGGACAGACTTTCTCAAGACGATGTACAAAAAGGCTTTATCCTTGACGGTTTTCCCCGCAGCCTTGAACAGGCAAATATGCTTGATGAAATGCTTAAAGAAATCGATGCGGGCAAAGAAGTCAGCACAAAAGTTATTTACTTTGACGTACCTATCGAAAACCTTATGGAAAGAATCATCTACAGACGCTCCTGCCCCAAATGCGGCGCTATCTATAACCTGAAAACTATGCCGATTAAACAGGAAGGTATCTGTGATGTTTGCGGAAGCGAACTTGTTCAAAGAAAAGACGATACGGAAGAAATCGCTAAAAACAGATTTGACACTTACTTTAAACAAACAGCCCCGCTCATCGATTTTTATGAAAAAAGAGGCAACCTTGTAAAAATTGATGCAACAGGCACTGTTGATGAGATATACGCTAAGTTAAAAGAAGTAATTGAATAACTTCTTTGGGAAGATAATTATGTCAGTACATAAAAAATCAAGAGAAGAACTCAAACTGATGAGAGAAGCGGGCAATATAGTCGCTCTTGTTCATCAGGAAATGAAAAGGATAATAGAACCGGGTATAAGTACAAAAGACCTTGATGAAGCAGCTTTTAAAATAATAAAAGCAAACAAAGCCGTCCCTACATTTTTGGGCTACCACGGCTTCCCCGCTTCAATTTGCGCTTCGCCTAACCACGAAGTTGTACACGGAATCCCGAGTGAAAAATGTATCTTAAAAGAAGGCGACATTATATCAATAGATGTCGGCGCCACTTACAGAGGGCTTGTCGGTGACGGTGCGTGGACATACCCTGTTGGCAATATTTCAGACGAATGCAAAATGCTTCTGGAAACAACCGAAAAAGCACTGATGGCGGCTATTGCAGTAATGAAAGACAATACACTGCTTGATGATGTATCGGGTGCGGTTGAAGACGTTGCAAAATCAAAGGGACTCGGCATAGTACGCCAGTATGGCGGGCACGGTGTAGGCAGAGAAATGCACGAAGAACCGTTTGTATTTAACTACAGAGTAGGTAACAAATTTGTCATCAAAGACGGTATGACCATTGCAATTGAGCCTATGCTCAACCTCGGCGGTGACGATGTACACACGCTCGAGGACGAATGGACCGTAGTAACAAACGACGGCAGACCTTCGGCACACTTTGAACACACAATTCACGTAACTGACGGTGAAGCTGAAATTTTGACAAAGTTGATGTAATTCTAAAAAACAAAAATAAAAAAGACCTTTAAAAATAAAATTTTAAAGGTCTTTTTGTTTTCATAAATTATTTTATTTGCTTATATTTTGTGCACCGATTTTTTTAATAACGTTTGTAGTGGATTTCCCTTCAACAAAACTGATGAACTCGACCCTTCCGCCGTTTTGCATAACGGGTTTCGCCTCGGGAAGCGTTTCTATTGTATAATCAGCACCTTTTGTGTAAACATCGGGTTTTATTTCGCATAAAAGGTCGACCGGAGAGGATTCGTCAAACAATACAACATAATCCACACACTCGAGCGCGCACAAAATTTCTGCGCGGTCGTTTTCGTTGTTAATGGGTCTGTCCGGTCCTTTGATTTTTTTTACGGAAACATCGGAATTTAAACACACAATCATAACATCCGCAAAAGCTTTTGTTGCTTGCAAATATCTGACATGTCCGACATGGAGTATATCAAAGCAGCCGTTTGTGGTAACAATTGTTTTGCCCTGTGCCTTTAAATCGGCAACAAGTTTTGTTATATCTTCTCTTTTAACTACCTGTCCCATTATTTTGCCGCCTTTTTAGTTTTAGCGCCTTTAACCGAGTTGTTGTAGGCAACTTCTATAATCTCTTTAAGCTGAACGGGTTTTACCGCATAAGTACCAACCTTGCGCACGGCAGCAGCAGCAGCGTAATTTGCCATTTCCACGGATTCTGCATAATCAAAGCCGGAAGCTGCAAGAGTCAACCCGAGCATTGCCACAAAAGACCCGCCAGCCCCTGTTGCGTCAATAACCTCTACGCTGAAGGAGTCAAGGTTAATCTCATCAGCACCGTCATAGTAATAGACTCCGTTGGCGCTGCGGGTGATTATGACCTTATCCGCAATTTTGCGCAGAGCTGCTGCAATTTTTTTAACGGGTTTATCAGGAGAAGATTTTGTTGCAATCAAGGCTTCTTCCATGTTGGGAACGAGCACATCAACACCGGAATATTTTGCAAAATCCTGACCTTTCGGATCCATAAGAACTGTTTTGTCGTGTCTGTTTGCAAGTTTAACAATATCTTTGATTAATTTTGCGCTTAACACGCTTATGATGTAATCGGATAAGATAATCAAATCCACATCATCAATAACTTTTTCGATATTTTCATAAATGGTTTTTGTAAGTTCATCACTTATCGGTTCTAATGACTCGCTGTCCACACGTGCGAGATGTTTGTTGTTTTGTGCAATAAGTCTTGTTTTTACCGTTGTGGGGCGTGTTTTGTCTTTCAGTACAAATTGAGAGTCAACATGGCTTTTTTTTAGCATATCAAGCACAACGCTGCTATAAGGATCTTCGCCTATTACACCGGCAAGTATTGCTTTTGCGCCCATTGCCGCAATATTGTTGGCAACGTTAGCAGCACCGCCTAAGAGATATGTTTTTCGCTTAACTTGCAAAACAGGTACGGGAGCTTCCGGAGAACGGCGGTTTGCCATACCCCACAGATACTCGTCAAGAATTATATCCCCTACAACGAGTATTTTGGATTCTTTAAATTTGTCGATGTGCGCAATCAGTTTGTTTTTTAAGGTTTTGTTCATAAAAAAACTCCCGTTATGTTTGTACAAAAGCGGAATAAGGGGTGCGCCGTCAGTG
>CALVAN010000035.1 GCA_944325555.1 Candidatus Gastranaerophilales bacterium | reverse complement strand
AGAACAAAGACCTTATCAATCAGATAACGTTTGAGGGAATAAAATACAACAACAGCAACTTACGTAATATGGTCAGATGGGCTTAAAATTTTTTGCAATATTTGTTTTTATTTAAGGAGGTTTTATGGAAGAAAAGATTAAAGAACTTTTAGGACAGGTTGGGCGTCCTTACCAAATGTTCAATGATGACGGAACATATCAGGGGTGCTTTTATCCCGTGCAGTTTTTGTATCCCGACAAACCAAGATACAAGTTAAGGTCAGACGATGATGACCATAATTATTATTACGGGATTGAAAAACTTAAAGAACACTGCATTGAAATATCCCCCGCTGAACTAAAAGCGGGGGATATTGTTGCTACAAGATTCAAAGACGAATTGCATGTTGCGGTTTATTTTGAATACGGAAAAGTTATTCACGTGTTTAAAGACCATACATTACAAGTGGGGAGATTGAAAATGTTTAAGAAATTTCAGTCTTATAGGGTGATTATATGATTTTTACGGCAGCGGCTATTACAACCGCAATAACAGGCGCGTTAACTACTATGGGGATTACCGTAGCGGGTGCATTGGCTACTGGGTTAACGATTGCAGGCTGGGTAGGGTCTGCATTGATATATGGCGGTATGGCTTTATCAATGATGAACAGTAAAAAAGCTGATTTTGGCAGCCAATCCCCATCGTATCAGGGACGATTACAAACGCAAACGGATCAGAATCTTCCCGTCCCCTTGCTTTACGGTACCGTAAAAGTTGCGGGAAATCGTATCTGGCAGGACGAAAATTATCAAAAAACGGTAAAGAGAATAGTTGCTTTTTCAGAAGGTGAAATCACAAGCTATTCAGAGATTAAGCTCAATGATATTCCGATAGAAGAAATTTCCGGCATTACTGTAAATCGTTATTACGGAACAAATACCCAGAATGTTGACCCTATAGTAGGCGGAAACAATCAAAACGAAAGAGCGGAAAAAGTAGGTTCTTTGCGCAACATTGCTTATCTGGCAATTACCGTGCCGAGGACGCAAAAAGTCGATGCAAATTACAACCTCACGGCTGTAGTAAAGGGCAGAAAAATAAGGGTTTACAAAAATCCGTATGAGTACGAGGTAAAGTATTCGGAAAATCCTGCCTGGGTGTTGTTTGACTTTTTAACCTGTTACAACGGCTTGGGACTGGGGATAAACGAATACGGCAATATTGACGACAATATTGTTAAAGAGCTTTTTGATCTCGACAGTTTTATTGAATCTGCTGCATATTGCGATGAAATTGTACAAACACCGAAGCTTGACGCAAACGGTAACGAAACCGGCGAGTATGACGAAAATCCAAGATTTACTTTTAATATGATATTTGATGCTCAGACTTCGGCAAGAAATCTTCTGGATGAAATATACCGCTCCTGCAGAGGGAATTTGTTCGTTAAGGATGGTAAGCTTCAGTTTAAAATAGACAAACCCGAGCCTTTGAGCAAAATCTTTAAGGATTATGACATAATAAAAGGTTCGGAAACTTTTGAAACAATTCCTAAAGAAGAGCATTACGATATTTTAAAGTGTACGTTTGTGTCGCCGAATCATGAGTGGCAAAAGGTTGAGGCTACGGCAGAAATACCGGAATATCGGGACGGAACTCCGATTGAACACAGTGTTGATATTTTTAGCTGTACAAATTTTAATCAGGCGTCCCGTCTGGCGTGGTATTATGTCAACGCAAAACGTTTGCAGCCTTATTTCGGCAGTTTTCAGACGGATTACAAAGGATATGACATTGAAGTCGGAGATGTGATTTCGTTTGACTCAATTCTTATGGGCTTAAAAAGTTATAAAGTTAAGGTCACAAGTGTAGAGGATAACGGTGCGGGCATTTTTACCGTCAACTGGCGTACTTATGATGAAAGGCTGTATGACGATGAACTCGGCAGCAAAGAGCCGAGGGTACTCGTCAGTAATCTTTCAGATCCTGCAAAATATCCGGATGATGTGCAAAACTTTAACGTTGTTCAGTCAAACAATCTTTTCAATTTTGTGTGGCAGTACAACCAGAACAAAACAGATACTTATGAAATCAGAATGGGAGAATCTTGGGAAAATTCTGCCGTTATACAGTCTAAAATTACTGAAAACAAATTTACTATGGAAATTCCGACAAACGGGGTTTTTAATTTTTGGATAAAGGCATTTAACGGATATAATTATTCCCAAAATCCTACACTTGATGTCATTAGTGTCGATTCGGTACCGAGTGTTAACGAGATTGTTAAAATAGATATTCTGGAAAATATTGCGGGAACTCTGGACGAAAATCTCAGGGTCTACAGAGATACCATAAAACTTGTTGAACAGGATATAAAGTGGCATAATACCGAGGATTTTTGGTACAACAATTCCGGTTATTATCAAAGAACCGGTATCTGGGGCACTTCAACCGCAAGTGAAGGTGTTTACTTGAGTCAGACTTATGACATAGGCGCTGTGTTAGAGTGTATTGTATCTTTTGATATCCAATACACCTCAGCAGATGAGCAGAATAATGTCCTTGTACAATGGGCATTGTCAGATGACGGAATAACATTTTCGGACTGGAAAATTGTTAACACTGGCAAATATACTTTCAGGTATTGCAAGTTCAGAGTAACGCTAAAAGCCTACAATAACGTACAAACCGTTTTAACAACCTTGAAGGCTGCCGTTGATGTCCCTGACAAAGATTTGGATTTGGAGCTTGAGATTACGGACATAAACGGCTTGACTATTAATTATTCATTCATTCGCCCGCCGTCAATAGTTGCAACGGTGAATGATAACAATGATGCCTATGTCGTTGTTACGGAAAAAACAAATACATATGCTGTTTTAAAGGCTTATACAAATTCGGGTGAGCTTACTACCTGCAAATTGAGCCTGAGGGCAAAAGGTTATTAGAAAGCAAAGGAGGAAAAATGGATAACCAATCTTATACATGGACTGATAATCCCACTGTTTCCGGGGTGTCACCATGTAACACGGATGTACTGAACGAGTGTTTAATGCATCTTAAGTACAATCAACAAAACGGTGACGGTTTCAGACTATTCGACATAAAAATTACGGATAGAAAACTTGTAGGAGAAGAAGCTATAGGTTGGGTCATTCAGGGCGGACTCGTCACAATGACCTACCCTGACGCTGTTAACAAAATAATAGAAGAATTTGACGAGGGTGTACCTGTTACCCAAAGAGAAATAAGCTGTGTTCAGTCGCTTACGGGACATTATATTGCCGATATTGAACAAAAAGAAGCTATAGACCTGCTGTTTGCGCAAACCGGTATTGCGGATTTTTATATTCTGGATAAAACTAATCAGCAGTTTTATCTGCCCCGTAACAAATGGTTTATGCAGCTGACAACAGATGATACGCTATTGAACGGCTTTAATGAAGCCGGACTGCCAAATCACCAGCACTCGCCTATTTATTTAACCGGTTCAAACGCTGATGCCGGTGACCCGGGTAGTTGTTATATGACAAACAACGGTCAGCAAAACGGTGTCAGAACTTCTACAAATTCAAGAACCGGCGATGTATCCAACAATTCTTTATACGGAAAATCCGATACTGTACAGCCTCAATCAAGTAACAAACTTGTTTACTACAAAGTAGGCAATGTTTCGACAAGTACAAATCAGATATTGATAGATGCTCAGGAGTTTTTGGCAGATTCCGTTCAGGAGCTTGAGGATACGGCGCAGGAAGGGCTTGATACTATAGAATCGGCTATTGATAACGGTGTTGCGTCAATTTCTAACGTATCAAATGCACTTAAACAAAATCAAATAGCAGACTGTATATTGGAGGCACCAAACGGTGTTGCTTCGTTTACAACTGATACTATTACACTAAAACAAGGCTTAAAGCTGTTAATTCCTAACGGAAGAAATGCTGACGCTACATTAAATAATATTGAATACACCTTGTCGGCTGATTTATCAAAAACTTTGAGTGAATTTTCAAATACCACTGATTATGTGTTTTTTGTTTATGACGAGCAGACGCCTGATGTGATGTTAGAATTGCCTCAAAATGTTAATTACGGCATATTAAGTGAACGCCCGGAGGACGGAAGTTGTACTTTGTATTATGCCTTCGATACAAATTATTGGTACTGCTATAGCGACGAAGTTTGGAATATTATACAAATTTGTAAAATCGCATCGGTAAGCACCTCAACTGAGGCAATAACCGCATTAAATACATATGATACGCTCCGTTTAATAAATGCTAATGATACGGATTTTCTCTCTCATCAATCTATGCCGTCTGCAAAATATATTGATTTATCCTTTCCAACTAACGGAGCGACTTATATCTCGCCTGCTGACGGTTGGTTTCAACTGAACGGTGCGGCTGGGTATGGACCCGATAAACTTTCTTATCACACACTAAATAATGGTACTGCGCATTTGAGTATAGTTACTACCGCAATGACACATGTCGGGCAGGCTGTTTATATACCGGCTGCCAAGGGGGATGCTATTTCCGTGACTTATTCAAGCAATGTTGCAACTGATGGAAGACTTTTCAGGTTTATATATTCAAAAGGAGCACAATACAATGACTAATTATTATGTAGAGCAAAACGGGATAATAAAACTGTTTGATACTGATAAACAAAAAATAAAAGACACTTTATTGTTTATGCCGGAATTACAGGGACTGGAAATTAAAGAAACGCAAAGACCTATTACTGCTTCCAATGACTATACTCATTTTGTGTTTGCAGATACACAGGAGTATCTGGCAGAAGCTTTGCAAAAAGCTAAAGAAACCAAAATATCGGAGATTAATTCGTTGAAGGAAGCCGCTTTTAAAGCAGGCTTTTATTTTAATAATGCACACTTTGACTGTGATGACAGAGCACAGATAAGGCTTTCTGCTCAGCTGGCAATCGCTAAACTTCAGGATACAATAGTCTGGCTGGATTATGACTATAATCCGATAAATTTTACTTACGAAGAATTTGTGAATATGTGCGCAGTTGCAACAAGTATTGTTTCTAACATTGAATTTGAAACGAGTACACTGCTTTCTGCCGTGGAAAGTGCGGAATCAGTTGCGGAGCTGGAGCTTTTGTCTATAAATTATGATGCTGTGGTTACACAAATACAACAAAATACGGAAAGTGAGGAAACTAATGAATAAAATAGCGGAAACTGTATTGAAATATCTTAATCAGGCAAGTACATATAAAGGATTATTTTCTGTTCTTGCCGCCTTCGGGGTGGTGCTTAAGCCGGAACTCGCTGATGCAATTATTGCTTGTGCGCTCGGGGTTATCGGTTTAATTAACGTTATTGTTGATGAACACGAAGTTAAGCAAACTCTAAAGACAGAGGCGGAGTCATAATGTACTCCGCTTTGATTACGGCAATCAGCAATATGGTTGCAAAATTTTTTGAATTTAGAACAACAGGTATTGAAAATCAGTTACAAACCGGTGTTATTGAAGATAAAAAAGACTACAAAAAAGCAACCGACATTGCCGAAAAAATTATAGATATTGCACAAAACTATAAGTCTGATATGACTTTTGCTCACAGGCTCAAATTTGTGCATCTTGTAAATGATTTTAGAAAGTACAATTAAGGAGATATTGTGGAAACTGTTATTGAATATGCTCCTCTTGTTATTGTTATTATTATGTTCTTTTTACAGTACAAGCTTTTTGTTACTCCGGACCAGATTGCGGAAGTTAAATCGGAACTTATTGAATATATGGCCGAGCATTACTTGCCCGAGAGAACCTACAGAGATAATCATACAAGTCTTGAAAATCGAATGGACAGCATTGATAAAAACGTAAATGACGTGAAAAATCTTTTGATAAGTATTGTCCAATGGCACGGAAGTACAAACAATTAACAACCGTAAAAGGAGAAATTTATGAATGATTTGTTTAAAACCGCCCTTCAATTTGTTCTCAAATGGGAAGGCGGATATGTTAATAACGAAAATGACAAAGGCGGAGCAACAAATTATGGAATTACTCAAAACACATACAACGGCTGGCTCTCCTCTCAGGGGCTGCCGTATAAAGATGTACGATACCTTACAAGAGAAGAGGTTGAAAAAATATATTACAAAAATTACTGGCTCAAGGCGGGCTGTGAAAAAATGTCCCCAAAGTTTGCGCTACTGGCTTTTGACACAGCTGTCAATATGGGTGTAAGCCGTGTTAATCAGTTTATGAAAGCTGCACAATGGAAATACCCCGAAAAGTTTATTGCGGCACGTCGTGCAAAGTATGAGGAATTTGCACAGTATGGTAATCAGAAAATTTTTTTGCAAGGGTGGCTTAATCGCCTGAAGGCTTTGGAAAATGAAATAAAAAATCTCGGATGAAGTATATATCTGTTTTTAGCCCCGTTTCTTTTTTTTTGTTCAACGGGGCTTTTTTTGCCTTAATATCAGGTTAAATCTTGAATGCAATATTCCTCTGGATGTTCATTACCTGGCGGTTCAAATCCTGCAAGGGTATTTAAAAAGTGGGTTAACAAAATACTTACATATTTGGGCGGCAAATCCGATAAGTCTATAACAAATTCGTTAATCCCTATTTTTTCAAGTTTGGGAACATATTCATATAAATGTAATATGTAGTCTTTAAACATATGCATTCTGCAAAAACCGTCAACAACAAACGGAAGAACCTTTTTTAGTGAAGGGTCTTTCAGAGCATAGTTGCCGTTATGGCACGGAGCTTTGCAAGAAAGTCTTGAAACTATTGCTGTGTCATTATTTAGCGGGCAAAGTCCAAGAGAGGGAACTCTGACATTTCCCGCAATAGTAAGTTTTTTATTTGGTATAATATTTTTTATTTTTTTTATGCAGTTTTTTATATTTGTAATTTGTTCAAATGAGCTGAAATCGACTGTATCAATAGGGTGAAGGTTGTTTAAACATTTTATGGACATACTGTTTAACAGGTTAATGCCCTGCCCGATTTCTACCGGTATTCTGTGGAGTTCATCATCGTTAATAAATGTCCAGAGATATCCGATGTTGTTAATTATAATTGAGGATGGAATCGGTTCCGTAAGGCAAAGATTTTTTACGTACTCATATACCCTGTCGAAATCGCGTTCGATAAGTATTCTCGGAGTACTGAGCTGCAGCTTTATTCCGTAATTAAAACAAAACTTTTTAACTTTGGTAATTATCTGGTGAAAACTGCTTTTTGCAAGGTCGCAGGTGCTTAAGATTTCTCCGTATTCTATTGAATATACGGGATTAAATCCGGCTTTTGCTATGAATTTTTTCAGGTCTTCAAGCTGTGCGATAGAGCTTAGTCTTAAATTTATTCTCGGTAATGTTAGAGATGAATAGTCAAAATCTTTTTTTAAACGCGGGCGTTTGTTTTCCCATTCAAAACGTTGAATGTTTCGTGAAAATTTAAAATTTGAGCCTTGTGCACAAATCATTTCGCCGGAAAAATGGTTTGTTTGATAAATGCTTTTTCTCACATGTTTAAATGGCAGGTTTTGATTTTTGAACATTTTAGGCTTTTCAAGAATTTTTTCGACAAGTTCAATTCCGTCAAGAATTTCCTGAGAGTTTGCAAATTTGCCTTTTATTATTACGGAATCTATTGCGTTAAGTTTTTTTATGTCTTCTGCGCACCAGGGTAAATTATCGGAATCAATTGCAAGAGAAATATTTTTATATTGCTTTATTTTTGCAATATTTTTCATGTAGATTTCTTCGGTGATAATTACCTGATCAGCTTTGTGGAACATGTTTACAAAATCTATACCGGCAAGATTATGTATATCGAAATAAGAATCCGCAATAACTCGATATGGCAGATTTTGGGTTTTTATTGCTTCAAGTATTGCATAACTGTTGATAAATATGCCGTCAATTTTTGTGTGTTTTAAAAAAGAAATAAATTTTTTGATTTCGATTAAATCTTCTTCCGTAATATTATGCTTGAAGTTAACATAAATTTTACAGTTGTTTGCATGTGCTTTTTCTATAAATTCATTAACATAATCAAAATTATTATTTAAAAACTTATGATGATAAACATAAAAACTTCTGCATTTGACATGCTCGATAAAATTTTCTATATCTTCAGGTTTTTTTACAGGGGCAGTAAGAATAATATCAGTCATTGTCTTATTATATATGTTTAATATGCAAATAATCTATAATGTTAACTATTGTGAAGTGTTTTAAGCCGTTTTTATTTTTTATCAGGAAAAAATCGAATATACATATAAATTAGTCTATAATATTATTTTATATGGACCTTTTTTTTCATAGGTACTCTATATGGATAATATTGCAATAAAAATTTGCCTAATTTTTAATACTGTAATAATATTATATTAAAATAGGCTGTTCGTATGTTATCAATAACATATGTAAGCAATAAAATCAGAATTAAGGTTACGAGAAGAAGTATAAAAAAGAGAGTGTAAATGTTTGGAGAATTAGACGACTCAAATATATATGAAAGTTTCGATGCGTTTTCGGATAATAATGACGGAAATAGCCCCAATCAGGAATTTTCATTTGGCGATTCGGGTGATACCCCGACAGATGGCGGCAATGATGATTTTTTGGATATGAGTTCATTCAATGATCCATCTGTTCAGGCAGGGCAAGATTTGCCACCTAATACAGGCATGCCCGACATGGATGTTTTTGAACAACCGATGATGGATGATGTTGTTCCTGATGATACACAGCAATATCAACAGCCGGCTGAGCAAACACAAAATAAGGGCGGAGGAATATTTTTTATTATAATTTTGCTTATTCTTGCCATTGCCGCAGGCGGTTTGTTCTATTATAAAAAGTTTATGGCGCCGGCTTCTGCTCCGGAACAGGCTGCAGGTGATTATTTTGCTGAACAAGGTGCTCAGCCTGCTGAAAATCCTGCTGCAACACCTGCGGAAAATGCACCTGCTGATGAGAAAACAGCTACTGTTGATGTAAATCTTGAGGATCCTGCTTTAGCGCAAAATCCTGAAGCCGCTGATGTTGAGCAAGCTGACAAAAATGCGGAAGAACAGCTGAAGGCTGCTGAAAATAAACTTGAAAATGATAAAACATTGTCAAATCAGGAAAGAGCTGAGCTGAAAAAGAAAATAGATGAAGAAAAAAATAAACAATTCGGTTTTGGAGCAAAACGTGTGACAATACCGGTTGCTGCCGGCGGCAGAGTTGATCCGTTTGTCCCTTATGCTGAAAAGGTTGCAGAGGACAAAGCACCTAAGTTTGATTTGATTGCTCCGCCATCTGAAGTTCCTATGGAAGATCCGGCTGTTTCTGAAGTTGTTCAGACAAAAATATCCGGTATTATGTATGATAGTGCAAGACCTTCAGCAATAGTTAATATTGGGGATACTGATTATCTTGTACATAAAGGAGATATGGTTAATGGTTATCAGATTTTGGATATTACCAAAAATTCTGTAACAATCAAATACAATGCCAACATTTATCAGGCCACTGTTGGAGAGGCTGTTGGAAACAATGTACAGTTAAATCCTGTTTCTAACTTATCAAGCAAGTTTGGCGGTGCTTATAACAGTGCAGCAAAAAATGCCATTCAATTTTAACTAAATACAAATAATTAATAGGAGTCATCAATAAATGTTTATTGACAGAAAACAAAAAAAGACAAAAAGTTATTTTGCGGTTGCAGGTGCATGTACACTTGCATTGGCAGTAACATTGGGGTGCTGCGCATCAGCATACGCAGCAATGCAGGCTTCTGTAAGCAGACCTGCGTTAAGAACGGAGTATAAAACAGCAGGCAATATTCCATTGGATGGAGCTGTAGAATTGACTAACGGTAACAGAAAAATTAATGTTTCTTTGCGTGAGTCGGATTTAAAACAGACTTTGAGAATGATTGCCGATAAGGCGGGATTAAATATTATTTTCCATAGTTCTGTTGTCGGCACGGTTACTTTGGATCTTGTAAATGTAACATTGAATGATGCATTTAAAATGATATTGCAGGCTAATGATTTAACATATTTCCTTGATAAAGGAACATTGGTTGTTATGTCTAGGGCTGCAAGTATGACATCGGATATAACAAAACAAAATATGATGACGTTGCCGGTAAAATATGCAGATGCATCTAAACTTGCTGCGTTTTTAAACAGCAACGTATTTTCAAGAAATAGACCCGGCTTATCAAACGGGCAAATCGTTGTAACCAACCCGCAGACAAATGAGTTGATTATTTTTGGTACGCCAAACGATTACAAAATGGCACAAAGAATTGTTGCTAAATTAGACACCCCTCCTAAAAACGTAACATTTAGAGTAAATCATACAACACCTAAAGAAATGGCTGAATTGATTTGTTCTTCGCTATTTTCTGCAGGTTCATCTAATAAAAGCGGCGGTGGCGGATCTTCATCAAAAGGATCCGGCGGTTTTGGCGGATTTATGACAGGCGGTGCTGCTGAGCTTGGCGGCGGCGGTGGCGGATCATCTTCGGGTGGTTCATCTTCCGGAGGTTCGTCATTAGGTGACAGTATTTCCCTCGGCGAAGGTGTAGTCGCTTGTTCCGTATCAAGTGATGTTAACGCAAACGGTTTAGTATCTTTGCAAGGTACTGCGTTGACTGTTACTTATTTCCCTCAAAAGGGCACTTTAAGTATTACAGGCGGTTCTGATTCTCAGGCTGATATGGTTAGAGAATTTATTGCTGCAAATGATAAAAAGCAGCCGCAAGCTTATGTTGAAGTTCAAATTGTTGAATTATCAGAAACAGGTTCAAAAGAGTTCCAGAATACTTGGGCATTGTTAACACCGTTTATCTCTACAATGTTTGACGGTGACAGAGGTTTGAGACCTTACAGTAATGCCGCAGGTGAATCTTCCGCAATATTCTTTACCGGTCGTCCGTTCAATTCTTATTCTCCGGCTACCGGTGATGGCGGAGAATCAAGCGGAGATGCTGCTGCACAATCAACAAGATACTTCAGATACCATGGCAAAAACACTGTTTCTTGGTCTATCAATTATTTGATAGAAAATGGCAAGGGTAGAATGCTTGCTAACCCGAAAGTTATGGTTACAAACGGTAAAAAATCAGTTATTAATTTAACATCTGATTATGTTAAAACTACCGAAGAAGAAATCATGACATCAGGTACAGTTGGTACAGCCGGTGTATCAAGAACATATGAAATCGGCGAAGACAACGGTATTTCGGTAGAGTTGGTACCGTTTATCAGCCCGGACGGATATGTTACTTTAAACTTAATGCCTAATTATGCTACTATTGCGGAACAAATTATGGCACCAAGCTCTACCGGTCAAGGTCAAATTATCGCAGCTACCTTGTTACAAAGAAGAAATCTTGAGCTTTCTAATATCAGAATTAAAGATGGAGAAACACTTGTACTTGGTGGTTTGATTCAGGAAGAAGAACACAAGAATGTTTCAAAGCTTCCATTCCTTGGTGATTTGCCGGTTATCGGATCTATCTTCAGAAGTACATCAACTTCTAATGATAAGAGTGAGTTGGTTATTATGATTACTCCTCATATTATCAAAGATACAGAAGATATGGCTTCTGCAGGTGAGAATTTATAATACTTGATTCTTATATATTATCCTGCCTGTGTTTTCGGGCAGGATAATATAAAATAAATGGCTTTTAGTTATACGATTGCAGCTGAAATGAATACAGATACGATAAATAAAATAAAATCTAATATAAATCCTAAATTTTCAGAACTTTTTACAAAAGACGATTTACTGGAATTTAACTTTGTGCCTATAAATAAACAGGCAGGTTTTTTATTTGTTGTTATAAAAGAAGGAGCTGACAAATCTGTTATTGCGCAGGCAATTTCATCAAAATCGTCTGATACTGTTAAATTTATTTCTTTTGATTCTGATAGTTTTACTGACTTTTTAGATTATTATATTAGTGAATATTATATAAAAAATTCTGATGAGCCGCTTGATGCAATTGTAGAACAAGAGCAGTCTGTCGATGGACCGTCACAAGAACCTAAAAAAGTATTGCTTCCTGGAGAAGGGCCTTCCGGTATAGCTGAACTTTCTACTAATGCAGAAGTTTCTGCTCCTTTGCAGAGTACTCAGTCTCCCATTCAAGAGCAGGAAGCTCAACCTCAACCGGATTCTGTTGATGAGGCTTTGAAAGAAAATGATTCGCAGCATGTTGAGCAAAACAAACCAAATAATAATCCTGAGCCCAATATACAGGTAGATGGTGCGCATAAAAAAAGGATTGGTGAAATATTAATAGAACAAGGTTTGCTCACTAATGATCAATTAGTAGAAGCACTTACTGCTTCAAAAAAGACAGCAACGCCAATTGGCTCGACTCTGGTGTCTATGGGTTTTATTACCGTTGATCAATTAAAAGATGCATTAGCTTACCAACAAGGTTTTAAACCTGTAACGGCACAACAACTTAACATTCTCGAATCTACCATTAGACTTATACCGGAAGATTTTATAAAAGAAAATCTGTTAATACCGCTTGCGTCTGATGGCAAGTTTATTGATATTGGTATGGTTAATCCTAATAATAAAAAGGCATTAACTGAAGTTGTTTATTTGACAGGTATGCGCCCAAGACCTTATTTGATGAGTTACATGGAATTTAAATCATGTATGACCAAATATTTTGGGCGTGCCAGAAAAGAAACCAAAGAGATTATGCGTAAGATCGAGCAGGAAACTCTCGAATTTGAAGTTGAAGAATCTCTATGGGAACAGGTAGAACGAGAGCTAGAAGATACTTCCGGGGCTGTTGCAAACTTTGCAACTAAAATTATCACTGATGGTATTGATATGAAGGCATCCGATATTCACATTGAACCGAGGTTGGATTGCTATACTGTAAGATATCGTATTGACGGTATTTTACGTCGTGTATTAGACTTGCCGAGTAAGGTTGAAACTTCTTTGATTGCTCGTTTTAAAGTTTTGGCCAGAATGAATATTGCTGAGCACAGAAGAATGCAAGACGGTACTTTTACGGTTAAATATAAGGGCATTTCTTACGATTTCCGTATTAACACTTTGCCTGTTTCCGGTAAAGAAAAGATGGTTATCCGTATCTTGGCTCCTGCTGCAAGTATTAAAACTGAGGATAAAGTTATTAAATTGTCAGGAGGTACTGAAGAAGACCTCGCTCGTATTAATAAAATGGTTGCAGCACCAAACGGTATCATTTTGGCGGTTGGTCCTACAGGTTCCGGTAAAACAACTACACTTTATTCTATTTTGAAAAGTTTAAATAACGAAGGCGTTAACATTACGACACTAGAAGACCCTGTCGAAATTAAAATTGACGGTTTGAACCAGTCGCAGGTTAACCCCAAGGCAGGTATTACATTTGCTTCCTGTATGAGAGCTATATTAAGACAAGACCCTGATATTATACTTATTGGTGAGATTCGTGACTTTGAAACTCTTGAAACAGCTATTGCTGCAGCTTTGACAGGTCACCTTGTGCTAAGTACACTTCACACAAACTCTGCTGCTGCTACTATCACACGTTTGATACAGATGGGTGCAGCCGATTATCTGATATCTTCTACATTGACTGGTATAGTTGCACAACGTCTTGTAAGAAGATTGTGTCCTAAGTGTAAAGAGGCCTATCACGCTTCAGCTGAAGAAGCAAGATTGGTTGTTGCTACGCCAGAGGAACAGGAAGAATTTATGAAGCGTACAATATACAGACCCAAAGGCTGCTTTGATTGTAATAACGAAGGTTACAAAGGTCGTATAGGCTGTTACGAAGTTATGTTAATTAACAAAGAAATTAAAAAGATGATTGCTCATTCAGCTCACGACGTAGAAATTGAAGAAGCTGCTGTCGGTATGGGGATGAAAACATTGCAAACATCTTGCCTCGGACACATATTAAGAGGCGAAACCACTATTAGCGAGTATGTTCGTGTACTCGGTCCGATTACTGAATAAACATAGGTTATCTTATATATGACAATATTTAACTACATAGCATTAAGAAACGGTTCGGAAATTGTAAACGGTAAAATTGAAGCCGAGGACGTGAAAGCTGCACGTGAGGCGATTAAACAGCTTGGCTTGATTCCGACCAAGGTTTTTGACGAAAATAAAAAGGCATCTGCCCCTAAAGTCAGGTTAAGCCCGCTATCATTGCAAGAGTTAATTGACTTTACCGGAACATTCAGAACCTTGATCCAAACCGGTGTTCCTATTATCGAGGGGCTTGTGTTTTTGGAAAAGGATGCTGTATCTTCCCGCATCAGACTGCTTGCTAGAGAAATCAGAAAACAGGTTATCGCCGGTGCAACGTTTGCTGATACTGTTGCTAAATATCAGGAAATTTTCGGAAGCATATATGTCGGTTTGACAAAAGCAGGTGAAGATTCAGGTGAAATGGAAAAAACCCTTGATCGTCTTGCCGAATTGTTAAAGAAGCAGGCTAACATCAGAGGTCGTGTTATCGGTACTTTGATTTATCCGTGTTTTGTTATTGTATTGGCGATAATTGTAGTTGTCGTCATGTTGATGTTTGTATTCCCGGCATTTAAAGAAATGTTTGATCAATCCGGTGCAAAATTGCCTATTTTTACTCAAATATGTATTGATTTGGGTGAATTTTTGAAAGAATTTTGGTATTTAACTTTAATTTCGCCTATTTTAATAGGTTTATTGATTTATTGGGCATTTAAAAACCCTACTTCTAGACGAATTCTGGATGATTTCTTCTTGAAGGTGCCTTTAATCGGCGATATGTTAAAGTATGCAAACTTCTCAAACTTTATTACGGTTATGTTCGTTGCATACGAAGCAGGTATTCCTATTGTAGACTGTTTACACCTTGGGAATCTGACTTTGGATAACAGAACTATTAAAAACAAAATTACGGAATCTATTACAAAGGTTCAACAGGGTGTTCACCTCTCAACAGCATTGAGATCTGCGAATATTATACCTTCAATGGTTCTGTTTATGATTGCTACCGGTGAGCAAACCGGTAAGTTGGGGGAATTGCTTGACCAGAGTGTTAAATTCCTCGATAAAAAACTTGATGATATTATTGATGCTTTGACGAAAATGATTGAACCGTTGATGCTTATTGTAATCGGTAGTATAGTAATGTTCCTTGCTTTGGCATTGTATCTGCCGTTGTTCCAATCTTACCAGTTATCATAAAAAGAATGTACAGAAAAACTAATTACAAGGAGAAAAAATGCCAGAAGAATACGAACCATTTGAAGTTGAAGAGTTGGGAAATGACGATTTTACAAACGGTGTGTGGTCTGAACGTGTCCTTGTAATTACACAGGATTACGAAATCAAAGGCTACGTATTTATGCCAAAAATCGGTAAAAGAAGCCGTGTTCTATCGGATATCTTAAACGGTAAAAAACGTTTTGTTGCAATAAAGGACTGTGAAGTTTCTTACAGACAACTGCCTAATAGAAGAACGGAATTTCATGATTTTGTTCAGTTGAATATTAACTCAATTATTATTCTTCGTCCCACAGGTTCTGAAGAATAGTCCTTTATATCCGGAGAAAAAATGCAGTCCGATAATCTTAAAAAACGTATTTTTGAGGATTTAACTTCAAAAGAGTTTGCTGATTATTGCAAAAAAATATCTATCCGGCTCTTGATGAAATTAAAGCAAAGACAAATGAAGTCTTTGTATTTTCAAAAAAGTGCAAGAAAATTGCTATAACAGCTTTGGCAATTTTCATTTTAAGTTTAATATTTTTTGTTGTTTTTTGTACGGTTAACATTTCACTAAAGGGTGTTGCAGCATTAATATTTTCAATATTTTCCTTGTTATCTCCTTTGCTGGTCTTTGCTTCTTTACCGGTTTGTATTATTGCTTTTGTTCTTTCCTATATCGGACAAACAACAAATGATACTATCATAAAATCTTCCATTCTTGAAAAAGTATTTGCATACTGGGGTAGTTTTAAATACATACCTAAACCAACGACTAAAGAAGAAATCCAAAATCCGGATAATGCATTCTATGTTTTTGCATCGAAATTTCAGGCTATGTCAGTTTTTGACAGAGTTGATAAAATTGACTTTGGCATGGAGGATTGTTTTGGTGGTTCATATAAAGATATGGATATAAGTATTGCAGAAATTGGAGCAATACATAGGAAAAATAAAGATGAGTGTATAATTGTTTTCAGTGGTTGTATAGTGCGTATGCCTTCTTTTTAAAATTTTAACAATAAAACCGTCATAAAAAGCAGTTTAAAAGGGCAGAATCTTTTTTCAGGTAATTTAAATGAAGTTAAACTGGAAGATACAAATTTTTCTAAAATTTTCAGAGTTTTTGCCGGTCACCAGATAGAAGCAAGGTATCTTATTACAACTTCCTTCATGAAAAGACTTCTTGAGTTGCGCCAAAACATGAAAAACGAAATTAGTGTTTTATTTGAAAATGGAGAAATTTTCCTTTTGATTCACAGTAATAAAAATTTGTTTGAACTGCCGGATAAGAAAAATCTTACATCTTTTAAAAACTATCAAGGACCTGTCATTGATTTCTTGAATATTCTATACACAATAGATGCTATGAAACTTGATATGAACATAGGCATGTAAAATTAAAGAAAATACTTGATTTCAAATTTTGTCTATGGTGTAATATATTTACTGGCTGAAAGGCTATGGGCTGCTAGCTCAGGTGGTTAGAGCGCACGCCTGATAAGCGTGAGGTCGGTGGTTCGAGTCCACTGCGGCCCACCATTTAAAAAGACTCCTTTAGGAGTCTTTTTTATTAATAATAGTTTTCTGGGTAATTAATAGGTAATATGTTTCTGAGACATTGAGACGGAGAAAATTTAATAAAAAATCAAACAGGCAGCACGATTGAGGCTGTTTTTTAGTATTGAGATGTATGGGTCTTTTTTTGCACTCAACTACTCATTTTTTGCACTCTTTTGCACTCCATTTGCAAAATTTTAAGACCACATTAGGCTCAAATCGCCTTGGTGTTTAAAGATAAGCCCAGTGCAAGAAAGTGCAAAAAAGTGCAATTCTATTTTTGCTTGTAAATTGAGATACCGCAAATTATCTAAGAGATAAAGATAAAATAAGTTTTTGAAATAATGTTTTTGATTTACAATCGGTGTAATGGAGGTATTTATGCTTAAAGCTATTGATATTAATTTTGATTTTACAACTGACACTCCCAATTATTGGGAAGATTTCAAATCTGGTGAAAGTTGTAAAGACCCTGATATTTGGAGTCCCAAAATGAGAGAATATCAACAGTTATTATATAGCAAACCTTTGCCTAATGGTGATTTTTTAAATTTGCAACAAGGCAA
>CALVAN010000034.1 GCA_944325555.1 Candidatus Gastranaerophilales bacterium | reverse complement strand
CATAGCCCTCAAACAAACCTCGCTTGTAGTTGTTTGTGAAACTTTCTGTAATTCACTTCACAAAGGTCGGATTTTTTATTATTTATGTTATGAAAAAATTATTTTTGTCCTCAAATTACGTAACATATACAATTCCGGCACGGATTATAATAGTATGCAGAGCCATATGCAATTGTTAATCAATCACAAGGAAGGATTTTAACTTTCTTGCATTTTTATTTTTATCAGAGGTTATTTCAAAGTTTTTATACTCTGGATTATCCGTGCCCTTATAATTCAACGAGGTGGATCCGCCGCCGTCAAAGTTCATAGCTTTTTCAAGCCCCAAATCCTCACAAACCTTGTACAATCCGGGTAATGTAAGTTTGTGATAAATATTGGCAATAATTATATACACATCACCGTCTTTTATACCTATTGCCGTTCTTGCACATTTTTTAAGTGCCGTTATAGAATCTCTTGTTACATTGCCGTTTTCATCCTTCATTACAAAATATTCTCTTGATAATCTTAAATCCGGATAAATCATCGGTCCCGCTTGAATAGAATGTTTTATTTCACACCTAAAAGGTGCTTTGGCGTTGTGAGCGGCAATATCATATTTTGTTTTGCCGTGACAGTCCAACACTCTGAACTCTGTCCTGTTTAGCACCAGATTCAAATACGGCTTAACGGAAGCGTTATTCATAAGACTTTGATTTGTTGTCGGATCAAGAACCACTTTTTTATCAATAATTACATAAGAGGAAGTTTTCTTATTGTTAGGGTCAAAATAACCTGCGTTTATGACCATTTCAGCACCTGTTTTTGCAAAAACATCTTTGTTGAAGGTCAAAGATTTTGTCACGTATGGTCTTATGTTCGCATTTCTTTCTTTAGGAATTCTAATTATATAAAGCCCGTTGTCATTTGTTATTTCAATTTTGTCAGATCCTCTTGCAACAGGACAAGCACCGGTTGCAAAAATCACAGCACTGCAAAGCAGGCATAATAATGTTATTAATTTTTTCATTTATTCTCCTCCAAAAGATTTTAAAGGTCTTTAATCTTTTTAAAGATAAATATTGCTATCAAAATAGCTATCGGCTGTATTGTGGATGTAATATAAGGACTAATTATTCCTTTTTCCGCACACATATCAAAAAACGGCAGCGTAATATAATAACCGAATACAATACCTATGCCTATTACAAAGTTAACGAGCTTTTGTTCTCTGGGTCTTGAAAAGCCCAAAAGACACCCCAAAACTGCAAACAAAACGCATATTGCGGAATGAAAATATCTTTGTAAGTATTTATTTAGCATAAACCTATACTCATCGTTGAGGTGTTCATCCTTGAGCATTTTTATATACTCGGTAATTTCCGCATTATTTAATTCACGTTCTTTTTTTGTAGAATAAGACATTATCTTAAAAGCTTTATCCGCTCTATAGCCGGATAAAACCGTCACATCAGGAATATTACTTATACTTTTAAACACACCGTCTGTTGTAAGTTCGTATTTTTTTACATTATGAACCACCCATTCACCCTTTTTGTAAACGGCATAATCAGATTGCAAAATACTGCTCAATACACTTGTATCCTTATATTGTGAAGAATCAAAGTTTAATATAAGCGGTTTGCTAATCATGTCATTATAATATCTTGGCACCACTATAATTTTTTCAAGCTGGTCATTATCAGCTTTTACCGTATAAACAAAGTGGGTTTCGTAAGATTCTTTTTTTAAATCATTAATCCTTTTTTCACTATAAGGAATTAAGGTGTTATATAAAGAAAAACACAATACAGAAACAAATATACTTAAAATAATTATCGGGTAGACAATTCTCCAGAATGTTAACCCTATACCTCTTAATACGGTAAGCTCGGAATCTTTACTCAATTTGTCAAAAGTAAAAAGGGTTCCCAAAAGCAATCCCACGGGCAAAGCCTTGCCGACAATTTTAGGCACTTCATAAATTAAAAGCTGAATTCCGACCCAAGGTGTATAAATTCCTGCCATTGTTCTTTTTATAACTTTTAAAAGAGTTTCCGGTGCAATCCATACAACTACAAAAAGAAAAATACAAACAAGCGTAGCAGCAAAAACCTGTTTTGTAATATATCCGTCAAAAATCTTAAAAGGTAAAGATATTTTAGGCATTTTCATTACAGAGTAAAGTCCTTTCCTAAGTAGAATTGTTTTGCAACAGGGTCATTGGCAACCTCTACGCTGCGTCCCTGAATTTTAATCTTACCGTCGAAAATTACATAGGCTCTATCTGTAATAGAAAGAGTAGCCTTAGGGTTGTGGTCGGTAATCAAAACCCCCAACCCTTTTTCCTCGGAAAGCTTTCGTATATTATCCTTAATTTCTCCTATAGCAATAGGGTCAATACCTGTAAACGGTTCATCAAGAAGAATAAACTCGGGGCTGGCAGCAAGAGCCCTTGCAAGCTCTACCCTTCTTCTTTCACCACCGGAAAGAGAAATCGCAGAAAATTTTCTTTTTTCTTTCATACCGAATTCTTCAAGCAAATCCTCAAGCTTTTGTTTCTTCTCATCAGGTGTCAATTTATCATTCATTTGCAAAACAAGTTTTATATTTTCCTCTACGGAAAGTTTTCTGAAAATGGAAGCCTCCTGAGGCAAATAGCCGATACCCTCTTTTGCACGAATATTCATCGGGACATTGGTTAAATCTTTATCACCAAGAAAAACCTTGCCGCCGTTAGCCTTAACCAAACCTACAACCATATAAAAAGTTGTGGTTTTACCTGCACCGTTAGGCCCCAAAAGACCGACAACTTCTCCCTGATTTACCTCAAAACTTATATCATTAACAACGGTTCTGTCACCGTAGATTTTTACAAGATTTTTTGCCGTAATTTTCATATTAAAATTTCCACCTTTATATCTAAAAAGGATACCACAAATAAGGTGAAAAAATAAACTACTTATGCTTTTTTATCTAAATTTTTTTGCGGCGAAGCAGCCATTTCGGCTTTTGGTTTCACACTATTTTCTTTATGTTCCAAATGCAAAGCTTTCATAATAGGGTGCAAAATCAAATGACTTATTTCTGGAGCAAGTATTGTCAAACCGACAACAGAGCCTACTATAGAACTTAGCTCTATAGAACCCTTTGCCAGGTCAAACATCAGTCCCTGCTTTTCCATTGTTCTTTTATTCAGTCCCTTGCCATTGCGTTGAGCGCCCAACAAATAATCAATTAATTTCGTATTATCTTTTGGATTCACCAAATCTTCCGTTATCAAATCAAGGAATTTTTTATTTTTTTCAAGTATTCTTTCTTCGGGTTTCATATAAGCAAGATGGTGATAAGCAAGCATCTGTTTGGCATTTTTGAAAGCTGGCAAACCTTCTTTTTTAAATATTTTTTGTGCAAGTTTAAATCCGCCGTTTTTAAAAATCGGAGGGATAATTGCCAGATAAATACCAAAACACAAAAGTTGATACAACAGCTCTTTTACTGCAGCATATTTTCGTGTTTCCTTGTCCGTATTTTTATCAACCAACGTAAAAGCAGGTCTGCCCACAGCTTTTAAAGCCGTTTCTATTTTTACAGCAGCATCTGTATTTTGTGCTATGGTCTGGAATGAGTTGCTTGTAATAACGTTAACCAACGGTCCTAACATACTAGCCACCTACCTTCATTCCGTAATTTTGCATACTGGTAATGCGTACGGTATTCAAAAGATTCTTGCTGTTTTCGCTGAGTTTTGGTGAATACATGCTCACTGCAGGCAACTGTGGAGCATTTTCTTTTATATCAAGTTTTCCGTCAGATTTTTTATCTTTTTTATTAAATAACTTTGACACACCATCCATAATCGGCTTTAATGTCAAATTACAAACCAGAGGAATAACAATGCCTGCCGTCAAACATACACTAAGCAATGACAAACCGTTTTTTACCTTCTTGGGGCTGGCTCCAGTTTTTTTAGCCAAAGGAACAGCAAGAGGCAA
Source organism: Candidatus Gastranaerophilales bacterium (assembly GCA_944325555.1). Lineage (GTDB taxonomy): Bacteria > Cyanobacteriota > Vampirovibrionia > Gastranaerophilales > Gastranaerophilaceae > Limenecus. The sequence continues at coordinate 14,284 of CALVAN010000034.1, read as the reverse complement.
AATCATTTTGTGGGTTGCGATATAAGAGCCGAAAGCAATTGCTTCGGTTAAACCTTCTCTAAAAGCGGCATATTTTTTTGATTTAGGGTCAGACTCTTTATCCATCATAGTGAAAGTCGGACGCATAACACCTTTAAACATAGCGATTGCAAGTACTGCATACAGTGCATCATTATGTTTTCCCAGTGAAATACATAAATCTTTTAATTTGTTATAAACAAAACCGCTCATTATAAAACAATCTTTCTTAAAAAGCTTCATATGCTTTAAGTTCAAAAATAATTATTTGTGCTATTAATCAACTTACGTTGTAACATTTTGTCACATTCAAGCTCCCCGTCAAAATTAAAGTTAAAAAAACTGCCCGAGAAAATCTCGAGCAGTTTTTACAATTGTATTCACAAAATCCGCTGTCTTGGATTTGCTTATCGCTTGGTACTGCCGTTCGCCGCACTTTGCTCTGGCTCACTTCATACCTCGCTTTCCGGATTTTATCCGTCCGCAAATTCGCTACGCAATGATTTTGTCTACAACGCCGGCGCCAACTGTACGTCCGCCTTCTCTGATAGCGAATCTCATACCTTGTTCGATAGCTACAGGAGCAATCAATTCAACGTCCATTACAACGTTGTCGCCAGGCATAACCATTTCGCCGTCAAATTTGATAGAACCTGTTACGTCAGTTGTTCTGATGTAGAACTGAGGTCTGTAACCAGGGAAGAAAGGAGTGTGACGTCCGCCTTCTTCTTTTGTCAAAACGTAAACGTTAGCTGTGAATTTAGTGTGAGGTGTGATAGAACCAGGAGCAGCCAATACTTGACCTCTCTGAACTTCAGTTTTATCGATACCACGGAGCAAAGCACCGATGTTATCACCTGCAAGACCTTCGTCTAACAGTTTTCTGAACATTTCAACACCTGTAACTGTTGTTTTCTTAGTTTCGCCGAAACCAACGATTTCAACTTCTTGACCAACTTTAACTCTACCTCTTTCAACACGGCCTGTAGCAACAGTACCACGACCAGTGATAGAGAACACGTCTTCAACAGGCATCAAGAACGGTTTGTCTAAATCACGTTCAGGAGTCGGGATGTAAGAGTCAACTGCATCCATCAATTCCCAAATTTTGTCAACCCATTTGTCTTGGCCTCTTTGAATGCTTGGGTTAGCTTGAACAGCTTCTAATGCTTTCAATGCAGAACCTTTGATAACAGGGATGTTATCACCGTCGAATTCGTAAGAAGTTAACAATTCTCTTGTTTCCATTTCAACGAGTTCGAGAAGTTCTTCATCATCAACCATGTCGCATTTGTTCAAGAATACAACCAATCTGGGAACACCAACCTGTCTTGCTAACAAGATGTGTTCACGAGTTTGAGGCATCGGACCATCTGTAGCAGCGATAACGAGGATACCGCCGTCCATCTGAGCAGCACCTGTGATCATGTTTTTAACATAGTCAGCGTGGCCGGGGCAGTCAACGTGAGCATAGTGTCTTGTTGCTGTTTCGTATTCTACGTGAGCAGTAGAGATAGTAATACCTCTTGCTTTTTCTTCAGGAGCAGCATCGATTTCATCGAATTTTTTAGCTTGAGCTTGACCAGCTGCTGCCAAAACTGAAGTGATTGCTGCTGTCAATGTAGTTTTACCGTGGTCAACGTGGCCTACTGTACCAATGTTAACGTGCGGTTTCGTACGTTCATACTTTTCGCGTGCCATGAGAGTAATCTCCTTTTTTTAAATAATATTCTACTACGTCTATTATATTTCAAATAGGTGGAGCCAAAGTTGGCATTAAGGGCATAATATGCCCATCCATTATACAATCTTATATGCTCATTCTGATTTGTCAAGCAAATCCCATGCTTTTTAGGTTTTTACGCATTCAAAATAAAATTATTAGCAATTAGCACATTTTTTGACTTCAAACAAAAATTTATTAAATAAAAATAGTAATCAATAGTGAGGTAGATACAATGTTTTGTTTCCGTAAAAAAGAATGTACACATCCAAAAGTTTCTCCCGACAAAGATGCCGGCTACTGCCCGGACTGCGGAAAATACATAGAAAACAGATGGTATCTTACCCGCTGTGATTGCTGCAATGTTAAGAGAAAAAGCATTATAAAGTTCGATACAATAATCCCGGAATCAAAATACTGCCCCAATTGCGGATCTGAACACTACCACATTGAAGAAGTACAATCAATAAATTTTATAGACATAAATTTTGCCGTACTGGTAAAACAGATTAACGAACAACGTTCCGTAAACAGAACCCAAACCTGGCTTGAAAACGACAACAAAGAACCTATAAAACTTCTCGGCTTCAATCTTAATTTTAATTAAGTATTGTAAATAATTTAGTACGGGATTATTGAATTTTTTCTTGTTAAACTTTTATTCTCAATACAAATAAAAAAGGAGAATAAAATGCCTAAAATTCCAATGATTAAAGGTTATAATATTCCGAATGCATTAACGATACAAGCACCAAGAATAAGCATTACAACAGAACAGCCTGTGGTATCAAATAAAGAAGTCTTGCGCCTGATGAGAAATTTTGTAGGAAATGAAAATGAATACAGATATTTCAAAAACCTTAATGCTAAAGCAAGTACAACAGGTTTAAGACTCAATATGAGATTTCCGGAAGATGCCAAAGGAAAAATTGCAATTGATATTGCCGACAAATCTCTTGTTACCAGCAGAGAATTTGTCGATATGATTTCAAACATCTTTGAAGATAAAGCCCAAAATATATTTAAAAATACGAAATCCGTATTTTCAGCACTAGCTAACTCCTTAAAGTCCAATAAAAAAGGCGGAGTAAAAACAGTTATCATTGACCCATCAGAAAAATATACAAAAAAAATCAGTGCGGCTATTGAAGATGTTATTGTCGACAGAGAACTGGCAAAACACAAATAAGAAGCAATAATTTTCTTGATAAATCTCCTTGTTTTGGCTACTATTCAATTGTAATACGGTACAAAAAAGGAGATTTTATTATGTCAAGAAGACCCGTTATTGCCGGTAACTGGAAAATGCACAAGTTGCAGGCAGAATCTGCTCAGTTAGTTAATGATTTAATGGCAGAATTAAAAGACCTGGATAAAGCTACAATGCCTGAAGTTGTTGTAGCCCCTGTATTCACATCTTTATATGCAGTAAATAAAGCTATGACAGATTGCGGATGCGGAAGAGTAAGACTTGCTTGCCAAAACTGCTATTTTGAAACTCAAGGTGCTTTCACCGGCGAAGTTTCCGTTGAAATGGCAAAAGATGCAGGCTGCGAATACATTATCATCGGACACTCAGAAAGAAGACAATACTTCGGTGAAACCGATGAAATGGTTAACAAAAAAGCTAAAAAAATCCTTGCAGAAGGTCTTGTGCCTATCATCTGCTGCGGAGAATCTCTTGAACAAAGAGAAGCTGGTGTTACTGATTCTCATATAGCTTCTCAAATCAAAGCCGCATTAAACGGACTTACACCTGACGAAGTTGCAAAATCAATCATTGCATACGAACCTATCTGGGCTATCGGAACCGGCAAAACTTGCGATTCCGCTGAAGCAAACAGAGTAATCGCTATGATAAGAAGCGTTGTCAAAGACATTGCAGGTGCTAACGCTGCTGATTCAATAAGAATCCTCTACGGCGGAAGCGTAAAACCGGAAACAATCGAAGAACAAATGGCACAATCCGATATTGACGGTGCCTTGGTCGGCGGCGCAAGCCTTAAAGCAGACAGCTTTGCAAAAATTGTCAGAGGCGCTTTAAAATAGTGCTTTAATCTTTAAACAAATAAAGAACGCTTTCTTGCAAAACAAAGAAAGCGTTCTTTGTATTATAAGGCACTAATTTGAGCCTGTATCAACAGTTCTGCAACAGCAACTAACTGTTTGATAAAAATGTTTTTTTATGCTTCAATAAACTTGAACACGCTTAAAATAAGCAATACAGGCGCACTAAAAAGTACCAAAGCGGTTTTAGATTACTGGAGGACATTAATGGACAAAACATTTGTTGCAATCAAGCCCGATGGAGTAAAAAGAGGATTAATCGGTAACATTATCAGAAGAATTGAACACAAAGGCTACAAAATTGTCGGCTTAAAAATGCTTCAACCAACATTGGAAATTGCTGAAAAGCACTATGCAGAGCACAAAGGCAAGCCATTTTATCAGGATTTAATCAACTACATCACATCAGGTCCGATTGTTGCAATGGTTGTTGAAGGCAAAAATGTTATCGAAGGTATGCGCCATATGATGGGCTCTACAGTACCCAACGATGCACAGGTAGGTACAATCAGAGCTGATTTTGCTCAAACAAAAGAATTTAACACAATCCACGGTTCTGACTCTTGCGAAAGTGCAGAAAGAGAAATCAATATCTACTTCAAACCTGAAGAACTCTGCAGAGATTGGAAAACAATGATGGACTATGTGTGGGAAGATATGAAATAATGAAAAGCGATTTTTTCAGCTATGAATTATTAAACGAAGACAAAAAGACCGGAGCACGTGCCGGTCTTTTACATACGCCTCACGGGGATATAGAAACTCCAATCTTTATGCCTGTTGGCACAAACTCTGCCGTCAAAATGATGACAAATGACCACCTAAAAGACACGGGTGCCCAAATTATTCTCGGCAACTCATACCACCTTTCGCTGCGCCCCGGAAATAAATTGATTAAGGAGTTTGGCGGACTGCACAAATGGATGAACTGGGACAAGCCTATCCTTACGGATTCAGGCGGTTTTCAGGTTTTTAGCCTTGCGGATTTAAGAAACATAACGGAAGACGGTGTAAAATTTAAAGACACAAAAACAGGCTCCGAATACTTTATAAACCCTGAAATTTCTATGGAAATTCAGCAGGATTTGGGTTCTGATATTGCAATGGCTTTTGACGAATGCGCCCCCTACCCTTGCACATATGAAGAAGCAAAACTGGCAATGGAACGTACTCACAGGTGGCTGGAGAGATGTTTTAAAGCTCACACCCGTGATGATCAAGCGCTTTTCCCGATTGTACAGGGTGCTTTTTATGATGATTTAAGAAAAGAAAGCGCAAGAGTTATATCAACCTTTGATGCTATAGGTTATGCAATAGGCGGTGTTAGTGTTGGCGAGCCTGCTGATGTTAAAAATCATTTTGTAGAGTTAACGGCGCCACTTTTGCCCAGAGAAAAGCCTCGTTACCTTATGGGAGTCGGCACGCCCGAAGATTTGTTAGACGGCATTCTCAGAGGTGTAGACATGTTCGATTGCGTATTGCCGACAAGAAACGCCCGTCACGGTTCTTTCTTCACCTCAGAAGGCAGAAAAATTATCAAAAACAAAGAGTTTGAAAAAGACTCCTCTCCGCTAGATATAAATTGCGGCTGTTATGCCTGCCGTAACCACACAAAAGCATATATAAGACATTTATATCGTGTTGGCGAAGCCACTGCCGCAATCCTTTTAAGCATTCACAACATACAGTTTTTAATAGACCTTGTGAAAGATGCCCGCAAAGCAATCTTGGAAGACCGTTACGAAGAATTTTACAAGGATAGAATGCAAAAGCTTTTCAGCAAGTAAGTTTTTATTCGGGTAACTGATTGAATTTATCGATGTATTAAGGAATACCGGACGCAATATATTGATAATGTTTATTATGTTGGGATGTATTATATTTGAACAAAAACCTATCACGGCTTACTTGGTAAGTCGTGATAATCAGCGTATTTCTATTTAAACGAAAAGAACCTCAAAACCCGACCTTTGTGGAGTGAATTACAGAAAGTTTCACAAACAACAACAAGCGAGGTTTGTTTGAGGGCTATGCAATTATAACAATCACTTTAATATATCAAAAGAGAGCAATTTATATAGCCCGAGTTGCCGAGCACAGGTTTGTGTTACTTTCTGTATGAACGGAACTGTAGGTCGGGAGTTTCTTGGGCGCCACCCGTTCTTTGCGTCAAAGAATGGGTGGCAAATAAAACAAAAATCTATGTTTTTATTTCTTATGTTCATTTCTTTTCTTTTGTATCTTGCAGGCAAAAGAAAAGAAACGAACCAAAGAAAAGAAAACCGGCGCTTATCAAAAGAAACGGTAAAGTGTTTTATCGGTAATTTTTCAGCGACAAGCTGCTGTAAAAATCACCTCAAAACACAACGGTTTCTAATCCAACTTCCGTCAGGGCTCTGCCCTGAATCCCCCTACGGCTCACATAGTGAGCCGTATATATAATAAAATAATCCGTCATGCTGAGCGAAGCGAAGAATCTACTTTGCTATTTGCCACTTAGAGTTAAGTTTTACACAAAGCTATTACAAAGGTCGGATTTTTATTTAGTTCCGGCGTCAGAGCCGCTGTCTTGAATTTGCTTTGTGCTAAATTTGCCGTTCGCTGCGCTGCGCCTTAGCTCACTTCGAACTTCGCTTACACGGTATATAAAAAACACGGCGAATGACATTGGTATCTCGAATGTACATAATAAACATTATCAATCAATATAAAAAAAGCCCCTTAAAAATTTAAGGGGCTTTTTTATTGGTTTTGACAAATTTATGAACAACCTGAATATCCGCAATTCAAACAGATAAAACAACCTTCACCATAACCGAGAACCGCACCGCATTCGGGGCATTTGTGTTCTTCGCCTACGTGTTGAGCTTCCGGCAACTCAACTTTCGTTTCCGCTTTAGGAGCCTCAACTGCTTTTATTTCAGGCATTTTTTTATCGTCTTTTTTCTCAAGATTCATCGGCTGGAATTGTCTTGAATTGTTACGATAAACAGTAATACCTTTCAGATTGTTTTCATAAGCTAACATATAAGAGTCGGCAACATCTTGTTTTGTTGCATTTTCTTCAAAGTTAACCGTTTTAGAAACCGCATTGTCCGTGTGAAGCTGGAATGCAGCCTGCATTTTTACGTGCCAGTAAGGAGATACATCATGTGCACAAACAAATATCTTCTTAGCTTCTGCAGGTACTTCATCACAGTGAGCAAGTGTACCGTCAATAGAGATTTTTTTCATCAGTTCTTCTGAGTAGAAGCAATGTTCTTTAGCATATTCTTCAAATATCGGGTTAACTTCAACAAGTTTTGTACCATCCATTACATCTCTGATAAATACAAGTCCGAACAACGGTTCAACACCGCCTGAAGCACCTGCAATCATTGAGATTGTACCTGTAGGAGCAATACAAGTTGTTGTAGCATTTCTGATGCCGAATTGAGCAATCTGTTTGTCCAAATCAGCCCACATTTCATCAGTAATGATACCGGCAGATTTTCCTTGGTATTTATAAGTCAAGAACGGTTTGCCGTCTCTAAAAATACCGTCATATACACTGCCTTTAAAGTTTCCGAATCTTCCTCTTTCTTTAGAAAGCTCAATTGATTTAACTTTGGACTGGTAATCAATGAATTCCATAACTTGAGAAGCGAGTTTTGTACCTTCTTCAGAATTGTAACCGATACCCATTTTCATAAGCATATCAGCCCAACCCATTACCCCAAGACCGATTTTACGGTTGTTTTGAACCATTTCTGAAATTTGAGGCAACGGATAATTGTTGATAGCAATTACGTTGTCCAAGAAGTGGATTGCCGTTCTTGTTGTTTCAGCCAGCTTATCCCAATCAACGCTGTAGTTGCCTTTTTCGCCTTTAAGCATAAGTCCGAGGTTGATAGAACCGAGGTTGCAAGCTTCATACGGCAATAGAGGCACTTCACCGCATGGGTTAGTCGATTCAATTTCGCCTATCAACGGAGTCGGGTTATCGTAATTCATCTTGTCGATAAAAATAATACCTGGTTCGCCGTTTTTCCAGGCGCCTTCGACAATAAGATCAAATACAGCTTTAGCGTTCAATTTGCCGACAGGTTGTTTTGTTCTCGGGTGAATAAGTTCATAATCCGTACCAGCTTTTAAAGCTTCCATAAACTTATCCGTAATTGCAACTGAAATATTAAAATTGTTCAGCTTAAAGTTATCGGATTTACAATTGATAAAATCTAAGATATCGGGATGGTCGATTCTCAAAATACCCATGTTAGCGCCGCGTCTTGTACCGCCTTGTTTAACCGCTTCTGTAGCAGCATTAAATACTTCCATAAAGCTTACGGGACCTGAAGAAACACCCATTGTAGAACGGACTACATCATTTTTAGGTCTCAATCTTGAAAAAGAAAATCCGGTACCACCGCCTGATTTATGTATAAGAGCTGTGTTTTTAACAGTTTCAAATATGCCTTCGAGTGAATCTTCAACCGGCAAAACAAAACAAGCTGCCAACTGCCCCAGTTCTCTACCCGCATTCATTAAAGTAGGCGAGTTAGGCATAAAGTATCTTTTAGTTATAAAATCATAAAATTCTTTTGTTGTGCTCAAAATTTCTTGTTCTGACGCACCGAATTGTTTATCGGCAGCAGCAAGTGTAGAGGCAACTCTCAAAAATAAATCTTCGGGTTTTTCCGTAGGGTTACCCTGTGCATCTCTTTTTAAATATCTTTTTTCCAAAACTTTGATGGCATTTTTGGATAGACTAAGTTTTTCCTGCGTACAGTCGCTTAATTGGCTCACGTTTATTTCTCCCCAAATCTACTAATTAAATACATACTTAAAAATATTGTATTACAAACATTACACGGCATGGGCTTTTGTAAACGCTAAAATGCATGAAACTTTACAATTGGCAAGAGATTGACATTTTTTAAGAAATAATCATGTTAAATAAAAACAATAGTCATGCAATATTATATTAAACAACATGTAACGCTTTGTTTCCTTAACAATTTACATAAAAAAAACGGCTTAATCATAATGATCAAGCCGTTGGAATGAAAATTTCTTTTGCATTCCTCGCCATTGTGTGGATTTTGTGAAGTGTGTAGTGTGAAGTGAAGTGTGAAGTAAATTAAGTAAGTAGTAAATTTAAATCTTTTTTGTTTTCTTTCTCTAATGTTTGATTAATATCTCTAATATGTTTATGTGGTGGTTTAACCGATGTGGTTTGTTTCTCTGTCTCTTTATATCTCTCGTACTTATATAAACAATTTCTTTTATAAAAAATTGCCATATTTTAGTTATACAAAGTATATATCTGTTACATTGCTTAACATTTAATTCAAAAACGAAAAGAACAAATCCTCAAAAACCAAGCTCTGCCTGATATAAGCTTCTGTTTCTTTTTTGGAATGCTGTACTTTTAAAATATCTTTTTTTAGTTTTTGCACAAGCATTTTATTTTCAAGATTGGATTTTATCATTTGGGCAAAATAATATTCAAGACAATCCAAAACATACTCTGCTGTATAACCTTTTTCACTCGCAGCTTCCTCAAGGTTCCGGACAATATTTAACACATCAACCTTTTTGATATTGGGGTAATCCGCAATTATCGGAGCCAAAAAAGCAACATCATAGCTTTGTGCGTTGTAAGACGGCACATAAAAGCACTGGGAACGGGAGATTATGGTTTCAATTATATCTTCTTTATCCTCTGTTAAAAACAAAAACAGCGTTCTCTCAGGCGGCTCTTCTATTGATTTCAACATGGAATTTGCGGAAGCTTCTATCAGCACATCCCTATTCAACGGTTTAGGCTGCCAAACCTCATGAGGAAATTTAAATTTTAAATCTTCAAATTCTCTTAAATGTTTTTGCTGAATTTCCGTCGGTTCTGTCAATTCAGAATCGCAGAAAATAAATACCCTGTAATAATCTGATGAATTAATCAAACTGTTGTTTACCATAAGAGTTTGTTTTATGGAAATAACTTTACTTGAGGTATCATCAGAAGGTTTGTTGTCATTTTTTGATATTGTAAGAACGGCAGGGTGTTGATTATTTCTTATCCAGTTACAATTTATACAGTCACAGTTATATGCCCCGTCCTTTTGGCAGTTGAGCAGTCTTGCTATTTCCATTGCAAGGTAATATTGCGCAACGATATCCTGTCCGTACAGAACAAGTGATTGAGCAAAGCTGCGTTTTTGATTTTTTATTGCAGCTTCAAAATAATTTGTAAAATATTCAAATTTTCTTTTAAAAATCGGATGGAACATAAATCCTCTAACTCAATATCGCCAATTCAACGGGCAGCTCATAAAAAGCCATTTCTCCTGTTTTGACTCTGTATTCTGCTTCTAGCAAATTTTTTCTAATTTCTATAAGCCTGTTCATTGGTACTTTTTTCAATTTTTCGAGATGTTTTTTTACAATAAACTCAGGTAAATGGTGTTTTGAAGCAATCTCAAACGGACTTTTGTCAACGGAATCAACTTTAATACTCGCCAGTTTGGAAAAGTTTGTCTGCAAAACAGCAAGTATTTCAAGATAATGTTTGTTAGTACAGAGTTTTTGAAACTCCAACAGCGCTTTGTCTTTTTCACCTTTTAAAATATAATCCGTTAAAACAAAAATATCCTCAGTAGATGTACAAATATTTTGTATATCCTCTTTTTTTACTGCTTTTGCCGGATAAATTGCAAGTTTTAACTTGTCAAGCTCTGCATTAATTACACGCAGATTTGTGCCAAGTCTTTCAATCAAGAATTGAACAACATCTGATGATATAATTAAATCTTTTTGTTTTGCCTGTTTTTGAATCCACACAGGCAGTTCTTTGCTATATGTCTTCCACTCAGGAAATTCCGTAACCGTAGCATATTTTGTGAATATTTTGTAGAGCTTTCTTCTTGTATCAATTTTTTTTGTTGAATCACGCTCAATTTTACAGACAAAAACTATATTCAAGGTATCCTGTATTGTCTGTAAAATTTCTTCAATCTGTTTTATTTCTTTATCGTCAAAACTTATTTTACCTTTTGTATCAAAAAAATATTTTTCGCAGTTTACAACAGCAAGCAGACTGCCGAACATCAAAGACGGAGTGCGCAATACATCCATAAGTTCAGGAAATTTAGGGTTATCATACGTACGATAATTTGTGGCAATAAAAGCTTTATCCACAAGTTTTTCTTTGAGCTTATTAATCTCTGCTTCTATTAAAAAGTCTTCCTGTCCGTGATAAAAATACAGCATGGTTATATTGTAGCATGCTAAAACTTATACGGTTCTGGAAAAAGATACAAAATAAATAACCTGTTTTTCGGTATTTTACAAAAAACAGGTTATAAAAATTGATCATAAAAAATTTTAAAATTAATTATCAATCAAAAGGCTTGCGCCTATTAAGCCGGCGCTGTTGCCGAGCTGCGCAGGCACAACTTCTACGGCTGCACCCTGAATAGGCATTGCTCTGTCTTTTAAAGTTTTTTTCAAAGGTTCAAAAAGGATATCGCCGGCCTCTGCAACACCGCCGCCGATAACGATTCTTTCAGGGTTTAACAGGTTTACAACGCTGGATAAACCAATTCCGAGGTATTCACCCATTCTTTCAAAAATCTTTTTGGCAACAACATCACCCTGTTGCGCAGCCTGACAAACTATGGCAGGAGTAATGGCAGAGGTCGAACCTGCAATTTCTCTGAATTTTGCACTCTTTCCGCCTTTTACATAATCTTTTGCCATTGCAACAATAGATGGCCCTGACACATAAGCTTCAAAACAGCCTGTATCACCACATCCGCAAAGCAATCCGTTATGCATTTCCATTTTTATGTGACCGATTTCACCCGCTGCATTGCTTGCACCACGCACAAGTTTGCCGTTTATAACTAACCCTGAACCGATACCCGTACCGACCGTAATACAAATAAGGTTTTTGCAGCCGGCGCCGGCACCGTAATTGAGTTCTGCAAGCGCCATGCAGCGTACATCATTATCCACTTTTACGGGAACATTAAACTCTTTTTGCATGATTTCTGCTATAGGAACATCTATCCATCCCGGGATATTCGGCAATATTCTTACAACACCGTTATCACAGTCGATTTGCCCGGGGAAGCCAAAGCCGATACCTTCGATATCGTTTGTTGTAATTTCGGCTTCTTTAAGCAAATCTTTAATACACTGTGTGATATTGCCTATTGTATATTCATAGCCCATCTCCGCACGTGTTGGTACGGTCTTGGGATGTGAAATTTCTCCATCTTTATTAACGAGTGCAATTTTAACGTTTGTACCGCCAATATCCACGCCAACTCTGAATTTTTCAAACATTTTTACTCTATCCCCGTCTAACTGTATTGTGACAATGATATTATCATATCACGAGCAAAAATTAATATTAATCATTTCTAAAAAATTTTCTGTCGAATTTACGTCTAAGCTTATTAAAATCCGTCAGCTGCTGCAAAATATCATCTTTAGTCTGCTGCACAGTTTTTCTAAAATCACGTAATGTATATAAAGTTTGTTCAAAATCAAACGGTTGTTTTTTACTTGTAAAATTATAATTTCCTATTCTTAAATGAGAATTTACAAAAAAATTATTTTTATCGTCACTTGAAATATTAACTGTTAATTCTTTTGAATTTCTGATTTTGTCTACAACTTTTTGCAACAGCGACTTTTTCGGCTCAGACATGTTTTTAGACTCAATGTTTCTGACTGATTCCAGCATCAAGCTGCCCCATTCTTCACCATATTTATTTATACAATTTTTTCTTGCCATTTGTGTTATATAAACCTGAGTCGGTTTGTGCATAAGTTTTAGAATACTCATTTTGTTTCCTTAAAAAAATAATACCGATACGAAAAATATAACATACCGGCATTATTTTTTTTGTTAGTTTATTAAATTATATTTACAAACCATCGAGTTTTTGTCCTTTGGCAAATGCCCTACGGTTTGAGTCTGTCCATTAATCTCGGGAACGGAATAGTTTCTCTTACGTGGTGCAAGCCGCAAATCCAAGCAACAGTTCTTTCAATACCGAGGCCGAATCCTGCGTGTTTACAGCTGCCGTATCTTCTTACGTCAAGATACCAGTTGAACACTTCTTCCGGCAAGCCCTGTTCTTTAATTTTAGCTTTTAATTTTTCAATATCTTCTTCTCTTTGGCCGCCGCCGATGATTTCGCCGTAGCCTTCAGGGGCAATCATATCAACACAGGCTGCTTTGTCGCCTTCCTGTTTCATATAGAAGGCTTTGATTGCCATTGGATAGTGGTGAATCATAACAGGTTTGTCGAATTCTTCGGAAATTAATGTTTCTTCATCTCCGCCAAAGTCAGCACCCCATTCGGTATCATTGCCCTTTTTCTTAAGAATTTCGATTGCTTCGTCATAAGAGATCCTCGGGAACGGGCGTTTGATGTTTTCGAGTTTTGAAATATCTCTTTCAAGAACTTCCAAATCTTCTCTGTTATGTTTTACAACCTCTTGAACAATATATTCAACAAACTCTTCCGCCAAATCCATATCGTCATAAATATCAAAGAATGCGACCTCAGGCTCAACCATCCAGAATTCCGTTAAATGGCGTCTTGTTTTGGATTTTTCAGCACGGAAAGTAGGACCGAAGCAATAAGCCTTACCAACAGCCATAGCAGCTGCTTCCATATACAACTGTCCGCTTTGTGTAAGGTAAGCGTTTTCGTCAAAGTAATCTACCTTAAACAGGTTTGTTGTACCTTCGCAGGCATTAGGCGTAAAAATAGGAGCGTCAACAAGAGTAAAGCCTTTGTTATCAAAGAAATCACGTACTGATTTAATAATTCTGTGGCGGACTCTTAAAATAGCTTTTTGTCTTAAAGAACGCAGCCACAAATGTCTGTGTTCCATCAAAAAGTGTGTTCCGTGTTCTTTTGGTGTAATCGGGTAGTCAACGGATTCGCCTATAACTTTAACATCCGTTGCATCAATTTCATAACCTATTTTTGAGCGTTCATGTTTTTTGACTGTACCGGTTACTTCAACACTGGATTCCTGTGTAATTTTATCGGAAAGTTCAAAAACCTCGTCAGACACATTGCCCTTAAAAACAACTGCCTGAATTTCTCCCGTGCCGTCACGCAGCTGCAAAAAATGCAGTTTGCCGCTTGAACGCTTGTTATAAAGCCAGGCCTGCAGTGTTATTGTTTGTCCTTCGTACTTTGCAATGTCTTCGATGTAGATTTTCATATAACTTCCTCTCAAATTCTAAAAGATTTTTTCATATTATAACATTAACTCTAAAATTGGTTGCATGTTATTTTATTTGTCGAGTGTCTTGGTGCAATATCGTAGAAATGAATTTAGTTAATAACATACACGGCTTACAAAGTAAGCCGTAGGGGGTTCGGGGCGAAGCCCTGACGGAAGTTGGATTAGAAACAGTTGTGTTTTGAGGTAATTTTTACAGCAGCTTGTCGCTGAAAAATTACT
>CALVAN010000033.1 GCA_944325555.1 Candidatus Gastranaerophilales bacterium | reverse complement strand
GGCGGAAGGTAAAGACTGCCTCCATTCAAACGTGACATTTAGTCACCTTTGAACGGAGACCTTGGCGAAAACTTGGCGGATGAGAGCCTAGGGAAGATAGCTGTTTACAGATTCTATTTTTAGTTAAATAGAAATGGGGATTTTTTGAAGAATTTCAAAGAATCCTTTTTTGTTACTTAATTTTAGGCGGAAGGTAAAGACTGCCTCCATTCAAACGTGACATTTAGTCACCTTTGAACGGAGACCTTGGCGAAAACTTGGCGGATGAAGTCTAGCGAAGATAGCCGGCTACAGATTTCATGTGGATGGTTTAGATTGATAAAATGTCTGAGTGTAATATTAATATTGAAAATAATAAAGACAATTGTTTTAATGATGTTAATCTGCTGCAAAAAGCAAGCGCTTGAAAATCTAACAAAAGATTTTTAATATCATTAATTTTTTATACAGCTTTCTGTGAAATTAAATAAAAATTTGTATAATATGAGGTTTTATTTGTATCGTTAATAATACCTGATATAGAGAATGTTAACCACTTTTATTATCATTGCGAGTATTAAAATAACTGTTGCAATATGAAAATATTTTGCAAATTTTGTCTTTATGTTCGGAATTATCATATAGATTGTTGTCATAATGGGTAGTAGTAGTATTGAAAAATATCGTCCCTGAAGAACCATAGTGGGGTAAAATTCGCCAGGAGCCGCCCAGCTTAAATACAGCAGTGTACAGATTATAATATAGTTTGCAATGCAAAGAGCGGTTAGTATAATTTTTTTATTAATAGTTGTTATTAAGTAATTTTCATTGGGTGATATAATTAGGCTGTTTAGTATGAATAATACTATGTAAAGAAAATAATAATACTGAGGTATAGACATCTCCAGCCAACCCATTATGCAAATAGCTTCATATAAAATGATTAGCGAATCATATGTTGGCTTAAAAAGCACAGTTATATATTCCATAGGATGATTTAAAATATATAGGCTTTGTGCTGCCATATCAGCATTGTTAAGCGGTATGTAAATACTTTTTATAAGCAGTGACCATATAACTGTAAAAATTATTGCCGGTAGTAAAATAGTTGCAATTTTAGTTATGTATCTTGCTCCAAATTTATTTTTAGGAATCAAAAATATAAAAAATGTAAAAAAGAAATTTTGTTTAGTAAGCGCAATTAAAATAGCCAGCAGAGCCATTGTAATAATTTCTTTTGTAGTCAGATTTTCAGTCCTGAAAGAAAATTGCAGAATTTTAGCAAAGTAAAAAGCTGATAAGCAGAATAAAACAGTATCAGCAGAAAATCCTGAAGAAAGAATTATATTCATAGGGGTTAAAAATACTAATAGTGTTCCCCACTTTAAAATCGGTATTGTTTTTATTGTAAAATAACCCATTGCAATAAAAAAGAACAGTGAAAATAACCTGCCGAAAATCAAAATTGCAACAATTGAACTTGTAAATATTTTTGCAATATTTAGTCCGATTATTTGCGGTATGTAACAAACTGGGGAATATAAAGCAGTGTTAGGAAAACTGAAAAACATTAGTTTTTTTTTATCGTAATTGATTTTTGAATATTGTTTAAAATCTTTAAAAGATGTTTTTCTTTCGAGGTGTTTAATTATAGGTACATATTTTTCATGGATAATATCCAAATTTGCACTGAGGTAGTCACCTGTAGTGCTATCTTTTTTTATTTCAATAAGTCTGTAATTCTCAACCAGACTGAGTGCTCTTAAAAAATGCTGAGGTTCATCCGGAATTTGATATGGAGGTGTTATTAGCACAAGAATTAGTCCAAATAATAACGCAATAGTTACAAAAATTTTTTCAGGTGCAAATATTTTTTCCATCAAAACTCCAATTTTTCTTGTCAAATTTATAATATCATCAAATAATTTAGTTAAAAACAGTAACGTAATGTAAAGAAATTAATATTCAACTATATAGATGTGTTATTTTATCTGAAAAACGGGTATTAAATAAATATGTACTTAAATGTGTAAAGAATTAGTTAAATGAAAAAGAGGACTTTGTATGATTAAAAAAAGTTATTCTACAAAAGCTTTTTCTCTGGCTGAAGCTTTAATTGCACTGACTATTATAGGTATTATTGCAATGCTTGTGCTTCCCAGCTTGAGAAGAACATCATCTCAGCACGCCTTTGCTACACAGTTGAAAAAGGATTATATGACTTTGAATAATTCTTTGGATTATGTGTTTGCTGATGACTTTGATACTGATATTGAAAAAATGGGCGGTGACAAATTTTTCTTAGAAAAAATGGTTCCGACATTTAATGTGGTCAGACAGTGCAATGCAACCAATATGTATGAAACTACTGAAGGTTCGAGAAATGGCTGTATGGCAAAAGACATTGCTGAGTTGCCTGCAACGCCGTCAAATGCAGTAATATTGGCAGATGGATCAACTATAGCAAACAATAATATGATTTATATAGTGGATGTAAACGGTCCGGATCTGCCTAATGTTGTTGGAGCTGATGTATTTGCTTTTGAATTAAAAAAAGTAAAAGCAGACAATCAAGACCCTGATGCTAAAGATGAAGATGGTACAGCCGGTACACTGGCAATGCTGACACCAATGCTTAATAGTGCATTGAATTCTGTTAACAATGCACTTGTTCCTGCTGCATATGCTTCTATGCAGGCAATTGATTCTAACGGTCATATTGCAGGTGAACAACCAAAGCATGCTGGCGGCGCTGGTGGAGGAACTTCAAATAGTTCTTTAAACCGTCCTATACAAGATAGTATTGTTGGTGGTAATGATTATAATCGAAAACCTGTTATAGACAAACCTTTAACACCGGAATGCATGCCTGGTTACGACTGTAGCGGTAATAAACCTTTGATAAAACCTGATGAGCCAATAAAACTTCCTGACAAAGATAACAATGATTCTGATTCAGATTCTGATTCCGGTTCTGGCTCCGGTTCTGGCTCAGGTTCAGGTTCAGGTTCTGGCTCTGGCTCCGGTTCAGGTTCCGGTTCTGGCTCTGGTTCAGGTTCTGGTTCTGGTTCAGGTTCTGGTTCAGGTTCCGGTTCTGGCTCTGGTTCTGGTTCTGGTTCTGGTTCTGGTTCCGGTTCTGGCTCTGGTTCTGGTTCTGGTTCTGGTTCTGGTTCTGGTTCTGTAGGCAGTGGGGAATCTATAGAGGGTACTTACACTGCAGGTTGGAGATTTGTACCGATAGGCAAAACCGCAGATGTTATGAACAACAACTGGAAAATAAAAGACTGGGACTAGTCCGTTAATAAGATAAAAAAAGTGCTCTTTAATTTTTATTAAAGGGTACTTTTTTTGTGTGGTTGTCTGAGTGGGACCTCGCTTGTACCCAAGGGCATCCTGATTTGTATGGCTCACCTTTGGCTTGCCAACAACTCAAGCTAGGAGTGGTACACACTCTGCCGAGCAAACAATCCAGTGAATTGTTTGTGAGAGGTAGCGAGAGGCGCCGAGTCTAGCATTTTACGACTCTGCCGAAGAAACAATTGATAATTGTTTCTGAGAGGTAGACCCCATGCACTTTTCTCCATTCGTAACGTGCCACCGGCACCTTCCGAACGGAGTCCTTGGGTACCCTTGTTGTATAGCAAATATTGTACTTGTTTATTGTACCCAAGAACTCTAAAAAACGATTAAGTATCGTTTTTTAGAGGTAGGCAAAGGAAAAATGAAATTTTTCCGTGCCGTATAGTTATTTTGTCGGGGTCAGTTGACTATATGAAAATATCGTTTTTCGAGCTGCAGTCGAAAGAATTGTTATGCAAATCGCAGAATAGATTTTTCCTTGCTTTTAACGCTAGGGAATACAGGCAAAAAGTCTTGTTTTTATTCTTTTAGTCCTTTATTTCTTTCGGGGCTGAAAGTCTATCCATTATTTGAGATACAATAGCAGTAGAAGCTGTTACTCCGATAGTGGTGCCAAGATAAGTAATCCACGATGCAGTATTAAATTTATTCATCTTATTTAAGTAAGCCGGAGCTAATGCTTTTTTTGCAATTTTTGCTGCATTTATACTTGCAAGACCTTCTTCCAAAAGTACAGGTAATGTGGAAATAAAAGCCAGTTTTGTACAGTTATTTTTTATAAAAGTTGTACTTTTATCGAACAATCCTGTAGTCTTTTCTCCGTCTGCTTTTTTTCGTTTAAATAAAGCGCACGTCACTGCTGCACAGGTAACAAAAGTTGCGGGTATTCTTAAGGAGTTTAATATTTTACCAGCTACTGACTTATGTCGGTTTATATAATGTCCCATTTCGTGAAAAGCCGCAGTTGACATTAAATCCTTGTTAAGTATAATTGTGCCTGTTTTGATTATGTGTACTGCATTTTTACCTTTTATAAGAATTTTTGTCATTTTGTTTAACAGGTAGTTATCTAAATAATTTTTTATTCCGGTATTTTTTTTATACAGTTTTTGAATATTTGAAGGTAGGCTCTCAATTAAAGCATCTTTAACCAAAAGTTTATTTTCTTCTGTTGCGTCCAGAATTTTTAGACCGTTTTTGTCCAAACCTGTCTTTTTTACAACTTCATCAATAGCGGATTTGTAGATCTGTTGATTTTCTTGCTTTATTACTGTGTTTAATCGTTTTAATGGTAATATATGCAGCCTTTTCACTGTATTCATTACAACTGTGCTAGCTGTGTTTGCAACGACTACAGCTCCGGCAGTTTCCCAAAAAGTTGCCTTTTTGTATTTTTTACCGTTGTCCGTTACTATAATATTATTTTTATAACTGTTTGCTCTGTTAATACCTGTCATTTTTTGATTCCAATCTGCTTGTTTATAAAATTCTTAAAAAGCAAACAAAAAATAATTTGCTAAAAATAGTAAAGAACAAAGATTGAAAGAAAGATGTTTAAATACGTAATAGCCAGTATGCTTAAGGTTATAATATCTGTTTTTCTTGTTCTTTCTTTTGAACTAACAAAGATAAAGCCTGCAAGAATGAGCAGCGGCAAAATTATCGGTATAAGATATCTGCCCTGAATAAAGGAAATAAATTCCGTAAAATAAGGCTTTGTCCAGGAAAGGTAAAGCTCTGTTGCAATAAAAGCCAAATTTAATATAAATAGTACAGCTAGTATGCTTTTTTGCCATAATGCAGTTTGAACTCTGTCAGATTCCTTTTTAAAAATAAGATTTATAATAAATGCAATGATATAAAGAACATAAACAATAGGGAATAAAAATACGTTGTTCCAGCCTAAAACCCCTATTGCCATATATACCCACATAACAAAGCAAAATTTAATAGTTTTTAAAAATGTTAGAAGATATATGAAAGGGTGCGACAGTATAAATTTTGCCTGCAATATGGCATTAGAACCATTCAGTGGAACAAACCATTCTCTGCAGTATAAATTCCAAATAAGTGCAAGAATAATTGCAGGAAGAAAAATTAGTACAAGCT
Source organism: Candidatus Gastranaerophilales bacterium (assembly GCA_944325555.1). Lineage (GTDB taxonomy): Bacteria > Cyanobacteriota > Vampirovibrionia > Gastranaerophilales > Gastranaerophilaceae > Limenecus. Next base: position 14,913 of record CALVAN010000033.1, on the reverse strand, counting down.
TTGATAAATATGATTTTATACTTTCTCCGAATTTATTTTTGGGTATAAACAAAACAAATAATGAAATTAAAAAACTCTGTTTTACAAGAGCCAGACAAATTGTTAGTAATGAAAAAATAACGATTGCCTTTTTGTCCAACTTTAAATCTTTGACAAATGAATACCTTAAAACATATGCAAAAAACAATGCTGCAATAGGTATGATTACGCCGTCTGCCGATATAGAAGCCCCTAAAGATAAAGCTGTAGGCATCAGCAGTACAAGCATAAATATATGTTTAAAAATAGGCGTGATTTTTATTGACCAATAGCCGACAGCAATATAAAAAGCAAGCAAAAATAATTTTGAGCAAATCAAAAGCCAGTAAACAGAACCGGTAAAAGCTTTTGCTAGTGACAACCCTATGGTCTGAGGCAGATATGCAAGCGGAGAATACAATGTCTGGTAACACTGGTTAACAAAAGAAAGTTTGTTTTTGTCAGTGACAAACTCCATTGATTTTTTTATCTGTGAAAAATTTGTTTTATTTTGGGTATCTTTTATTACAGGTGTCCAAAATTTCTCGAATTCATTTAATGCTGCCGGAGTATAGTTGCCCGCCTGATTGGTGACTACAATAGATGAAATTTTACCCTGAGAAAGTGAATAAATTCTTGCAAGATGAGCCGGTTCATCTGCGCCCATAAGCGGCGGCATAAAAAATATGAGAACAAGACCGCAAAATATTGCAAAAATTAAAAATAATTTTTCCGGTTTGCTTAAAATTTTCATATTTCACTCCGTTAATACTGTAGATTATGTTAATAAAAACAATACCTGTCTGCAATATTATGACTTCAATATTGTTACTTTGAAAGATATTAGTACTGAAATGTCAGGAATTTGAATTCTTTTTTTTGTATATTACCTGAATTTCTAATAAAAAATTACCCTGTTTTCTAATTGTTCCAAATTTAAATTTTATATTAAATATAATCAATAAATCTTTTTCATACTTCCAACTATTCTTAATTCCAGACATCGGGTTTCTTTTTTCAGAAGCCCGTTTTTTTTTTGATAAAATATCTGTATTGTTAAGGCAGGAGTTATTTATGGAAGAGATTGCAGAAAAAGAAAAAGACTTTTTTAACAAAAATTTGAATATAAGCTATGTTGATGAGTCTTTACCCAGAGCAGACAACAAAATTATATTAAAACATTACTTTTGCTCATTAATTGTATATGGAGTATTGGGAATATTGTTGTGGAATATTCCTTTTTTTAAAGATTATTCAAGCTATTATGTAAAAATACTCTACAATCATCTCTATCTTTCATATATTTTAATAGCCCCTATTATTTATTTTTATTATCGTCCGAAATCTATATGGAAATCTCATAATATATCAATTTGTGGATATATAAAAAGGGTATTTTTTCATTTGCCTAAATTTGCTCCTCTAAAAACTGAAGAAATAAAAAAAGAGCTCCAACATTTTATTCCTTCTTATACAGAGTCGCAATCACTTATGCTTATATTCATAAAATTTTTCTTCGGGGCAATTATGGTCAGTGCTTTTGTTAATAATATAGATGTACTAATGCAAAGATCTGATACTTATAAAAATATTTTTGATACTGTCAGTACAGCTTTTTTAAATCTTGATTTTAATGCTTTTAAACATTTTTTGTTTGAGTATAAAAATGTATTATATACCAATGCTATTTTAATACTGTTTTCAATAGATTTGTTATGTTTCTGTTTAGGGTATCTCACTGAGCTTTCGTTTTTTAAAAACAAAATCAGAACAGTGGAAACAACAGCTGCCGGGGTATTTTTCTGCCTGATATGCTATCCTCCTTTTATTGCTGTTAATCAAGCTTTTATACGACTTCCACAAAACGATAATGTGATGGCATTTGGTGATATAAATTCTCCTATAACGTGGGGATTCAGAATTGCTGCAATAATATTTCTCTGTATATATGCTGCAGCTTCTGTTGCACTCTTTTTTAAAGCCAGCAATCTGACAAACCGCGGTACAGTCAGCTGTTTTCCTTATAACATCGTACGTCACCCTGCTTATATTTCCAAAAATATATTCTGGGTATTAACGACAGTTCCTGCTTTGTTCGTAGATTTTAGTGCAATTGATTTTTGCCTGAAAGATTATTTAATAAACTCAACACTTGTTGTTTGTGCAATTATTGGCTGTGCAGGTGTTTATTATATGCGTGCTTTGACAGAGGAAAGGCATTTGATAAAAGATCCTGAGTATCAAAGATATACACAAAAAGTAAAATACAGATTTATACCTTTTGTGATTTAAAATGTTATGCTGTTAAAAAAAAGGACTGATTTGTTCAGTCCTTTTTTTATATTAATTTTGTGTATTGTTTTATTATGCCATAAGGCTTCCGAATTCTTTCGGCTTAACTTTGTTTTTGTCATCTTCGTTCGGAGCTTCGTTTTCAGGTTTCTTTTCTGTTTCCTGTGTCATGGCTTGCATAAGTCTTTCAAGTTTTTCTTGTTCTTCATTCATTTTTTGTTCCAGCTCTTCAACACTCATTGAAGTTTGTCCGAAAGCACCGGATGTAGCTTGAGAACCTTCTTCACCGGATTTTGCAACTTGTTCATAGTTTTGTTTTGCCTGTGTAAAAATATCCGCCTGTGATTTTAATTCCTGTTGAATGCTTTTTGCTTGCGGATTATTTTGAATATCCATTGTTTTTAATTTTTGTAACATACCAAATTGAACGCTTGTCATAATTTACTCTCTTTCTTCTTATTAGTAATTTAAATCTCTCTGTGTATATATAAAGTATATACTTTTGGGAAAATTGCCTAATTTAATTTAAAAGATTAAGAAATGTTACATTTTTTGTGCAAGGCCGTATATACACTGTTTAAAAAACGTTTATTATAATATAGCCCCTTTGAGTTAGTAATTTAAAAGGCGGCTGCGGCAAATTCGGTTTAAAGTAATAAGGTTGTGAGCTAATGATAAGACTGGATATTGATTTAAGCTATTTAACCAAAAACTTTGAGATAGGTACTCAACGTTTAAATCAATATGGCTCAAAAAGCATCGATGAGATTATGGAAGCCGAAGCCGAGCAGGGCAACCCCAGAGCAGAGAAGTTTGAACAGGAAGTATTAAACGATCCCAAACAGCTCTTGAAATTGTTCAAATTGGCTAATCCAAGGAACAGATATGCAATTCTTTCAAACATGAGTTCTCAGGATTTGGAATATATTATGCAGTATTTGGAACCCGGTGATTTATTGCTCGGGTTGATGTTCTTTACTAAAGAAAAATTATTGAGTCTTATATACGATTTGCCCAAAAATAAAATTTGTTCAATTGTGTTTCAGGCGTTTTCTATGGAACAGTTTTTAAAATTGATTCCGGAAAAAGAAATAGACAAATTTTTTGAATCCGACAAACTGGATAAAGAAAAAGTTTTGGATATAGTAAAAAGCCTTCCTGAGGAAAAACTCAATAAAATGATTGAAAAATATATGTTTCAGGAAGAAGGCAAAATCCAGGAAGATAACAATTGGAGCGCAGAACATGTTGTAAATTGGATGAATCAGCTTGAGCCTGATAAATTCAAAAAAGCATTGCAATGTTTTGAGCGTGAAGAAAAATCAGAACTTATTACCGAATTAACAAAACAGGATCAAAACTTACGCAACGAATTTTCCAAAAATGCGTTAACCTTCCCGCTTCGTCAGCTTGACAAACAGGATATAGTTAAGAATATGAATAAACTAGAGCCGGACGATCTTATTAAAATGGTTAATGAGCTTCCTGACGAATTGATGTCTGTTGTTGCAACACAGATCGATCCGGAAGTATTTGCCGAAATATTGTCCAAAAACTTTAAAGATATTTTAAGCGAGATTGGTATCGGCAACGTTGCATAATTGTTTTTCTTGAGAATCAAGATAGTTTTCAAATATAGTACATGCATCTTCGATGCAGCCTTCACAGCTGCGTAGAACGGTGCCTGTTTTTATACCTTTTAGCGTTGCGCATTCGATAGATGTGTTTTTTTCTTTGAATTTTTGTGCCGCATCTCGTATAAGTTTCATTGTTGAGGCTTTAGAGGTTGGCATTTTCAGATTGCCTGTACTGTTTTTAATTCCTAAAAGCATAAACAATGCTGTTACTGCACCGCAGGTCAACTGCATACCGCCCATTCCACCGCCAAAACCTTCGGATATCATAAAAGCGGTTTTTTCTTCTATTCCAAATAAATCACAATATGCGCAAACTACTGCTTGAGAACAGCTATAACCGTTTTTCTTGTTTTGTAATGCTTTTTCTACTCTTGATTCCATAAAATACCCCCGTAAAAATATATCTGAAATTTTTTATATAGTCAACGGAGCATAATAAAATCGTTATAAGGTAAAAATCTATACAATACTCTTTTTAAGGCGGTCGGTTCTGCTTGTGCTTAATATATTTTTCAGTTTCATAATTGCCTGTGCATGCAGCTGACAGACTCGTGATTCTGAAACATTTATTGTTTCGCCGATTTCTTTAAGAGTCATGTTTTCATGGTAATAAAGTACCATTATCATTCTTTCTCTTTCAGGAAGACGCTTTAAAGCAATTTGTAATTCTTTCTTTACATCCTTATCAACAAGTTGTTCCAGCGGATTTTGCAGGTGTTCGTCCTGAATTGTGTCTATTATCTCAACACTTTCTTCTGAAGAGCCTTTTTTGTCATAAATTGAACTAACCTGAGTATCTTCGGCAAGCAATGCTTCTATTTTTTCTTTTTCCATATTCATTGCATTTGCAAGCTCTGTTGTTGTTGCTGCTCTACCCAGAGTCTGTTTTAAATCTTCCGCAACAAGTTTAATTTCTTTAATTTTTCTTCTTGTTGAGCGGGGAATCCAATCTTGAGAACGTATTTTGTCAATAATTGTTCCTCTGATACGCATAAGAGCATAGGTTTCAAATCTTGCACCTTTGTCAGGTGTGTATTTTTCTATTGCATCAATAAGACCTTCAACCCCGTAACTTGTAATATCTTCAAGAGAAAATGTTTGGGGCAGGTTCATTTTTATACGACCGATTACATATCTTGTAAGATAAATATATTGCACAATTAACTTGTCACGCAGTTCTTTTTGCGTTTTGTCTGCAAGATAATGCTGCCACAACACTTCCAGTTCGGCATCCGACAATCTCTTTATCCTGCTATACGAATTGTACTCTAACTCTTCACTCATTTGTACCGGTATCCAAACGACTTCCCCTAATAAGTCATACTATATGATGGTATATTAATATTTTACCCGCTATACAAATGAGGGAATCATGTATCCGTATGATTTTTGTTTTTACAGATAAAAGGTATTTCTGATTACTCAGCTGTTTTGTTGACGCAAGCAGTAATAGCGTCAAGAAGTCTTGCTACTTGAATAATTTCTATATTGTTAAACAGATTTTTATCAATTTTATCGGAAGCGGGGACTATAATTTTTTTAAACCCGAGTTTTTCTGCTTCTTTTATTCTTTTATCTATATTGTTAACAGCTCTAATTTCACCGGATAAACCTACTTCGCCGACAATGACAGTATCAGCACTGACTGTGACATCTCTTGCACAGGTTGCAACAGCAAGTGCAACTCCCAAATCCGCTGCCGGTTCATCAATTTCCAATCCGCCTATAACATTAACATATACATCTTGTTTGCTTAAATTAAGACCAATTCTTTTTTCCAATACGGCAAGAATTTGCAGCAGCCTGTTGTAATCTATGCCGTTGGAAACTCTTCTTGGAGAGGGATAAGGTGTTGTGCCAACCAGCGCCTGTAATTCTATTAAAAGCGGTCTTGTACCCTCGTTTGTCGCAATAATAACACTGCCCGGCGTGTTGTTTTTTGTCCTTTCATTCAAAAACATTTCACTGGGGTTGGCGATTTCGTGCAGACCGTCATCACACATATTGAACACCCCGACTTCATTCGTTGTTCCAAAGCGGTTTTTCATGCAGCGTAAAAGCCTGTAGGACTTGTACCTGTCGCCTTCAAAATAAATAACGGTGTCTACCATGTGTTCCAGCACCTTTGGTCCCGCTATGTTTCCTTCTTTTGTAACGTGTCCTACAACAACCACCGTAATATTTTTGTTTTTTGCAATATCAAGCAAAATATTGGTACATTCTCTTATTTGAGAAACACTGCCGGGAGAACTTGTAACATCGTTGCTGTAAACAGCTTGAATACTGTCTATAATTAAAATTTCAGGTTTGAGTTCTTCTATTTGCCGTTTTATTGCTTCAAAATTTGTTTGTGAATAAATATATAATGAATCAGATTTTACCCCGAGCCTTTGCGCCCGCAATTTTACCTGAGAAGCCGACTCCTCTGCTGAAACATAGAGCGCTTTTCTTCCGCCTTTGCAAATGGCTTTTCCTGTTTGAAGAAGAATTGTCGATTTGCCTATTCCGGGGTCGCCTGCAATCAAAACGATAGACCCTTGAACCAGCCCGCCGCCAAGTACACGGTCAAATTCCTCTATTCCCGTTGAAAATCTTATGGAATGATCTATTTCTATTTCGTTGATAAGACATGGGGCTGTGTCGTTAAGAACAATTTGTGCAGCGCTTTTTTGAGAATTACCTTCGCTGAAGGCTTCTTCTACAAGTGTTCCCCATTGTCCGCAGTCAGGACATTTGCCTATGTATTTTACTGTTTCGTATCCGCAATTTTGGCAGACCCATTTTGTTTTGATTTTTGACATGATATCTCCGGTTCAACAAAAGGATTATATATTAGATATTATATAAACTGCAATTGTAATATTATCACAATAAACCTTCAAGATGGGCGGTCTTTGTTTTTGCGGACGAACTTTAACGGTATATGCAAACTTTGCTGTATAATGTCTGAGTTATCAAAAATGTTAAAAATATAAATAAAATATTTTATATAATGGCAAATTTTTTTCTTCAGGTGTTTTATGTATCGATACAAGTCTGAGTATAAATATATTAATATGTAGAAATTGTAATGTTTTTTGAACTTTTTGAACATTTTAATGTTTTTGTGCGATGATAAAATGTAAGACTTGGCTGTATTATATTATTAATTATTGGATTAAGAAACTTTAAAAAAATTTGAATAGAGTGGAATAAATATATGAGAAAGATTAAAGTAAAAGAATTCAAAAAAAGTGTTGTTATTACCTGTGCGTTAATGCTTCTTGCTTCAGGTACATGTGTATTTGCAGACGAAAACTGGAACAGTTTAAAGGATCAGGTAACATCAAGCCCCACAAATATGCAGCTGCAAGGAGATGCCACTTCTGATTCGTCGATGGCACTTCCCCCCGTACCTGATGGTTCAGGAACATATAATATTAACGGTAACGGACATGAGATTACTTCTTCAAGCACATTATCAACTCCTGTTATTCAAAACGGCAACGGGGCTACAACAACGATTACGAATACCCGTTTTAACAATATTGACGTTGTCAGCGTAGATCAAAATAACGGTGCGGCTATTTCCAATGATGGCGGCACAATGACAGTTCAAGGTTCTACTTCAGGTATTACTGATGTCAGTACAGGTCGTTATAATTCAAATAATTTTGGCAGCTCATTTACCGGTAACAGTGTAGAAGGTAACGGCGGTGCTATAGGAAACACCGGAAATTTAACTGTTAACAGAGTATATTTTTCAGACAATGTTTCCGATTTGTCGGGTGGTGGAGACGGATTTGGCGGTGCAATCGATAACTATGTAACTGATGGTGGAACCGATATTTCTCTTAATATCAGGAATTCTGTTTTTGAAAATAACAGCGCCTATAATTATGGCGGTGCTATTGCTAACAGGTTAGGTGTTGTTAATATTACCGATTCTATATTTGTAGAAAATTCCACAATGACACAGGTAGGGGATAATAAAGCCGGTGACGGCGGAGCTATTTTGAATAGCTCCGATATGACTATCAATAACTCTTATTTCGGTCGTAACAGTGCTGATACATACGGCGGTGCTATTTCAAATACCGGTGCGGGAAAAGCAGAAGATAAAACAGTTAATTTGACAATTAATAATTCAATTTTTGAGGGTAACTCAGCAAAAAACGGCGGTGGTGCAATTTTTAACAGGAGCGAACAGATAGAAACTGATGTTGTTCGTTCGGTAACTGTTACTAATTCCTCTTTTAGAAACAACACTGCGCAGGGTAGAGGCGGCGCCGTATTTAATGAAGGTGATACAACAAATGGTAACGACGCTGTTTTCAAAATAAGCAATTCTCGATTTGAAAATAACACAGCCACAAATGGAGGCGGTGCAATTTATAACAGCGGTGATATGCAGATAGATAACACTGTGTTTGCTAATAACGGCGGTAATACAACACAAGTAGGCGGAGCCATAAGCAATGTCCTTTCAAATGCAGGCAGTGCGGCAAGTCCTCAATTAACGGTAACAAATTCATCTTTTACTAATAATATCGCACAAAACTACGGCGGTGCCGTGTATAACAGAGGAACAAACAATTCCGGAGATGTTGCAACAATTACTTTAACCAACGTTACTATGACGGGTAACACTACAGAAGCCGGCACTGCGGAATCCGGCGGTGCTATTTACGGTACTGACGGTTCTGTTACTAACATTATGGCAACGGATGGAAATAAAACCGTTATCGGTGTTACACAATACGGTGCTCCTGTTCCCGGTGCAAACCTGTCAACTGATACTATCAGCTTTGCCGGTGATGCTGTAGGTAACTTTAACGCTCAAGGTACCGGTATTATTGAACTTAATTCTACTGTCGTCGGTAATGCTGACGGAAATGCAGATTCAGCTATTAACTTTAACAACGGCGACTACACAGGTGTTGTTCACTTTAAGGGTGACGGCGGAAAAATTGAAAATGCAAATATCCACCTGTATAACGGTGAGTTGAAATTTGACCACGATGCAAGCCTTGCCGCATCAAACAATCTTTATTTACACGGCGGTTTGCTTAATCTTTTAAATAACGAATATTCTTCTAACCAGATACACGCACAGTCTTTACACTTGCTTGGTGATTCTCACCTTAAATTAGACGTGGATCTGGGCGGGAAATATTCTGACTCAGGCAATCCGGAAATGGATGCTATCTTAAAAGCTAATTTCCCTAACGGTATTACTAATGACGGTGGTCACACACTGTTTATTGACCAGATGAAATCTGTTTCCGACTCAAAAAGCGATACTGTTCGAGTTCTGTTTACGGATGCGGATGCTCTGGTCGGACACGTAGAATTGTCAAAGGGTGCTAATATTGTACAGGCACCTATATATAAATATGAAGTTAAACAAGAAACAGTTCCTTATCCTTCAACAGGCGGCGGCTCTTCTTCCGCTATGGATCCGGGTGAATATTTTATATTTGACAGAATTGGCAATTCTGATTCTATTATTGCTGGGCCTGTTGCGGCTCAGGCAGCCTTCCTGATGATGGACAATATCTATAGACAGTCCTTTGCCAATATGGATATGGTCACATTGATGACTCCGGAAGAAAGAATGGCCTGGAAAATGAGAAACAAATATGCTTCCGCTTTCCATACGGGTGTATTTGCTCCTAACGTCATTCCTGAGGAAAGAGACGGTATATATTTAAGACCGTTTGCTAACTTTGAAAGTGTCGGATTGCAAAACGGCCCTAAAGTATCTAATGTATTCTACGGTACTTTAATTGGCGGTGAATCCGATATCATTGACCTCGGACACGGTTGGGACGGAAACTTCTCGTTCTTTGGTGCATACCATGGTTCACATCAGGCATATAACGGTGTTGATATCTGGCAAAACGGCGGTTCTATCGGCGGTGTTGCTACTGCATATAAAGGCAACTTCTGGACAGGGGTAACTGCTAACATTGGTGCAAGTGCAGCTCAGGCCAGCCATATGTACGGAAACGACGACTTCCCGATATTGATGACAGGTGCTGCTTGGAAATCCGGTTATAACTGGGGATTAATGAATAACAAACTTATTATCCAACCAAGCTATATGATGAGCTATACAATGGTTAATGTATTCGATTACACAAACTCTGCAGGCGTTAGAGTTACACAAGATCCTTTACACGCTATAGAAATTATCCCTGGCTTGAGAATTATCGGCAACTTGGGCAATGGATGGCAGCCATATCTCGGTGTTAATATGACTTGGAATATTATGGATAAAACAAAATTCTATGCTAACGATGTTGCATTGAGTGAACTTGCCGTTAAACCATATATTGAATACGGTGTAGGTCTTATGAAACGTAAAGGTGACAGATTTACCGGTTTTGGTCAGGCTATGATAAGAAACGGCGGCAGAAACGGTATTGCGTTAACTCTTGGTTTAAGATGGGCATTAGGTCATTAATGTTAACATAACTTAACAAACTCAAAACATAGATAAAAAGGACGTTTAAGACATTTAAACGTCCTTTTTGTTAACTTTTTTTATTCAATTTTGGCAATTTTCAAATGCAAAAATTTTTCATGTAAGTATAGAGGATTATAAACTTTACTAGACATTTATAGAGGAAAAAGAAAGGGATATTTACATGAGCGGAGAAAATTTAAGAATTCAATCAACTGCAACAGAACCTATGAGCAGAAAAGAAAGAAAAGCAGCTGCAAAAGCAGAAGAAGCTCGTAAAGAACAGGAAAGACAAAATGTTGCAGCAAAATTAATTGCAGAGTTATCTACTCAAAAAGAATACGCAGGCTTAGAAACTGATGACTTAGAAAAACAACTTAAAGCTGAATTAAAAGAAAGATACAAAGATACAGACAAAGATATGTATAAATCTTCTTTAAAAGCTTTAGATGCACAAATTGAAAGAACTGAAGAAGCAAGACAAGCTTATGCTCAACAACTGGTAAGAAAAATTGCCTCAATGGCTCCTTATACTGATGACAAAGAGGTAAGAGCCTTTGTAAGAGCTGGTTTAGCATCTGAATATGAAGAAGGCAATATTTCTAAAGAAGTTTATGATTACGCAAGAAAATATGGTGAAACTAAAAAAGGTACTCACTTCTTCAAATCAATATGGAGAGGTATCACAGGCGGTACAAAAGAATCTTCCGAAGTTTACAGATCAGTCGGACAAAACAACAATGTCGATGAAATCAGAAACAATGGAAAACCGCTGGAACTGAATGATGAATTAAAAGCAAAATTAGAAAAAGCTGGCATTACTAAGGAAATGGTTTACCAAATCGGTGACAACTTAGTCGGTTCAGAAGCTGTTGTATCTTATTCAAATAAAAAGGTACAAGCTGGTGAAGCTCAGTTCATAGCAGATGCTTTTGATGAATTTGCTCTTAAAAACGGTGTTGCTGATGTTGACTTTACCGATAAAGAAGCAAAACAGATTATGAAAGCTGCAGGCTACGGTATAGAAAAGAAAATTGATGCTAAGAAAGTAATCAGAGATGCTGCTATAGTTGGTGTTCCATCAGCAGCGGCAGGTATTCCTCTTATTGCAACTCAAACTCAAAATGTTAATTTAGGTGCAGAATTAGGCTCTATAAGCCAATCACAAAAGGTTGCTCTCGGCCCTGTCGTAACAGGTTTACTTGGCACCGCTTTAGGAACGTTAGGTTCAATTAAAGAACAGGCTGTAAGAGTTGAAGACAAAGCAATACCTGTACAGATAGATGACAGTATCAAGACTTTTGATGATTATGCAGCATTTATTAAAAAATCTGATACATTCCCATCAAAACAAGCAAAAGCAATGGCAATGAAAATTGCAGCATACTATACAACAGAAGATGGTACATTGTTAAAAGATAAATTAATCGATGCATACAGACACGCAGGCGGTTCAGCAGATATTGATGATACACAAAATGACGATTATAGAGATGCAAGTGTACTCAACCATAGAGAAGCTCTGGCTCTGTTATCAAAACTCGAATCAGGCAAAATCAAAGTTGACAAACCTGAACCCCCGAAACCGCAACCGGTACAAGAAGAACGCAATGTACTCATCCAGTCTGAAGACTATATAGAAAAAGTTGATGATACAAGCTGCTATAAAGTTAAATCAGGTGACAACTGGGATGCAGTAGTCAGAGGTAAATATCAACCCAAAACTAACGAAGACAGAAAGGCTCTTATCAGAATATTGAAAGATAAAACTTTCGAAGATATGAAGGCTAACGGTACATTACCAAAAGGAGTTACATCTTCAAGAGATGCATTCTTCCCGAAAGTAGGCGACGAGTTATGTATCCCTTCAGAAATCACTCTTCCAAACGGTAACAAATATACATTCCAGGTAGAAGGAAAAGTAAAAGCCGGTAAATTACACGAAGACAAAAACTACGGTGCAACTTACAAAGCAACTTCTAACCCCTTCTTAACAGAAAAACAAAATACAGCTTGGAGTGCATATGCAACAGAAGGACCGCTCGTTGAAAATACTACAGAAGAAAATGCAAGACGAGAAGCTGCTGACTACAAAAAAGAACAGGAAGAAGCCGGCAGAAAGGTAACTGTAAGCGAACAACACTATCCGGTTAAATAGTCAACAGATAAATATCCTAAAACTTCTCAATAAATGTCAAATAAAAGACCTCTGAGATTCTTCTCAGAGGTCTTTGTTTTGTATATTTATTTGTTGCTTTCGTCTTTTTTTACTTTTACAACATAAACTTCGCTGGCTGCAGCTCTGGTGTATGCTGTTAAAACGGAATCCAAAGGGGCACTTATTATTCTGTAGGTTTTGTCCGTCAGCATGACTTCCGTACGCTTTTGCGCAGCGGTTTTGTCATCAAATTCTTTCATTGATGTAATATACTTTGCATTTACTGCCGTTTTATCATCGGGAGAAAGAATAAATCCTTTAAATGAAGGTGTAAAACTTACAGGTCTAATTGACATAACAGATTCCTTTCTTTTTATTTCGGAATCCTATTATAAAATAAAACGCCCTTAAAAAATATAATTATTAAGTTTATTTAAACTTTTTTTGTATTTTTAGAATGGCTTCTTTTCGTTTTTCGGGTGTTGAACCTTCACAGCTTACGCTTACAAGTGTTTTTTTGCCCCAAACATAAAGAGCTGTGCATTCCATGTTATCGTATGTATAAATTTCTTTGCCGATAGTTTTACATTCGTTGTTAGCAAATTTTTGTTTTGTCTGTTGTGCATATATTTTTTTGCATTCGTTATATTTATCAAGCGTTAACTCACCGTTAAAATCACGCTTTTTGTAAGAGCAAATGTCTTCTGTTTTAAGATTTTTGTCATATATATATTCTCTGGGGTAAAGTTCTTTTGATGTATAAGAGCCGTCGTTGTAAAAATATGCGGAAGGAATAGAAGATACACACAGATATTTGTCCATTTTTATGCCGCCGTGAGTGGTTGTTAAAACTGTAACCAATCCGCAGACCGCAAAAATAATAAATGCAGAAATAACAACTATCAATGGTAATTTTTCGCTGTAAAACATGTAAGTACTCCTTCTGCTAAACATTATAGCAAAAGATTTGTTTTTTATAACACTTAATTTAATGTTCTTTTCTAACAGAGCTGTTGTTGATTGCATATGCTTTCATGCTAGAATATATTTGACAATCACCACAATTAATTAACGGAACATTAAATATATATGACATATACGGATAATAACGCTTTAAATTTTAGAGAAATACAGGAAAAAAGAGAACTTGAACAGCTCAGCCCCTATGCTGCAAAAAGTGCAACATCAAGAGGCAGAGCCAGAGAAGAGGATAAATGTCCTATTCGTACGGAATTTCAACGTGATTGCGATAGGATAATACACTCCAAAGCTTTCAGACGATTAAAGCACAAAACACAGGTTTTTTTCTCACCAACTAATGACCATTTCAGAACCCGAATGACACATACGTTAGAGGTCTCTCAAATTGCGAGAACGATAACAAGGGCGCTCAATTTAAATGAAGATCTGGCAGAAGCTATTGCGCTGGGGCATGATTTGGGGCATACACCCTTCGGGCACAGCGGCGAAGATGTTCTTAACGAAATAATGGATTCGGGGTTCCGCCATGCCGAGCATTCTGTCAGAGTTGCAACAATTATTGAAGACCTGAATCTTACACAAGAAACACTTGATGGGATTTTGTATCACTCCGGCTCATTAAAAAAAGAAAGCAAAGCATTTACCCTTGAAGGGAAAATTGTAAAATTATCAGATAAAATTGCTTATATAAACCATGATATTGATGATGCGATGAGAGCGGGTATTATTAAGGAAAGTGATTTGCCGCAGGATTGCATACAGTATTTTTCTCTGGACAGAAGCGAGCGTATTACTAAAATGGTGCTTGATATTGTTCAAAATTCTATAGGCAAAGACCATATATGTATGTCTGATGATGCCTTCTATCATATCGACAAATTGAGAACCTGGATGTTTAAAAATGTTTATACGAACCCTGTGGCTAAAAAAGAAGAATCAAAAGTTCAGGGTATAGTGTACGGTTTGTTTAATCATTATGAAGCATTGCTCAAACAAAAATTGCCTAACCAGAATGAAGAAGAAATTAAACGTACCGTTTGCGATTACATTTCCGGTATGACAGATCGGTATGCGGTGCAAAAGTATAAAGAAATTTACATACCTCAATCCATACAAAATGTGTCGAACGATGATTTTCTCTTTACGCTGGCTAAAATTAACAATCTCAGTGTTCAGCTTTCCGTGTTATAAATTTTTTGACAAAGCGAACAGTAAAGCGTAAGCGATACTTGTGAGCCTGTCACCGAAACTTAACGAAGTTAAGTGTAGGTGAGTGACACAGTTAAAAAGACGACACTGGATTGTCTGAGTGGGACCTCGCTTGTACCCAAGGGCATCCTGATTTGTATGGCTCGCCTTCGGCTTGCCAACAACTCAAG
>CALVAN010000032.1 GCA_944325555.1 Candidatus Gastranaerophilales bacterium | reverse complement strand
CCGCAAAGCTGGCGAGCTCGGGTTATGCCGCACAGATGGCGAGCTCGGGTAATTTCGCACAGCTGGCGAGCTCGGGTGATTATGCAGTAGTGGCTGCCGTTGGTTTCTGGTCTGTAGCACGTGCTAAAAAGGGCAGTTGGATAACGCTTTGCGAATATCGTGTTAACAATGAGGACAGGTATTATCCGTATTTTGTTAAAACAGAATATGTAGACGGTGAAAAAATCAAAGAAGACACTTTGTATGGGCTTTATAACAAAGAATTTAGAGAGGTTATCGAGGTCGACGGCATACAGTCTTTATTAATTTCGCAAAGAAAACACGTGCAAAAAGTCGTAATTGATAGAGAAATCAATCCTAGCTATATTTTTACAAAAGACGGCGTTTCGGCTCACGGCAGGACGATAAAACAAGCGTATAGAGATTGGCTGTTTAAAACTTCGCCGCGTGACATGTCAGAATATGAAGGCTTGAAGCCTGAGGATGTAAGAGATTTAAACTACTGGGCTGTGTGTTACAGGACTATAACAGGCGCTTGCGCTCTGGGGACGGAAAATTTTATTGACACATTTAAAGACAGCTTAAAGCCGCAAATGACATTGCAAGAGGTTATATCAGTAACAGAAGGTCAATACGGACACAACAGTTTTAAAGAATTTTTTGAAAGGGATAAACATGAGTAACATTGGTTTTATGCGCAATACCGTAAATCATATTGAACGGTTGTTCTATTTTTATATGAAAAATAAAAAAAATATCCTTCTGCAATAGAAAAAGAAGAATATAAAAATTTTGTTTTTCAAATGGAGCGCCTTTATCGCTACAAAGAGATTGAGGACGAGAAAGAGTATAAAGCACTTTTAAAACGTTTGAAATTGTGTGATTTAACGACCGTTGTTGAGTTAAGAAGGAGCATCAAAAATGGCAAATGATTTAAGCCGGCAGCTTTGCGAGCTGTGCGGGATTGAGAAAACAGTAGATTTCACAAAGCCGGAGAATTTTGTAAGGCTGTTTAATTTAACTCTTCCGATTCGGGGTATTTCATCAATTGCAGAGTTTGTGACATTCGAGTACTTAACAATTACAGACTCAAAAGATTTTTTAAAGAAATTAATTAAATCTATACAAGAACCATATACAGAGAATGAAGTCATCAAATCAATCAGAGAGGCAGAGTGGGTGTATGACTAACCACATAGAAGAACTAATGAAAGCTGCGGGGGTAGAGCCTGTAATACTTACAGATTGCAGCTTTATTAATATCGGAAAAGGTTATGATGTTGGAACAGACTGTTGCCCTGCTGTTGAGGATGAAAGACTAAAGTGTGAGGATTGCGAGCACAGTAAAGTGAAACAGCGTCTTTACCCTGCCTTCACGCCAGAAAAGCAGCTGGAGTTGATTAAGCTTGTACTTAAAAAGCCGTATATCGAGTGGGAACAATATTTTGAAAATAACAAGTTTATTATGAAAGCAGATATGCCTGATGAAACATATGCTTGCTTAACTATAGATGTTGAAAACACTGAATATGCTCTTGCGTTAGCTGAATTTATAACAGAACTATTGAAAATCAAAAGACTCGTCAAATCAGAAGTGAGGAGGATTTTGGAAGATGGCTAAAGAAGTCGCAAAGCTCTTTGGCGTGGATGACGTCAGGGTTTACCCGATAAAAAAGGATAGTGAAAGAGAATATTCTTGTGCAAGAGGCATTGAACTACCAGGAGTCAGACAAGTTTCTTTGACATATGAAATAGACGAAAAATCTATTGAGGATGAGTCTAAAGACTTAGAAATAACAAGCAAAATTAAATCAATACGTTTCTATGCAGATGATGTAAACTTAAAGCCTGCGGATGCACATAGAATTAATTTAGAACAATGCCAAATAAAAATGCAAATCTTAGATAAGGTAAACGGCGGTGGAGATGTTCATGTAGTTATATATAGTGCATGCGTATTAACGGTATTAGAGAATACTAACAGATGTTCAATAACCGCCATAAGCAGATACACAACGCATAAATTTAACGGCAAAAGAAAATTAATGGATATAGATATTCACCACACGCCTAAAGATTTAGTGCCAACAGAAAGCAGGTTAAAAAATGCTAACTAACTACGAACGAATAAAAGCCATGAGCGTTGAGGAAATGGCGAAGTTTTTTGCAAATATGAAGCCAAAAGGTTGTGGGCTTTGTATGGGTGCATATATGGGGTGCTTACGGCAGGTGAGCTGCATCCAATCAATAAAAGAATGGCTTTTGTCAGACAAACCGGAAAATAAATTAAGAAACGAGGTAGATAATGACTAAATACATAGTAAAAAACTGCCCTTGCTACGAATGGGGTAGCTGTCGTTATGAGTATGTAGAACATGAGTGTTGTAGTAAAAATGACGATTGCCCGATAAAGCAGGTGGTTGAGCTGTGTATGAACTATCCGGAAAAACCGGATAACTCATTAAGCAATAGAATCCTGCGAACCCTGCAGGTAGAGGATATGGAGTGATGTTGACATTTAATCTAAAAAAAGAGTGGTTTGAAAAGATCAAATCAGGCGGGAAAACGCATGAATACCGTGAGTTTAAATATTATTGGTTTGTACGAATCAAAAACTATTTTAAATTTACAGATGAAGACTTATTTGATATGCGCAGTGGCGATATTTTCTATGAAAGATATGAGTCAATAGCTTTCAGATGTGGTTATAAAGGCGAAATTTTAAAAGCAAAAGTGCTTTCAATAAAAGTCATTGATGGCGCAAATACAGATTTAAAGACTAATGGACATGTCTTTGACATAGAGTTTGAACTTAAACGAAGCGAGGCAGAGAATGGCAGATAAAGAACAGATAATAATTGCTAACCGAAGACAAGGAAAAAATATTTATACAATAAAGGAAGATGTTGCAGAATTAGAAATAAATAGTAAAAAATATGGAAAATTATTGTTCATTATTGATGCTAGCCTCTTAGATATTATAACTAAGCATTATTGGGGTGCACGTTGTTATAGAGGGCATTTTTATGCCTATACACATCTAGGCGGATATAAATACATATCCTTACATCGGCTAATAACTCAATGCCCTAATAATTTAATGGTTGACCATATAAATCATGATACTTTTGATAATCGTTCAAAAAATTTAAAAATTTGTACAAATAAAGAAAATCAACATAATAGAAAAAATTTTGAAGGTGTTAAGGTGACGAAATGGGGATATCAAGTACAAATGAGGGTTAAAGGCAAATTAAAATGCTTTGGAACATATAAAACCCTAAGCGAAGCAAAACAAGTAAGAATAAGTGCAGAAAAAGAGTACAGACCTTATGTAAAGGAGATTAATAAATATGGAACATAAACCTATATATCTGGACGGCGTGGATGTGAGCGGATGTGAATACGCTTGTAATACAGCCTTTGGTAAAAACGGTTGTAAACATCCTATGATGAAAAATATATATTGTTTTAAAAATCCTAACTGCTACTTTAAGCAACTCGCCCGCAAGACGCAGGAATGCGAGGAGCTGAAAAACAACTTGCATATTGCTAATACAAATCACGAGGCAGCAGAAAAAGAATGCGACCGCTACCTCGAGGCTCTTGAGGAGATTGAGGAGTATATCAATCAATATGAGATGCTAGGAAAATTGAATATTAAATACATCCTCGACATCATAAACAAGGCAAAGGGGGAAGGATGATTAATGCTGTTCAACTTAGTTTATTCACACCACAATTCCCAGATTGGAAGGAAATAAATACTAAATGGGTTTTTGACTATCTTTCGGCTTTATACCCCGAAATGAAATTTATTTGTGAAGAAATACAAGATGGGTTTGATGACACAAGTTATATAGTTATAAAACAAACAGCGTTTAAAAAAGTAGGGCTTGAATATTATTGTGATGAATATAGTAAAAGTGTTACCTGGTGTAAAAATAGAAATTTTGTTAGTTGTAATTTAGAACAATATTTTGGTGATTGGAGTGGAATGGGAGAATCGTATGACAACTGGGAAAAATTTTTAGAAATGATACCAATTAGGATAAAGCAATGTAAAGACAGATGGAAAGAATACAAAAACGAAATCAGAAAGAAGAAAAACAATGCAAGACAGATTTAAGTTCAGATTATATGATGATATTCATAGAGAAATGATTGACTTACAAGAACAGGACGTAAATCCATATAATATAAGTGATATCCCACAAAATAATATTATGCAATGCACAGGTTTAAAAGACAAAAACGGCAAGCTGATTTATGAAGGGGATATTCTTTTGTCTTTGGCTACTAAGTCACATATCGGTGTAGTTTGTTGGGATAAAGAAAAGGCATATTTTAAAATAAATGGAAAAGGAATAGCATACAACGCTTTGCAGACAATTTGTAGTAAAAATGCATTTGAAGTTATCGGCAACATTTACGAGAACCCCGAACTACTGGAGGAATAATGCGCAAGCCAATTGAACAAAGGATAAACAACTATTTTAACCGAGGTCACGGCGACTGGGATAAACTTTATGATTTTATGGACAAAGAGAGCTTTACACGTTTAGACTTTTTAGCCTGCGTGTGCGCAAGTCTTTTAAGAGAGCCTGACAACGAGTTTGAAACAGAACTCGGAATCGGCGGAATAAAATTTGAAATAAAAATAAGGAAAAATTAACAATGGCACAACAACATTTTGACGAAGAAAATCACATAAGCTATGCAACATTTTTGTTTGTAATACTTTTGTCGTTTGTACTGGGCGCACAGCTAGGCGCCTGGCACGTGCACAAACATTGCACGTGCAAAATCCCGGTAAATACAACACATCATGAGGGTGTATGGTATGGACGCACTTAAATATATGATTGAGCTGACACAAAGCGAGGAATCAGCTTTAAATAAGTTTTTAAACGAACGCAGGCGCAAACGGCTGCTAGACAGGGTGAATCAACTGGGCTTTTACATCAGAGAGATGCAGAAAGAACAGCTCAAAATTTTAAAAGAATTGGATAGAAAATCTTTAGCGGGTTAAATGCCCGCTTTTATTTTTCGAGTACCGGTCGTGAGTATTCACATCAGCGCCGGTACCTGTTGCGATTCCAGATAGCGCAGGCAGTTTTGGGGAGCTGCTCTTATCCCCAACCTTTACAAAATTACATGAAGAAACATGAAGAAATGGAGAAAATATGACAAGTAAATTATTATCTATAAAAGAGGTTGCTGATTTATTACAAACCAAAGAAAGTACTGTCCGTACCTGGATTAACAGAGGGAAGATACCGCCGTCTTTAATTTTTAAAATAGGCAGTCTGGTTCGTATAAGAGAAGAAAAATTCAACAAATGGATTAATGACGATGAGTATTTACAAAAAGCGTAATGGCAAGTGGTATTGTCAATTTATGGTTAAAGGCGAGCGGGTCCATAAACTGCTTGACGGCGCAAAAACACAAGACGAGGCAAAAGAACTTGAAACCGCTGAAAAATTCAAGTTAAGGCAAATACAAAACGGTCTGATCCAACGTGAAGAAAAAAAACATACACTATATCAAGCTATTGACCTATACTTGAAATACTCGAAAGTCCATAAAAAAGACCACATACACGATATATCTAAAACAGAATCTTTTAAAGAATTTTTTAAAAATAAAAATCTCGATGAGATTATGTCCAAGGATATTGATTTATACATTACTTTTTTAAAAGAAAAAAAGAAGCTTGCCAATGCAACCATAAACAGATATCTGGCAGCACTGAGCAAGCTTTATAACATAGCAATTAACAATAATCTGGTAAAAACAAACCCTTGCAGAGATGTTGGCAAGCTCAAAGAAAATAACGAGAAAATCAGATATTTAACACCAGATGAAGAAAGACGGCTGTTTGAAGAATTGCCGGAAAGAATTAAGCCTATTGTGATAACAGCATTACAAACAGGGTTAAGGCGCAGCAATATTTTAAACCTCAAATGGGACAGCATTGATTTTGACTTCAGATATATTGAAATTTTAAAACAGGACAATAAAGGCCACAAATCAATTAAAATACCATTGTCAGACACGTTATATGAGGTTTTGAGCAAGATAAAGCCGACAAGCGAATATGTTTTTGTTAACCCTCAAACAAATTTGCCATATGATAATATAGCAAAATCTTTTAAAAATGCTTGCAAAAGAGCCGGGATAAAAGATTTCAGATTCCATGATTTGAGGCATACAGTAGCAACAAGGCTGGTAGAAAAAGGTGTGGATATAAGAACAGTTCAAGAAATTATGGCACACAGCTCAATAGTAACAACCCAACGATATATGCACCCTACGCCTAAACGAAAACTTGAAGCAATCGAAGTATTAAATTCATATAGCTAGTATTTTATTCAAATGAGAAATTACCCACAAATTACACACAGCGAAAACCCAAAAGATTCGATTTTAAAAAACTGGCATTAAAAAAACCAGTCATAGACTGGTTTTAAGTGGTGCCACGTCTCGGAATCGAACCAAGGACACAGGGATTTTCAGTCCCTTGCTCTACCAACTGAGCTAACGTGGCATGTATATTCAATTTTTATGGAGTTGGTAGAGCCTTGCTCTACAAATTTAACTCCGTTTCGCTTCGCTCCACTGGGGAGCTAACGTGGCATGTATATTCAATTTTTATGGAGTTGGTAGAGCCTTGCTCTACGAATTTAACTCCGTTCCGCTTCGCTCCACTGGGGGAGCTAACGTGGCATATATATTCAATTGTCTGTGGAGTTGGTAGAGCCTTGCTCTACAAATTATCTCCTCGTTACTTAATAATATCAAAAGAATATTCAGAGTCAATAATTTTTTATTAAATTTATTAATCTGGTATATTAATTGACTTTTTGCTAAAATTACATTATACCTTTATAATATGGTTTAAGGAGGAGACGGTATGTCAAACGCATTAGATATCAATGATTCAACTTTTGAATCAGAAGTTATAAATTCTTCTGAATTAACAGTTGTTGATTTTTGGGCACCATGGTGCGGTCCCTGCAGAAAGCTCGGTCCCGTGTTGGATGAGGTTGCGCAGGATTATGAAGGCAAGCTCAAAATTGTAAAACTCAATACTGACGAAAATCTTAAAACAGCTAAAGAATACTCCGTAAGCGGTTTGCCTACTTTATTGATTTTCAAAGACGGAAAAGCTGTTGAACGTCTTGTAGGACTTGTTCCGAAATCAACCATCACATCTAATATAGAAAAACACTTATAATCTGTTTTTTAAAAATTTTTCAAGAAGATTGTAATGTTGTGCCAGTTTAATAACTTCAGCATTTTGCGGCATCATCATTGCAATCTTTTTGTTTTGCACAAGACGTGTTTTATAGTTATTGGTTTGTTTTAGTATGTCATCCTCGCTGCAGCCAAGCAGAGTCATCTTTGCCCGCATATAATACGGTATCGGGGAATGGCAGCCCTCTGGCGGAAAAGCGCCGTAAAAAACATTTTCAATACCGCATGCCTTAAACAGCTGAATTGCAGCAAGCGCTGTTTTTTTACCGGCATTAAAATATCTTTTTGGTTCAGTGTTGGCAAACCCGCCGATAATAGTCACATAATCCCGATTTTGTTGAGTTGCCGCAACTATGTTTTTTACCTCATCCTCATCAAGAACACCGTTATAAAAAATGTGAAGCTTGTTTTTGTCTATTACTTTAAACTTAATAAACGCAATATAATCTTCATCGTTTAAGTTCTTTATCGCATCATCGGCTTTGACACATACCACCCTGTATTCCCTGCCATTTTTGGTAAGTGCAAGAATTGCCTCAGTGTCACGCTTTATTGCTTTGTCATATACCATTATATTTGCAAGAACTACCGTATTGTCATTCACAAGGTCATTGGGCTTTAGTTTTTGGTTAAAAGAAGTTACCGGCGAATATGCAATTTTGTTTGCTTTAAGAATATTTCTTATAGATTCTTTCTCAACCCAGGGCTTTTGTAAGGAAGAATCTCCCTTGAAACTCAAATTTGATGAATTTCTTGCCGATTTTATATAATTATAATGCGTGATAAAAGCAGAATGACCGATATGAGATATATGCATTTTAACTTTTCCTTTGGTTATATAAGTTTAAAAATATTAAATTTTGCTACTAAATGCTTAGCAATAAATTGTATTTTGAGAACTCTTGCATTATACTTGTTTCGGACTTGGTGAGAACCGAAAGTTGCAAGCAGACATAAAGAAAGGACAATTATGCAAGTTCCAAGAATCAGATACCAATCTGTTAACCCTATTATCAAAAATGCATCTAAATATGCCGAAAAATTTGAATCAAAAGCACAAAAATCTTTGCCTAAAGAATATGCACCCTCTGCAGTGAAAAATGAAAATAAACAAATCCGTAAAATGGACTTTGACTGCGGCGAAGGTAACAACTACGAATACTTTATTCATCTTGCATAATGAAAAGTTATATTAAGACCTGTTTTGATTTTATTTTTCTAAGAAAGAAAGATGTTGTATCAACAGGTTTTGAAGCAAAATTTAAACAATTTATTCCGGAAGGCTATGAATTTAGCCTTCCTTATCAATTATTTTTTAAAATCACCTCTGCCTGCAATCTTCGCTGCAAGCATTGCTATTACAGCGCTGATGAAAATGCATATTCCCCGGCTGATGACCTGAGTACGCAGGAGTTAATAAACCTTGCTCAATACTTTGTTGACGAAATTAATATTACCAATGTCACGGTAACGGGCGGTGAACCTTTTTTGCAAAAGGGTATTTATGATATTTTGGAGATTTTTGCGCAAAACAATCTGTATATTAATATCATAACAAATGCAACCCTTATAGACACAGCCGCTGCACAAACTCTTGCGGGGCTGCTTAACCCGAAAATTACCGTTTTCAGCGTTAGCCTAGACGGCGTAACAAAAGAAACTCACGAAAAAATCAGAGGAAACAATTCATATGACAGGGCAATAAACGGCATAAAAAATCTTGTGAATGCAGGTTATAATGTCATGTTAAATTTTACGGTAACATCTCAAAACGTACACGAATTACAGCTTTTGTTTGATTTTTGCAAACAATACGGCATAAACACTCTGGGCTTAAACCGTCTGGAAGCAGATAAAAATTCACCTTTGCAGCCTGATTTAAATGAAGTTTTTAAAAATACCGCACTGTTAATAGAAAAGATCAATAATGACTCGGGTTTTACTTTGAAAAACACCAGCCTTAAAACAATAGATTTTTTACAAAATACTGAAGGAATACAGCTTTTAAGCAGTTTGAAGCTTGAAGCATTGGTGCCGGATTCTTCGCTCAGGTGTCATTCTCACCAGAGGGTGGAGGTTTGCGCCGACGGCAAAGTTTATCTGTGCTCCGCTGCTGAAACAGAGGAGTTGTGCCTCGGTAATCTTAAAGATTCTGACTTTGAAACCATCTGGAGCAACAGGCACAGCAACCCGCTTTTTAAAGAGAGAAAGCTTGAAAACTCTGTCTGCAAAAATTGCAGATATATTCCGTTATGCAAAGCAGGCTGTATGGCAAGAGCATACAAAAAACACGGAACAACAGACTGCTGCGGCTATGACTGCACAATCTTAAATTGCGGAGGCTGCAATGGATAAAAATACGGTTTTGTCATATTCAAATTCGATACTAAAACGTTATGAAGAGCCATTGAACACGATATTTCTTTACAATGTAAAAAACGATACTATCTGGGCAGGCAACAGCGAAGCTTTTACCCTTCTTGCTCTTATTGACGGACAGCGTTCGGTTGAAGAAATAACATTAGAATTGTGCAAAAGCTATCCGGATACCGACACAGAATCCGTATTTAACACCGTTTTTTCAATTTGTAATTCTCTTCACAACAAAGGTATTGTAACCGCTAGAGAGTACAATGATTGACTTTCAACTGCAATCACTGTTATTTCAAAAACAAACTAAAAACAAAAGCAAATCAAAGATTTACGTTTTATAAGACTTATTTTTTAATTTCAGGTTCTTTGTTTGGCTGTTGATTTTGAGGTGCACGCTGCGAGAGTACCTTTTTGCCTGTCAATCTCGACATAAACCTGAAGAAATCACCCAGAGGTCCTTTTCTTGTAACGTTTTTATATTCATTTTCCAGTATTTCATCTCTTGTTTGAGGTGTTACGGACATACCGATTGCTTTTCTGTTTACGTACTCACCTACAAGGGTTGATGCTGTATTAACCGTTTGAGCACCAAACAAGCTCGAGTTGTAAAGGCTTCTGAAGGTATTGTTAAACAGAGATATAAACATTACATTGTAGAACTGTCTTGAAGTTTCCTGTATAGCTCTTTCTTTTGCCTTAAGTACGGCGCCCTGTTTGTTTTCACCGTTTGATTTTTGCATAACCATGTTATGGTTATCTGTCATAAGGAACCATGCAGTAGCTGCTGTCGAAGTATTTTTGGCTAATGCCGACAAGTCTGAGTTCGAAAGACTTGACATTGTCGCAGTATTAAAGCCTTTGTTAAACTGCAGATTCATATATTTAGCAAAATCTTCTTTGCTGTAATCAATTTTTGCAATGCCTTGGTGAGGACCAAATACAGGCGGTAATTTAATAAACGGCTTTTTACTCATTCTTTTTACCGCAGCAGCAACCATTTCACTTTCTTTGGGCCATTGCGGAAGTTTTACATCCGGATTTATTAACTTAGAAATAGGTTTTGCAATATGTTTGTAAGGTAATGTAATTGTGCCCCACATAAACTTGAACGGTTCAGTGATAAAGTCTGCAATTTCTTTTATAACAGGAATGCCTCTTTTACCCATGTAAATTGTATTCGCATTTATTGTATCATCCACAATTTTTTGATATTTTTCAGCGGCTCCCGGCTTAACTTCTTTTAATGCATTTATTGCATTTTCGAAAAGTTTAAGATTTTCTGCGCCTTCATCAATCTTAAATCTGTTATCAAAAGTAAATGCGTATTCTTTTGCATTTTCGTTAATAAATTTCTTAGCTTTATTGTAATTAGCGGTAACAACTTTGCCTTTTTCATCAAGTATTATACTTTTAAGCTGCTGTGCTTTATCTGCAAGCCCATTATTCTTCATTGTTTCAAGAAGCTCTTGCAAGTTATTTGAAATAACCTGTTTATTCCTTGCTGAAATATACGCCTGAGATTGATTGAAAGATGCAATATCCTGGAAAGAGGTTTTTAATTTTGAATTTGCAAGGTGTGCAAAGCTTTCAGCATATTTATCAAGTCCTGCCTCTTTTAAGACGTTCGAAAATTCTTTTGAGATTGATTGGACTTTATTTGATTTTTGATAATTTTGTATAACGTTTTCAAAATATGAACCGACAACTTCATCATATTCTTTAAGTTTATTAATAACCTTGTTGTACTCTTGTTTTGAAATTTTGTAATCCATTTTAGTTAAGGAATTATAAACTTTGTCATATTTGTTTGCCAGTACTTTAAAGTAATCGTTAATTTTAACATTTTTGGCTATATTTATATTTTTAGCACGTTTTAGAGCAAAGCCTAAAATAATTGTACCAACAAACCATTTTGCCAGTGTAGAAAATGTTAAAAGAGGTTTTGAATCATTAACGGCTTTAAGCTTTTCATCTACAGATTTGCCCGTCATATTTACGTTGCTCATTTGTGCAAGCGGCATATCAGCAACCCCAAAGCCGTGGAATACATTAGAACCTTTAAATGTCGGTATAAAAGCAGCTGTTTTGTCATCTGTTTTTCCGTCTTTTGGCGGCTGGTAATCTGCTGGAAGCAAGCCCTCTTTTTTGTTCATTTCAATGGCTTCTTCCTTATTTATCATATGTATTTTTTTGCCGTTTGATAATCTTGAAAATGCTTCTGTTATAAGTACACTAAATGCAGTAACACCTACAAAGGTAGCCTTGCTCTTATTAATCCATTTTGACAGTGCACCAAGTGTAATCAACTGCAAGTATGCGTTTGACAATACACGTTTAGTTTCTTGGTTAAAACGCAGTTTTCTTTCTTTTTCAGCCTTCTGAGGATCATCATCACAAATTCTTGAAAGGTTATATGCATCATTCGCAAGGAAAAATGCAGGTATAAACCCTGTCACAATTCTTGTTAATGCTCGTTCATGAACGGCATTATAGTTACCTGATTTTGCGTCAAACATTTTCAAGGCATTAGACATTAATCCTGCAGAACGTGTTTTATCTGTATCATATTTGTATTTTTGTGCAGATTCCATATATCCGATAAAGGAGTTTACGATATCGGGATTGTCTATGGAGTTCATTTTTTTCTGTATAAAATTCTGGTGTTTTTCAGCAGTTTGTTCTGCAGTTTTTGCGGCATGTCCGCCAAAAAATGATTTTTTCAAAGATTTTGCTATTCTGAACGGCAAATCGGTAATAGGCGAAGCCATTGCATCAAGCAGCTGTTTTGTCCAGTTTTTTTCTTTAATAACAACGGTGGAATCATTATTGGCTTTGATAATATGATTTGCTATTTCGTTCCATTCGCTTGTATTGGCTTCAAGTTCTACCGGAGCTTTTCCGATATATTTTTCCAACAATTTTAAGCTGTCATGCAGATTGTACCTGTGCTCATTGTATAATGCGAAAGACTTTTTGAGCTGTGCTGCCGAAATTCCTTTAAAAGAAACGCCTTTAAAGGAAGAATTAACTGACTCTCTCATTAAAGGCGTTTGCTTATTATCATAAATATTATTAGAAAGCTTATCTTTTGTCACAACTGACTTTTGCTTGTGACTAAATCGATCGCTGTGTATAATGCTCGGTTTTTGATTTATTATCATTTTTCCTGCCCTTATGTACTTTCGCACAAGAATAAAGGTTTTTCAATCCATTATAAAAAATTTTTAACTTATTTTAATAATGTTGTCGAAACCCGACAATAGCTTAAAGTTTATGCAACATTTTTTTTGCTATTGTATATTTTACAATGCAACATATTGTAACATTAAGGACATATATATTTATCTGTAATTTTGGAACTGCAAAGGTATGTCATACGAGTCTTCGTTGCCTTTAAGCAGTTTAATAACATCTTGCAAATCGTCTTTGCTTTTGCCGGAAACTCTTACCTGATCTCCTTGGATAGATGCCTGCACTTTGATTTTGGAATTTTTTATATCAGCAACAATTTTTTTCGCAAGCTCTGTCGACAAACCTTTTTTAAGATTAAAAACCTGACGGACATTTCCGCCAAGAGCGTTTTCAACAGGCTGAGGGTCTAAAATCTTTATATTGATATTTCTCTTAACAAGTTTTGTCTGCAAAATATCAAGAATATTTCTCAGCTTCATATCATCACCTGTTGTTATTGTGATGCATTTATCCGCTTCCAATTCAATGTCGGAATTTGTATTTTTTAAATCAAATCTTGTGGTCAACTCTCTTTTTGCCTGATCAACGGCGTTAACAAGCTCCTGCTTATCAAACTCGGAAACCACGTCAAAACTGCATTCTTTAGCCATAATAACCTCCTGAATAAACTATCCGATTTTGTTATTATAGCAAATTTTTTTGAGTTAGTCTAAAATTCGTACACCGGAACCTGTTCCATAGTTTCTGTTTTGCAAATAGCTTCTTGTATTACTATGGTATTCATTTCTTATTCCAATCCCGGGATCAAATTGACTGTACGGATCATAAATAGGAGGAGTGTAGCCTGTCATTGTTCCGTAACCGCCGCTAAACATTGAACCGAGCATGTTTTTTAAAAAGCCGCCAAAACCTCTGCTTTGAGTTGTATTCCAACTTCCGTACGACGGCGGATAATAGGCCATAGGTGCTGATGTTCCATAATACTGAGGATAAATCGTTTGCGGCGTTATTGTTTGTGATTGCAACACTTCCGGATATGAATTGTAATGTTTAGATGCCGTTTTTATAGTATCAAAACGTTCTTTAAGATTACCGCTTTGCATGGCGCCAAGCATTTCCTTTTCCATTCTTGTTATACGGGATTCAGTATCATCGTATTCGAACGTTCTGCCAAGGACTTTCCTTTCCAATTTAGAAAGATCATTGTTTGATATGTTATACATTATCCCTGCATCCATATTGTTGGTAATATTTTCCATTCTGGTTGCAAGAGGAAGGTTATTAAAAGCTTTTTTAAAAAGCTTGCGCTCTATTCGGGAAAGCCTTGTATAGATATTTTGTTTTTCATAAGCTTTTTTAAACAGAACATATTCTATTTGTGTAATCTTAGGATAACTTTCATTTACCCCAGGGGCTTGATAAGGATTGTACGGAACAGCGAGAGGATTTATCCGCAGCGGCTGAAAGGTTTTAACCTTGTATGCTCGAGCCTCTGTTGCTGCAGAAAAAAAGATTGCAGCTATAAAAGAACACATAATTATTTTTTTATACATTATAAACCCCTGTCTAATGATTGCATCATATATAAAAAATTATTTTATTTTGTTATATAACGCATCAGACAGGTAAATAATGATGTATTGGCTATGTTGAATCTTTTAAAATCCTAATTGTCATATTAAGCTCACGTTCCAGCAAATCTATTTGTTCTTGCAAGCTTTCTTTACTGTATATCTGTCCGTCGCCCTGAGAGGCAAGATACTTTATATAAACAAGAGATTCGCACCTTAATGTAGCAACAGAACGAACCTGAGCCGAAATACTTTGAAGTTTTGAAAAAGATATATAATATCTTTCCGGTTTATCCGCATACTTTTGGGCTATATAGTCAGCATGATCTATTATTGAACTGGCTATTGCATTAAATTTTTGTATGCTCCCGTCTGTTTGTATGCATTTTTGCAGTTTTTCCAAAAGGGGTATTACATCATTCAAATCATTAATGTATGGAGATGATTTATCTTTTTTTAGAATTATGTCAATATACGCAGGGTTTTCTCTCGGAATATTTTTAAACTGTGCCGGATGATCCGTTTCATCAATGGTTTTGTAGAAGGGTTGTGTTTCCTCGGTTGAGGTTCTTTTATACTCAAACTGTGTACTAATATCCGGCAACGTTCCCCTGTAACCGGAACCGCTGCATATAAAGATACTAAGGGTCAATATCAACAGTTTGGAATAAAAACTTTTCATAATTTTATTATAACTAAATTTTATCTTGTGTCATATTTTTGTATTTTATACAAAAATACACTTGCATATATCTTAAAAGCAAATTGAATAATTTACTTCGGGTTAAAAGTTTGAAAAATTTTTTATTCGGCAAGTTCTTCAAGGGCAGCCATTTTCATGACCTCAGGTTTTGCTTTTTTACCTGTCCAAATTTCAAAGGCTTTTGCTCCTTGATGTACGAACATGTCCAGTCCTGTAATTGCTCTGTATCCGTTCTTCTGAGCAAGCTTTATAAACTGTGTTTTAAGTGGATTATACACAATATCATAAACAGCAGCATCTTCCGGCAATGTTTTTAAGGTATCTTCCTCAATAGGACTTATACCCATTGCTTTGCCTCTCATTCCTACAGGCGTAGAATTAACAAGCATTTTGCAGTCAGATAAATCTCTGAGGCTCTGCATTTGCTTAAGGTTAAATTGAATAGCAGGGAAGCTGTTTCTTAAAAAGTTAACCATATCCTGTGCATTTATAATATTGCGTGCATAAAAATCTATTTCATTTATTCCTATCTGCGTAAATGCAATGGCAGCAGCTCTTGACGCACCACCCGTACCCAGAATTGCGACTTTATTATTTTTCAAATTAGCCTGTATATCTGACGGTATAGCTGTTTTAAAACCGTAAATATCCGTATTAAAACCTGATAATGTGTGATTTGCATTAATTTTAACAGTATTAGCACAACCTGCAAGGTCTGCAAGATTATCATACTCATCTAAAAAAAGAGTAATAGGAACTTTTAACGGTATAGTAACATTGAAACCGTTATACCCCTGAGATTTAAGCTGTTTTATTCTTGTTACAAGATCCTCTTGTTCTGTATCCAATAGTTCATAAGAGCCTTCAATGCCTGCATCTTTTAACATGGCATTATGCATTACTGCAGAAAGCGACTGAGTAAGGGGGTGCCCAATAACCGCAAATTTAAACATTATTAAACTCCTTCCCCGTCTTGTTCAATTGGTTCGCTGTAGGAACACGAATTGTTAGAACAAACTAACTTGGATTCTTTTTTAGTAATCTTTTTAACGAGATGTGCACCACACTCAGGACATTTTTTTGCAACCGGTTCGTTCCAAGAAACAAAATCACAATCAGGATATTTGCTGCAGCCGTAGAAGATTTTTCCGTATTTGGATTTACGTTGAATAACATCTCCTTCTCCGCATTTGGGACATTTTACACCAGTTGACACAACGAGTCTTTTTCTGTGCTTGCATTCGTCATTTGTACATTGCAGGTATTTGCCGTATGGTCCGACTTTTATTATCATATCCGAACCGCATTTTTCACATTTTTCATCACTTTTTTCGTCCACCTGAACAGCCGAACCGTCTTTATTAAGTGGTAGCATTGTTTTACATTCAGGATATCCGGAGCAGCCTAAAAATTGCGTTCCGAAGCGGCTCGTTCTTACAATCATTTTCTTCCCGCATTTTGGGCATACAACATCAGATTCAATGAGAACTCTCGGCATATTCTTTTTTGCAGAATCTACCGTATCATTAAACGGTGTATAAAAATCCTTTAAAACTTCCGTCCAAACGGCTTTTTCTTCGGCTATGTCATCAAGTTTGTTTTCCATCTGGGCAGTAAATTCGTAGTTCATAATGTCTGTAAAGTATTTTACAAGCTCCTTGCACAAAGTACGTCCCAAAATTGTAGGAGCGAGTGCTTTTTCCAGCTTTTCGACATATCCTTTTTGTTGAATTTTAGAAATAATCGGAGCATATGTAGACGGGCGTCCGATACCGTGTTCTTCAAGTGCCTTAACAAGAGAGGCTTCTGTAAACCTCGGCGGCGGCTGTGTAAAGTGTTGTTTGGGATCAATTTTTGATAATTTTAAAGAATCCCCTTCTTTTAAATCCGGTATTTTGCTTTGATCCAAATCCTCGTCAGATTCGTTATAAACCTTTAAAAATCCGTCAAATGTAATTTTGCTTGTACCGGCTTTGAACAAATAGTCGCCTGCTGATATATCAACAGAAGTATTTTTGACCTTTGCATTTTCCATTTGTGAGGCAATAAATCTTGCCCATATTAATTTATACAATCTGTACTGTTCAGATGTAAGATATTGCTTTATGCTCTCCGGAGTTCTGTCAATATAAGACGGTCTGATGGCTTCATGCGCATCTTGAACATTTTTACCTTTACCTTTTACATAATTGTTAGGTACTGACGGGTAATAATTTTGTCCAAAATTATTTGTAATATAATCTTTTGCAGCAGCCTGCGCATCGTCAGAAATTCGTACAGAGTCTGTTCTCATATACGTAATCAAACCAACAGGTCCATCAGCACCGATATCAATACCTTCGTAAAGTTTTTGAGCAATCTGCATGGTTTTTGATACGCCGTATCCAAGCTTTGAACTTGCTTCTCGCTGCAGTGTTGAGGTGATAAAAGGCGCAGCCGGCTTTCTTTGTGTATCACGGAAGGTGACTTTGGATACTTCATATTCCAAACCCTTTTTAGTGAGTTCTGCAACTATTTTATCAGCTTCTTCTTTGTTTTTAATATCTATTTTTTTATCTTTGTATTTTGAAAGCTCAGCACTAAATGGAATTTTATCCTTGAGCAAATCAGCTGTAATTGTCCAGTATTCAACCGGCTTGAAAGCATCAATTTCATCTTCTCTCTCACAGATCATACGCAGAGCAACACTTTGAACTCTTCCTGCAGACAACCTGTAATTTCGCATTTTTTCCCACAGTACCGGACTTATTTTATAGCCAACAAGACGGTCAAGAATTTGGCGGGTCTGTTGCGCTTTTACTCGTTCCATATCTATTTGTCTTGAGTGTTCTACTGCATTTTTTATAGCTTTGGGAGTAATTTCGTTAAATTCTATACGATAAATTTTGTTATCAGGCACATCAAGCACCTGTCTGACATGCCAGGCAATAGCTTCACCTTCACGGTCAGGATCGGATGCAAGAAGAATTTTGTCTGATTTTTTAGCCAGTTCATTCAGTTTTTTTACAACAGCCGTTTTTTCAGGAATAACAATAAATGTCGGCTCAAAATTGTGAGCAACATCAAACCCGAGAACTTTGGGAGGAAAATCTCTGATGTGTCCGTAACTGGCTTCTATCTGGTATGAATCACCAAGTATCTTTTTTATAGTCTTGGATTTTGCCGGTGACTCAACTATTACCAGCACCTTTTCAGCTTTTGCTTTTGATTTGGATTTTGATTTTGCGGACTTTTGCTCTTCAACAGCCGCTTCCGCTTTTTTTGTTTTAGCTGCCATAAACCTTTACTTATTAAAATAGAATGTAAAACGATAAGCCTTGATATAATAACATCTTAAAAATTATTAATCAATGCTTGCTCTATCCGCCAGATTATATGGTTAGAAAGTCGTTTCTTTATTGAGTTTTGCTAATATGCTTAACAATTATTTATAAATTTGCACGTCATGGAAAAAGTTGTGATAATAAGCATATTAATAGTCTAACCATTCCTTTCTTGACTTATGCGGCCTTTTACACAATCGCCGCATTTTATTTTTTATTTTGGTTCAATGCGCATATTATGTTAGTATATAGATTATCTAAATAGAGTTTATTACATAAGATATTAACCTAAGGGGACTTTTTACACATATGAACATTTTATCTTGGTTTTTCAAACCCAAAAGAGAAAAAAATATTCTAAGCTATTATCCTGATGCAGTACTGGTGGTTTCCGCTTCCGGGGAACTTTTGTATGCAAATGAAAATCTGCTTAGGATTTTGGAAATTTCTAGCGATGAATTGTTTAATCTTGAATTGTTAGATATATTTGACGGCGGGTTTAATCTTGTAAACAATCTTATAAAATCTGATGATTCAGCCGTTGTTCGTTCAAAAGTAAACCGTGACTCGGAAATTTATTTGGAAATAAGAGCCTCGGAATATGAAGACGATGAAGACAAAATAATTATTTCTATACGTGATGTAACTAATAACAAAAAAATGCTCAACAAACTTCTTTTTGAGCATGAATATATAACTAAACTCAATAAAAACAGAAGTACATTTTTAACAAAAGTGTCTAACGAAATAACATCTCCACTGCATTCCATCAATGGTTTTTCTGAAGCTATACTTGAAGGACTCGGCGGAGATGTAAACGAAAAACAGAAAAAATACCTAACAATAATTAACAAAAATTCTGTTCAACTGCTTGAACTTGTTGAAGGTATTCTTGAATATTCAAAACTTGAATCGGGAATTTACGATTACGAGTTTAAGAATTTTGATTTTGTTACAATGATGACAAATCTTTTTAACAAATACAAAGAACGTGCTGATGAGAAAAAAATTATTATTAATTTTAACCTTAACAGTCTGACCAAAAGAACGCTTTATTCAGATGAAAATGTTTTGCAGAAAGTATTGTGCACTCTTTTAGATAATGCCTTTGAAAGAACAGAATCAGGCTCTATTCACCTTGCGGTAACTCACCCTGATGAAACCTGCCTGCAAGCGGCCGGTATAGATCCCCCCAAAGGAATACCAACACAAAATTATATTATGATACAAATAACTGATTCCAGTAAGGGAATAGCGGAAAACGAGCTAAAAAATATATTTGATCCATACGCCAATATTGATAAATATATAGCCAAAAAAAATGTGGCAAAAAGCCTTGAAATGGGTATTGTTTACCTGCTTGCAAGAATTTTAAAAGGCAGAATTTTGGCAGAATCGGAAGAAATGCAGGGATGTGTTTTTACACTTATAATTCCTGCGGAAAAAGTTAATTTGTAGCGGAGTTTTTTATGTCAAATGTTACGTTAAAAAATGTTGTAAAAAAGTATGACACAAAAACAATTATCAACAATGTATCCTTAGAAGTAGAAGACAAAGAATTTCTTGTACTTGTTGGTTCTTCAGGTTGCGGAAAATCAACTATATTAAGAATGATAGCAGGACTGGAGGATATTACAGACGGCGAAATATACATTGATAATAAATGCGTAAATAATGTACACCCGAAAGACAGAGATATTGCGTTTGTTTTTCAAAGCTATGCTCTTTATCCACATATGAGTGTGTATGAAAACATTGCATTTCCACTAAAAATGCGAAATTTCAAAAAAGATGAAATTGATAAAAAAGTAAAAGAAGCGGCTGAAATCCTTAACCTGACGGAATATCTTACCCGAAAGCCCAAACAGCTGTCAGGCGGTCAACGCCAGAGGGTTGCACTTGGACGTGCTATTGTAAGAAGCCCTAAAGTCTTTCTAATGGATGAGCCATTATCTAACCTTGATGCAAAATTAAGAGTGCAAATGCGCTCGGAAATTAAAAAATTGCACGAAAAACTGCAAACAACATTTATTTATGTAACCCATGACCAGACAGAGGCTCTAACTATGGGCGACAGAATAGTTGTTTTGGATAAAGGTGTTATTCAACAGGCGGACAAGCCGGAAGAAATATACTACAACCCTGCAAACACATTTGTCGGCGGATTTTTAGGATCGCCTTCGATGAATTTTATTAAGGTCAGCCCTGATAACGGTATAATTAAGTTTAACAACCATGCAATATCACTTAATGAAGCACAAAAAGAAGTTATTAAAGACAGAAAAGAGGTCATTGTCGGGATAAGACCGGAAAAAATGGAGGTGCTGAATTCTAACTACGAATTTAGTGTTCCTGTTGATATTTCCGAAATGCTGGGCAGTGAAAAAATTGTTTACTTTAACATAAACGGTGAAAAATGTTCCGCTAAAGTGGATACTCAAAAGCCATTTGACAAAGAAATTACATTGAATTTTAACACAAATGACTTTTTGTTTTTTGATGCGCAAAGCGGTCTGCGTATATAAATTACGTATTTCATATAGTCAACTGCCCCCGGCAACTCATTGAACAGGTGCAATAAACAAGTACGATATTGGCTGTATAACAT
>CALVAN010000031.1 GCA_944325555.1 Candidatus Gastranaerophilales bacterium | reverse complement strand
TTAGAGGCAGGCAAAGGAAAAATGTAATTTTTCCGTGCCGTATTCTGACCTTGTCGGGGTCAGTTGACTATATGAAATATTATCAATCTTTCTTTTATGATATAAGAGTTTTTCGGGGGAATTTATTCCGCTTTATGACATTTTACGCCTCGTTTTGTTGCGGCTATAACTGCAAGGATTGTTTTGTCTAAAAGTTCAAATTCTTTTTGTTTTTCAGCGGGTTGTTTTTTGCGCCATTCTTCGAGCATTTTGGTAAATTCTTCTCTTTGAATGATACATTCGCCCGTGCCTACTTTATCTGCATATTTTTTAACAAACTCTTTGTTAAAATCTTCATACACTTCTGTTATTGCATCAGACACCAGCTGTGCATTAGTCAGCATTATATCAATATCTTTGTTGAGATTGTCTTTGTCTTTTTCTGAAATAACCAACATCCCTTCAAGTGATTTTTTGCCGAAGAATTTGCCCTGTCCCATAATACCGGAAGCCATGCTGGCTCTGTTGGTCGCATTTTGCATATCGGCAGTGATACCCCAGCTGCCGTCTTGCCCATAGAAGTGTTTTTCGCAAGAATTTCCGCCAAAATCAACGACTATATCGCTGAAGATTTTTTCAAACGACCATTCCGGATTTATTTCGTCGCTAAAATACACGGCACCGCCAAAAGTTCCTCTGGGGTCCAGAGTAATAAAGTTAACGTAATTGCCTATGTGATCGGGTCGGTTTTCTTTATGTGCAAGTTCTTCCATAATTATACCGTTTGTTGCGTGCCCGCATTCGTGTGCGGTTACAAGCTGTTTTCTGTACAGCGGATCCTGTGCGCTTGCGGGGCGGCCTGTTGTTAATTGTAAATATGCTTCCGTAAAGTCAGCTTTTTCGATATTTTTATGCTTTCTTTCTTTCGCAACATTTTTTGCTTTGTCCAGAAGTGTTAATATTTCTATATACGAGCATCGTTCCGTAAGCATGTTTATATGGCTTTTGATTTTTTGCTGTTCTTCATTATCACCTGCAAGTTTGATGCCTTTTTTCTTTATGTAATAGTTTATGATTTCGTTTCTTGCTTCTTTATTGTAGTCCGGAGATTCGACTTCTATCTGGTCAATAAATTTGAAGGATTTTGAGGTTGCATCGCCGATGTATTCGGGATTGTTCATAGAACCCATTACAACGATGTTCATACCCTGTTCCTGAGCTTTGTTCATTTCTCTGATAAGCTGTGACATTGCTTTTTCGTGGTATTCGGAAAGGTTTTCTCCGTATGAAAAATATTCAAAGTTTTCTATGTACAGTATTGCGGATTTTTTGGGGTTGGTTTCAGCCTGTGCTTTAACCATTCCGAAAAGTTTTTTCATGGAACCTTCCGGACTTAAATTTCCGCCGCCAAAAAGGTCTACATCCTTTGTTCCGAAATCTACCGCATTAATCTCCACATACGGGATTTTTGCCTCGCCTGCTATTGCCTGAGCTGTATATTTTCTGCCTGCGCCGACAGATCCGTCTTGAGAATATATTACAAAACCTTTTGTGCCGATAGATTTGTCTTTGATTCTGTCGACTATGGATTGGGCTTCTTTTTTTGTTGCCGGAGAGCCTACCATATCTTTTAGTTTTATTCCGGTGTCGAATACAACTTTTACCGCATTGTCGTTGTCCACGGGTTTAAAGACTTCTTTTGCCTCTTTTATATAGTTTTGAACATCAGCCAAGCCGATATTTTGTTTGTCTACATAGTATGAAGACACAAGCTCCAGAACTTTTTGGGCTTTTTCAGGGTAGTTGCCTGAAAGCTGATTTGCTGCTTCCACGCATTTTTCCAGAGCCGGTTTAGAGAAGTTCTTTTTGATTTTTGCGGTGAGCTCCGGCACTTCTTTAAACGCTTTCTGAGCTTGTTCCATATTCATCAATGGAAGTGAGACTTCGCCAAAATCGTCAAAATATCCGTGCAGATAGTCATCAGTGTTGTCTTTGTAGTACTTGTCTTTGTCGGCAACCATAACGAATTTTACATTTTTAGGTGCATTAATGAATGTTTCTATGTTGAATTCATCAATGGCAAGACGGTTTAAATCACTGTCCATTATATCCATAATGACAATATAGTTATTTTGTTTATCCTTACCGAATTCTTTCATTTTTGTAGCTATATAGCCGTTATCTATAAAGCCCTCATTGTTAAGGTTAAGTAGTTTTGTATTATTTTTGTTTAAATTGCCGAAACCGTCTTTGCTTTCGTTAAAAAGGTGGAGAAAGCTGTTTATTAAATGAGAGGGATAAGAGCTTTTATCGTGCAGAATTACCATATTGGTGCCTACTGCGAGATTTTTCCAGATATTTTTTGCTTTATCATCGTAAAATTTTAAGTGCGGGCGTTTTTCTAAAGGTCTTTTATCTATATAAACCGCATCTTTCAGTGCATTTCTTAAAGGAAGTGTAATTTCTCTTTTTATTGTGTCGCTGTTTGGCAGTATTGCTGCTGAAAAAAGAGTGTTGTCATGAACCAAACCGTCGCCTTCAATCAACCCTTCATCCGCATCAACATTGTTATCCTGCATATAGATACTGTAAACATCATTTAAAAACTGTTTGGAGATAGGAAGGTCAGCATTAGGATTTTCTTGTTTT
The DNA here is from genome assembly GCA_944325555.1 of Candidatus Gastranaerophilales bacterium. GTDB lineage: Bacteria > Cyanobacteriota > Vampirovibrionia > Gastranaerophilales > Gastranaerophilaceae > Limenecus. The sequence goes on along the minus strand of CALVAN010000031.1, from coordinate 20,765 downwards.
GCTTTGGGCATTTGCTCAAGTTTTTTATCCAGAATTTTTAGCTGGTCTTCTATGACGGGTTTTATAAGCTCTCTTTTTTCTTTCTTTTTAAATACATTTTTGCCCATATCATTTTCTAAAAATACATAGGCATCATAGGCTGTTTCATCAGCGTAGCTGATTTCGCCGGAGTTTAAGCCGTCGATAAATTTGTTTATTTCTTCCAACCCCGCTTTTAAAATATGGATACGATCCACTTGAGCGTGTCCGTATTGTTTTGCGATATTTTGTGCATTGTTTAACAATTCCTGCGCAGGGTCATTAAGGCTGCTTAATATAATGGCTTCTTTATCAACGGGGGCTTTTTGTGCGGCACCGAAACTTACAAAATAACTGTGCAAAAGTCCTGCTGGCGGCTTTTGTATTGCGGGCTGTTCTGTATTTTTTGGTTGTTCTGTCTGTGTTGAAGTATTTTTGACCTGTGTTTTATTAAAAATATTTTTTGTATTCAAATTAACGTTAATTTTTTCAATCATAATAACCCTCTCAAAGTATTGCGATATTAGCAGAAAAGCCGAAAATGAATTTTTTTGTTAGTTGTAATAAATAATATTACGAACTTGATACAATTCGTTTTGCTTATTTTTTTATTGTGTTAAGAAATGTTAACAAGTTTTTTTAGAAAAAGTCAATTTTTACGCAGCAAAAAACTTTATATATGTAAGGGAATTAAAGGGATTAAATTTTATAGGGAGAAAAAATTATGGCAGTTGGACCAAGAGATTATATCGATCAGTTGTTAGTTAAGAAATATGCAGATGAAAAAGTTGACAATCCGACAATCGCAAAGATGGTTGAGCCGGAAAAAATGCTTAATGCGATGGGTGACTTTTCTGATATGCGTAAAAATATGCTGCTGTTAAATAATAAATTAAACAGCGTATGCGCAGCGCTTAATGCAAAGGCGGCTCAATACAGGACATCAAGATTTGCGACAGCGTAGTAAATAAATAGCAAAATATTTAGCGGTTATGCTAAAATTGCGCTATGAAAAACAGTTTTGAAAATAAGAATATTATTCTGGCCTCGCAATCTCCGAGGCGGCATTCTCTCATAAAAAAAATCGTCTCTAACTTTGACGTCGTTTCTCCCGAGTTTGACGAAAAATTAGATTCATCAAACTACACAGACGACGCCATAAGATCCCTTTCTCTTCAAAAGGCATTGTCCGTCCTGAATACACACAAGGAATCAGGGACGGGCATTCGCTTTTGTAAAAATAGTTTTATTATAAGTGCAGATACAATGGTAGTTTTGAACAGTAAAATATACGGCAAGCCAAAAGATGAGGCTGGCGCTGTAAAAATGCTTAAAGAATTAAGCGGGAAAACACATTTTGTTGTAACAGCTGTTACCGTATTGGATTCTGATACTAAAAAGTCCTTTACTGATATTGTTAAAACCTATGTAACGTTTCAGGTTTTATCTGATGAACTTATAGAAAATTATGTAAAAACAAAACATCCTTTGGATAAGGCCGGTGCTTACGGAATACAGGAAATGGGCAGTGAGTTTATAAAAAATGTGGACGGGGATTTGGAAAATGTAATAGGGTTCCCTACTAAAAAGGTTAAAGAGCTGCTTGTTGAGGCGGGGTATGTCTTTTGTTAAAAATAACGGAGAACCCGAAGCTTTTGACAACAAAGGCTTCGGGTCCACGGCGAAACGTGAATTGTTCACAAATGCGGGTTCCGCCGTAAAATTACTTTATGTTTATTATGCATCTGCTATTCTCGGGCATCCTGCACCGCTATACACGGAGATAACTCCGATACCAGAAAGCATAAGGCTTACACTGATTAACAGACCAACCGTGTAAAGTGCTGTCCCCGGTAAGCCAAAGGCAATTAAAAATGCCAAGCCAAACTGTGCAAGGCCGACAAGAAGTCCTACCCACCAGTATTTAAAAATACCTCGTGTTTGGAACGCAGTAAACATGTTGTTTACACCTTCAAGCAAAAAGTATATTCCTATACCCATTGTGATAAGAAACAGGTTGTAAACAGGCTGCATTACAAGGTATGCGCCGGAGACTACCATGAGTATGGAAATCAAGATACTAAGCCAGGGCTTGTCAATTTCATCACGTCTGACAATGGTGTTGATAAATTTATACACACCGGCGACAACAAGCGCTACACTGATAAGCATACTCATTGCTAAGGTTGTTACCATCGGCAATACCAGAAGCAATGCCCCGAGTGCAAGCAGGAATATGCCTTCTGTAAGGAAGGTATTGCAAAATCTTTTTACCATATCTGCCATCTTTTTTACTCCTTTACTATCTGCAGTCGACTGTCCCCGCATCATTTTTTGTCTGACGTTATAGAAAAGTTCAACTGTATTTTACTTTTGTGCCTGCAAGTCCGGGGAGTTATAAATTCTATAAGACTTGAAATGCAGGTCACTGCTTAATTGTAAACTGTTTTTGTCAGTCGTTTCATTCCCATTTAAGAGAATTTATTAATATAGTCCTATTCGGCTAGGCAGGGCTGTTTAAGAGTTTGTCAACAGAAAAACGCAAAAAAACTTTACCCGAATGGGTAAAAAAAATGTGTTATAACTAAAAACGTAAACTGTTTGCAAAAAGTTGTAAGCACAATTTACAAAAAACAGGGGATAACTGTACCCTGTTGATTTAGATAAATAATGCAATTGCATATTAATACTCCTTCCTCTATTAGCAGCCGGACTCAAACGAGTCCGGCTGCTTTATTTTGAAAAAGAGGATTTGTTTGTGTATTGGTGTATAAGGGAAGATAATATTTATTATAGAAACTATGCTATACTACAACAATGAAAAAGAGAATAATCACAGTACTTATAATATCAATGATGATGTTATTTTTGCCAATAGAAATAGAGGCAAAGACATTAAAGGGTGAAGTAAAATACACGGTAAAACAGGCAAGAGAAGAAGCATTTTCAAATGTAGAATACACATTGCCGCAATCAATAATCAAAGCAAATCTTACCGACCCTAATTACAAAGCAAACAAAAAAGCTATTAAGCTAGGTGCTACTGAGTTGAAGGATAGGTATATTGAACATTATTCAGATGGAGAGTATGCTTTAGCTTATAAAAATAATATGTATGTTGTTTATTATTATAAAGAAAATGGAGAACTTGATACTATAGAGAAAAGAGAAAGTTTACGGACGCCTATGAAGACGTTTCGATACAATACCAAAGGTTATTTAGAAGAAATAAGTTTGTTTTTAACTCCAGATAATACATACATATTTAATATAAACGGAGAATTAAAATACCATTGGATTGGAGATAAAGGATATGACAAAAATGGAAAAGTAATTTCTGTCAGATATTAATTAAAGTAATTAAATAAGTAGTCAATAGAAAAACAGAGACCTAAAAAGGTGTCTGTTTTTTCTGTAAGAAAGAAAGGAAAAACAAAAAATGAGTAAAAATAATTTTAATCAAAATATCACGACATCAGACACAGAGATAGTTAAACAAATCCAAGAGATATACAAAAAAATTGGGAATTTCGAGAACCGGGATATCCAAAGAACTGCAGGAGATTTTGGATTTGTGCCAAGCATATAGCCAAAAAACTGCAGAAAAAAATCCATACAGAACATTGTTGGAAATACAGAAAAAAGCCCAAGAAGAAATGTCAACAGACCTCGATGCATACGAAGATGCGTTTGAAAAACGAGCAACAATAGATAAATGGTACTACAACGAACTGAAAAAACTGCACCAAAATAAAGCAGGCCTTTCTTCAACAGAACTAAACGAAGCAAGAAACTCCTTAGACGACCTTTATGACAAACGGTCACTTGAAGCAGAAGAAGAAGTGTGGATGGAGAGAGGAGAAAAAATAGCAGGAATATTTCAAGACAGCTTCTCCGGAATAATAGATAACTACAAAAACTTTGGAGATGAAATGAAAGACCTTGCGAAAGATTTGTCATTGTTTTTGCTTCAAGAAGCCTCAAAAACAGCAATGCAACAATTGTTCAGCACAAATAAAATGCAGAACTTACTCGCATCTTTAACAAATATATCCCAGGGCGGCGGATTTAAAGGAAGCGGAGCGGCCTTGATAAAAGGAATAGGCAGAGCATTCGGAATATTTCATTCAGGCGGAATAGTTCCCGTCGGAGCAAATGCGGAAATCCCCGGAACAAATGAACAATTTGCGTTGTTAAAAGGGGGAGAAAGAATATTAAGCCCGTCAGAGAATACAAACTATTCGTCAGGCGGTGGTACCTCGCCCGTTGTATTTAACAACTTTAATATAAAGGCATGGGATTCGAAGGATGTAAGAAAATATCTTACGGAGAACAAAGACCTTATCAATCAGATAACGTTTGAGGGAATAAAATACAACAACAGCAACTTACGTAATATGGTCAGAGGGGCATAAGAATAAAGAAAATAGTAAAAGAAATAGCAAAGAAAAGGGGAGATTATGGACTATCCTGTATTTGATTTTGATTATCAAGAAGCTTATTCAAGCACAATTGAATTTCAAACACAAATTAATGAGAAAATGAAGGGGCGTGAGCAGCGCTACCCTGTTTGGACGTATCCTAAAAGAACATTTAAACTTAAATTTGACAAATCCTTTAAAGAGCGCCAGCGCCTTGAGGATTTTTTTGTTGAAGTTATGGGGCAGGCTGGGAATTTTTCTTTCACCTGGGATTCTGCAAAGGGCGGCAATGATAAAACGTATATTTGTAATTTTAACTCGGATTCTTTTCAACAAAGTATAAAAGATTTCGGTTTCAGTGAGTTTCAGTTGGAACTTGTTTGTATTGATAATACTATGGTGGAACAGGTTGACGAGCTTAATTTTTATCACAATACAGAATGTGATTTTGTGACGGAGTTTTATACTATTGTGGACAAGGTTTTTACTGCCAGAAATGAAAGAAAATCTTACTGGGATTCACCTAAAAGAAGCTGGACACTTACTTTTCAGAAAAATGCAAGTACAAGAAAAAAACTTGAAGATTTCTTTATTGCTAAAAGAGGGCGCTTTCGTTCTTTTGAATGGACGTTGCAGAAAAAATACGGCGGTGACGGAAAAACTTATACGGTGAGGTTCGATGAGGATTCTTTAAATACAGATATTGATTCCTATGGCTACGGACAGATAAAAGTAAAGATAAAGGAGGTTTTTCCTAATACGGCACCTATTTATGAAGAAGAAAAGGACGAGATTATTCCGAGAAGATTGCTGAAAATAGAGCTTGAGGGCGGTTCTATTTATATTCTTGATAACGAAACGCTCGATACTTTACGCTATAACGGAGAAGACTACATCGGTGCGCCTTTGAGTTTTGATGAGATAAAGAAAGATGACAGCACCAGTGTTTCTAAGCTTCAGGTAGAATTATCCAATGTAGGTTTGGCGATATCGGGCATTATCGGTCAGAGGGGGGATGTGATAACCAATGCCCCTGCTGTTTTAACGTTGGTTTTTCTTGATGTAAATACAAATACTTTGCTGACTGATAAGAAACAAATCCTTTATGCTGGTAGATGTAATAATTTAAAATTGGATTATGAAACTGCAAAAATGGATATAGAAACTTCGCTCGGCGGGTACGAAATTCAAGCCCCTGCAATGAAATACCGCACAACCTGCCAGGTTCGTCGTTTTAAAGATTGCCGCTGCGGCTATACAGGCGAAGAAACAAAGTGCGACAGAACTTTTGACCGTTGCAAAGAGCTTAATAATCAGGCAAATTTTAGAGGTTTTCCGCAAATGTATAATGAACTTGTTATTAAAGTTTAAAATTTTTAATTTATTTGTAAAACGGTAAATATGATAAATTTTGAAATCTTAGAAATGAGATAATTATCTTTATGGATAGAAAAGATTTATCTAGAACTTATAACTTAGCAATAGTGATTTGGAATTATTTTATTATTGCTGTAAGAATTAAGTATTAGCATATTAACGCACTTAGACAAACCTGTCCCTTTAATTTTAGGGGCATTTTTTTTGTATGCAAATTTAAATTAGAAAAGAGGTATAGATGTTTACAAATTTTGATATTACTAATTTAAAATATGATTCCGATACAATCAAAAGATTGTCTGAATATGATTATTACAGAAATCTTTATGACGGTGATTTTACAAAGGCTTTTAGTTCCACTGTATTAAAGATAAGAAAACGCTACCCGCTGGATAACACTACTGCACAGTCTTTGATTAATATAAATATGTTCTGGGCTTTGACGGATTTTTTCAAAGGATTTTTAACAAATCAAGGTATAAGTATAAATGTTGATGATAACAAACAGAGCGTATGGGATGAGATAGCAAAGCAAAATAATTTTATCTCCGTTTTAAAGGAGGTTTATATAGACAATTCCCGTTTTGGCAACGGTTTGTTTAAAGTAGCACTTGAAAACGGCAAGGTTAAAGTTTTTTCAATTTCACCCGACTGTTGGATACCCGTGTTTAATCAGGGAAATTTAAATGACATTGCGGGGCATATTCTTGTTTATCCTCTGGAAATTCTTGAAAACGGCGTGAAAAAACAGTATAAGAAGGTGGAAAAACATCACAAAGGGTATATGGAAAACGAGATATACGAGGCCTCGAACGGAGTAATAGGCAGAAAATTAGATTCTGATGAAATGCAGAACTTTGGCGTTAATGAGGTTGATGATTTTTCTCATTTGTGGAATGACTTTATTGTTTTCCCGACAAAAAATACTACGGAAAGCGATTCTTATTTCGGCGAAAGTGATTACAAACGCTGCAAGTCCGTTGTGGAAGAGATTATGCTCACGGTAAGCCAGAATTCTAAAATAATAAACCGTCATGCAAATCCGAAACTTTCGGGCAGCGAGCAGAATCTTGAAATGAACCCTGTCACCAATGAAAGATTCTTTCCTGATACTGACTTTTTAAAAGTAGGTACTGACGGTGTAAAACCTGAGTATATTACTGCGGATTTGCAGGCTGATGCTATACAAAAACATCTTGATATGCTTATGAACTTTTTCTATATTCTTACAAAAACTCCGCCGCAAGCTTACGGGCTGGATATTGCAGGCAATATGTCCGGTGAAAGTTTGAGAAAGATATTTATCGCAGCGCTTTCTAAAGTGGACGATATAAAACAGGTGTCGTTTACATCGACTATTCAAAATGTTGTGCAGTGTGCAATGGCGTTTAATTCCACTCCTGTTGAACAGGTGAATATTGCCTGGGGCGAGCCTATTCCGTCTGATTATTCCGAACTTGTGGCAACGGAAACAAGCAGGGTAACATCCGGTACGCAAAGCAAACTTACAACCATTATGACTCTTGATAATGTGTCTGAAGACGATGCAAGAGAGGAGTTAAAGAGAATTGAAGAAGAAAAGCTTGCGCAAGAACAGCCGAAAATGTCTTTGAAAGAAGCATTGGAAGCTATGCGAGAAGAAAATAATAAAAACAAAACGGAAAAATCAGAACAAACAAAACAGGAAACTGAAAATTCTTTGTCAACAGAGCAAAACGTAAATGTACTAAATTAATTATATAATATATGCTAAAATTACAATATGGACAAGAATCTAAAGAAAGCTGTCAAAGAACAAATAAAGCAAGAAACTCCTTTGAAAATTTAAAAATTTTATGAATCTGTTTCGGGCTGGAAAATACTTTTAGTTATTGATATTATATTAAGTTGGCTTTTAGAAAAGGTGTTTCACGTAAATCCTTCTGCTTCACTACTGGATATTATACAGGAGAAAAAAGAAGACAAACTTCCTTTTTGGAAAGAATTTTTGATATGTTTTGTTATAGGGCTGGTTTTTCTTTTATATTTTTATATTACACAAAAGTATTTTAGTGATTAATTGTAAAAAGTATATGAATAAACGAAAAGGGACACATTAAAAAATGTGTCCCTTTTTAAAAGGAGACATAATGTTAAAAAAATATATAAATATTAGAAAGTATGACTGAAACTGAGTTACATCAAAATAAATCCGCTATTGATTATCAAAGACAAACAATTGGGATTCCTACTAACAAACAGGCAAAAGCTTCGGGAATGGTTTTTGTAAATGGTTATACCCGTTCGGACGGAGTACAGGTAAAAAGTTATTACAGGACAAGACCTGATTAATTATTAGTAATAAGAATATATAATTTACTATTAAACCAAAAGAGTATATTTTCTTTAATCATTTCAAAAACATTACCTTTTCATCTCACTTGCTTGGGCGGCATAATCGGGGTATCATAAACTTATGAAAAGATTTTTGTACATACTTGTGTTATCAGTATTTGCGGCTATGCCGTCATTTGCGGAGTCAACAAATATTCACCCGATTGATACTCAGGAAAGCGCCTGCAAAGCAGAGGCAAAAGACCTTAATGCCTGGACGCTGTGTTCTTTAAAGGCTGCACGTGCCTGGAACAAAGAGGTTGATAAATACTATTCGCTTCTGTATAAAAAACTCGAAGGCGAAGCAAAGACAGCTCTTTTTGAAGACCAGAAATACTGGAATATGTACAAAAATAACGAATACAAGGTTATTGATGCTTTAAAAGATAAGGACTTTGACACAAAAGAACGTGTAATCTTCCGTGCAAACCAGAAACGTGAACTTATCAAGCTGCGTGCAACAGCGTTAAGGATGTATTACGCTCAGACTTTCCCCGATGATGAACAAGAAAAACTGGATATTAATAATACTTATCAGCCTGACAATCTGCTTCAGCAGGGCTTACGCCTGTTACAGTTTTAGCCCCGACAAAACTGCGCTGCATATAAAATGTGCTGATACAAACTCTGCCGCATCAGAGCTTTTCTGGGTGTGGCTGCTGGGGCACGTACGGCTTACCTCGCAGCAGGCTGTTATTCACGGTGTGTTCAGGGATGATGCCGCTGCCGTGTTTTTTGATTTGTCGGGCAACGGTGAAAATGAAATAATAGGAACTCACTATGCGTCTGCGTCCGCAGGAAACGGGAATTGCCTTTTGTATATTTTAAAAAAAGAAAATAACAGATACAAGCGGATTTCACAATCGATTTATTTTGACCCGTCAACGCAGGTATATGCGCTTGAACACAAGACAAACGGGTATCGTGATATTCTTGTTGAATCTTTGTTTAACAAAAATCCTGTTGTTTATGCCTATGACAAAGATACAGGCATGTATGAGAAGAAAAAAGAATAATTTTATATTACTCGTCCGGTAAAAACATACCGGGAGTATGTTTTTATTAAATTTAGTCGTAAGCAGGTTATTTAAGTAACCTGCTTACTTTTTAATGGAATAGGGCTGCTGATAATTTGTACAAAACAAGAGGAGAAAAAATGGAAAACTACAAAACAGTATCAAAGCTGCTGTTCAATGATAAAGCGGCTGTTGACAAAACCCCGTCACAAAAATTTGACGACCTGTTGAGGGATCAATTGTACGCAATGAGAAATCAAAGACTGAGTATTTTGATTCCGGACTTAACAGACCAATATTATCCTGATGAAAATTACACGGAAATAGCAAACTTTATCAAAAAACATGTTTTGTCTGTCGGAAAAGAACAGGCAGTGAAAGATTTTCAAACAGGTATTAACTTTTTACACATTCACTTAAAAGATTTTATTAAAGAAGATGGTGATTTTGGTGAAAATACATTTAAAGCATTTTGTGAAATCTGTAAAAGTTACGGACTTGACGTTATCAAAGAAGCGATAAGAAAGGGTGCTATAAGTAATGCTGTGCTAGATACAACAGAGAATCCGGAAATTAACACGGATTTTCTTGTACACAATATAAATAAAAATTTGAATACCAATAAGGAGGTGATTTAGTATGTCTAATAAAGAATTTCAATTGTCCGGTCACGTTAGTTACAGTATTAAAACTAAGTATAAATGGTTGACAGAGCCGAATGCTTGTAAGTCCTGTCAGGCTCTGCACGGTAATATTTATGATAAAGAAGAAGTACCTAAAAAGCCTCATCCAAATTGCAGGTGTCATGTTGAAGAGATTAGTGTAATAGACCCTGAAATCAGTGCTCAATATGAATACAAAGAGGAGATTGCGCTTTTAAGAGTTGACGCCGAAAAATTATTGGGTGATATACAATTTGCTAAAAAACTGCTTAAATATGCAAATATAATTTCACAAAATGCAGAAACAGAAAATAAAAAAAGATTGTTGCTGCAAGAGGCTGACTATCTAGAAGGCAAAATTAATGCTTTAATTAAGGAACTGAATTCACATGCAGGTTTTTATGATATTAGCTATATAAAAGAAAGACATCAAGAAGTTTCAAATTTAAAACAAAAAACAGATTATTTAGTTGTAAAAATTAAAAAAGAAGTTGTTAATGATGCGGTAAAAGTGGGTGAAAAATTAGCCCCTGATGCAGCAGCTCTTTGGAAATTATCCGCTACAAAATTTGAAGACGGATTGGATTACATAAAACAAAATGGTTATCTTGTATCACAAGTATCTTCTTTAAAAAATCCAAAGCTAGAGAAAAAAGTAACAGAAAAATTGCGTTCACAGAAACTCAATACTAAAGCAAAAGGTATTGTTTTCCGTAGTAACAGTGCTTTGGCCAAGAGTGTAACGGACTCTACCGTATTCAAAGATTTTGTCAAAAACAATGCTGTAGAATTAGCCCTTAATGACAGAGTACCTGATAAAAGCTTATCTTTTAATTTTAAGAAAATTCTTTCTGAAACTAATAATGTATTGGCTATACACAATTGTGATATTGTTGATATATATTTGGATAACAAGAATACTATACATGCAAAAATAATTGATACTGTTGATTATAATGCTGCTGAATGGTGGGTAAAATGACCGCATGAAGTACAAGAATACGGACTGCTCGAAAATTATTATGTAATAGTTGAAATAGAATACCCGTATGAAAAGTGGAAAGAATATTTAGATTAATTAATATTTAAAAACAGGGATAGCTATTGTTATCCCTGTTTGATATAATTTGAATATGAAAATTTTAAAATTCATTGGTTTAATTCTATTTAATATTGTATATTTATATATTAACTATTATCTTTGTGCGATATATTATCTCGTTATATTTATTGGTCAGGATGTAGAAATACCACCAATATTGAAGAACTTAGATTTTTTCTCTTTATTGTTTGTCCTCATTCTTTTTGTATGGATAACAAAGTTTTTGCTTTTCCCAATTTTGTTGACTATAGGCAGTAAAATTAAATATATAAAAAATTTAGTAAAAATAATTAAAGATAATATTATTGATAAAAAATCGACTTTAATTCTGGCATTGCTTTTTGATTGTGCTATATTGTTATATGTCGCTATTTATTCAAAATTTAGTGTCCAGGATTGGTTTTATTCGAGTGTTGGAACATTTGCTTTTTTGGGCGGAGGAATACTACCTGTTTATTTAAGCATGTCGCTTTGGAGCTTTTTGAATAAAGATAGTATTTAAAAATTGACAAAAAGCACAGGAGCTAAATAACACTGCAGAAGTAAAGACATTGGAAAGCCGATTGACAGGGATAGAGTATGAGATATACAAACTTATAGACAAAATAGAATTGTTGAATATTGATACAATTAGTGCTTCTGTTGTGCGTGAAATTGAGAGGGGAATAGAAAGAGAAGTTGAAACAATAAAAATTCTATTACGGCAAAGCAAAGATTATCTATACGCTTAATAAAAAAATGTTTTTAAAATTATATAACTAACTTACACATACACTGGGATTGCTTTTGTGTTTGCAAGAATACATTTGTTTTTAAGCAATCCGCAATCATTAAAGAAAGGAGTTCCTATGTCAGGTACACAGGACGAAAATTCTGCTGCCAAAAATTCGCAAGAACTTTTGCAGCAGGTTCAGGCAGGTTCTGAACAAAACATTGAAGAATCGGTTCGGGAAACCGAAATTGCACAGGGTGAAAAGCTTACTCCCGCTCAAAAAATGGATTTGCTCCTCAGGGGGCAATCTCCGGCTCAGTTGAAAAGAGAGATTGAAAAACTCAGAAAAGAAGCAGCAAAATACCGAACTTCTTCCAAAAAAGAAGAAGAACAAAAGCTTGCACTTCAAACCAGAGCACAGGAAATTCAAAACGAGCTTGATGCATTGAAAAATGCACACAGAACCCTTGCCGTTATCAGAAAACTGGATAAGGCGGGGTGTATCAAAAGCGAGCTTGTTGCAAAAGATATTCCCGATGATTTGGAGCTTGGAGAGGGTATGGATGAGTTTATCGAGCGTTACAAGGAGGAAAATGAATTTCTTTTTCAACAAAACAGGGCAAACAACTTTGGCGGGACGTTTAAGTCCTGCACTACAAAGGTACTTACACCTTCTCAGCAGATGGATGCTTATATCCGTGCTGCTCTTGGGCGTTAGTATTTTTGTAAAATTTTTGGAAATTTTTCAGCACTTTTACAAACGAAAGGAAACTAAAAAATGACATTAGATGCTAAAATTATTGCACGTACAAATGCGGAAGCTTTGATTCCGGTTGAAACATCATCGGAAATTATTAAGGAAGTTCCTAAGGCTTCTGCTGCTTTGCAGTTGTTTAAACAGCTGCCTAACATGAGCGCAAAACAAAAAACATTGCCGATTGCCTCAACATTGCCGACTGCATACTTCTTAAACGGCGATACCGATATGAAAAAAACAACTAATGCGGAATGGGACAAATTGACTCTTACTGCAGAAGAAATTGCGGTTATTGTGCCTATTCCGGAGGCTGTTTTTGATGATGCGCAATACTCTATGTGGGATGAAATTAAACCCCAAATCGTAGAAGCCTTCGGGGTTGCGATTGATGAGGCCGTATTCTTCGGTGTTAACAAACCTTCTTCTTACCCCGAAGCTATTGTTACACAGGCAATTGCCAAAAAGAATACCGTTGCAATCGGCACAAATGAAGATATTGCAGGCGATATTATCGGCGAAAACGGTGTTATGTCAAAAGTTGAAGCTGCAGGCTACAAAGTAACCGGTTTTTATGCTGACAGCACTCTTGAGGCTAAATTCAGAAACCTTAGAGATAAAAACAACCAACTGTTATATACTCCCGGTTTAACTTCCGAAATGCCTGTCAGCCTTGTGGGCAGACCTATGATGTATGATGAAACAGGCATCTTTGACAGTACAAAAGCATTACTTATTGCCGGTGACTTTACAAAGGCAGTTTATTCAATACGTCAGGATATCACATACAAGGTGCTTGATCAGGCAATTATTCAAAACACTGACGGTACAATCGCTTACAACCTTGCACAGCAGGATATGGTTGCATTGCGCTGCGTAATGAGATTGGGCGTACAAATTGCAGCACCCGTTAACAGAAAGGGCGGTGAAAATCGTTATCCGTTTGCTGTTTTAACACCTGCTGCGGATGATTCCGACTTATAAAGAGCAAAAACACTATTTAGTACAAAAAATATGCCGTGCGGTCTTGACGGGACAAGCCTGAAAAGCTTGACCCGTCTTTCGTATGGCGGAAAGGACAAAAATGACTATCACTTTATATCAAAACTCGCTTGTGACGTTAGAGGATGCACAGTGCTATTTTGATGAGAGATACGATTCCGCTGACTGGTATGCTCTTGAAGAAACAGAACAGGAAAAGCTGCTGATTGGTGCAAGTAAAAAAATCAGCCGTTTGGATTTTGTCGGGACTCCGGAGCAGCCCTCTCAGCCTCTGGCTTTCCCTAGAGATTATGAGCTTCCGCAGGATATCAAAGATGCTGTGTGCGAAGAAGCATATTCTCTTATTAACAGTCAGGACAACAATATTCATAAAAAGAATATCGAAAATAATATCTCATCAATTTCGCTCGGTGCGGGGTCGGTATCTTACAACACAACGGCGCTGAAATCTGATGACAATCAATTATCAAGCTCAACCGCACGTTATCTCGTCAAAAAGTGGGTTAAAAAAGGCTATCCGATAACTTTTAGCTGAAATTAAAGAGGAGATAAAATGGGATATTATACGGATATGCTCGTTAACAGAGCTGTTTTAAAGACTGTTAACGGCACGGATGAAAACGGACGTCCTAATATTATTGCGTTGGAAGAGATTGATTGCAGAATAGAGATGAAACATTCTTTGAGCGTCAATGCTCAGGGACAGCAGCTTGTTTGTTCGGGGCGTCTTTATACGGAAGCGGTTGTCAAAGTTGATGACATTTTAGAGATAAGGGACAAGGTGTTTAAAGTCATTAATGTTAACCCGTATTACCCGTTGGCAAGTGATGTCTGCGTAATTAACGAGGTTTACTTTGCCTGATTTTTAACGTGAATACGAGGAGATACAAAAATGATTTTAGACGATTTAAAAAATTTCATTGTCCAAAATTCCATAGCGGATGAGGCTTTGATAAAATATGATTACGATTCGTCCAAGGGCGACGATGTTATACTTTTGAATCTTTATAACAGTGTTCCCTGTGATTTGGCAAGACGTTCGGGTATAAAAATTACTGTAAAATTATCAGACCTTGAGCTTGCCCGTGACACTTGTTTTGCACTGCATGATTTGTTGTTTCCTGTTGACGCTTTCCAAAAAGCGATACTTATAAACGGAAAAACTATGCATGCAAGGCTTAACAGCGGTCCGTATTATCTTGAAAAAGATTCATCAAAAAGGCACTGCTATGTGCTTGATATAGTACTTGTTTATAACAGATAGGAGAATAAAATGGCACTTAAAACAGTAACAAAACTTTTTGGCGTGGATGACGCCAAACTTTTCCCCGTTACAGAGGATTCGGAAACTAAGTTTACCTGTGGTGCGGGGATTGATTTGCCCGGTGTAAGGCAAATCTCTTTGACTTACGAAATTGAAGAAAAGTCTTTAACCGGTGATGAAAAGGTTCTTGAGGTATCCAATAAAATTAAATCCGTAACTTTTAATATGGAATATGCAAAGCTCAGCCTTGAGGTACTTGCACAATTAACAGGCGGTACGTATTCGACTTCCGGAGAAGACGACACTGCCGTCGGTTCATTTACCTTTGGCGGCGGTGATTTGCCTAGCTACTTCCAGTTAAAGGCACAAATTCTTGATACAAGCAATGACGGCGGAGATATCCACTTTTGTATTTACAAAGCAAAAGCTACTGCTATCCCGATTAACGGTGTGCAGGATGATTTTGCTACTTTTACTTTTGACGGCAGAGGTGTTTATACGGAACACGAATTTGGTGCGGAAGGCAGCAAACAGACAAAACTTATGGACATAGAAATCCACGCTAAAGCGCAAAATTTGGCTGCAACTCAGGATGCAGGTGTTTAATACTTTTTTATTCTGCATCTTATAAAGGATTCCCCCCGCAGTCCGCAGGGTGTGCACTGGTTGCATCTTTGGACTTATTTCGGGGGCTTCCTTTTTATTTTGGGGATTTTATACAGAGTTTAAATTATGGATTTGTTGGATTCTACGGGTTGCGCAAAAAAGAATGAATGAATATAATATATTTTTTTATTTGTTTCTTAATAAATGTTTACAAAAATCCCCTTTGAAGAAAAGTGAAACGGTAAATATGATAATTTTTTTAAATAACTAAGCGTTATACTTCTAATATAATGATAACGATTTTAAAAAAAATTATTTTGATAACACTTGCTTTTGGAATACCTTTTCTAAATGCATTTTGCTTTTTTGACAGCAGTGGCGGCAGCTGGGATAATATTGCTTTTCTTTTTATATCAATATTTTTTATGTTTTTGGTTATCCCGCTTTTGGCTGTTATTTCTATATTTCTACCAAAAAACAGAATACTTGATAAGGGTGAAGTTTTGTCATGTTTGTTTCTGTCTTTTGTTGTGTGGATTGGTTTTATTGTTCTTTCGACCACAAAAGAGGATAATTCTTTAAAATCTCAAAACGAAACAATATCATTTTTGAGAGAACACAAATTTGATACGGGAAAATATCCCGATAAATTGGAGCTTCCTGAAGGCGAAAAATATTATACAGAAGATGACGGTGAAAATTTTGTGTACATAAAAAATGTTGACGACACTATGTACAGATACTGTTCTCGTCCCGACAGCCAGGCCTGCAAAGATGTGCCGCAGGGCTCGCGCATAAATTACTCTTTTATTGACGGCTGGCAACGTATTGAATATTGCGATTAATAAAAATCAATTACGACGATTTCAGGAAAAGCGTTGAATCTTACAGGTAAAATGCTTGTTCCGAGACCGTTTGTGACTATCATTTTTTTATTGTCTTCTTCAATAAAGCCGCGTACATATTTGTTTCCGTGTTTTAATGGTACAAATTTTGTGCCCATGATCCCTAAAACAGGCAAAACCACCTGCCCGCCGTGTGTATGCCCCCAAAGAGTTAAGTCAACATGGCTTGGAATTTCCGGAAAAAGGTCGGGGTTGTGCGAAAGTAATATTACTGGTCTTTTAGCGTTTTTTAATGCTTTGTCTATGTCCGGTTCTCCCCACCAGGCATCTTCCACGCCTGCAATAAAAATTTTTTTCTTGCCCGCTTTTACCGATACATTTTCATTCATCAATACTTTTATATTATTTTGTGACAATGCTTTTATTGCTTGCGGTACGCTATAGGCATAATCGTGATTTCCTAAAACAGCTGCGGTAAGATATTTGGGTTTTATTTGTCCGAGATATTGGGCAATGGTTTCTATATCCATTGATTTTTCGGGAGAATCAGTTCTTACATAATCACCGCCTAAAAGTACTATATCAGGTTTTTGGGCATTAATTTTTTCAACTGTTTTTGCCAGTCTTTTGTGCTGTCTTTTGTACACGTGAAAGTCTGCTGCAAAAACGACCCTTAAATTTTTAAGCTCGGGGTTGTGAATTTTATATTTGTGCACGGTGATAAGCTCAGGTTCTATGAAAAACCAGCAAAATATACAAATGAATATGAAAACTATAAGCAAAATAAATTTTTTCATATCAGGAGTATAACAGAATCAAAATTTATAAAGGAGAAAAAATAGTCGGGTTATTACCCAAAAGGATATATATACAATGAAAAGTATTAGTAAAACAAAATATAAAAAACTGGAGAAACAGTGTGTTGAACTGATTATAGAAAACAACATAATTTTTGAGGACGAAATTTTTATCTTTGCCGATATTGTTCCGTCCGAATTTGAAAATTGTGCTTTGTATGATTCAGCTGCAATTAAAGATGCGATAACTGTCAACCGTGCAAAACTAAAACGTGATTTGCGGCTTAAATGGCTGGAGAGTACAAACGCCACATTGAATGCCGCTTTATACAAGCTTGTGTGCAGCGATGAAGAAAGACGCACATTGTCTGCCTCGGGTGCTGCAAAAAATACTCAGACAAACGAGGTTTGCACACAGGAAGAGTTTTTGAAAAGTTTAAAAGAAATGGGAGAAGGTTTGGAAAATGCCGATTGACTGGACTAAATCAAAATACAGTAAAAAACATCGTTTATTTTTAAGTAAAAAACCCGAAGATATGGCATTTTTTACATTGTGTGATGGTGCCGTGCGTTCTGCAAAAACGCTTTCTATTATTTATAAAATTCCTCAAATTTTTGACTTTGTCGGTAACGAATATCTTAAGGTCTTTTCCGGTTATTCAAAAAATACCGTGCGCAATAACGTTCTTGTAGAGCTTTTGCCGTATTTAAAAAACTATCACGGTGCAAAGGTAAAATACAATTCCGCAAGCGGTGAGCTTGATATAAATTTGTGGGGTAAACTCTACAGCTGTTTGGTTGTCGGCGGAGGGAAGTCGGACAGTGATTCAAATATTCAGGGTGCTACGTGGGATTTTTGGTATGCAAACGAGCTGCCAAAACACCATTACGGGTTTTATAATATGGCGTTATCCAGACTGACTCCTCAAAATGCAAGAGCTATAGCGGACAGCAACCCCGAAAGCGCAAATCACTGGTTGTATCGGGAGAGAATCAAGCCGTTTCTTGACGGGGATGAAAGGGTTATAAGCATTTTTGATTACTGGCATTTTACAATGGAGGACAATGCAAATCTCTCCAAAGCTTTTATTGAAAATCAGAAAAAGCTTTATCAGGGTGTTTTTGAAGCGAGAAAAATTAAAGGTCTGTGGGTCGTTGCACAGGGGCTTGTTTACGATACGTTTAACCCTGACAAACACACTTGTTCTCATAAACAGGTGTTGGAGAAAATAAATAAAAATGAGTTTTTTGAATATTTTCTCGGCTTGGACTGGGGATGGATGCACCCGCTGTCGTGCGGTTTGTATGGAGTGACGAGGGATTTTAAATATTACAAAATAGATGAACTTTACGGATCTAAAATTTCGGAAGAACAGGTTATAAAATGGATTTTGGAAAAGCAAAAAGAATATCAAAGGTACTTCCGTTTTATAAACTGTGACAATGCACGTCCCGAGCAAAATCACAAGCTCAGGCAGGCTCTAAACGGCATAATCGTCCATGAAAAGAAGCCAAAAATTGTGGACAGCATAGGTATTATGCGTGCAATTATCAATTATGACAGATTAATTGTCAATAAAGACCGCTGTAAAAACACGTTAAGAGAGTTCGGGTTGTATCGTTATCCCAACGAGGACGAACGCATCGGCAAAATGATTGATCTTGATACTCCGCTAAAGGAAAACGATGATACCATGGACGAAACTCGATACGCATTGAGTTTTTATGAAACAACTTATGTCAAAAGAGTCGTTGTTTAGCATATTTGTTGACATTTGTCAATACAAAAACTTTACCCGAACGGGTAAAAAAAATATGTTATAACTAAAAATGTAAACTGTTTGCAAAAAGTTGTAAGCACAATTTACAAATAACGGGCACGGGTGTGTTTGTTTCGGGCAATGGCTCATTGCACTGTGTGACCGTTAATTAAAAGATATATACTTACGCAACAAGAGGAGATGAAAAGATGAAATTCTACTGCTGCGGACTTGTGTATTCCACACAAGACCCCGAGACTTACTGGTGTATTGAAACTTACCATTTAAAAAAGCCCGTTGATGATATTATCGGCGGCAAAAGAATCGTAAAGCAAATTGTTTATACACTCTGTTGTAAAAAACACGGGTGTTTAAAGCTTGAACTTCACAGCTATGAAAGAGATAAAACAAACGGTGCACTAAAGCTTGTTATGACACAATCTATCAAGGGAAAAGGTGCGCTGACGTTTTTAGAAAGGACAAAAGATATGAGAATACGTCAACCGCAATGTTGTCCGCTAAAACCCGTGTTGGGGGCAACGACAATCCCATGGGTTTACGGAAAATCTGCGGGAAAGGAAAAACAGGTTGTCCGCTATTTTGATGAAAGCGGAAACAGACAGGTTTTTAAAGGGCAAAAAATGACCGCTGAGGTCATAAAGACACCTGTTAATATTCATAAAATCGGGCAGTAAACTTTTTTAATTACTGTCAGCTATTTATCAACTTTATCTGTATTTAAAAGAATAAAAATAAAAAGGAGATTTTTTTATGATTAACGACATTTTAAACGAAGCGCAAAAAGTGGAAATTGAGGACAACACTTATTTATTTGAGTTTGACCATTTGGCATTGGCTGCATTGGAGAAAGATACTCAAAAAAGTATTTATGAAATTTATAATACTATTATGGAGAAAAAGCCCCTTACCCTTAAAGATAATATTTCTTTGCTTACTGCGGGAATGCTGAAGCATCATAGTGAAAAAGAAATTGATGTATTAAAAAACAGAATTAAAAAATATCCCGGATTTTTTAATGTGTTAAAAGATGTTTTGTATTCAGCTTTTTCTATTCCGATGATGCCGCCGGAGATTCTTCGGGAATGCGGCTTTAAAAAAAAAGACCAAATAACAGAGAAGAACCACACGGAGGTTTTAAATATGACTGGTGCGGAAACTACGTTACCGCAAGAACAATCCTAAATTGGTCCGATGAAGACTTTTGGCTAGCAACACCGAGAAAGTTCTATGCGTTTTTGTTTACCTATGCAAAGTTGAGAGAAAATGCGCTTTACGATAATCAGGAGGTACTGGTAGGTGAAAATGCATTCAAGGAACTTACGCAGTTGGCGAATCAGTGTAATCGTTAATTGTTGTGGGGAAGATAATATTTATTATGTAAATTTAGCGAAGCAGTTTTCAACTTATACTGCTTAAGCGGTGTAGTTGAGTTGCGGACTGATACAGTTCGGTAGGTAAATAATGAAGTAACAAAATCAAGAAAGCGGCTCTGCCGCCGGAATTTGGTTACAGACTCTTTGTATTTACGCACAAAATTTTCGTTAAGCGAAGCGGTTAGAAAATTTTGAAGATAAATACTATAGAGTCTGTTTTAATATACGTTATTTTCTCTTTCTTTGATTCGTTTCTTTCTCTTTTGTTCGTAAAAAAGAGAAAGAAATGAACATATAATAAAAATAAATATATTTATGCAATAAGGTAATTGTTTTCATTTATACAGTACTATTTTTTCTGTTCATTTTCTTTCTTTTTTGCGATTAAAAGAAAGAAAATGAACCAAAAGAAAGAAAAGAACGCCAATCCAAAGAGATTTTAAAACTCAGAAACAAAAATTTCCGTCCACTCACAAAATGTCAACTTCGGTACGGTAAATTTTTATTCCTTCGTTTAAAAATCTCTAGCCAAAATTCCATCAGGGCTCTGCCCTGAAACCCGCAACGGCTTACTTTGTCTGGGCCGTATATAATAAAATAATCCGTCATTCTGAGCGAAGCGAAGAATCTACTTTCTATTTGCCGCCGGAACTAAATGAAAA
>CALVAN010000030.1 GCA_944325555.1 Candidatus Gastranaerophilales bacterium | reverse complement strand
TAGAGGCAGGCAAAGGAAAAATGTAATTTTTCCGTGCCGTATTATGACCTTGTCGGGGTCAGTTGACTATATGAAAATTTAAATACAACTAAACACAATTTTGCAGACTTGTATCAATATGATTTGAAAAAGTCTGCAAAGTATTGATTATATTATATAAATAGTTTTATTTTATAATCCGGTTAGATACATTTTTATCAAAACACTGCTGTGCATCCTGCATCAATGCTTTATACTCTGCTGGAGAAAGCTGTCCTATTTTTTTGTAATTATTGAACATGCCTGTATTCCTGTACAGGTTGCCATTGGTATCAATTTTGTAATCAAAAGATGTATCCCGCACATCCGCACCGGGAACATTGTAGCATAGTTCTTTTACTTTGCCGTTTCCGTCAACTTCTATATACAGATGAGATTCTGTTCTTCCGTATGGATTATTATCTTCTTTCTTTATTACTGACAAACCGGTGTAAATCACAGGTGAATATGATGTGGATTTGGAGATCACAAATTTATTTTTCGGGTCACTCAGAGTTTTGTCCCAGTACCCAACACCTGCTTGAGCATGTTCTTTATACAAACTTTCCGGTATATCCGAAATATGCTGAAGTTTATACAATGCTTTTTGACTGTAATTCAGATTTTCTTTTGGTGTAATGATATCATTAATCTTGTCAGAAACAGCATAAGCGTGTTTTACAGGATCAGAAACCTGTTTCGCCACCGCAGCAGAAGTCCTTTGTGGATTTGATTTCTGTTCACCCGGAAGATAAATCACATCATTAACCTTGATATTGTTAGCCGCTTCCAATGATTTTTTATTGTTAAGCTTGGCTATTTTATAAACCATATCGGATATTTCCGCATTTGATGCATTTTTCTTATTCAGATGGTCCTTTGCAATATTCCACAGATTATCACCTTTTTTTATTTTGTAGGCGATTTTATTTTCAGCATTTACCGGTGTAGAAGCATATTTGTTATTGTAATATGTCTGCGCCTCGTTACTGTATGATACAGAATTGAACATAAATATTCCCCCTAAATTCCCGTATATTTTTATAAAAACAAGGTGAGAATAAAAATTGCCCTTTTGTTAAATTTTGTTTTCATTCATACTAATAAAAATACGCCTGTACTTCTCGTCAGAGCGTATTTTCGCATCTTACCCGTATTGTTATAATTAATACCCCAACTCTTCATTAACAAGGATTACCGTAATTTTTCCCGCAGGTTTACAAATCCTTGTTGTAACGATTTGGGCACAAATACTGTCTTCGCTCAAACAATCTGCGCAAGAACCGGTATAGGAGCAGGGAGTTTCTCTGTGCGACATAGTGGCGTTAATACGCTGCATATTTACGGGAGCAGCGAGATTTCTTACTCTAGCAAGTGCATCTTGGACTGTTTTTGTAACCTTATTCATGCCCGCAACAACTATCACTCGTTTAGGACCATAACAAAGTGCAGCCACCCTGTTGCCGGTACCGTCGATATTGACAAGCTGTCCGTCCTCGCTTAGCGCATTCGTACTCATCAAAAAGGTGTCGCACACAAGCCCCTTTCTTAAAAGCTGAGCTTTTTCTTCAGGAGTTTTGGCGCTGTCACGGTCAATCACGTTGTAACCGTTTTCAATAAGGTATTTTGTTATTCCTGTTTGTTCCAGTGTAACGGAACCGCCCCAGGAGACTGTTTCTTCCTTTGTAATAAGTTTAGTTATCTCTTGCAATGCTTCTGCTGCATTTTCACAATAAATCGCATTAAAATGTCTTTTCTTTAATGATTTTATGACATTTTCGGACAACTTTTTGTTACGTTCTTTTAAATATACATTTTCACTCATGATAAAGCCCCCGTGTTAACAATTAATGTTTTTCTGATTGTAACTCTTTTACATACTTTTGAGCAAGTTCCCTTGGCATATAAACAGGAACAAACCCCCAGCCGGTTAAATCAACTTTTTCCTCTTTTTTTTCAGCTTCGTCAATCAGTCTTTCAAGTATTTTATTCACATCCGTACTGCCGTATTTTTTCATAAAAAAATTCAGCGTCTCCGACTCTTCAGGCAAAGGCAAAAATCTTTTTCCTCTAAGAAAATGGGCAACATGAGAGTCACAGTCCGCAACTGACACAATAACAGGTTCAATATCGTTTTCCAAACAATGCTGTACGGTTATTTTATCAGCAAGTTTGCCAATACCTCCGTATTTTGAATCGTTATTATTTTGCAAAAAATTGACAACTACTCTCGGGCCTTTTATGTGTTGTTTCGGATAATTTTTATAGATTTCCCTGTCAAAAAATGATGTATTGTATGCTTCTTTCGGATTCTTACAAAGAGACAAATAAACATAACCGTATTCTTTTTTAAGGTTCGGCGACATAAAATGATAAGCAGTATCATTTTTGCCCTTTGAAGATTTAAGAATAACGACTTTAATCGGCTTGTTCTTTTCTTTATCCCATATTGTCCCTGTTCTTTTCGGGTCATAATCCAATTCTATATCCGCCATTTTCACCTGAGGAATACCCATCTTATATATGGTTACGGCTCTGTTTCCTTTAATACAAATCTTTTGCGGTTTACTCAAATCAGCAACAACTCTGTCTGAGCAGGAAACATTATCAAAAGGATTATATACAGTCATATTTATACTTTTAAGTTTTGAAGTTTTTTCAAAACTGTCTTTCTTTAGCGGCGCAGCCGCCTTAAAACTGATTTTTGCCGGTTGAGTCCGTATCGGTCTGTTCCAATGTGTATATAATTTTGTAAAATCAATATTTGTGCTCATACAGGAATAAAACATATGAATTTAAATTATTGCCCCAAAACATCAAATATTTTTTAATATTTCTATAGTAAAATAAAACTACAAGTTAAGGTTTTTATATGATAAACGATATGACAAAAGGCAGCCCGCTGAAGCACATACTGCTTTTTACCGTGCCGCTTTTGATAGGAAACGTATTTCAACAGTTATATAATATTGCGGATATTGTTATAGTAGGCAGAACAATCGGTACAAATGCGCTTGCTGCAGTCGGGGCAATATCACCCGTATTTTTCTTTGTAATGTTTGTTGTAGTAGGTTTAACAAACGGTTTCGCAATCATTACAGGGCAAAGATTCGGTGCAAAAGATATGAACGGCGTAAGACATTCCGTAACCGTTTCAACCGTATTAAGCAGCGTTATTACCATTGTATTCTCAATAATTCTAATGCTTTTGATGCATCAAATTTTATACTGGATGAATGTGCCGAAAGAAATTTATACAGACGCATATTATTACATAATGATTGTTACTGCAGGGCTTATTACTGCAAACTTTTACAACCTATTAGCCAGTATTGTAAGAGCGTTAGGTGACAGCAAAACCCCTCTTTATTTTTTGATTTTTGCTTCTGTTTTAAATATTATACTCGCACTAGTTTTTATCTTGCAGTTTAAAATGGGGGTTCCCGGTTCTGCAATTGCTGTTGTACTTTCACAGGCATTTTCAGCTCTCTTGTGTGTATTTTACATAAAGAAAAAATTCCCTATACTTCATCTAAAAAAAGAGGACTGGTTGTTCGCAATCCGCAAAAGAAACTTCGGCTTTGCAATGGAGCATTTAAACGTAGGTTTGCCAATGGCAGTACAGTTCTCCGTTCTTGGTATAGGAATACTGATTTTACAAAGCGTATGCAACACCTTCGGTCCAAATTTGATTGCCGCATTTACTGCAGCTTTGAGAATTGAACAAATAGCAACAATGCCTATGATGTCCTTGGGCGTTGCAATTTCGGCATACACGGCACAAAACTTCGGGGCTTACAATTTTTCAAGAATACGATACGGAGTAAACAGGTGCTCACTGCTTTGCCTTTCTTTAAGCATAGTGATGACCCTTATCATGCATTTTTACGGAAGCAATATTGTAGCCGCATTTTTGGGAACTAAAGCGCACGAAATTGTCTCAATAGCACGAAGCTACTTGTTAATAAGCACAATGTTTTACTTTTTCCTCGGTCAGATATTTGTTTTCAGAAACGCTCTGCAAGGAATGGGGGAAACGATTCTGCCATTATCTGCCAGCATTGCCGAGCTTGTTGTACGTTCGTTTGCAGCAATTTATCTTGCCGTAAAATTCGGCTATTACGGAATTTTTTACGCAGGTCCCATTGCTTGGATTTCCGCTTCCACCATAATGGCAGCAGGATATTATATGAATCTGTTTAAAATTGTCAAAAAAGCTCAGGCTAACGCAAGGCTGCAGCGACGGATGGAAAAAGGCTTTAATATAACAGTCGACTAAACATGCATTATTTTAAATATAATGCCCGAGAATTTTTCGCCAGTTTTTCAACAGCGTTTTCCATATCTTGGTTATTTATATTGAAATTATCCAAATCCTGTTGATTTACCGTTTTGTTACGCATTTTTTCGTATATTCCGAGTCTTTCCATTGCACAGGAGTGTGCTATGTAGAAGGTTTCCGCTATATCAGAGCCGCTAAAATGATTTTCAAACATTTTTTTGCAAATCTTGTCCTTGTCTATGTCAGAATCAAGAGGTTTGCCTTTTTCATATATATCATAAATTTGTCTTGTACCTTCTAAATCAGGCATCTTAACCTCAAGAGAAAGTCCGAACCTGCCGCTGTTTATCAAAGCCTTATCGAGAAGCTCAGGACGGTTTGTTGCAGCAATAACAAATACCTTATCGTCGCTTTTTTCAAGGTCGCTCATAAGAGTAAGCAGCTGATTGACAATATCGTCCTGATGCCTTGCGGTATCGCTTGAGCCGCCTCTCGTTCTTGCAATGGCATCTATTTCGTCAATAAAAATAATCGTCGGCTGATTTTCTATTGCCTGTTTGAACAAATTACGCCAGTTTTCTTCTGTTTTACCCACATGAGAGTGTGTCAGGTCATTTGCTCCGAGTTTAACAAAATTAACCCCGAGTTCGTTAGCCAGAGCAAGAGCAAGCATCGTTTTGCCGCATCTTGGCGGTCCGTATAACAAAATCCCTTTGTTAATCCGGAATCCCTTGTAAAAATCCGGATACATAACAGGAAAAATAACGTTTTGCTCAAGTGCCTTTATGTTTTCGTCCTGCGCACCAATGTCCGAGAACATTATTTTTTGGAGCTGCAAAGTTTTTTTGCCTGTATTTTGTTTTAATGAAGCAAGTCTGGTTTTATTGTATTTGATTATATCTGCATCGTTTTGCAAATAGTTGTATTTTTCGACTTCATTTTCAAAAATAAATCTTTTGCTTGTGTTTTCAAAATCCGTTTTTATAACTGTTTCCTTTTTATACGGACCAAAGGAGATATACTGCTTGTTTTTTAATTCTATAGGCTCATCCGCCTGATAGGCGTAGTGATAGTTAATCCGTTTGTCCGTTGTTTTCGGGTTTTCTTCAAAAATCTGTACGGCTTCAAGCGGGTGAAGTTTGAAAAGTTTTAATTTTCTGTTGTCTTTGTAATCCCTGTAAACGGCAAAAGAACCGTTGTTGAACGAATTTTGTACATAGTAGATATTTTGCAACGGGAATTTTATATATTGAATTTGATTTGTAAGAAGAGCCTTTGCATTTTCAAAATCCTGTGCAAATATAACAATGCTCTTGTCATCAAGGCATTGTATGGCAGCGTTTAGTTTTTCTTCAGGTGTTGCTTTACGGTTTTTATCCACTCCAAACAAGCCGTGAAAAGCGATATTATGAACTGCCTTAAATTGAGATGCACGCTGATAATTTACAGAATCTGAAGATATAAGAGCATTTCCTTTAACCGGACATAACTGTTTTGGTTCTTGTTTGCACAAATATAAATCTTGCAATGATATATTTGATATCTTCATAAAATTAGAACTCTCTTTCCGATTATACAAAAAGCAAACAAAAAATTTTTTGCGTACGATTGATTTTTAATTTTCATATCGCTAAAATCAATCGGGTAAAGAGAATTTATGGAGAATTTACGGGGGACATATGGCTTATTTATATCTTGCTGTTGCAATAATATCAGAAATTTTTGCAACAACAATGCTTAAAGACACAAACGGTTTTACGGTGCTTATTCCGTCGGTATTAACTGTACTCGGATATGTAGTTTCCTTTTTTATGTTGAGTCATTGCGTACAAACCCTGCCCACCGGTGTGATTTATGCAATATGGTCAGGTGTCGGCATTGTCGGAATTTCGATTTTAGGTTGGCTTGTACACAAACAAACACTTGATATACCTGCAATAGCGGGAATCATTTTAATATTGGCGGGAGTTCTTGTCATCAAACTTTTTTCGAAAACAGTAGCGTAATTATTAGCTTTTGAGGTAATGAAAAAAACAAAGTTATTTTTTATATTGCGAGTATGAACAATGTAAACAAACTGCTGCGTGCCTACTCCCACAATACAACACTCCACTACGACAAATGGAGCGAAAAACATGCCTACAGAGCGCTTAATGACGGAAACTTAAAGCAATGGATTTCCAACATTCTACCATGCGAACTTCTTGAAAGGAGCCTGAAAAAAACAGTGGAATCCATTGTTACACTGTGTGAATGCACAACTTTTTATAAAAAATTTCCCGATGACATCCGCACACCCGACTACGGGGACAAATGGGGAAGATTAGCCAATTACATAGAAATAAACAACCGTGCAATAGCACAAATGCAAGGTCAGGTATGCCGAAAAGGTCTGTTAAGCACAATAAAGCTGCTGCCCGCTATTCCGCCCTCAGCCAAAAGCTGGGCAAACTGCATAATACTTTCTCAAATATGGCCTAATATTTACGGCGACGGCTACAACAAAGAGCCGTGGGAAGAAAATTCAATCTACGGAATAAAACTCGGTATCGGTTACAGTGAAAACATTATAGATTATGAAAAAGCAGAAAAAATTTCACCGGAAGAGCAATTTAAAGCCTTCAACGACCTTGCACATTTCAGAGGACTTAAAACAGGTTTTAGAACGATTATTTCTGAAGATCAATTAAAAGTATCCAAACCCTATCAAGAGGACGAAAATTTCCGCTGGTCAAACCCTGAGCACGTAGAACTTTACGTACAAGAAATGGTAAATATTGTTAAAACGGGTTTTGAAGCAATTTTTGTAGATTCGGCAAAACACATAGGCGGCTATGATTTGCAAAACTACACAGGTGTAGGTGCACTGCCTGATTATCCGCAGATGCAGTATATTACGGACGAAATACGCAAACGTTCCGGCTGCACAACCTTGAGTTTTGTCGGAGAAAAAAGCTCTGATGATTTTGAAAGGTACAGGCAAATGGGGCTTAATGCCGGCACTGCCTTCATCTCCGTAGATGATTTTGACAACGTAAAATACTGGTCTAACAAACTCAAATACTCAAGAGATTATGCTCCGGGTGTTGAAGTGTCAAATGACAATACTGAAGGAGGAACCAGTTATGAAACAAGATTAAACAGAATAAGAAACTGCCTTTTCGGGTTTGAATATGCAAGCGACAAACTGCCGAGCTTTATGCAGATGGAGGATTTATTCCCTTTAAGATACGACACTAACACCCATCATCTTATGATGTGCAATCCGTCGTATTCTCAGGACAATACACCCTTAAGCCACTGGAGAGAACTTTTTGCAAAGGATGACGGCAGATATTACAATCATCTGGCAGGCGAAATATTCGCTCACGCTCTGTTTTTATAGAAATTATGTACAGGTTATATACGATTTTAAAAATATTTAACATAAAGTGTATTCTGTACTTTTCAAATGTAAAAACATGTGTTAAGATTTTTTATACAAACTTTAAAATACGGGCAATTTTTTTTAGCCGCATGTTTTTATTTATATGTGAAGGTGAATTGAAAAATTGTGTGTGAAAGGAAGTAATCTGAATGTTAAAACTTATCAGCAATTTTATTGAATCAGTTCTTTTAGGTCTTTGTGAATTGGCTCCTGTTTATATCACCGCAGATTGTGATAATTATTTAAGAAAATAACATTCGCTTTATAAGTAATCGTCTGATTTTTGTACCGTAAATTTAACAATTATTAAAAATTTATGGTAAAATATCCCTATAAATTTAAAAATAAGTTTTGGGGATTCTTATGGATAACAGTTTGAACGTATTACTTATTGATAGCGACGAAAATTCAAGAAGCATAATAAAAGCATACCTTACCGAAGCCGAAGGTGTTGGTATTGCTGCAGAATTTTCTGACTACGATGAAGGTTTTAACCTTGCCGGAAACTCCGGCAAGTGTATTGTTGTTGTTGATGTTTCTGAAAATTTTGATAAATGCGTCAATTGTATAAAACATTTGAAATCACAAAATAAAGAGGCTTTTGTTATTGCTCTTTCTAATAGAGCATCTGCTGATGTGATTATAAAAGTTTTACGTTCCGGTGCCAAAGATCTGGTTGCCAAGCCCGTTATTAAAACAGAATTTTTAGATATTATTAACGATTTAATTAAGGATATTAATTCAACAGAAACAAAAGATACATGTAAAATTATTTCAACCTTTTCAAATAAAGGCGGCATAGGCAAAACATCTATCGCTGTAAATCTGGCAGTTGAGCTGGCACAAATGTCAAAGGAAAAAGTTGCGCTCATTGATTTAAATCTGCAGCTGGGAGATGTGGCTACTTTTTTAGATATGACCCCGCCTTTTGCAATGGATTACATTGCAGACAACATCAACAACCTTGATGAAGAAGAACTGCTAAAAGCAATGACAAGATACAAAAATACAAGTCTTTATGTTATTGCAGATCCGTTGAATATCGATAAATCAAAGGATATTACGGCTGAACAAATAAAAAACATTTTAACAGCTTTAAAAAAGACATTTACATACATAGTTATTGATATCGGCACTAATATTGACTCAAAAACAATTACGGCACTTGATTTCAGCGACTTAATTCTACTGATTGCAATAGTAAATCTTCCCGCTATCAGAAGCACTCAAAGATGTATGGAATTATTTGATAAGCTCGGATACAATGCAGATAAAATCAAGCTGGTACTAAACAGATATATGGAAAACGAAGACATTAAGACATCTGACATTGAAGAAGTAGTCAAGCAAAAAGTTTACTGGAAAATACCCAACAATTATCTTATAATGATGTCTGCAATCAACAAAGGGGTTCCTGTAAATGAAATAAATCCTGATTCCAATGTTGCAGTTAACTATAAAGAGTTTGCATCAAAAATATCGGATTATTTAATTACACAAAAGTTAAACAAGAATTACATAAGAGAAGTACGAATATAGTTGGAGAGAGAACATTGTCATTAAAAGATAGAATTAAAAGCAAAAAAAGCGGTTTTTCTTCTGAAGCCGGAGAGTACAAAATTTCTATTGCAAAACTTGCAAATGCCGCTGCAAAAGTGAAAAACCCAGCTGATTTGGGTAACATTGTAAAAGAATTTTCAAGATTTTTAAACGCAATGGAAGCAAAAGATGCACAGTTAATATTCAGAGGCAACTTTGATTTAGGACAAAGAACTCTTTTAAACTGTGTACTTTCAAATTTTATTGACGACGGAATTTACGAAGAAGACGAGGAAAACGATACAGAAGATACATCTTCTTCAAAACTTGTCAGAAGAAGAAAATCCGTAAAAGCCCGTCTTGAAGAAGAACCTGAAGAAGAATAGACTTTTTTAAACTTAATTAATACAAAAACACAATTGATATCAATTGTGTTTTTGTTGTGTTATTTTCATATAGTCAACTGACCCCGACAACTTATTGAACGGGTACAATAAACAAGTACAATATTGGCTATACAACAAGGGTACCCGCAACAAGTGCAAGGGGTCACTTCCGTAAAATCTTGGATTTTGCGCCTCTCGCTACCTCTCACAAACAATTCACTGGATTGTTTGCTCGGCAGAGTGTGTACCACTCCTACAAGCGAGGTCCCACTCAGACAAATTGTTGTATTCTTTTTATAAAGAAATTACATTCTCTCGGGAGCATCAACAGCAAGCAACCCGAGAGAGGTTTTTATTACGGTTGATACCGATTTTACAAGCGCAAGTCTTGCCGCAGCAAGTTTTTTGTCCTCGGTCAATACCCTTGAAAATGTATAGAACTGGTGGAAACATCCGGAAATTTCCTGCAAGTATTTGCAAATCATATATGGAGCTCTGTTTTTAGCCGCAGCAAGTATCAGCGGTTTAAATTCTTCAAGTTTTAAAATTAATTTTCTGGCTGATGCAATAGATTTTTCATCATCTACATCCCATAAAAGATTCAAATCCGCATCCATAATTGCTTTATCCAGCTCTTCACCTTCAAAAAGCGGAGCAATTTTTTCTTTTGTTTCAACATTAATACGCTCTGTTTTGGCGTTTCTGAAGATTGAGCAAGCTCTAGCGTGCGCATACTGAACATAGAACACAGGGTTGTCATCAGTTTTTGATTTAGCAAGCTCTATATCAAAATCCAACGTTGTATCAATACTTCTGATTATCATCCAGTACCTAGTTGCATCAACACCAACTTCATCAATCAGATCTTCTAATGTTACCATATTCTTTCTTTTACCCATGCGGGTTGCTTCACCGTTTAAAACAATGTTAACAAGCTGTCCCAAAAGTACCTCGAGTTTGTTCGGGTCATCGCCCAATGCTTCAATAGAGGCCCTCATCCTTGCTACGTATCCGTGGTGGTCAGCCCCCCAGATATTGATAAGTTTGTCAAAACCTCTTTTAATTTTGTCGTGATGATAAGCTATATCCGCAGTAAGGTATGTGTTTGAGCCGTCGGTTTTTCTTAAAACTCTGTCTTGATCGTCACCGAAAAGCGAGGACTTAAACCACAATGCTCCGTCTTTTTCATAAAGCATACCAAGCTCATTTAATTTGTTGACGCATTGTTCGACCTTGCCTGATTTATGCAGGTCAGTTTCAGAATAAAAGTTGTCAAAATGTGTATGGAATTTATTCAAAAGTTCTTTTTGAAGCTCTAACATCTTTGCTTTTGCAAAGCTGCTTAATGTATCAAGCTGTTCTTGGGTTAAGTCTTTTGTTAACGTTTTTGCAAAATCAGCATTTTCTTTAACGAATTCTTTTGCAACAGGAATAAGGTAATCACCCGGATAATATGATTTTTTCTCGATTTCGTCAGTCGGAAAGTCTATTTTTTCGCCTAATTCTTGCAAAACTCTTATATGCAAAGAACGTCCGAGGTTTTTAATCTGATTTCCTGCATCATTGATATAAAATTCCTGATATACATCATAGCCCGCAAATTTTAACAAATTAGCCAGTGCACTGCCCATTGCAGCCCAACGCCCGTGTCCGATGTGGAAAGGTCCGGTAGGGTTAGCAGAAACGTATTCCAATATAACCTTTTGCCCTGTGCCATAATCATTGGAACCGTAATCTTCTTTTTGATTCATAATTTCTTTGACTATAGCGTTAAGAAAGGATTTTCCGAGTTTAAAGTTTATAAATCCGGCAACAGTGGATATTTCACAGTCATCAAGCTTTATCGTGTCCGCCACAGCCTGTGCAATCGCAGGGGGCGCCATTTTTGCAAATTTGGCCAGTGAAGACACATTAACCGCAATATCGCCGAATTCTTCATTTTTAGGAATTTCCGCATTGAGCGAAAAAGCATCATCAACTTTAAGTTGATTGAGTTTGCCCTCTTTTGCGGCTGTTTTAATTGCATCTGTCGTAACGTCAATAATATACTGTTTTAACATAATCCACCTTGTAAAATTTGATAATTCCACAAATGATTATAGCCAAAACAATGCTGAATTAAAACATCTTCCTTAGTTATTTGTTGAACCTGAAAGCATTCTTTTTTTCATTGCATAGAAGTAGAATTTGTCCATTTCTTCCATACAATCATCAATTACTTTTATTAATTCTATTAAATCCTGCTGCATTTTCATATGTTTCAGCTGGTTTTCGTCGTATTCGTTATTAAATTCCATTGATACTCCCTTGTTTAGAAATCACATAAAATATATCGACATTTGTTTTTTAAACTTTATATTTATGAGCAAAATTGTTAAATTATGTTAATTTCCGAAATTCGGAAATTCTTTGTTTAAATAAGTATAATTTTTACCTGAAAAATTCCCCAAAACATTGAGGATTATTAAATTTGATTAACTTTTTATTTGACAAAACCAATTAAAATTTTTAATATTATATTTATAGTAATAAACACTAGGATAATTAAATGGAGAAAACTAATGGTCACAAAAGCCTACACGGATGACGAATTTGAATCACTTATTTCGCAGTACGATTACAAATTTCAAAAAGGAGATTTAGTAAAAGGATTAGTCTGCGGCTACGATTCTGAGGGGGTAATAGTTGATATAGGGGCAAAAACGTCAGCCTGTGTTCCTGAAAGAGAAGCAAGAATAGACACTTCCGTATCTGTTGAAGATACTCTAAAAAAGGGTGAAGTGTATGAATTTCTTATAATTAAAGAAGAAGATGAAGACGGACGCTTTATGCTTTCTCACAAAAAAGTTGCTATGGCTTATGCTTGGAAAGAACTTGAAGAGCTTAAAGAAAAAGATGAAACTGTAGAAGGTACCGTTGTTTCTGTTGTCAAAGGCGGTGTACTTGTAGAAATTAAAGGTGTCAGAGGATTTGTTCCTTCCAGCCATTTGAGAGCAAAAGATACAGAAAACATTGTCGGTCAAAAAATAGAATTAAAAATACTTTCTCTTGACCCTGCACAAAATAACTTCATTCTTTCAAATAAAAAAGTTTACTCTGATAGTCAGGAAGAAACAAAAGAAAATATGTTCTCTAACCTTGAAGTCGGACAGGTTGTTAAAGGTGAAGTCGTGCGTATCACTGATTTCGGAGCATTTATTGATATCGGTGGTATGGACGGATTACTTCCGCTTTCTCAAATGTCCTGGCGCTGGGTTGACCACCCGTCAGATGTTTTAAAAATTGCTGACACTATCAATGTTGAAATCATAGGTATAGACCACGATAAACAACGGGTAAGTCTTAGCTTGAAAAACCTTGAAGCAGATCCTTGGATTGAAGCGAAAAAGCAAATCAAAGAGGGTGACAAGGTAGAAGGTACAATTACTCGTATCAAACATTTTGGCGCTTTTGTTGAAGTATTTGCAGGGGTCGAAGCATTGCTCCCAAACAACGAAGTGGTTGAATATCAGAACAAAAACGGTTGTATTCTTGCACCCGGAGATAAAATTAAGACAACTATTATTAAGTTTAATCCGGATGACAGAAGAATAAGCTTAAGCATTGATTCTGAATAGAAAATGTCTTTTATAGAATAAACCCGCTACTTTTTGTTAGCGGGTTTATTTTTTGAGGAAGAAGCTGAAGGCTTTTGGTAATATTGCATACCTTTATAGTTCAAAAGCAGAGATTTTGGAGTAATAAGCCCAGTATCAAACAAAAGCTGCGCCTGCGCCTTATTGTATTCTATAATAGATCGCAAAAGCTGCTGACGAGCACTTGTTTTTTCAGTTTGAGAAGTTAAAACGTCAATAAAGGTGTTTTGCCCCACATCAAACCCTATTAATGAAAATTTTAGCCCTTCATCAGCTGCTTTTACCTGAATTTTGTTAGATTCTATTTTTTCAAGAGCAGTTTTGGAGCTGTAGTAAGAACCTACAATACTTTCTCTTATCTGTCGCTCCAAATTTGTAAGTTCATAACGAGCTGTTTTTATTTTTGCAACATCTGCATTTTTTTGAGTGATTGTCCCCACCCCCATTTTTTTCCCGAGAGGTACATCAACATTCAAACTTAATGTATGATTTGCACGCAGACTTCCTGTTGATGTCGTACCTACTTTAGCAAATTCAAAACTTAAATTTATATTGGGAGCAAAATCCGTATAATTTTTGTTTTTTAAATTAACAAGAGAACGTATCTGTGCACGTTTTGTTTTAACATCTTCTCTTGCCTGCAACGCAACATTATACAGGCAGTCAATGTTATTCTTTTTTTTCACGAGTTCTCTAGGTGACACAATATGTTCATAAGGATAAAGCGTTAAGGTAACGTTTATCCCCATTATATTTGCCAGCTGCGCCTGTTTTAACCTGAGATCATTTAAAGCGGTTATAAGCTCCTGTTTTGCGTCGGCAAATTGAGCTTCCGCCCTTAAAATATCATATTTTGAGCCTATACCTATCTGATACCTTGCCTGCATAAGCTTTAGCTGCTCCTGCCTATCCCTCATATTGGAAATAAGTACCTCAATATTAAGTTTAGACTCCAGCAGGTCATAGTAGTAAGTTGCCGTTTTAAGCAAAAGTTCACTGACAGTGTATTTCAAATTATGTTTTTGCGCTTTATAAAGGTTATTTGCGCTCGCTATATCAAAAAAAGGACTGCCGTTTCCAACAAGAGGATAATTCACCATAATACCGCTATACACCGGGTTTTGGTCAACCGTACGTGGCAAAATATCTCCGACCAAAAATTCACCGTGTACGGACTGTATCTGGTATCTGTAATAAAAATCCGGCAGCAGCTGTGCAAGAGAATTGTAATAAGTCCACTTTGCTTCATTCATCTGAGTATCGGCTATTTTTATATCATAGTTATTTTTCAAAGCCGTATATATACACCCCTCAAGATCCACGGGAATCAAATTTATATCGAGACCTTTGCGTATTTGATTGTCCAAATCCTTTTGTGTTGCTTTATCATATGCACCATAACCCTCTTTTAAGGATTCAAGAAAATTATCACTGCGGTAATCCCATATCAATCCCCCGGAATCAGCAGCAAACACAGGCAGTGAAGATAACAAACATATAAAAATAATTTTTATGATTGCTTTCATCTGCTCCCCATCTTCAAATACTCTTGCACATATCAAAGCTTATTTGAAAATAAAGAAAATTCTTATAGCCTGTTGGCTATTTTTATTTGTTACATCGGGGATGTACTTGTATTATGATTAACACAAAAACTACTAAAGCCTAAGATATTAAATCTTTCATGTCTTTCACTGCTTTTTCAAGTCCGTCAAACACGGCATGAGCAATAATGTTGTGCCCAATATTAAGTTCAATAAGTTGAGAAATCGCCTTCATACGATGTACATTTTCGTAAGTAAGCCCGTGTCCCGCATTAACCTTAAGCCCCAGTCTTTGTGCAAGCTCTGCAGCTTCTTTAAGATTATCAAACTCGAGTTCTTCGTTTTCTCTGCCAAAGGCTTCAGAATATCTGCCGGTATGCAGTTCAATAAACTGTGCCCCCGTTTTTGCGGCCGCCTGAACCTGATGTTTGTCAGGATCAATAAACAAACTTACAACAATACCTGCTTCAACAAGAGGTTTTACAAAATCAGTTACAAACTCAACTCTTGATGCAACATCAAGCCCGCCTTCAGTAGTAACTTCTTCTCGTTTTTCAGGAACAAGGCAGACATTTTGAGGTAAAACGTCTAATGCTATCTTTTGCATCTCTTCCGTCAAGGCCATTTCAAGATTAAGTCTTGTTTTAAGGATTTTTTTTAACTCGTAAACATCATTATCTCTTGTATGACGTCTATCTTCACGCAAATGAACAGTAATTCCGTCTGCGCCTGCTTTTTCACATACCAGTGCAGCCTGAATCAAGTTTGGTTCCAAACCGCCTCTGGCATTTCTTAATGTAGCTATA
The DNA here is from genome assembly GCA_944325555.1 of Candidatus Gastranaerophilales bacterium. Taxonomy (GTDB): domain Bacteria; phylum Cyanobacteriota; class Vampirovibrionia; order Gastranaerophilales; family Gastranaerophilaceae; genus Limenecus. The sequence goes on along the minus strand of CALVAN010000030.1, from coordinate 7,974 downwards.
TGATCAATATTTACACCTAACAGCATTTTATAAATCCTCTGTTTATTTCGACACGCTAAGTATAACCCAAAATGCGCATAAATTTAAAGTGGAATTTATTAAGATTATATTAAATTTATTTAACTCTGCTTAACTAGGCTATCTGCAAGGGGGGTTGTTATGTAAGAATTCATTTTTTTATCCACTGAATTGAGATTGTCAGCAAGTTTTTGAAGTTCTTTTGACCAAATAACATTGTCTTTAAGATATTTTTCGGCTTTTTCCGGACTTTTTTCCAGCTGCAATCTTACCGCATTTTCAAGCATTTTATGTGCACAATCGATAACCTTATCATAGTGAATTTTCATTTTGCCATCTTTACTTACATCTATAGCACCGTGTTGAATAAAATAATTATGCTGCAGTATATTTCTGGCTCTATGAGCGTTTTCAAAATCAGGTCCTTTTAAAACATACCCTACCAGATATGAAGTTATAACCTGTTTTTCTTTCAACGCAGAATAAAAACCGGCTTTTGTAAGCTCATCAAGCATAACAAGAGCACCAGCATCAGCCTTATGTTCTTCTATTGTATTTTTACTGTTTCCAAGAGCTTCCAGTCCGTCTTTTGGTCCGAGAGAATGTACATTTTCGTGCAGTATTGTAAAATCCTGCATTGCGTCAACATCAAAATATTTATGCTGAGATTTTTCTAGCAACGCATTCAAAAGCTGTTCTTTATTATTTGAATATTTGGCCATTCTCATTTGTCTATGATAAACATTTCTTTTGCCACCTCCAGTTTGTACAGAAAGTTTATCATTATTAGGAAGATTGGAAGCTATAGAAATAGCCCCTCTATAGGCAGCATATTGCCCTGTCATATTTACAATATCAGCATCAACCATTGTTTGTTTATTGTATGTTTTATTGGAAATTGTTTGTTCATATTCATTATTAAAAGGCATTTTAGATGCCATAAATGGCAAGAAGTCTTTTATTTTAAGAATATAATCCGTACCTTCTTTATTAACGATGCCGACCCTAACACCCAAAGAATCCTTTGCATATGGAGTTATACCGTATTTATCCAACAGTACAGAGAGTTCTTTATTCTTTCTAACAGATGGAGTCATCTTGTCATCATAGCATTCCCTACCAATAGTAAACTCCAGAGGAGTATCCTGCAAAGTTGCCCATTGTTTGTCAGCCAAAGCATCCATATACGGATTATTCATTATCAAGGCATTAGCCTGCAAAACCAAATACCTGTTAAAATCGTCATTAGTAGAAGTCATAGCCGCAGCCATAAGTTCATCTGCCGCATGCACGAATTCTTCCTTGAAATAATCAGTATAATCAATGGCTTTCAGTTTTTTACCCTCTCTTAAAACAACAGAACGCTGGTTCAAAATATTTTGAACTTCTTGCTGCTCCCCGTTATTAAGCATATCAATTAAAATTTTATGAAACTCTTTTTCTGATAAGTCCTCCGGATAAAAGCCTTTTCCCGGTAACTCTTTCATATTTTTGAGCAACTCAACAGGTTTAGCGTCAACTGTTTTGGCTATTATCCCCTTTTGAGCATCGTACAATTTTTTGGTTAATGCCGCTCGCTCATTACCCTTTTTTACTTCTTTATCCAAATATTTTTCAAAAGGGAGATTGTGTATATTATCGAGTCTTTTATACACGGAATCAAAAATATTTGCAGCCTTTACAAGATGTTTTAAAGCTTCTTTATCTCCCTCTTGCAAATTTTGGTAAGCTGAAGAATTTTCATCAAGCATTCTAAACTCTGTAAATACATCAGGTGCAAGTCTTTTTTGCAGTTCTTTATATGAATAATTAAGTTCAAACTGCTCAGAATCTTTTTGTTTTGATTTAAAATTAATGCTAAAAATGCCATAAGCAGGAATTAAACCAAGATTGGTTAAATTTATATTACTATATGATTCATTGTTATCTGTATATTTTTGATATTTAAAATTTGTTCTCAGCTTTAAGTAATTATTGTTTAATGATGAAATTTTCATACTTTCTCTCTTTGTTTGATGATACTATTTTAAAACATAAATAAAAAAATTTTTGCTTAATTAAACACAAAACTTTATATAATAATAAATGACCTTCTAGACTATTTTTTCATATATAATAATTAAAATTGCAAATCTCGAAAAACAAAAGGGGCATAAATGACAGATTACAAAACTTTTCTTGATAACGGTATTGATGAAATAAACGCAGGAAAATTCAAAGAGGGAATAGAAAATATAAATAAATCTCTTGAATTAAAAAATGATTGGGAAATACCATACTTTTTCCGAGCAGTTGCAAACCATGCACTGGGCAATTATGACGAAGCAATGCTAGATTACACAAAAGCATTGCAGTTAAATGAAAAAATGACCGATGCATATTACAACAGAGCAAGAATTATACTTACAAGAAAAGATATTGAAAACCCCAATATAAATCAGGCAGTAAATGATTTGGAAAAAGCACTTGAGCTTGACGAAAAATTCATAGACGCAATGTACGCTCTGGCTGCGGCACACAAAAAATTAGGGAATTATCACGAGGCAATAAAACATCTGGATAACCTGCTGGCAATTGAGCCTGAAGCTGTCAATGCAAGAGCATTGAAGAAACTTCTTTTACAAAAATATATTAAATAATTTTTTTATTTTACATTTTATTGTAACCTGTTGATATGGGACGTGATAAAAGCTTAATTAAATACCCCGAAAGTTATGTTGTTTTAGATATAGAAACAACAGGATTTTCTGCTGATAATGATGAAATTATTGAGCTCAGTGCCCTGCGTGTGGTTGATAACAAGGTTGTGGATGAATTTTCCGAACTTGTGAACCCCATGAGATATGTTTCTCCTTATATTACAAATTTAACCGGTATTACACCGCAAATGCTGCAAAATGCAGAAAAAATCCCTGATGTTTTAAAACGGTTTGTAGAATTTGTGTCCGATAGTATGATTATGGGACACAATGTTAATTTTGATATCGGCTTTATCGATACAAAACTGCAAAAATACTTTAACTTTGGGTTTAACAATGATTATATAGATACACTAAAAATAGCACGCAAAATGCTTCCTAATTTAAAAAGCAAAAAATTAGGAATGATTGCACAGCATTTTAATTTCAATACGGACGGAATGCATAGAGGCTTGAAGGATTGTATTGTAACTAATATGTGTTATCAAAAATTTTTGCAAATGCACAGGGAAGAACAGTTAAAACAGACAAATGCTCTGGGGTTAAAGCTTTAATTGAGTATTAAGACAAATACAGTTCGTTTAATAATTTGTCAATTTCAGGATTTTTTCTTTTTAAAAGTTTTTTTACACAATCCGAATCAGGTGTAACGGGGCATTCGACGTTTTCAAGTTGTTTTGCCAAAGCTAAATCTATTTTTTTGTTGTTTCTTGCATAAAGAGAATCAAAAATTCCTTTTCTCAAGCTGTAAGCAGAGTAATATATGTTATCTGCCATAAATAATGCCACCTCATCATCTGCAACGGGAAGAAGCTTATCCAGACATTTTTTTGCAGTTTCGTTTGAAGTCAGCTGTAGTGAATAAAAAACGCCTTTAAGCCTGTCATTAAAGATTTGTGAGGGTTTTTGTTTTAAAGTTTCTTCCAAAATTGTTAGCGGAGCATTCTTATCTGATAATGTTTTGGAATAAATATAGCGCATCGTTTTGTTTTTAGCATGAGGAAATAGCTCAACACACCCGTTATCAAGAATTATACCTTTAATGTTGTTTTCATCACGATATTGTTCTTCTTTGTTTAGTAAAATACCTATTTTTTCAATATTAAAAGGAGTACCTTCAAATTTCTTTTTGCCTTTTTCAAATTTTGAAACCATTATGCCGTTTTTTAAATCACCAAAATAAAATTTGAACCAGTTATTGTTTCGTTTAGGTATTTTCCCTTTCATATATTGAGCAAGAGGTTGTTCAAAGTAATTTCCGTTTGTTTTATGAATATCCCAGCCCTTATGCATAAGAAATTTGTATATTTTTATCGCAAAGCTTTCCCCCTTTACATCAAGCTTATAAACATCTGCATAGTTGCCGCTGCTTATATATTTTACTTTTGCAATTTGTCCTTTGTTTAAAACTCCGTTTTTTTGAAAAAGTTTGGTAAGCTTGTAAGATACAACAAGTTTTTTAATAAAACTATCTTTGTTATCTCTTAACTCTGCAAGTATAGAGCCAAACTCATTAAATATCGACTTTATATTGTCCTTACGGTTTTCATACGGAACAGAATAAATCCATTTTGCCGGCAGCCTGCCGATTATACCGTGTGACTTCGGTTCAAAATTTTTGAACAGTTCCACAACATCATTTTTATCATAAATTGCCTTTGACAGTTTTGAAGTTAAGCCGGCAAATGACGGGTTTGTGTGCTTTTTATAAAATTGTGTCTGATATGTGTTTGAAAAATTTTTCACTTCCATACCAGACACAAAACTTGAACATAAAAATTATTGCTAAATATTTGCAACTTGCAATTTCGAGTTTTTATCTTTAATAAGCTCTTTATACAATTCAATACCTGCTGTCAGGCTGTAAACGTTGTTGAAACCTCTTTGTAAAAGTATTCTTGACGCAACATAGCTTTGAAAACCTGTGTTACAGAACAGAATAACCTTTTTATCCTTAGGAAGCTCCGTGTATCTTGTTCTTAAATCAGGCGTGAAGATATGGATTGCTCCTTCTATTGTTTCGTTTTCAAATTCTGCCTGAGAACGAACATCAACAAGCAAAGCATCTTTTATATCTTCAAAATATGCTGGTTTTACAAAACCCTTTAATATATTGTCTGCGTGCATCCCAAGGATGTTAACAGGATCTTTAGCGGATGAATACGGCGGAGCATAACAGAGTTCGGAATCAATTAAATCCCAAACCTTAAGACCGTTTCTCATTGAAGTTGCAATAACATCAACTCTTTTTTCAACACCTTCTCTGCCTGCAGCCTGAATTCCAAGTATATCACCTTCGTGGTTGAACAAAAGTTTATACATAGTTCTGGTTGCACCCGGATAATAATTTGCGTGAGAAAAACCGTAGGTAAAAGTTTTCCAGTACGGAATATTCTTTTTAACGAGCATTTCTTCGCTGTTGCCGGCACAGGCAATTGTAAGGTCAAAGACTTTTACAACAGCAGAGCCTATAGTTTTTTTATAAACTGATTTAAAACCTGCAATATTATCGGCAATAATTCTGCCCTGCCTGTTCGCAGGTCCCGCAAGGGGGATAAGAACATTATCCTCTGTTACAAAATCTTGCACTTCTACGCTGTCGCCGCCTGCATATATATCAGGGTCAGAGGTTTGCATATTTTCGTTAACCTTAACACCGCCAGTTTTTCCGATTTCAAGCCCGCAAGCACGTGCGAGAGAAGTTTCCGGCTTTACTCCTATAGCAAGCACTGCAATATCATAAGGCAGTTTTTTGCCGGAATTTAAAATTATTTCATCATTGGTAAGTTCTTTTACTCCGTCTGATAGTATCAAGTTTACACCATGTTTTCTCATTTCGTTTTGAGCAAATGCGGCTGTTTCCTTATCAACAGGCGGAAGAATATGCGGAGCCTGTTCTACCAGTGTTGTATTAACACCGTCCATTAGGGCAAAATTTTCCGCCATTTCTATTCCAATAAAGCCGCCGCCTATTACTACCGCATTTTTTGCATTAATATTTTTCAAATGTGCTTTGATTTTTTCTGCATCCTGCAGCATTCTTACAGTAAAGACTTTGGGGTTATTTATTCCTTCTATCGGAGGAATAAAAGGATTTGCCCCCGGAGCAAGAACAAGTTTGTCATAGGATAATATTTCAGAATTATTAACGGTTACGGTTTTGGCTTTTCTGTCTATGTTTGTAACTTCCGCTCCCATTTTTATGTCAACATTTAAGAGATTTTTAAATTTTTGAACGCTTGATACATGCATTTTTTCTTCACTGTCTATTACGTTAGAGCAGTAATAAGGAAGTCCGCAGTTTGCAATGGATATTTCATGCGTTTTTTCAAGTATTGTTATTTGCGCATTGTCATCCAATCTTCTCAGCCTCGCTGCTGCACTTGCACCGCATGCGCCTCCTCCGATTATTAAAACTTTCATACAATTTCTCCTATATATTTTGGTTATGATAAAATTATGTAGGAAAAGAGATAGGGATTCAACAATGAAAAGAATTTTAGTTACAGGCGGAGCAGGTTTTATTGGTAACCATTTATGCAGAAGACTTTTAAATGAAGGCAATTACGTAATCTGTCTTGATAACTTTTTTACGGGATTAAAAAAACATATTGAAGACATGCTTAATAACCCTAATTTTGAACTCATTGAGCATGATATTGTTGACCCTATAGATATTGCTGTTGACCAAATTTATAACCTTGCATGTCCGGCGAGCCCGCCTCATTACCAATATGACCCTGTTAAGACAATGAAAACTTCTGTTCTCGGGATTATAAACATGCTTGAGCTTGCAAAAAAATATAAGGCAACACTGCTTCACGCATCAACTTCTGAGGTTTACGGAAACCCGCTTGTACACCCTCAACAAGAATCATACTGGGGCAATGTCAACCCTATAGGGATAAGAAGCTGCTATGACGAGGGCAAACGTGTAGCAGAAACCTTGATGATGGATTATCACAGGCAATATGGTGTCGATATCAGAATCATCAGGATTTTTAACACTTACGGACCCAATATGGATCCCAAAGACGGTCGTGTAGTATCAAACTGCATAGTTCAGGCTATAAACGGCGAAGACATAACAATTTACGGCGACGGTTCACAGACAAGAAGTTTTTGTTATGTTTCCGATTTAGTTGACGGTGCAATAAAAATGATGAACAATAACAGAGGCTTCATCGGGCCTGTAAATCTCGGGAATCCATCCGAACGTACTGTGTTGAATCTTGCAGAAATGGTGCTTGAAATGACAGGTTCAAAATCCAAAATCACCTATAAAGAATTACCAAGCGATGACCCTGTCAAAAGGAAACCTGATATTACAAAAGCCCAAGAAATCTTGGGCTGGGAACCTAAGGTTGATATAAAAGACGGATTGGTCAAAACAATTGAATATTTTAAAAGTATTCAATAATTACCACTTCATCAATTCATCCATAATCATTGGCAGCATTTTTCCTGCGTCATTGCCGGTTCTGGCAATATAGAGCATCTCCTCTTTTTTAGGATTTACAAAACATATTGAATGACATGCCTGAAAGAACTGGTTATTAGGATTTTCAGGGAATGTCATAAATTCGTAAAAAGAAGTATATTTTGGATTGCTCATAACTTTGTCAAATTCAGCCGAGAAAACTTTTGAAAAAGGGGAGTTCTGATCCGGATACGGATAAATAACAAGAATTTTTCCTGCTTTAAAAGCACCGCCGTATTCTTTTGAATTTACAAGATATTGAACATTGTTTGCTGTAAGCTTTACAACTCGGTGTTGGACCTTGTGACCTAAAGCAACAGAAACAGCATAAGGACCGCCTTGCTCTATTCTTTTTTTCTTTTCAATATTTTTGAAAAGAAAAATACCTGTAATAATGACTATACAAATAAGACCAACAATAAGCCCTTGTTTTTCATTCTGTTTATTTGCTCCTGTTTTAATCATATTTTAATCCTCAAACTTTATAATATATATAGATATAGCATTTTATGCTTCAAAAGTCTATTTGTCAGACTACACTAAACGCTCGATTTTTCAGCAAAAAACGATAAGCATTACACATTTTTAAATAAAAAATCACTTAGGACTTGATTTTTGTTTTTTAGCATTTAATAATGAGGTGTAAAGAATTTATTGCGGGATACTCTGCCGAGAGAGAAATGACTAAATGTCATTTCGAACGAGAGGTAAGTCTGGAAGACTGCTCCGGTAAGTATCTGCAATTGAAAATTAAATATCGCGGGATACTCTGCCGAG
>CALVAN010000029.1 GCA_944325555.1 Candidatus Gastranaerophilales bacterium | reverse complement strand
TCACTTCCGTAAAATGCTAGACTCGGCGCCACTCGCACTCCGTGTACCACTCCTACAAGCGAGGTCCCTCTCAGACAAATTATAGCTTTGGCGACCTCGCTACCTCTCCTAATTATTATTACAAATTAGGTGCCACCGGCACATTGACTCGGCAGAGTGTGTACCACTTCTAGCTTGAGTTGTTGGCAAGCCGAAGGCGAGCCATACAAATCTGTCTTGTATTTGCTTAACGCTCGCAGAGATTCGCCTTTTGTGCTTTGCACAAGACGGCTTACTTCTGCTCGCTCACCGGATTCGTTCACTTTGTTCACTCCATCCGTCCGCAAATCCGCAGGATGCCCTTGGGTACAAGCGAGGTCCCACTCAGACAAATTTCAGAAAGCCCGCCTTAGCCGGATACTCGCCGCCCCCTGCCCCAAAATTATATTCCCACATGCACGTAAAATATAATATTTATAATAAAATCAGCCGCCAGCAGATAAAATGTTGACAAAATAGCCGATTTTGTCGTGGACTCACCCACATCCTTTGCCCCGCCGTGAGTTTTGTATCCCTGAGTTGCGCAAACAAGAGTAATCAGCGTACCGAACACAAACGCTTTTAAAATGCTGATATAAATATCTTTTGCCTCTAAAAGCAGCCATACTGTATTCATAAAGCGGTTGGGGTGCAAACCGATTGCAAAATACGCCACCATCATTCCGCCGACAATACCGATAAACTCGGCAAGGATAACCACCATAGGCACAGTAAGAGCAGAGGCAATAAGACGGGGTGCAAAATAATACCCTACAGGGTCAACCCCGAGAGTCTTTATGGCATCAACCTGCTCTGTAACCTGCATGTTAGCGACCTCTGCACAAATTGCCGTACCTGCACGGGCACCTATGGCAAGTGCGGCAAACCCGGGTGCAATTTCTCTTACCAGAGCAACCGCAATAAATCCGCCGACATAGCTTTCCGCTCCGCTCATCAAAAATTGTTTTGAAATTTGAAGCGATATAACGGCAGCTGCAATAAAAACGATGGTCAAAGATATAGACAGCGAGTCGTAGCTAATCATCGCCGCCTGAGAAATTACCGACGTAAATTTTGTACGACCGCTAAAAATATATTTTAATGTCTGTATAAAATTTTGGACACAAAGTCCCAGAAATTTAATCATAATTTAAAATTAATCGTATATTGGCGTGCACCATTTTTTATATTTTTCAACCTTACCTTTAACCACATCAAAGTAAAGTTTTTGCAGTTCTTTTGTGTGTTCACCGACAGCACCCGTGCCGATAGGTCTGTGGTCTATAGAGGTTATCGGGCTGACCTGAGCACCCGTACCGCAGTAGAAGGCTTCGTCAGCAACATAAAGTTCGGTTCTGGAAATTTCTCTTTCGCAAACCTTCATGCCAAGAACATTTTTGCCGAGTTCAATTATGGTATTTCTTGTAACTCCGACAAGGATATTGTCAGTTGTTTGGGTTGTAACAAGAGTATCGCCCTCAACGAGGAACAGGTTCATAGCGGAGCCTTCCGTTACTTTGCCTGCCTGATCAAGAACAATTGCATCGTCAAAGCCTGCAAGTTTTGCATCGGTAACGATTAAGGCAGTATTTGCATAAGAGCCTGAAACCTTTGCTCTTGGCGGAATAGCATTGTCATCGTTTCTTCGCCAGTTGGAAACACAAGCACTCAAACCTTTTTCCAGATCAATATATTCACCCATTGCAAAAGAAAATATCAAAACCGCATCGGGGTTATCCAAAAGGCTCGGGCCTATTTTTAATGCATTTTTATAGACCTGCGGTCTTATGTAAACATCTGTTTTGTAGCCGTTTTTTTTCAAGAGTTCCTTTGTCAGACCGCAGAATTCTTCAACGGTGAATTTTGCATCCATGTGCATAATCCTGCAGCTGTTAAGCAGTCTTTCAAAGTGTTCTTTCATTCTGAAAGCATACAGCTGATCTTCTTCTTTATTGTAATATGCACGAATCCCTTCAAACACCGAGGTACCGTATAAAAAAGCGTGGTTGCGCACAGGTATTGAAGCAGTTTTTGCATCTACATACTCACCGTTTAAATAAACATATTCCGTTGTCATCTCGAATCTCCTTTCGGCTGTGACAGACTATTGATTTTAATTATTTTATTATGGCGATTTTTTTGCTTATTGGCAAGAATTTTTATAAATATTTAATATTTCATATAGTCAACTGACCCCGGCAACTCATTGAACAGGTGCAATAAACAAGTACGATATTGGCTGTATAACATGGGCACCTGCAACAAGTGCAAGGGGTCACTTCCGTAAAATGCTAGACTCGGCGCCACTCGCACTCCGTGTACCACTCCTACAAGCGAGGTCCCTCTCAGACAAATTCAGTCTGCAAACGAGATGCAGCAAGGGCAAATTAATCGGAGTAAACACGTTTCAACTGTTTAAATTTGCGTGTAATAACGATTAAAAACAGCGTGCACATTGCAAGGAATGACACAGCAAGCCCTATCCAGAAGCCTCTTAACGACATTTTGAAGTGATAAGCCAGCATATACCCGAACGGAAGCCCGAACAGCCAGTATCCTGCAACAAGAGTGAGCGAGGCTATCTTTGTCATTTTAAGCCCCTTTAATATACCGCTTAAGCTTACCTGCAAGCCGTCAAACATCAAATAAAACGCCGCAATATGCAAAATAGGCAGTCCCAGAGCAAGTATCTCCGCATTATCCGTAAAGATACCAAACAGCTGCTCCGGTACAGATATAAGCAAAATTGAACAAAAAAGCATAAACAAAACTGACATCGAAGTTCCTGAAAGCGAGTATCTTCTGATTTCTTTAAGGTTTTCAGCTCCGTTAAAAAAGCCGACCTTTATAGCAATAGCTGCCGAAATAGACATAGGTATCACATAAGCGCTTGAGGTAATCGTTACGCAGATATTGTGCGTTGCAGCAAGAATGCCTGCCTCACGTCCGACAAGTATTGTTATAAGATTAAACCCTAAAAACTCTAAAAACATTGCTATACCAATAGGGTACCCTATTTTCAAAAGCTGCTTAATCAAATTTTTATCAAACGGATTCTTAAACTTAATCAAACTGAAACAGTACACCAATAGTACTACCCCCATAAGGGTTCGGACAATAAACGCAGCAAGCGCAAGCCCTATAACGCCAAGCCCCGGCACAGGCCCGATGCCGAATACAAGAGAATATGCGAGCACATAGTTGAGCACAAGTGCAAATAAAAGTATAAGGTTTGGAAACTGAACTATTTCATAAGCCAGCAAAAATTCTCTCAAACACTGATACAAATACATACCAAACAGTGAAAAAGCGCATATAAAAATGTATTCTTTTATCATCGGCACCAGTGCAGGTTCAAACCCCATACGGGGAATCAAAGGCACCGTCATAAGGCATATCGCACAAAATATCACGGCAAGCACAATTGAATAGTTCAAAACCGTAAACAAAAATTTTTTGGTAGGTTTTCTGTTCCCCCTGAGGTTTGACAGCTGTATTGATATTGCTGACATCAACCCCATACCCATAATCAAAATACAAAATATGATAGAGTTTGCAATGCTTATGGCGGCAAGAGTATTTGTTGAGTGCTTTGCCGCAATAAAAACATCCGTAGCGCCGATTAAGGTCTGCCCCAGATTTCCTACAATAAGAGGAACGGACAAACCTATAATTTCCGTAAAATATTTTTTATATGATTGAAATTTTTCGACTAACTGCATGTGTATTAAAAACTTAATTAATGCTGTTTATTAAATTTAACACAACAAGATTATTAAGCAAATAAGCTTTCTGTTTAACAAAATATGAAAACTTTTATTTGCAGCTATTTCAAGAAACAGGCGCTAAACTTGCTGCAAAGCTTATAATGAACTTAAAAAGTTATTCAGAACTCTTTTTGTGTCCTCAAAGACTTTATCTATACCGTTGTTTGCGTCAATAACCTTAACCCTGTCAGGCTCCTGTTTTGCAATCTCCAGATACCCGTATCTTACCTTTTTATGAAACTCCATGCCTGCAGATTCCATACGGTCTTTTTCGTCACCAACACGTTTTTGTGCAACCTCTGTAGAAACATCAAAAACAAAGGTTAAATCTGGTTTTATATCACCCGTGGCAAGGCTGTTAAGGTATTTAAGCTGTTTTATATCTTCTCCTCTGCCGTAACCCTGATATGCAATAGTGGAGTCGGTGTGTCTGTCGCAAACAACTATTTTTCCGGCATTAACAGCAGGTTTTATAAGGTGTTCAATATGCTGTGCCCTGTCGGCAAGAAACAAAAACGCTTCGCACATAGGCGCAACCTCGCCGTCGTAGTGCAGCAAAAGCTCACGGATATTTTGTCCAAGCCCTTTTGCTCCGGGTTCTCGTGTCCAGATAACTTCATAGCCGAAATTTTCAAGATATTCCTGCACAAGCTTTGACTGGGTTGTCTTTCCACAGCCGTCAGCGCCCTCAAATGTAATAAAACAGCCCTTTTTCATAACTATATTCTGTCAAAGCCCGTGTACTGCTGAAGAACTTTAGGTATAAGTATTGTGCCGTCCTCTTGCTGGAAGTTTTCCACAATAGCTGCAAAGGTTCTGCCGACAGCAAGCCCCGAGCCGTTCATAGTGTAGCAGTAGTTAACCTTGCCTGTTTCTTTGCTTCTGTATTTGAGACCTGCTCTTCTTGCCTGAAAATCGCCAAAGACAGAGCAGCTTGAGATTTCTTTGTAGTTGTTGTAAGAAGGAAGCCAAACCTCAAGGTCATAGCATTTTCTTGCAGAGAATCCGATGTCGCCCGAGCTTAATTCTACTCTTCTGTACGGAAGCTCAAGCATTTCAAGCATTTCTTCAGCATCACGTGTAAGTTTTTCGTGTTCTTCCGGAGCCTGTTCGGGAGTTGTGAGTTTTACCAGCTCAACTTTGTTGAACTGGTGAACACGGATTAAGCCTCTTGTGTCCTTGCCTGCCGAGCCTGCTTCTCTTCTGAAGCACGGAGTGTAAGCCGTCATGCATTTGGGCAGGTCATCCTCTGATAAAATTTCGTTGCAATAGATGTTTGTAACAGGGACCTCTGCCGTCGGGATAAGGTACAAATCCTCATCAACGCATTTGTACATATCTTCTTTAAACTTGGGCAGCTGTCCGGTACCTGTCATGGCTGCGCCGTTTACGAGCACAGGCGGAAGGATTTCTTCGTAACCGTGTTTTGTTGTGTGTACATCGAGGAAGAAATTGATAATAGCTCTTTCAAGACGTGCGCCTTTGCCCTTGTAAATATAAAAACGGGATTGTGAAATTTTAACTCCTCTTTCAAAATCAACAAGGTCTTTTTCAACCGTCAAATCCCAGTGTGCCTTTTGTTCAAAAGCAGGTTTTACAACTTCGCCGACAACTTTTCTTACAACGTTTGCGCTGTCATCTGCGCCCACGGGGATAGTTTCGTCCGGCATGTTAGGAATACTTAAAAGAAGATTTTTTTGTTTTTCGTTTAGTTCAACTTCTTTTTCTTCAAGATTTTTTATGTCATCACCGAGCTGGCGAACTTCCTCCTGAATTGCGTCTGTGTTTTCACCGTTTTTTTTCATCAAGCCGATTTTTTGAGATTCCGATTTTCTTTTTGCACGGAGTTCATCAGCCTGAGTTTGGACTTTTCTTCTTTCAACGTCAATTTCCAGAACCTCATCAATGCTTAAGTCCGGATTTCTTCTTTTTAAAAGTTCGTTAACTTTGTCGGGATTTTCTCTGATAATTTTAATATCTAACATAAAAAATACACTTCCTCTTTTATGGTACTCGTGCCTTAATTTTATAAAAAAACAATTGAAAAATCCACAAATTTAATTAAAATGATATATATGAAAAGATTTTTTATTCTTACAATCACCCTGTTTATAGCCGTATTGTGTATCAATTCCATTGCCCCCGTTGCAATCAGCGATACACGCCTGCGTAATTACAAGCCGATAAATATTGCCAAAGGCTCTTTTTTAAAGGCAATAAATCTCAGAGATATCTCAACCTCAACGGTAAAAGTCGGTGATATTCAATATTTTATAAACCCTGCCGATGTTTTTATAGGCACCTCTAACGTAATACCTAAGGATTCCGTTTATCTTGGCCGTGTGGAAGAAGTTCTCGAGGCTGTTGAAGGCATTAACGCAGCAATGAAAATAAGAGTTTATAAGGTGATTACTCCGGCTAAGAACGAATATATGCTTGATGCTTACGTGTACTGGAAAGGATCAACCACCATAGGCGGAGATCTTGCGCCCGTTGCATATTATCAAAAAATGCCGCATTACCCCGGAGATTGGAAAAAAGGAGCCCTGCAGCTTGTGCCAACAACGATACGTGAACAGGGCAAACCGACCGTGCTCAGGGCGGGAGATGAAATAACAATTATAATTAACAACGAAATGAGCCTGTACAAGCCCGTGAATTAGCTTTTCTTACAGAATTACAGTTTGCTTACGATAAGACTTAGCACGGAAAATATTACCGAGCCAAACAGTGCGCTTAAAAACCCGTCAACAGCAAGCCCCGGAGCAATCCAGCCCGCAAGCATAAACAGCAGTGCATTTATTACCAGCGTGAACAAACCTATAGTAACTATGTTAACCGGCAAAGTCAGCAGCATTATCACAGGTTTTATAAATATATTTATGATTGCAATGATTACACAAGCAAACATTGCAGCCCATATGCTGCTTACGCTTATTCCTGGGATAAGCCATGCCGTAAGCATAAGAGCCAGTGCAAAAAATACCCATTTGATTATCATTTTTACTATTGTGTTCATATAAATTCTCCTTAGTTTTTAGTTTTCTATTTAATTATACAATGCCTGTATAATTATGCCCCAGAAAATGCTTACACCCAAAAGCATAATTACAATTTTTGCAGTGTCTTTAAGCGGGGTGTTTTTCTTTAGCAGCACAAGAAGCCCAAGCCCGGCACTCGAGCACAAACCCGATATTACAGAGCCAAATCCTATTGCACCTTTAAGATACATCAAAGTTATTGCAATGGATATTGCACAGTTGGGCACAAGACCGACAATGGCGGTTATAACAGGCTGCAGTATAGAATCGTTTAAAAAATACTGCCCGAGATTCTCTTCTCCGCCTATGCAATGCACCATATAGTTTAAGCCGACGGTTATCAACACCACAAATATAAACACATTAACGGTATGTTCCAGCGGATGTAACAGCAAATCTCTTTTTCTCGGCTTGTGAACGTGGTGTTTGCAGCAGCCTTCTTCAACTTCTATGTTTTCAGCATTTTGTGCATTGTTTTCATCTGCGTTTTTAAACTGACCGAGTAAAAAGTCTATAAGATAACCGGCGGATATACCGATAAATATTTTTGCAAGCAGAATCGGAACAATCAAATACATTTTTGAAGGTTCCGAAAGTATAACGGGTATTGCCTCATCCGAGGTGGATAAGAAAACTGCAATTAAAGTACCTTTTGTAATAAGTCTTTTTGTGTAAAGCGTACTTGCGATAACAGAAAAGCCGCATTGAGGAAAAGATGCAGCTAGGCTGCCGACAAGCGGTCCCGCTTTGCTTGAATACTTTGCAAGCTGCGTCATTTTATCGGAATAAAAGAATTCTATAACCTCAATGACAACAAAAATTAAAAACAGAAACGGAAGCATATGCAGACTGTCTTTTATGGCATCAGCAAGCCATTCCGCTATGGACAGACTGTTAATAAATCCGTCTATCGGAGAAAAAATCCATTCATTAAAGCCGTTTAAGGCTGAAACCGTTTTTATTATTAATGATTGCATAGCGATTTTCTGTTTTCCGTTACATTATGATTCTTTTTACATAATTGAAGTATTCGTTATTTTTGTATTGTTCAGCCTGAACTCTCAGCTGTTCTTTTGTTACAAAGCCCATTCTGTAGGCAACTTCCTCCAGGCAGGCAATTTTTATGCCCTGATTTTCTTCTATCGTATGGACATACTGGCTTGCCTGCAGCAGTGAATGATGAGTTCCCGTATCGAGCCATGCAAAACCTCTTCCGAGAATTTCAACGCTCAAAACGCCTTTATCAAGGTAAAGCCTGTTAAGGTCTGTAATTTCAAGCTCTCCACGTGCTGACGGTTTAAGATTTTTGGCTTTTTCAACAACTGAATTGTCATAAAAATACAAGCCGGTTACCGCATAATTGGATTTCGGGTTTGACGGTTTTTCTTCAATTGATTCAGCTATGCCGTTTTTGTCAAAAGACACAACCCCAAATCTTTCGGGGTCTTTTACCTGATACCCGAACACAGTTGCACCGCCCGAGTTTTGTGTTCTTTTCACTACGTTGCGCAAAGTTCCCGAAAATCCGGGGCCGTAAAAGATGTTATCTCCGAGAACCAAAGCTGCACAGTCATTGCCGATAAATTCCTCGCCCAGAATAAAAGCCTGAGCAAGTCCGTCCGGTGAGGGCTGCTCTTTATAGCTGAATTTTACACCGTATTGAGAGCCGTCACCCAGAAGCTTTTTAAAATTGGGCAAATCCTGAGGTGTTGAAATTATCAGGATATCCCTGATTCCCGCTAACATCAGCACTGAAATCGGGTGAAAAATCATAGGTTTGTCGTAAATCGGCAAAAGCTGTTTTGAAACGACCATTGTGCTCGGATAAAGTCTTGTACCCGCTCCGCCAGCTAAAACTATACCTTTCATTAATCTACCCTCAATTCTATATATTCTTTAAGTGCCAGTTTCCAGTCCCTGAGCAGACCTTCGTTATCCATTATGCTGTACTGCGGACGTTTTGCGGGACGTGGAAATTCTTGCGTAGTGCAGGGTTTTAAGTTTACCTTCAAACCGGTTTGATTATATATTTCCTTTGCAAAGCCGTACCACGTTGTACTTCCGCCGCCGCAGGCATGGTATATGCCATACTCCGGATCCTCATCAATAAAGCTGATAATAGCGTCAGACAAATCCACAGTCCAGGTCGGGCAGCCAATCTGGTCATCAACTACTTTAACCTCGGGCTTGTTCGCAAGTGCAATCATGGTTTCCACAAAGTTTTTGCCGTGGTGTCCGTACAGCCAGCTTGTGCGAAGAATATAATATCTGTCGCAGTTTTCCTGCACAGCCTGTTCACCGTGAAGTTTTGACAAGCCGTAGGCATTAATCGGATTTGTCTTATCCTCGGGAACATACGGTGTGTTTTTTGTGCCGTCAAATACGTAATCCGTTGAAATGTAAATTAAAACAGCTTCGTTTTCTTTGCACGCCGAGGCAATATACTTTGCTGCGGTGCCGTTAACAAGTTCTGCTTTGTCCGGTTCGTCTTCTGCACCGTCCACATTTGTGTATGCGGCACAATGCACGACATAATCGGGTTTTACATCATTTATTACGTCCTTAACGTTTTGTGCGTCGGTTATGTCCAGTTCATCTCTTGTGGTTTCAATTACCTCAAAGCCTGCATCCTCAAGCATTGGGCACAGGTCTGACCCCAGCATGCCTGCAGCTCCCGTAACAAGAACCCTCATTACACAGCCCCCGCTTTCAGTTTTTTAGCTTCGATGGATTTTATCCAGTCCTGATTTTTAAGATACCAGTCGATGGTTAATTTTATGCCTTCTTCAAAAGTTAAAGATGGCTGCCAGCCAAGCTCCGTTTGGATTTTATGGTTGTCTATAGCATAACGTCTGTCGTGACCGAGTCTGTCCTGAACGTATTCAATAGAGCTTTCGTCTTTGCCCATGGCGTCTAAGATAATTTTTGTTATTTCAAGGTTTGTTTTTTCGTTATGTCCGCCGATGTTATAGACCTCGCCGACTCTGCCTTTGTGCAGTACAACGTCTATGGCGCTGCAGTGGTCATAAACATACAGCCAATCTCTTACATTCAGCCCGTCGCCGTACACGGGAACCTTTTCGTTTCTTAAAAGCTTTGAAATAAAGAAAGGAATAAGCTTTTCCGGATACTGATACGGACCGTAGTTGTTTGAGCATCTTGTGTTCAACACCGGCATTTTGTAGGTTTCAAAATATGCACGCACCAGTAAATCAGCCCCTGCTTTTGACGCCGAGTACGGAGAATTTGGCGCAAGCGGGGTTGTTTCATAGAAATAGCCGTCCTTGCCCAGAGTTCCGTAAACCTCATCCGTTGAAACCTGCAGGAATCTTTGTATATTTGCTTCTTTAGAAGCTTGCAAAAGGTTTAGCGTTCCCTGCACGTTTGTTTCTATAAAAATTTCAGGGCCGGTAATTGAGCGGTCAACATGGCTTTCGGCAGCAAAGTTTATTACCGCATCAACTTCATTAACCAGTTCTCTCACAAGCTTTTTGTCACAGATATTGCCGTGCACAAAGCTGTAATTGGGGTTGTTTTTGACATCATCGAGGTTTTCGATATTGCCTGCATAAGTGAGTGCATCAAGGTTTATTACTTTGTAATCTTTGTATTTGTTAAGGATGTGTCTTACAAAACAGCTGCCTATAAAGCCAGCACCGCCTGTTACGAGTAGTTTCAAAATAAATCCTCCTCTTTGATGTCTTTTAAAAACGGTTGTTTGGAATCTTTTTCACTGATTAAGGGTTCAAAATCAATACCCCATTTAACGTTAATATCAGGGTCGTTCCACCTTACGCCTCTGTCGTTTTCAGCGGAATATTCATTAGACGCCTTGTACAAAAGCTCAGCCTCATCGCTTAAAACAACAAAACCGTGTGCAAACCCTGCGGGGATATAGAGCATATTTTTATTTTCCTCCGAAAGAAATTCGCCCACCCATTTACCGAAGGTCGGGGAATTTTTTCTTATATCCACAGCCACATCAAAAATCGCACCACGTGAGCATCTGACAAGCTTTGCCTGTGCTTTGGGATTTTTCTGATAATGAAGTCCTCTTAAAACCCCTTTTGTGGATTTTGAATGATTGTCCTGATTGAACTCCACATCAATTCCGTTTTGTGCAAAGGCGGATTTCTGGTAGGATTCCATAAAAAAGCCCCTGCTGTCGCCGAAAACCTGCGGCGTAACAAGTATCACCTCGGGTATTGATAATTTTTTAAAACTAAACGGCATATTACTCCCCTTAAATTATTACAAACATTATATAATAGACGTATTTTTTTGAATAGCATGTGTACAAAAAACACACACTAAATCAACACAGCCTTCAGCGCTACCAGATCTTCATAAGCCGCCCCCGCCTCGGCAAGCTCCTCTGCGGTTATTCCAAACAAACTGATAACATCTTTTGTCTGTCCGCCAAGGTCATTGGCTTTGATATTTTTTATAACAAACTTAACAGCATCTTCCCTTGAACAGCAAGAAGGCAGCGCACCTATTGCAGCGCCGTTAACACAACTTTGAAAATTTCTTTTTTTAGCCTTACCCATATCCTAATCTTTGTTCTTGCTTGCCATAAAGCTTAATAACAGCATTATAACAGAAATTAAAATTGCATATATAAAGAATTTTAAAGAAGTTCCGACAATAAAACTTGCAATTGCACCCGATATTACAGCAACCGAGGAAAGTATCAAGACAGTTTGATTTTGAGAAAAACCTCTGTGCAAAAGCTTGTGATGCAGATGCTCTGCATCGGGTGTAAAAGGCGAAACCCCTTTTGCTATTCTTCTTAACGAAGAAAACGTTATATCTATAATCGGCACCGAAAGTATAAAGAAAGGAACGAACATCGTTAATTCAGGAGATTTCATAACTCCGGTTATGGAAAGCGTTGCAAGCAAAAAGCCGGCAAACAAAGACCCCGAATCCCCCATAAATATCTTTGCGGGATGAAAGTTATATGTCAAAAACGCAAGCATTGAACCTGCAAGAATAAATGCAATCAATGCACTAATGCCGTTAGACGGTGTCATTGCAACAGCTATCAAGCCCAGTGTTACGGAGCTTATGGTCACTATCGAGCCCGCAAGCCCGTCCACACCGTCGATAAAATTTAGTGCGTTAGATATACCGACTATCCACAACACCGTAACTATATAAGAAACTATCAGCCCGAGTTGTATAGGTTCGCCAAACGGGTTGTAAATAGTGCTTACGCTTATACCGAGCAAAAACACTATTGAAGCAATCGCAATCTGTATCATCAGCTTAAATTTTGCTTTAAGCCCGTAAATATCGTCAATCAGCCCGAGCAAAAACATTAAAGAACCGCCAAGAAGTATTCCCGACAGCAGTTTTCCGTACGGATAGTAGCTGAGTATTACCAGCAATAAAAAGGAAAGCATTGAACTTGCCCATATAGCTATTCCGCCGAGCCTTGCAATTGGTCCATGGTGGATTTTTCTTTCATTTGGCTGATCTATCAGATTATTTTTCTTTGCAAACCAGATGACATAAGGCATTATAAAGAATCCCAGCAAATATGCCATTATCATCCCGAGTATATGTGCATCAGTAAGTTTTAACGAAAACATTACACCCTCATTCCTTCATACAACGGATATTTTTTACAGAGTTTAAGAGACCGTTCTCTGAGGTTTTGCAGTGCAATTTCATTATCCGAAGCAATTACGGCAGATGCAATGATTTTTGCAACTTCAACCATATCGTCTTCTTTAAATCCTCTTGTTGTAACAGCTGCAGCACCGAGCCTTACTCCGCTTGTAACAAACGGACTCTGAGGGTCGTTTGGTACAGTGTTTTTGTTTGCGGTAATTCCGACAGTTTCAAGAACATTGGCAATGTCTTTACCAGTTTTATTGAATTTTCTTAAATCAAGTGTCATCAGGTGGTTTTCGGTACAGCCGCCCACAATATCCATACCTTCGTCAATCAATCCGTTTGCCAGAGCCTTGGCGTTTTTAACGATTTGGGCCGCATATTCTTTAAACGACGGGTCTAAAGCTTCTTTTAACGCAATTGCCTTGCCTGCGATAATGTGTTCAAGCGGTCCGCCCTGCATGCCCGGGAACACAGCCTTATCAATACCGGCGGCGTGTTCTTCGTCGCACATAATAATACCGCCTCTGGGACCTCTTAAGGTTTTGTGTGTTGTCGTTGTTACAAAATGAGCATAACCTGCAGGAGAAGGGTGTACTCCGCCCGCAACAAGAGCTGCAATGTGAGCAATATCCGCCATTAAATATGCGCCTACGGAGTCGGCAATTTCTCTGAATCTTTTAAAATCAATAATTTTCGAGTAGTTGCTTGCACCGGCAATGATGAGTTTCGGTTTATGTTCTTTTGCAAGTTTTTCGACTTCATCGTAGTCGATTTCCCCGTTATCGTTAACGCCGTAGCTTACTATGTTATAATTTATGCCGGAAAAATTAACCGGTGAACCGTGGCTTAAATGTCCGCCGTTTGATAAGTCCATACCCAAAACCGTATCACCGATTTTTAAGGCATACATAAACACAGCCATATTTGCCTGTGCACCGCTGTGGGGCTGAACATTTGCGTGATCCATTTTAAAGAGTTCGCATGCTCTTTTTTGTGCAAGTTCTTCTATCACGTCAACGTTTTCACATCCGTTGTAGAATCTTTTGTGAGGTTTACCTTCAGCGTATTTGTTTGTTAAAACAGATCCGCATGCCGCCATTACGGCAGGGGATGTAAAGTTTTCGCTTGCGATAAGCTCTATTGTATTTTGCTGTCTGTGCAATTCTTTTTCTATTGCCTGTGCAACATCAGGGTCAACTTTTCTTATGACATCTAATTCCATTGTAAACCTCCCTAATCTGATTAACTTTAATTTTACATCAGCAATGAATAAAATCAAAATTTTTCATATAGTTGTGACAGCAGACGTACTAACATCAGTGAGCTGCGTATGCGTGTGAAGGTTTGCAGTTATTCAAAGATACACTCGCTAACTTACACAATAAAAAACAAGCTCCGTATTATGAAGCTTGTTTTTCAATCTTGTTATTTAAGTTTTCATAAGCTTTTTGGGCATCTTTTATTTCTGTAGGAAGTTGTTTAACAAGAATGTTGTTTTCCAATTTGATATTTTCCCATTTCACTATATTGTCGTTAAGTGTTTGTATTGTATTTTCCAATTGTTTTTGTTTTGAGTCCGAATAATCTGTTTTTAATTTGTTTTCGTTTTCTTGTATTCTCTTTTTAAGCGCCTCGATTTGTGTATTTTGTTCCGGTGTACGCTGATCCGCCGGAATGTTTTCAAGTTTTTGAAGTTCTATTTTATCGGTACTAATAGAAGTTTCAATTTCAGTTTTGTTTGTTATGAATGTTTGCAGATTGTTTTCTGCATCTGTTTTTTGTTTGTTAAGATTTGTTAGAGTATTTGTTGCCGTTTCAAGTGTATTTTGTGCATTTTTAAGCTTTTGCTGTGCGGTCGTAATAGCGGTTCTTAAGTTATTTGCCGTATTCATCATTGCATTATAATCGCTCTTTTTATCGTAATTTTCTGCAGTTTGTGTCAAAGAAGCAAGGTTTGAATCAGCAGCAGGCATATTGGAATTGTTTTTAGAACCTTTCATTGCCTTAATTGCTGAATAAATCCCCAGACCGGTCATAGCTGCTCCGCCTGCAAAAGAGAGCACGGAAGAAATTGTTCCCAGTGTTGTAAGAAAATCTCCGCCGCTTAAGCTTGAACTTGTGTCACCAAAATTGAGAATCGGATCGGTAGTATTATAAGCATTCCAATAAATGCTCGGAGAAGAAGCTTTTATTGTGTTGTAATTTGTTGATTCAAGTCTGCCGCCGTTTTTGTAGTCGAGGTTCGGTCTGTTAAAATTATTAGCAGGCTGACCTGACGTCAACAAACCTTTATATTGATTTAAACTGTTTTTCTGATCGCCCATTTTGGTTAGCCTCTCTTTTAATTCTAATAACTTAAACTCTCTGTACATATATAAAGTATATACAAATTAAATAATTGCTTTTTTAGTATATATTATTGAACGATTTGTAACATTTCTTTACAATACAATAAAAAATGCCCCTGTAGAGTCATCTTTAGAGGCATTTTTAAAATTTATAAACGATAGTGTAAAAGTATAAAACGAATCCGGCAGTATATACTTTTTATATACTATTATTTTGATTTAATTGGTGAGTTTATAAAATCAATTACTTTTTGCAAAAACTCTGAAGCCGTAACTTCAAATCTGTTAAAAAGAGCTCTATCCGTAAGCCCTGTTTGAGAATCTTTTGTACTCACCAGAACTTGCGAAGCAAGAGAATTTTCCAGAGTTGGAGAAGCAAATTCATCATCTCTTATGAGTGCTCTGGCGTCTTCTATTTTCACGTGTTTATCAGCATTTTTTGCGGCATTGTTCAGGGTATTAATTTTTTCTCTTAACTCCCAGTAGGAGTTACCTGCCATGGTATGAGGATCTCTTATTTCCACATTACTGCGTTTGGCAACAAAATTATCGCTTCTTTGTTTAAGATAATTCATATACCTTTCTCGTGTCTGCTGCATTTCCTGTTCAATCGAACGAATCGGCTTTGCCATAGTTTTGGGTGTTATTTTGAACATAGCATCTTTCTCCTTTCAAGCTTTAAAACCGATAAAATTTTTTTTTTGCTATTCCGGAAAAAAGTTTTTACAGATTGTAAAAATAGTGAGAATACGAATTAACTTAAAATTTGTACATAATTATATATTTGTGATAAATTTTGTTTAGGAAAACGGAAAAATATTATGGGTGAACATTTAGACATAATAACAATAGGCGAAAGTCTTATAGAGCTTTCCAGCAGCACAAGCCTTGCATACACACAGACACTTAACAAATATTATGGCGGAGACACTCTTTGTACAGCCGTTGCGGCACAGCGTCTGGGGTCAAAAGCAGGTTATATTACCAGAGTGGGGAATGACCCGTTTAAAGAGTTTTTGATGGAAAGCTGGCAGTTAGAAGGACTTGATATCTCTCAAGTTAAGCTTATAGACGGTTTTAACGGGGTGTATTTTATAGGGCATCCTGAAAATGAAGAAAAAGAGTTTGTTTATTACAGAAAAAAAACTGCCGCAACAAAACTGTCCATTGATGATATCTCCAAAGATTACATATTGAGTGCAGATATCATTTATACAACAGGCAGCACTCAATCACTGTCGCTGAGTGCAAGAGAAGCAGTAAAAAAAGCTTTTCAAACTGCTTATGAAAATCAAATGAGCACGGCTTATGACATAAATTACGACTCAAGACTGTGGAGCAGCGAAGAAGCCAAAGAGGCGTTTGAAGAACTTTCCCCGTATATTGAAATAATGTTTTTAAGCCTTGAACATGACTCTGTCAGAGTTTTTGACATTGATTCTCCGGATAAATGCATAAAATACCTTTGGGATACGGGAATAACAAAAGTTATTGTAAAATCAGCAAAGGACAAAGGCTATTTTGTCGGTTCAGAAGGCGATATTGTATTTGTTGAGTTTAAAACAGATGAAATAGTAGATTCCACAGGCTCAGGCGATGCCTTTAACGGTGCGTTTTTGCACGGACTGAATTCCGGCATGACTACAGTGGAAGCAGCAAAACTTGCTGCAATTGATGCAGCAATCCAATGCCACGGAATGGGAGCAATAAAATCCACACCGTACAAAGAACAGGTTTATTCAGCATATTACAGTTAATACACCGCACAGAGGAAAATATGTCTTCTACAAAAAATATTGCAATTTCAGGGTATTACGGATTTGAAAACTTCGGCGACGAAGCTATTTTAAGCGTTTTAACAAAAGAGCTTAAGGCTAAAGAATACAATGTCACAGTTTTTTCAAAAAATCCGCAGGTTACTTCGTCAAAACTCGGAGTAAATTCGGTTTACACATTTTCTTTGAAGTCAATAAAAAACACTCTTAAAAACTGCGATGTTTTAATAAGCGGCGGCGGCAGCCTTTTGCAGGATGCAACGAGCCTTAAAAGTCTTTTTTATTACCTTTTTGTAATCTTTCTTGCACTGCATTACAAAAAAGACGTAATAATTTTCGCACAGGGAATAGGCCCGCTGAAAAACCCGATAGGTCGAATGTTGACAAAAAAATTGCTGAAAAAATGCAAATACATTACGGTAAGGGATGAAAAGAGCCTGTTTTTACTGCGAGGCTGGAATTTAAAGCCTGATCTGGTTTCCGACCCTGTGTGGAATATCGAAACAAAACCCAGAGTATCAATGAACCGTATGGGCGTACAATTGAGAAGCTGGAAAAACTTGCCGCAAAAATATCTGTTTGCGCTTGCACGAGAGATTAACAAAAATTTTGCGGATAAAGAAATTTATATTTACTCTTTTCAGGATGCTCTGGATTTGGAACTGTGCAAACATTTTGAGGCACAGTTAAAGCTTGTAAACCCGCAGATTAAGACCAAGCTGCTGCCTGCGATGAGCATTGACGAAACTATTCAATCTTTTTCGAATTTGGATTATATCATTGCAATGCGCTACCATGCCTGCCTGCTTGCTTTAAAATACGGCATCCCCACACTTGCGCTGAGTTATGATGAAAAAGTGGAAAAAATAGCAAAAAGATTTGATATTCCTTGTTCCTTCTTAAATGATGAAGAAAAACTCGGGGAATACTTTGAACAGTTAAAAACGGTTAATTCCAAAGACCTGTTAAATAAGGCGCAGGAATGCAGATTTGACTTTTTTAAAATTTTAAATGCAATAGAAAAATAATCTGCTCATTTGTCCATATTTGTATTATTATAATTATGCAAGTTAAACTAAATTAACATTTTACAAATTTCTGGCAAAAATAAAATTTCAGGCTTTTTAAACCTCATGGAAAAGAGTTAAAACTATGCCGCCATTAACAGTAATATCGTCATCAGCATTAACAACAAACTATAACAACCCGTCACACAAGGTAAAAACCTCGGGCGCACTTGAGATAGAAGATAACCCGTTCAAAGAGCTTGTAAAAAACACACCGGACGGAAAAGTAAAAAGAGCATCGCTGGCGGGCAGCGCCATCACAACTCTTTTATATTTGTTTGCAATAGCCAAAGGAACAAGAAAGGGCAATTTTAAATTCGGAGATATGTTCAAAGTCGATTTTAACAGTGTCCCGAAGGCTATAGGCTTGGCAACTTCAGCTCTTGCAGGCGGCTTGGCAGGCGGCTTGATTACCGATAAAAAAGAGAACAGAAAACCGAAATTAAAAGAAGCAATGCACCAGTTTTTGGGCAACATTGTTACCCCTATCAGCATAGTCGGCATAGGGACTTCGCTTATTGAAAAGCATAAACTTTCTATGGTCAAAAACTGTATCTACGGCGGGCTTGCAGCCATAGTCGGCGTGGGGCTCGGGGTAACCGGCGGAAACTATGTTGCCTCAAAAGTAAACGAAGCTATTTACAAAGAAAATGATGACAGAAAAGTAGGACCTAAAGATTTTGGCATACACATTGACGATATTTTAACGGTTATGGCAATGACAGACCTCGGCGACAAAGTAAAAAGCTTTGTATCAAAGGCTTTGCCTGCAATCTTTTTAATCTGCGGATATGAAGCAGGTACAAAAAAAGCACCCCCCAAACACGAGGAAAAAAATTAATTCCTTTTTGGTGTTTCTGATATAATTATTTAATCAGGGGGATTTTTCTATGAAATTGTTGAAATCGTTAGTTAATTTTGTTCTTGTTATATCGGCATTTTTTATCGTGTCTGCGGCAGCCCAAGCAAAAACAATAACCTTTGCGGTTACCTCCGATATAGATTATCTTGCAGGCGAAGAAAACAACACCGGCGCAAAAGTCCTTGACGGATTTATTTCAAGAACTCAGGAAACAAAATACGACTTTATTGTCTTTAACGGCGACAACATAAAAAAATCCAAACCCCAGCATCTTATAGGTTTTTTAAAGAGGATACGTGCAATAAATACCCCGTATTACCTTACTATGGGCAACAACGATGTGCACAAAATTTCCGGGATTTCAAAACCCGAATACCTGCAGCTTGTCAGCAAATACAACCGCAACCAGAAGGATGCCCAAAACTCGTATTATTTTTACCCCGCACCGGGGATTATCGCCATAGTTTTAGATGGAGTTTCCACGGGTATGCCGACGGAACACGGCGTTTTCAACAAAAAAACGCTAAAATGGCTTGAGCTGGTTCTCGACAAAAACCAAAACAAGCAGGCAATCATATTTCAGCATGTACCTTATTACGAACCTGTTGACATACCGGAATACGAAATACTTGAAAAAGCAGAGTATGCTGCTGTTATCAGAAGATATAAAAACATTGCTTTAATAGTTTCCGGTCATTACGGCAAAGATTATGAGGTAAAGGACGATTACGGCGTAACCCATATTTCCGTGCCATCGATGTCTAAAGAGCCTTATTACTACACGGAAATAGATTTCAGTTACAGCAAATTGCCGCTCGGGAAGGTTAAAAACATAAATATCCACAGGGTGCTGCGTCCGGCTGTGTAGACTATAGATTATTCAAATAATCTATTATTGCGTTCCTGAAATTTTCATTCTCCACGTTGGCGGATTTTGTCCGTACAAGGTGGTTTATAAGGTTTTTGCATTCCTCTTGCGGAATTTTTTTGTCAATTGTAACAGTTATGCAGTCCCATTGGCTTTTTGTTGAAGGGATTAAAATTGCAGTCATATCCTTTTGAAGATTATCGGAGTCCGTGTATTTGTCATACACCACAGTCATTTTTTTGTCGTTTTTAAGAAACTCCCGCAGATAATCCTTTATCTCTCTTGTATTATTTTGGTCCTCTCTGCGATCGATATTGACTATGTTTATGTCAGAGGGTTGAAGCTTTTTGTTTGCTTCCCGCTCGGCTGTGACCTTTTGAATATATTCTGTTTCTTTGCTGCGGAAAAAGTTTGCGATAATTGTTTTTATCTTTGGGTTAGACATAAAATCTCTGGGATTTGTGGAGTTGACATAATATCTCACTGTATATAACGGTTCTTTGTTTAAAATACCGGCTTTTGCCATATGCAACACAAGCTCGTTTAAAATGTCCTGAGAGATATTTCCGTTTAAAAGCAGTGTCATGTTATCCGCACCACGGATTCCGTCAGAATTTGGATGCAAAGGAATGACAAGGGCAGTGGTTTCGCCGTTTCGTTTTTCGTCAACATTGCCGTTATGAATTATGTGCGGGTTTTTAAAATTTTTATACCAGTCACTCCCGTAAACATAGTTCATTGAAGCGCGAAAATCGAAAACCTCTCTTTTGTTGCCTTTAATATTACCGTGTCCGCAGCAGGTAACGGAAATATTTATATCATCCTCCGTTAAATGAGGCGGTTTGTTTTCGGGGATTCCCTTAAAACTTACACGCTGTGATGCGTAAGCTCTTGACTGCTGCAAATTCATTTCCGGCATTTTTGCACAATCCTGATTATGCGGGGTTGAAGCGTTTTTTACGTTTTCTTTTCGCTTTGCTCCGTTTTGATAATAGTTAACGCCGTTTATTGAAATTGAAGAAACTGCAGTCATTAAAATATCTCCTTTGTTACAATTTTAATGCTGCTGAAGGTGGAAAATTGATAATAATAATTTTTTATTTAATATTTCTTTACCTACATCTATAATGATAAAACACAATCCCCACGCTTTAAAATTTAAAAAGCGAGGGGATTGTAGTCAGTTATATTCTGAAATTATTTAAAAATAATTTCGTCGCCTTCTGCGTCGACAGTGATAGTGTCGCCTTCTTTGTAGTCCTGTGCAAGAATTTTCTTGGCAAGCGGGTTTTCCACAAGTTGTCTTATCGTACGTTTAAGCGGTCTTGCACCGTAAACGGGATTGAAGCCCTGAGTTGCAAGAAATTCTTTTGCATCATCAGTTATTTCAAGTTTCATATCTCTTTCTTTGAACAATTTTGTCAAACCATCAAAGTAGATATCAACAATAGCCTTCAACTGCTGCAATGTTAAAGCCCTGAAGAACACAATGTCATCGATTCTGTTTAAAAACTCGGGTTTAAATTGTTCCTTCATCAACTCCATAACCTGCTCTTTTGTCTGTTCGAAATCTTTTTCGGACATCATTGCATTAAGAGTATTATCAAGGATTATCGAGCTGCCGATGTTGCTTGTCATAATAATCAGGGTATTTTTAAAATCAACGGTTCTGCCTTTAGAATCCGTCAGACGGCCATCATCGAGAAGCTGCAGCATTATGTTGAACACATCGGGGTGAGCCTTTTCGATTTCATCAAAAAGCACAACCGAGTAAGGTTTTCTTCTGACAGCTTCGGTTAACTGTCCGCCTTCGTCGTAACCCACATAACCCGGGGGAGCTCCGACAAGTCTTGCAACGGAGTGTTTTTCCATATATTCTGACATATCGATTCTTATCAAAGCGTCCTCATCGTTGAACAGGAACTCAGCAAGCGATTTTGCAAGCTCTGTTTTGCCTACACCGGTAGGACCAAGGAAAATGAACGAACCTATCGGACGTTTAGGGTCTTTCAAGCCGGAACGAGCACGTCTTATGGCATCAGACACAACCGTGACAGCCTCATCCTGACCGATTACACGTTTATGCAGAAAATCTTCCATTCTCAAAAGTTTTTGCATTTCGCTTTCAACAAGTCTGGAAACCTCAATACCGGTCCATTTGCTTACGACTTCCGCAATATCGTCCTCGTCAACTTCTTCTTTTAAAAGCTGGTTTTTGTGTTTTTCGCCGCCGTGTTTTTGGGCCTCTTCAAGCTGTTTTTGCAGCTCTATTAACTTGCCGTACTTGAGTTCGGCAGCTCTTTCAAGGTCGGCGTCACGTTCGGCAATTTCGATTTGAGCTTTTGTTTTTTCAATTTCTTCTTTGATTTGAGCCTCGCCCATAATGGAGCTTTTCTCCATTTCCCACTGGGTTTTTAGTTTTGTAAGCTTTTCATCGAGTTCGTTTATTGTTTTATTCAAACCGTTAATTTTTTGTATGTTATCATCGGTTTTGTCCTCTTTTTCAAGAGCTTTTCTTTCAATTTCAAGCTGCATTTTCTGCCGAACCAGAGAATCTATCTCCTCGGGCATTGAGTCAATGTCTATTCTCAAAGCGGAAGCAGCCTCATCAATAAGATCAATAGCCTTATCGGGAAGAAATCTGTCCGTTATGTATCTGTCAGAAAGTTTTGCTGCCGCAACAAGAGCAGAGTCTTTGATTCTGATGCCGTGGTGAACCTCGTATCTTTCTTTTAAGCCTCTTAAAATGCTTATTGTATCTTCAACAGACGGTTCATCCACCATAACGGGCTGGAATCTTCTTTCAAGAGCTGCATCTTTTTCAATGTATTTTCTGTATTCATTTATTGTGGTTGCACCGACAGTTCTTAAAAGGCCTCTGGCAAGCATTGGTTTTAAGAGGTTGCCGGCATCCATTGAGCCTTCCGTTGCACCTGCACCTATTACGGTGTGCAATTCATCTATAAACAGTATAATCTCGCCGTCCGAGGCTTCAACCTCTTTTAGCACGGCCTTGAGTCTTTCTTCAAACTCGCCTCTGAATTTTGCACCCGCAACCAACGCACCCAAATCAAGTGCTATAAGCTGTGTGTTTTTAAGACTTTCGGGGACGTCGCCTCTTACTATTCTCTGGGCAAGTCCTTCGACAATAGCGGTTTTGCCGACCCCCGGTTCACCTATCAACACAGGGTTGTTTTTTGTACGTCTGTTCAACACTTGAATAACTCGTCTTACCTCTTCATCACGACCTATAACAGGGTCGAGCTTGCCTCTTTTGGCAAGGTCAGTCAGGTTCTGAGAGTATTTTTCAAGTGCTTTAAATTTTTCTTCGGAATCTTTTGAATCCACTTTATTTTGTCCTCTTATTTTTTTCATTTCGTTTAATATTTTGTTTCTGCTAACGCCGAAGTTTTCAAACAATGCTTTAATTTTTGACCCGTCAAAAACTGTAATTGCAAGCAAAATATGCTCAACACTTATGTATGTATCCTTAAGAGCCTCTGCTTCGTTTTGAGCAAGGTCAAGAAGTTTTATTGTATCCTGCGACAGATAAAGCTGCTGGGTGTTAACCGGCTGCTGTACAGTCGGAAGGTTGTTCAACTCAGACATTACCGCATCAACAAACTGCGGACGGTCAAGTTTTAGAGCTTTCAAATAGTCTTTTGAAATTCCCTCTTTATCCTCAAGCATTGCCATTACGATATGTGCAGGCTCAAGCTGTGTATTTTGAAACTTTGCCATCAGTTGTTGTGCGGAAAAAATAATCTCCTGAGTCTGGTTGGTAAGTTTGTTAAAATCAATCATTCTGTATATACCTCACAATCTGCTGTTTTTCCGATTGTCAGCAATAAAAATAAAATTATTTTGACCAATGCGGAAAAACAGTTAGTTTAATTTATATTCTCATTTTAATGAGGTTTTTTACAAAATCATTAAAAATTAATTTTTATTTAATTATTTCACAGCCTCAGCATCCGAAAACAGCTGTCTGATTAGTAAGTTACAGCAATAATAGCGGCTTAAAAGTATTTCATATAGTCAACTGACCCCGGCAAAATAACTATACTGCAAGCAAAAGCTTTGCTTTTGACTTTGCCCCTCTCATAAAAGCAACATTTAGTTGCTTTTATTCGGCAGAGTCTCTAAAAAACGATACTTAATCGTTTTTTAGAGTTCTTAGGTGCAATAAACAAGTACGATATTGGCTGTATAACACGGGCACCCAAGGACTCCGTTCGGAAGGTGCCGGTGGCACGTTACGAATGGAGAAAAGTGCATGGGGTCTACCTCTCAGAAA
>CALVAN010000028.1 GCA_944325555.1 Candidatus Gastranaerophilales bacterium | reverse complement strand
TTCTTGAGGCAAAAAGAAAAAACGAACCAAAAAAGAAAAACACGCTATACCAAAAGAGATTTTAAAACTCAGAAACGAAAATTTCCGTCCACTCTTGAAATGTTAAATTCGGTACGGTAAATTTTCATTCCTTCGTTTAAAAATCTCTAATCAAAATTCCGTCAGGGCTTCGCCCCGAACCCCCTACGGCTCACAAAGTAAGCCGTGATAGTTTTTTAATGCATGTTTTATAATCAATTTATTTTTACATAATAAATATTATCAATAAATACATTAGCGCATATATTAAATAGTAAAAAAAAGAGCATTCGTAATGAATGCCCAAAGGTATTTTATTTCTACTAACACGAGGATATATTTATATAATTCCCATTTTTTTAAATTTATAACACTTTTTTGCCAAATATTAAGAAATATTTCAAAAAAATTTTTTTAATTCTATTGTAAAGAGATTTTTACGATTTATAATAATATTACTCACCAAACCTCTTTGCAGATTACAGTGAGGCCGGGGTAAAAATTATCCCGTTACAAACGGTTTAATAACTGCTTAACGGCCTGTAGATATGCAAATGAAAGGAAAATAAACAATGGCTAATATTAAATCCGCTAAAAAAAGAGTACTTGTTGCAGAAAGAAACAGACAAAGAAACGTTGCTGTAAAGTCTGAAATCAAAACTGCAGTAAGAAAAACCTTAGAATTAGCTCAAGCCAAAAACGAAGCAGAATTGAAACCCGCTTTAAGCCACGCATACAAATTATGCGACAAAGCAGTTTCTAAAGGTGTTTTGCACAAAAACACAGCTGCAAGAAAAAAATCAAGATTAACTTTAGCTGTTAACAAACTGTTAGCAAAGTAAGTTTTAAAAGCTTGAAGAAAAACGCTCCGACCTCAAATCGGAGCGTTTTTTATAATAATTAAAATATAAAAAAGTTCTTCAAATAATGAAGAACTTTTTACAAAATTGTTTATTTTAATTGCTAACTAGCCTACAAGTCTGCTTTCGTCAGACTCAGATGCTTTAACCATAATGGCGTGTTCAACAGGATTTTCTTTCTTAATCGAATTATCGAATCCGTAATCATCAAACCCTAATTCATCTTTAGGTTTTTTCATCTGATACTCGTCAACCAATTTTTTAGCAAGTTCAGCTATTTCATAAACGAGTTGATATCTGTTTTCGCAATTTTCATTCAATTCCCAGGCTACCTTAATTATCTGATTTTGATGAGTCATATTATTCTCCACAATTTAAATCATAATAAAATACTGATATATTAACTATAATATAAGATTAAAACAATATCAATAAAATTTTTAAAGGTTAGTATTAACCATATAGTTGTATATCAAAGAAGAAGCTGCAACTATAAAATCTTTGCCCTGCGGTGAATTATAAGGCCTGTTAACAAGCATAACAACTATATATTTTTTACCGTTAGGAGTATAAACAATACCCGCATCGCCAAGCATCTTGCCTATATCACCAGTTTTATGAATAAATATCGCATCTTTGGGCAAGCCTGCCTGAATAAGCCTGTTGTTATGAACATGGCTCATATAATCTATCATTTTTTCACGAGAATTTAAAGATAGAAAGTTTGCATTATCAATATTATAAAGCAAAGTAGCCATCTCTTTAGCTGTTGTAACATTAGTACCGGCGAGATCAGGGAGCCAGTCGTTAATTCTTGTTTCTTTCATCCCCCATTTTCTTAAAGATTGATTGAGAGCATTCATTCCGCCTGTTGCATCTAAGAGCATATTTGTTGCAGAATTGTCTGATTCGGTAATCATAACTCTGGCAAGCTCATCAACAGTGTAAACACTACGATCGCCTTTAAATTGCAAACTTCCAGAACCTTCTGATTTGTAATAATCCGTCATTGCAATTTTGTCATCAAGTTTTATTGCTCCTGCTTCAATTGAGCGGAAAAGCTGTATTAAAACAGGTATTTTTATTATACTTGCAGTTGAAAAAACCTCACCTGAAGCAATATCAGCGTGTTTGCCTGATTCGTAATCCCAAACATAAACAGACGGTTTCAAAGAAGGATACGAGGCGGCAAGATTTCTTAATCTTGACTCTAAAGCATTCATACTATATGTTTCATAGAGTTTTTGCATTTGAGCATTATTAGTACGTGTACCCTGAAGATAATTCAATCCCATAAAATGACTGTTATACAAGTAATTAGCAGTAGGAAAAGCTATTTGTGCAATATTAGACGTTTTAATTTCAGGATATTTGTTTGCTCTGGTCAAAAAAGGTCTTGTAACCTGATTGTAATAAACAGGAGTAACATAAACAACTAATAAAACAGCAAGAATAATATTAACCAAAATCGCAAGAGGGTTTGATTTGCGTTTAACAGTTTTTTTCTTCCGAACATAAGCAGGTCTTATGTTAGACGAATATTTAACTCTTGTTTGTGTTGTATAGCCGGTGTAACCTCGTATGTAATCGCCTTTATACTGTGGCTTTGCCAAAGTAATATCCCCCAATCGTCTGATATATTATTATATTAAAATGATTTGTATAATTATTCCATACAACATTTACTGTATATAGCAATATTGAAAATATGATACAAACACAATAGCACACGTTATTTATTTAAAACAAAGAATTTACATTAATTAATTTACAGTTCGTATAAATTCATTATATACATTTACAGTCACATTTGGTATTATAAATATAATAGGAAACACAAGGATAATTAATTATGAAAAATATTGTAATTTTCGGCGACAAAGATTGTAAGGAATTAAGTGAAATCATTTCTAAAAACGAGGAATATGATGTACGTGCAAAAAGCCTTGAAGAAGTTAAAGACGCACAAAAATTCAATCCGTCAGTACTCGTTTTTAACTGTTCCATCGATAAATTAAAAGATATCTCAATGGTAACAAAACTTCCTGCACCTGCGTTGATAATTGCGGAAAAATTCAACGACGATATTATTTTCAGAGGTGACTCATACGATTATGTAACAACACCAATTGATGAAAAAGAGCTTAATTTAAGACTGAAAAACCTGTTAAAAATAAAGGAATTAAAAGAAACCATCAATCAGGTTTCCACAACAGACGCACTTACAGGCTTACATAACAGAAAATTCTTGCACGAACGTCTTGAAGCAGAAATCTCACGTTCAAAAAGATATGATACAAAACTCAGCTGCCTGCTTTTAGATATTGACTTCTTTAAAGTGGTAAACGATATGTACGGTTATGACTGGGGCGATGTTCTTCTTAAAAAAATTGCTGAAATGCTCAAAGGTTTTATAAGAAAAGAAGATATCCTGACAAGATACGGTGATGAAGAGTTTATCGTTCTTTTGCCGAATACTCCTGAAGAAAACGCTTTCTTGTTTGCAGAAAGATTCAGAAGAGAAATCGAAAAAATGGAATTTATTCCTGCAGGAGAAGAAGAAAGACATCCGATTACAATCTCCGGAGGTATAGCATCTTATCCGTTCCTTCAAAATGTAGAAGAAGATGCCAATACACTCATCAGATACGCTGAACACGCTTTGTATAATGCGAAAAAGAGAGGTAAAAACAAAATTGTTATGTTCTCTCAAATTAATATTGAGTATTAATAAACATATTCCAATAAAAAAAGCTCCGATTTACGGGGCTTTTTTTATTACGGCTACAATTTGTCTGAGTGGGACCTCGCTTGTAGGAGTGGTACACGGAGTGCGAGTGGCGCCGAGTCTAGCATTTTACGGAAGTGACCCCATGCACTTGTTGCGGGTGCCCTTGTTGTATATCCAATATTGTACTTGTTTATTGCACCCGTTCAATGAGTTGTCGGGGTCAGTTGACTATATGAAAACTTTAATTTGCTGCACTATCTGACGAATCTCTTCAGTCAAATCAGTATCATATTTTATGTTTAAGGCCAATTCTTTTGCAAACTCTGCTTTTTGGAAATCGCCAAGCTCATGTACCCTAAAAAATTCAGTCAAAACTTTAGTCATTGGGTCATTATGTCTAAAATCAGAAATAGTAGACTCACAAATATTTTTATAACGATTGTTTATTGTTCTCTTTATAAGATTCAAAGAAAAAATATCTTCAAATTCGCCGTGTTTTATAAGATATATAGAATCACACCTGCGTAAAACAGGCTCAATTATGTCAGCAGTGGACTTAGCATCAGCATCTAATAATATAAAAACAGGGATTTTCAGTTCTTCTTTTAATTCACAATACAATTTTGCTACCTGACTTTTGCCCCCTGCGCCCAGCAGTTTTATTCCGTTTTTATAAAAATCAAAGCCGCAATGCCTTGCAAATTCCGGCAATAAAATTTCCTCTGTTATACCTTCACACAAAACGACCTTTTCAATAGGGAAAAGCAGATTGAATTTTTCCCTGAGAACAGTTCTGTCAATATTATTTTCTTGTATTTTTAGTAAATATTTAAGATTTATCGGCAAGTCAGAATAATCCGCAGATTCCTTAAGCAAAGACAGCACACCGCTAATGTTCAAATTCGTTTCTACAAGTGTTTTAAGAGCATCTGAAATATTGTAATTATCAAAAACATCTTGTTTAACAATATCATTTACATTAGGATCGAAACTAATTTTACCCGTGTATTTATATACGGAATCGTTCCAAATAACTTCTATAAAACTTTTTAATACCGATGGTTCAAGGTTTTGTATTTCTTTTTTAGTTAATTTAGGGTATAATAAATACTTGCATAAAATATCCGTAAATACCCTGTAGTATTTTGTTTCAGGATACTTAAAACGTGTGAGCCTGTCCAATGAAAGTACTAAATTTTCCTGTGAAATCGGCAAAAATTTGATTTCGGTTATATCTAAATCTTTAATCAAAACTTAAAACTAATATAAAAATTTGTTAACATTACTTATAAATTATAGCAAAAAAAGCAAATTTTAAAATGTTTGGTTTTTAAACATATAGACAAAAGGTGGAAAATTAGAAGTGTATAATATTTCAGCATTAAGCAACTACAATGTAAATATGCCGAAAATCAATACTCTTAGCGGTTTAAAGGGTGTTCAAAATACCTGTGCAACTAATTCTATAACAAATATGCCGCATACAGATGCGCCTGTTAACACTAAATTTTTCACTCCATCATTTGGCGTAAATCAAATAAGAACATCTCTTTCAAATAAAGAAGAAAAAAGCAAGTATAACGAAATATCCTCAATAATAGATAAAAAAACACGCAAAGACTTGCAGGAGCTGTTAAAAAACGGCAAATTACTTAATGCAAATTCAAACGATAATACAACGACATTAGACAATTTATACACTATAGCCACCGTAAAAAGAGCACAAGGACTGGATAGAAAAAACATTCTGGAAGAAACAATAAAAGCAATAAAACATCCTTACATAATTCCGCAAAAATTTGGTGATATTCCAATAAATATGCAGGCAGAAATCATCAATCACGAAAGTGCACAAGGAAAGAACATAGCGGCATATGATCTTGATGTAAAATCGAGCACATGTCCTGCGGCAAGTATTGAATTTGATATTGCCCACAGAATGCCTGCAGAATTTGCGAGAATGGTTGCAGGGCTTACTTCGGAAGACTTGTGCATTACAAAGAAAATCAACGTAAATGAACTGTCACAAGGGCTGCTGGACACCGTATGGATGCTCAACGAGTTTGGCACAGAGCACAAAATGGAAAACTGGAACACGCTTGTTGTCAAGTTAAGACCTGACAGAAATGCAATAATAAGAGCAAGAATCCAAAATTCATACAAAGATCCGGACGAACGTTCTCTGGTTGATGTACTTATGCAATCAACGTTTATGAACGTAGGTGCACAAAATACTTATGATTCACTCATCGATAAAAGAGTACCGAAATATAACGATGATGACAGCGGTTTGATTGATATAGAAAAAAACTTTGCTGAAGAACTTGCTACAGGCAAAGGCAAAGTATGTGTAACCTACCAAAAAATCGATGACAGCGGAAAATTGGTAGGTTATGAGTGCGAACAGAGCGAAACTCTCGCACATATTCAAAACACTTTAAATCAAGGTGACAATGTTATTATCGGCTATACATATTGTGATAATGATAACAATGTAATAGGGGGTCATGAGATTACAATCATCGGTATAGAAACAGACAAAAAAGGACAAAAATATTTTATCTGCAACGATACGGATGATGGTGTTTCAGATCCGATAAAATATCGGGTTGATGAGCTTCTTCCCAAAATTCACCACGCAGGCATACCAAAATCAGTATTGATAGACAATGTTGAGTTTATTGATGGCTGGAAGGAATTGATGCAGATATATAAAGAAACAAAAACACAAAATGAAATACAAAACAGCCTGCAAAATAACAGATTAACAGTATTGTCACCTGCTGCATAGCAGCTTGTATTTCGTATGTTTTGTGGAATACCTGCCGGACACATTACTGTCATTCTGAATCGTTTAAAAAGTTTATTCACAAAAGAAATTGATATATATGACAATTACTTAATATTTAATCGTTTAACTAGCAACATTAATTTTTTTTACATTTTAAAGAAAGATAAGAGAATTTCAAGTTGTTTTATTCTAATATAAATATTATTGATTGGAATTATCGCATGCAATTAAAAGAACAAGAAACGCAAAATACTATACAGCAAACTCAAGCTTCTAATCTGGCTATTGTAGTTGAGATAGTTGAAAGCTTGAAAAAGATTCTCGAAGAAGACAAACAACAAAAACATCCTCTTTTTCTCAATGTTAAAGAGTCTGTTATATTTAATACTGCACGCCGTGCGCTTGATAACCCGAATTTCCGCTTTCTCATCGGTATTGCGGGCGAGTCTGCTTCGGGTAAAACAACTTTTGTTCAAAACGCAATACGCTCTTGTATTGCAGAAGAACGCACCGATTTATACACAATAGTTTGCTGCGATGATTATTACCATGACTGGTCAAAAGAGCTTAAAGAAGCCGGAAGCTATGAGGCTTTCTTTGCAAAGGGATACAGTTTTGACACGCCCAAGGCAATCAATCTCGATTTAATGAAACAACATCTCGTCAGCCTGAAAAACGGGTCTGCAGTCAGAAGTCCGGATTACAATTTTACAACCTGTGAAAGTTTTCCGCACGGTGTTTTGAAAAAACCGTCTAAAATAATTGTCAACGAAGGTTTATACGTTCTCAATGAAGGCATAAGAGATATCATGGACATAAAAGTCTATGTATTTACGCCATTTGAGATTATTAAAGACAGATGGTACAGAAGAGCCGAATCAAGAGGCAAAACAGGCAAAGCAGCGGACATGCAGTTTGAAAACGTTAATACAACCGCTCAAACATACATACGCCCCGCTATGCAATGCGCTGATATTGTTATGAACGGTGTTGTTTCAAGTGCATATATTCAGGAAATGACAGAAAAGATTTTCCGTACAATGGACAACATTATTAAAAAACACAAGGGTGTTTTAAGATAATTCAAAGTAAAATTTAAAAAGCCCTCTTAAAACTAAGAGGGCTTTTTTTATATCTTTAAAGCTTATACTCTGCGTTTGCGAGCAGCTTCAGATTTGCGTTTTCTTTTAATGCTTGGTTTTTCGTAAGTTTCGCGTCTTTTGATTTCAGATAAGATACCTGCTTTTTGGATTTTTTTCTTAAATCTTTTTAAAGCGCTTTCGATACTTTCGTTTTCACCAACTTTAACTTCCGGCATTCAGTTTTCACCACCTTCGTATAGATTTAGTGTAATTATGAAGTCATATTAACACGCCCGAAATACGATTTCAAGGGTAGAGTCAAAATAATGTTTATAATAAAATAAAAACATCATGGAAAAGAAAGTTGAATTACTCTTGCCTGCGGGCAATATAGAAAAATTGGATTATGCAATAAACTACGGTGCAGACGCTGTTTATATGGGGATGGTGGACTTTAGCCTCAGGACTATGAGAAAAGGCGACGTAATAACTGCGCAAAACCTAAAAAAAGCAATAGATCTTGCACACTCGTACGGCAAAAAAGTCTATATGACTCTGAACATTTATGCATACGATGATGACATAAAAAACCTTTATGACAGCCTTGACGTGATTAAAGATGCCCGTCCCGACGCTCTTATTATCAGTGATTTCGGTATTTTGAACATTATAAAAAACAACTTGCCCGACATCGATATTCACATAAGCACTCAAACAAATACGCTAAATTCTGAAGCAGTTAAATTCTGGCGGGATTTTGGAGCATCAAGAGTAATTTTGGCAAGAGAATTGTCAATAAAACAGCTTGCACAAATCAGAAAAAATGTGCCTGACATAGAGCTGGAAGTGTTTGTACACGGTGCACAGTGCGTTTCACTTTCGGGACGCTGCCTTTTAAGTGATTACATGACTCACGGTGAGCGTAAAGCAAACCACGGCGGATGTTCCCAGCCTTGCCGCTGGAAATACAAGCTTCTTGAAGAAACACGTCCTGGCGAATATTACGAAATAGAAGAAACAGCCAGAGGAACTCATATTTTAAGCACAAAAGACCTTGCTTTAATAAACTATCTGCCTCAGTTGATAGAAGCAGGAGCTGATTCCTTTAAAATTGAAGGCAGAACTAAAAGTTTATACTACGTTTCTGCTGTCGCAAAAGCATACAGGCAGGCTATTGATGCCTACTACAGAGGAGAAAAGCCTGATGAAAAAGAAATGTTTAACCAGCTTTTAAAAATCGGCAACAGAGGTTACACAACAGGTTTTTATCTGGATGAACAAGACCACGAAGGATACAGCTATGATGTTTCCAAAGGCTTGGCGGGTTCGGATTTTCTTTTTGAGTTCTGGGACAAAGCTCAAAAAGACAGCAAAAATATTTACAAAATAAAAATAAAAAACAAAATTCTTTTAAACGACAAAATAGAAGTAATAACTCCGTCTGAGTGCTTTGAAACAACCGTTGAAAAAATATATAATATTACTCTGGACGAAGAAAAAGACGTAGGTAACACAAACGACGAAATTTGGGTAGAATTGAGCAGCGAACCGCAAAATTACAAGTACGCAATTGCAAGGACAATAGGGATTAAAAACGTAAGATGATAGTAAAAGCCGATTACGAAGCCAAAACAATATACGAAATAGACTACGACAAGCTGAAAAACGACGGAATCAAAGTAATAGCTTTTGACCTCGACAGCACCGTTATGAAATCTAAATCAGGAACATTTTCTGCAGAAACTCTGCAGTTATTTGATAAATTAAAAAATGATTTTAATTTATTAATTATTTCAAATAATCATAACCTTGAGTATATTTCCAAAGCCGCCAAACAGGTTAATTTTCCTGTCCTCGCAAATGCAAAAAAACCGAGAACAGGTGTGTCTAAAGAATTTCTCAATGAACATGGCATAAATCACAAAGAAATGGTTATGGTAGGCGACAGACCGCTGACAGATATATTATTTGGCAAATTTTTGGGCTGCAGGACAATACTCGTTGATTCAATAAACTGGTACGAAGAAAAGCCTATTGTGCGTTTTGCCAGAAGCTTGGAAAGAATTATTTCTTAAAATGTAA
Source organism: Candidatus Gastranaerophilales bacterium (assembly GCA_944325555.1). GTDB lineage: Bacteria > Cyanobacteriota > Vampirovibrionia > Gastranaerophilales > Gastranaerophilaceae > Limenecus. The sequence continues at coordinate 14,173 of CALVAN010000028.1, read as the reverse complement.
ACAAATATTACAAAAAAATGTAATCTTGAAATTCGGGTTTTTAATTTGTTTTTATTTATACGTGAGTATAAATAAGTAAGTGATTTAGACTTGGATAATTTAAGAGGAGCATTTAAATGGGTGATTACCAAATCAAACCCGGCGATAACTTATGGAAAATCGTCAAAAACGAGCTGAACATTAAAAATAATGCCGAAATTCAAAAAAAAGTTGATGAAATAGCAAGGCTGAACAACATTAAAAACAAAAATTCCATCTTTGTGGGTCAGCAAATCAAGCTTTACGATAAGCAGGAAAAACCTGATACATCGCCTGCAAAAAAACCTGACAGAAGCCCCTGCTTTGTGTTCCAATATGAACCTCAGACTATAAAAGGCTCATACCCTGATGTTTATTTCAGCAGTTTGCAAAGAAGCCAAGCATCATCTGCTAATTTGCATACTATACCTGTTGATTTGGACAAAGGTAAAATTGAAATACCACTTAAGGCGGATCTTACCACTTCAAGCAGGGGTTCTTCCGTTCAGGAAAACGGCACTGTTAAAAAAGCTAAAAAAGTAAAAGTATCAACGCAAAGCCTGCGGAATTTTGACATAACAACAAAATTCGAGGGTTCGGCAGCAGAAATCGACAAACACCTTGGCGGCGTATTAAAGGGTCAGGGTAAAAAGTTTCTTGAACTGCAAGAAAAATACGGTATAAATGCTGTATTTTTAGCCGCAATAACAATGAATGAATCAGGCAACGGAACAAGCTACTCAGCACGCAAACGCAACAATGTCGGCGGCGTAAGATACAGAAACAGCTACAGATTCAGAACTTACAATAATGTATCGGAATGTCTTGACGATATGGCTTACAATCTAAAAGATAACTATATCAATGAAGGCAGAACGACGGTTGCTCGAATCGGTTCAAAATATTGTCCGATAAGCGACAAGTCGGACAAAGAAGGTATTAACAAACACTGGGCAAGAAATGTAAGCTTCTACATGGGAAAAATTATAAACGATACCACATAAAATCCACCATCACAACTACCCTATATACGGCAAATCACAAACGCTGCCGCCTTATTAGAATTACAGCACAAAAACCACCACACTACTCATCACACCAGCTGTATGAAATAAGGCGGTTGTGTTTTGTTAAAAAACTATCCGAATATATTAAAACCAGCAACAAATGTGGAAACAAAAAAGACTATTGCTACCCACATTGTAAGTTTATTTAATCCCGATTCTGCATTTTTTTGAGAGGCGAAAACATGAGATGCACCGCCAATACCTGCTATGCCGTCACCCTTGGGTGAATGAATCATAACAAGAAGTATTAAAACAAGTGATGAAACTATTTGGATAATCCAACATATAGTAGTTACCATATATATTCCTTTATTTTTAACTATGAAATAATATTAGCACAAACATCTTTTATTTTATCAATAGTACAACCTTCTATATAAAGAGATTTTATCTTTGAAGTTGCACCGGATTTAAGACTAAAAGAGGACTTCGGTACTTTTAGGATTTTTGAAAAAAACTTAACAAGCTCTTCATTAGCTTTATTTTCAACAGCAGGAGCCTTTATTTTTACTTTTAGCGCACCATCCAGCAAACCGCAAATTTCATTTTTTGATGAATTAGGCACAGCCTTAATTTTTAAAACAACTCCATTATCTGATGTATAATAAAAATTTTCCACCTTTTCCCCCTTGTGTAGTGCTGCTTAAAAGTGTACAATAATTAACTATGACAGACAATAGTGAAGAAAAAAAAGAATTAGTTCCAAACAGCACGGAAGCTGAAACTGAGGAAAAGACGGAACTCATCAAATCAACAGAAGAGCAAGGTCCGGATTTTAGTATATTCCAGCCACTGAAAGATATGCTGATACAACAGCATCGTCCGGAAAAAGACATAAAAGAGATTGAAGACGCATATGTATTTGCGGCAAAATTACACGCAGGACAATACAGAATAAGCGAAGAGCCGTATATTGTTCACCCTGTTGAAGTGGCAAAAATTTTGACAGATTTAATGATGGACAAACACACAATCATTGCCGCTCTTCTTCACGATATAATCGAAGATACGGGGACTAGCCCTGAAACTATAAAAGAACAGTTTGGCGAAGATGTGCTCAATCTGGTTCAAGGGGTAACCAAATTGGGTAAATACCAATTTAAATCAAAAGAAGAACGTCAGGCAGAAAACTTCAGACGAATGTTTATTGCAATGGCTAACGATGTAAGGGTTATTTTCTTAAAGTTGGCTGACCGTCTGCATAATATGCGGACACTAAACTATATGGCAGCAGCAAAGCAGCAAAAAATTGCACAGGAAACTCTGGATATATTTGCACCGCTGGCTAACAGACTCGGTATCGGTAAAATTAAAGCCGAACTGGAAGACCTGTCTTTAAGATACCTTAATCCTGAAAAATACTTTGAAATAGCCCAGCTGGTTGCATTAAAAAAGGCCGAAAGGGATGCAACAATACAGGTTCTTGTTGAAAAAATAAGCCAGATATTAAAGCAGCACAAAATAAAAGCAACAATATCAGGACGTTCAAAACATTATTATTCGATTTACGCAAAAATGAAGCGCCAAAACGTCGCTTTCCACGAGCTTTACGACATATCAGCAGTCAGAGTAATCGTTGATACTGTAAACGAATGTTATGAAGTACTGGGTATTATTCACTCACAGTTTAAACCAATACCAGGCAGATTCAAAGATTATATTGCAATGCCCAAAAGCAACATGTACAGATCTTTGCACACATCTGTTCTCGGGCCCAAATCCAAACCTATTGAAGTACAAATAAGAACCCATGAAATGCATCAGGTTGCTGAATACGGTGTTGCTGCTCACTGGAAATACAAAGAAAAGGGCTCTCAAAAAGCTAACGCTGATACAGACATACAGTTTTCCTGGATGCGCAAACTTGCTGAAATGGAAAAAGATGTTTCTTCTGCCAGCGAGTATGTAGAAAGCGTAAAACTCGATTTGTTTTCCGATCAGGTATTTGCCTTCACTCCGAGAGGAGATGTTATAGACCTTCCTAAAGACGCAACGCCTGTTGACTTTGCTTTCAGAATCCACACAGATGTTGGATTTAGAATTACCGGGGCTCTGGTCAACGGAAGGATTTGTCCGCTTTCAACAAAACTGCATAACGGTGATATTGTCGAGATTATGACATCAAAAACGCCGGCACCGAGATTGGACTGGCTTAACTTTGTCGTAACAAAACTCGCACAATCAAAAATTAAACAGTGGTACAAGAAAAACAAAAGAGAAGAACACGTTACTCTCGGCCACAATATGCTTGAGGCAGAAATCGGCAAAGCAAAATTGGACGAACTTGTTAAATCAGGCGAGCTGAAGCAAATTGCAGAATCAATGAACTACTCATGCATTGATGACCTTCTTGCCGCACTCGGATACGGTGAAACAACCGTTAACAAAATAACAAACCGCATTAAAAAGCCGACAGATGAAGATCAACCTGTAATATCTCATACAAAGACAAAAAAATCCAAAAATGATGTTGTCGGTCTGGAGGGCATGTTATATTACTTTGCAAAATGCTGCACACCGGTTCCGGGAGAACCTATAGTTGGGGTCGTTACACGCAGCAAAGGGGTCTCTATCCATCGTGTGGATTGTCCGTCCTTGGATAATGTTCCCGAGGAACGTCTTATTGATATCAAATGGGCTGATAAAGGGCTAAACAAAACATACATTGCTTCTATACGTATTGATGTTCAGGACAAAATGGGCATACTAAAAGACGTAATGATAGAACTTACCGAGTGCAACACAAATATTGCATACGCAAACATAAAGTCTAACCCTGCAAAAAAAATCGGTATTATAGAAATGGGGATTGAAGTAGACAACGTCAACAGATTAAAAACCGTTATTACAAAACTTCAATCTATACCTGAGGTTATCTCGGTAAAAAGAATACAAGGCACATCAAAAACAAAAAATGAACCTGCATCCATGCCCAAAAAGAAAAAGTAGGATATAGCATAAAAACTACATGCTTTTAAATAGATTGTAAATTTTTATTACATTTATAATTATAAGTGTAAACATTTTTGCAATAATGAATTATGATACATGTAACAAATCCCCAAATCTCCTCCCAAGATTATGAAGTATAAGCTGCAAAGCAGCTTTTTTTTTACAAAGAAATGGTATATAATAAATAAGTTAATTTGTAACTGTAAAAAATCATGGTTGAAAGGAAATTGTTAAAGTAGTTAAAAGTTTTTGTTAAGAAAATTTAATAAAATCTTTTACAAATAGCAATTTTTAAAATCATATGTTTTTTATAAATGTATGTGAAAGTAAGATTATAATTTGGAGTGTTAGAAAATGACATCTATTCATCAAAGTGTAGGTTGTTCACCAATAAAACCATCATTCAAAGGGAATCAGGACGTATTAAATGCAGCTGCTGACTGGCTGGAAAACGCCGGTGCAAGAGGCTATGATGAAGACAGTTTTCACAGTCTTGAAGGCGTTGCTGACAAAATGAATGACGGTCCGATTAAAACATTTGCTAAAATTGCAGCTATTGCAGGTGCAGCAGGTTTAGCAGGTAAAAAAGGTTTACAAACAGCTTACACAAAATTTTCTAATAATCCTCAAATAAAAGAACATATAATGCAGCCTGTAATAAAATTTGCAGACAAAGGCCTGCAAAAATTAAATAAATTTATTACAGAAAATCCTGCTGTCGGCAAAAAGAGCATTAAAGGTTTCATAATGACAAATGCAAAAAAAGGAATGGAAGCTCTTAACGATTATGCTCAAAAAGGCACAGAAGCTGTAAAAGAAGGTTTTGACAAACAAATCGAAAGCATAAAAAAAGCAACAGCTAATGCAATTAAAAAAGCTGCGGAAAAAGACGGCAAAGTATTAACTGATAAACAACTTGCAGCAGAAGTTACCAAAAAGCTTGCAGGCAAATCAAAACAAGCAGAAAATTACAAAAAGCTCGTTGAACAAAAGAAACTGGCTGATACTGACAACTTGATTAAAAAAGTATCAACAGATGTAGCAGGTATCTCGGCAGGTACAACAGCAGCAGTTGCCGCTAACAAAGATAAAGACGGCGATGGCATAGCTGATATCGGTCAACACTCTGCAGCATAAATAACAGCGAAATCAAAATTACAGTTACGAAACATTAATAACAGTTTACGGTAGGCATCACAAATTATGTTACAATTCAACTCATTAAATACTTCATCCGCATATGGATCTCATAGAACAAAAAGCAACTTTGGTCAAAAAGATTCTGATTTTCAAAGAATTACAGATGTTTTGACCCAAGAAAACCGCACAGGCAAAAGCGAAGATGAATTTAAAGCCGAAAAATTAGAGAAGTTGGCAGAAATTATCAAAGATAACAATAAAGCACCCAGTGCATTAAAATCATTTGGTATAGTAGGTGCACTTAGCCTTGCCAGCGGATTAACAGCATCAGTTGTTACCGGAAGATTTTACAATTTCATCAATCAGGCAACACCATACCTTGGCAAGGTTGGCAGATTAGCCTTGAATAACCTCGGTAAAGCACAGGAATATGTTGCACAGGCAGCAAAAAAACAAGAAGGTTTTAAAGCCACAATCCTTAAAGCCGGTGACAAAACATTAGTCTGGTTAAAAGATTTAAGTAAAAACGGCGTAAAAAAAGAATTAGCAGAAATTGCACATAAAGATAAAGCAGAATTGGCAAGCCTCAGAAAACAAATCAGAGAAGCAGCAGCTAAAAAAGGTGATAAATTAACAGCTAAAGAAGTCAATGCTGAATTAAAAAAACGCATTCAAACTGAAACAGAAGAAGTTATGGGTGCCAACCTTTTGAAAAAAGGTACCAAAACTCTTGCAGGTGCAACAGCTGGTATCGGTACATTAAAAGAAGCTGCAACTGACGAAAACAGAGACGGCATTCCTGATGTAGTACAAAGAAAAGACGCCCATCAAAAAGCTACTGAACAGGTAACAGCAGCACTCATTGATTGTGCATTAGACAGCTGCGGTATTTAATTTAGTGTTAAATATTTCTTCTCCATCACTTTTTGTGTTAATTTATATTTATGGAGAATGATTTTAAGGTTAAATTTTTGAATTGCAAAGAGTCAGACCTTAGTACAATTGGTTTTGACAAAACTTTTGCCCAAAGGGCAATAGACAAACACCGGTTTAAAACTCTTAAAATTTACGGTCTTTCTTGTGCTCAAGCAAATATCATTAAACAAACAGCCCTAAGCAGCGGAACAGATTGTGCCGTACACAGAGAAGTAATCACTGGCAAAGTTGACTCTTCAGACTGCATATTGAGCGGCAGCATTGATGAATTAAAAAAAATTTCCGAAAAGTTAAAATATCAGCCGCTAAAATTATCTGTACTTGCTCAAAATATAAAAACTATACTGGCAGAAGAGCTTATTCCAATTAATGTACGTGATTATGTTCTCACGTGGCAAGAACCATACTTGATGGGAATACTGAATATAACTCCTGACTCATTTTCTGACGGTGGGCTGTATAATGATCTAAATAAAGCGATAGATCACTATAGAGAGCTTGTACAAAACGGAGCTGATATAATAGACATAGGAGGAGAATCCACACGTCCTTACAGCTGCATGGTTCAACCGCAAGAAGAGCAAAACAGGGTATTACCTGTTATAGAAAAAATCAGAGAATTTGATAAAAGTACAATTTTAAGTATTGATACAAGAAATGCATCAACTGCACGCAAGGCTTTAGAACTTGGAGCAGACATTATAAATGATGTATCAGCAACAGAGTGGGATTCTGAAATGACAAATGTTGCAATTGAGCACAAATGTCCGATTATACTGGGACATGCCAGCGCATCTCCTGACGTTATGCAAAATCATACGGAATATAAAGATGTTGTAGAAGATATATTCAATTACTTTTGTAAAAAAATCGATTTGTTAACATTTTTAGGCATAGAAAAACATAACATTATATTAGACCCCGGTATTGGCTTCGGAAAAACGACCAGCCAGAATTTTGACATAATCAACAGGCTGGAAGAGTTTAAAACACTCGGTTGTCCTGTACTTATAGGACATTCTCGCAAAAAATTCATCAGAGAAACAATTAACTCTGATGATATTCAATTGCTTGACGAAGCGACAGCAATACTAACACAAAGACTAATTGAACAAAAAGTCAATATAATCAGAGTACACAATGTTAAACTAAACAATGTTACCAAAAAACTTTGTAAATCATTTTTTTAGACTGTTAAAAACCTCGTCAAAAGATTCTATTGGAGTAAACTTGTAGCCGCATTTTTTCCCAAGCTCTCCGCCCATCATAAAAATAGCCTCAACGGGATAACGCCTGCAAATACCTGGTCTGTTTTTGTGTATTGTACAGCGATTTGTTTGCTTATCCAGTTTTTGGCATTCAAAAATCAATCCAATGTCGTCCTTGCCTGTAACCTTTAAATATGTATAAAACGGATGCAAAAGCTTTAGTTTCTCAAATTCTTCTTCAGTTTGAACCACATTTTTTATATGACGAACATATATTTGCCTGCAACACTCACCGCAGCCGACACATTTTCCGCTGCGATAATAGGTACGCCTTAATATATTTTTATAAAAAAACTTTTTTAGCTGTTTAAACACCAAATTGCTCCCTTGCAAGCAAAATACGTTTACAATCTGTTCTGCACTTAACTGCATAGACAGCTTCTTTTGTATGACTGTCGGAAAGCTTCAATATTCTATCACAAACATCTACACAGGCGTTTAATTTTTTACGATTCATCAGTTCTGGTATTTGAGAATATAATACATTCACAACAAAAGGCTCCGGATTTACAAAAATCTTATATTTATCTATTATCTGTTGTATATCAGGATCTTCAGATTCTGTCAGTATCAAATAATTTTCATACTCATCTATTGCACGTTCATAGTCATTGTCCGTCTCAGCCTCTTTGGCTTTTTCAAGATGTTTGTCAATCAACTCCGTATCTTTCAAAACATAAGACAGAGCACGTATTTTTTCCTTTGCTTTTTCATAAAAAGAAGTTCCGTCAGCAAGGTGCTTTAGTGCACGAGAATAATAGCAATATGCATAAGACGGCTTGTTTAAAACGTAGCAAAGATTTGCTACATCCAAAATAATTTTTGGCGTATGAGGATAGTTAAGATATACTGCAGAAAAAAATTCCAAAGCTTTTTCATAATTCTTATCAAAAAAGAATATTTCCCCGATATTTGCATAAATATTAGGCAGATTTGCGTAAGTAGCTATCATTTTTAAATAAAGTGCCGCAATCATCTTGATATCACGTTTTGCTTTATATTCATTTACCTTTTTGGTAAAGAAATCTACCTTTGCAGTTAAATTAGAAATTGTGTGTTTTACCGATAAATATTCTTTGGTAGTAGAGTTAGTTTCATATTGCAAATATTTTTCAAAATATTTTGTAGATTTTATTCTGAAGCCTTTTTTATCATATGCAGTGGCAAGATTCAAATTCACTACGGAATTTTCAGGAACGATAGTTGAAGCAATAGTCCAATTTAAAATAGCCTCGGAAAGTTTGCCGTCAGCATAGTAATTATTTGCTATATTAATATAAGCAGCATATTCAAGGGGAGAAATATTAATTGCCTTTTGCCAGTGCTGCAATGCCAGGTCTTTATTATTCAAAGCCTTATAGCAATTGCCGATAAGCACCTGCCCAAATGCGGAAGAAGATATCTGGGTATCATTTTGCACTATTGCAATGGCATCATTATAACGCTTATTTTGATAAAATTCATAAGCACGAATTGTTTTATCTGAGGCAACACTACCGGAGCTGTCAATTTTTACACCGGACAACCCAGAATTATTATCAAAATCTAAATTTTCCATTCTTACCTAATCTAACTTAACCAAACAAATCTCTTAAGAATGTACGATTATTGAATATACCCTCAATAATCTTATTCTCAAAGCTGTCATCATTACTACCGAAAACTTTTTCAGCAACAAGTGTATTGTGGCTCAAATTTTCTGGATCCGACATAGCCAGTGAAGCAAATTTTTTGATTTCCAAATCCTTTTGGTAAAGATTAAACGCCTCATTGGATATATTTGTTTCGTCGATTAGAAGATTTTTGTCAATGTTAGAATACGGATTATTATTTTTAGCAGCAAGCTTTTCGACATTGCTGTTCTGCTGAATCATATTCTGACTAACTAAATCCTGACCGGAAAGTTTGTGTAACATAAACTCATCTCCTCATACTAATATTATGAATAAGTTCAATCAATACGCCACTATCAACAGGTTAATCTTTATAGACCATGTGGTCAATAAGTCTGCAATAATGCCTATTTTCGGCAAAAAATCAAACAGACGCAGTAGTTGTTTCTTATAGTGATAAATATTATAATAAGAGCCAAAGGGAAATTTAATGGCATCAATAGTTGATTCTATAAGATCAGTATACCAAGACAACTATTCCTTGCTTAAGCTGGGAGCACTAAGCTATATAATGTTTATTTTGTATAGCATGATGTCGTTTGACTCTGATTCCTTTAATATAATGAACTTTATTATTGCCCTGATTATTTTTTATATATACGGCGGCTTTTGTTGTATTATTATGGGCAACCGTATTAGACAGAATATACAAACACTCCCTACATTAAACCTTGTACTGTTTTTTAATGTATGCACAAAGTCCTTTATTATTGCCATTCCTTCCCTTTTAACAGGCTATTTTTTAGGTAACTTTGTTGTCGGATTATTTAACTTTGAAAGCATACCTCAATTAATAGCAATTTGGATAATAAGGTTTTTTGTCTTTGTTATACTTGTGACGGCATACATTGGCTTTGCGGAACAATATCAGTTATCACAAGGTTTTAATATATCAAAAATAATTAATGGAGTTGCAGATGTATTGGTATATACAGTAGTTTGTCTTATATTACTGGCAATATTATCCATTTTCATAGTTGCGCCGACGTTGTTTCTTATTTACAACTTCTTTAAATTCGGTGCTATATTCAACTTTGTTGTAATATTTTTTATCACAATGTATCTGGCATTTTTGTCGGATTATTGGGGACAGTTACATTTTGATATAGAAAGCAGGAATAACTATTACTAAAACAACTATTTAGCCTTAACCATTTCCCTTAATTTTTTTAATTGGTCACGAATTTCCGCCGCCCTTTCAAAATCAAGGACTTTCGCAGCTTTATGCATGTCTTTTTCCAGCTTTTGTATAAGTTTAGGAATATCAGACACACTAAGGTTCATTTCCACCATTTCTTCAGCAACAATATCCTCGAGATTTCTGTAGCTTGAAACAAGCTGCAAGAGATTATTTTCAATAGGTTTTTTAATGGTTTTGGGAATAATATTGTGCTCTTTGTTATATTTCATTTGTATGCTGCGGCGCCTGTTTGTTTCACTAATTGCAGCTTCCATACTGTCTGTCATTTTGTCTGCGTACATGATAACCTTGCCGCAGGCGTTTCTGGCCGCACGCCCGATTGTTTGAATCAAACTCGTTTCTGAACGCAAAAAACCTTCCTTATCCGCATCCATTATTGCAACCAGAGATACCTCCGGTATATCCAAACCTTCTCTTAAAAGGTTAACCCCAACAAGAACGTCAAATGCGCCAAGTCTTAAATCTCTTAAAATTTCTACCCTTTCAAGCGATTGTATTTCACTGTGTAAATAACGCACCCTGACCCCCAGCTGATTCATATACTCGGTCAAGTCTTCAGCCATACGTTTAGTAAGAGTTGTAATCAAGACTCTTTCATTTTTTTCTGTAATTTTTTGAATTTCTTCAATCAAATCATCCACCTGATGTTCCGTCGGTCTTACAATAATTTCAGGATCAACAAGACCGGTAGGACGGATAATTTGTTCAACCATTTGGTCGGAAATACTGCGTTCAAAAGCAGCAGGGGTAGCGGATATAAATATCTTTTGATGAACTCTGGCCCAAAATTCATCTTCGGTAAGCGGCCTGTTGTCTTTTGCACAAGGAAGCCTGAAGCCGTAATCAATCAACACGTCTTTTCTTGCTGCATCGCCTCTGTACATACCTTTAAGCTGAGGAATGGTAACATGTGATTCATCTATTACCAGCAAAAAATCCCCCTTAAAGTAATCAATCAATGTCTTAGGTGCAGACCCCGGAGCCCTGCGCTCAATAATACGTGAATAATTTTCAATGCCTGAACAATAGCCCATTTCTTTAATCATTTCAATATCATATTTAACACGTTGTTCCAGCCTTTGAGCCTCAACAAGTTTATTTTGTGCATAAAGTTCCCCTAATCTGTTTTTTAATTCTTCACGAATGAGTCTGATTGTTTCTTCCTTATCGTCATCATCAGAAAGATAGTGAACGGCAGGGAAAAGCACAACTTCTTTAGGGGTTTCAAGTATTTCACCGGAAACAGGGTCTATTCTTGTAATTTTTTCAATCTCATCTCCGAAAAAGCTTACACGTGTGATAATTTTTTCGTAAGACGGCATAACCTCAACAGAATCGCCTCTTGCTCTAAAATTAGCTCTGTCAAGTTCCAAATCGTTTCTGGTATATTGTGCGGCAACAAGATGATGCAAAAGCTCATCTCTATCCATATTTTGCCCCACTTTAAGGGTAACAGAACCTTTGTAATAGCTTTCCGGCGACCCCAAACCATAAATACAACTAACGGAAGCGATAACAATAACGTCATTCCTAGTATAAAGGCTTCTAGTGGTATTATGGCGCAGTCTGTCGATTTCTTCGTTTATGGTTGCTGATTTTTCTATAAACGTGTCTGTTCTGGGGATATATGCCTCAGGCTGATAATAATCATAATAACTTATAAAATACTCAACGGCATTGTTAGGGAATAGCTCTTTAAATTCGTTATACAACTGTGCAGCAAGTGTTTTGTTGTGAGCAATGACAAGCGTAGGTTTTTGCACACGTTCAATAACATTTGCAATGGTAAAAGTTTTACCCGAGCCTGTAATTCCTAACAAGGTTTGAGCATCACAGCCGAGGTTAATACCTTCCACCAAAGCATCAATAGCTTTGGGTTGATCACCGGAGGGTCTATATTTTGAAACTATTTCGAATTTTCTGCTTTCCATAAAAACATATTAGCATTAAAAAGCATAATAGCCATCGGCATTAGTTAAATCTTGTCTGTGCAGCCTGCAAGCCCTGTTCAAGATACAATTCTACCGCTGAACAAACCTCAGGCAGCAGTGATTTTAATTCAACAAGTTGTTCATCAGAAAAATTTTGCAAAACATAAACTTCAGAAGGAAGCGGAGGCTGAGGGCCAATGCCTACTTTAAGCCTGTCAAAAGTATTATCGCTGCCAAGAACCTTTATAATAGACTTTATACCGTTATGACCGCCGTCAGAGCCTTTTGCACGAAAACGCATTTTGCCGACAGGCAAAGCTATATCGTCATATATTATCAAAATATCTTCTTTGTTAATTTTATAAAAATTCATTACAGCTATTAAAGACTGACCCGAAAGATTCATATAGGTAAAGGGTTTTAGCATTAACAAAGACTCGCCGTTACGGTTAATTTTGGCGAGTTCGGCATTAAATTTTGATTCAAATTTAAAATCAAAATCCCATTGATATTTTAAATAATCAAGTACCATAAAACCGGCGTTATGCCTTGTAAATTTATATTTATCTCCCGGATTTCCGAGTCCTGCAATAAGTTTCATAGTTTAAAATTCCGTATAAATGGATATTTAAGTTTATAAACAAATAAGATAGCTCAAAACGTTACATACTTGTTACCAATAACAAAAAGATTGAAACAGTTTATCACTATAATAGAAAAAATAATATTTCAAATAAATTTTCGAAATACTTTTTATATTTTAGGGACGGAGGGGACGAATGTCAACCAAAAGTAAAGCTATAGTAAATCTAAAAAGCAGTGAAAAGGTTGCAAATTTTTTGGAATCAAATCACCTGCATAAAAAAGATTTTGCAGAAATGATAGGAGTAACTTTATCTTATGTTTACAACCTTATAGACAGTGCAATACCGTTTTCTACAAGAGGAATTACCTTAGAAAGAATTGCCACAGTAATGGATGTTGAACCTGAAGAATTTGTTGAATACAAAATTCCGCAAGAACCAATACTAATCGACGAATCTGTTGAGTTTTTAAGAGAAAAGCAGCAGGAAAAGGGTATATCTACAGTACAACTGCTAAAAAGTTTTCCCCGCAAAAAGCGTGTAGAAATTGTTGATACCTTAAGAGGCGCAAGACCTATACCCCTTGACTGGAAGGAGCTTACACTCATAGCACAGGTATTGGATATCAATAAAGAAGAAATATATCCCTTCTGGGAACAAAGAGCACGGCAGCTTTTGCAGTCATCAGGAATGAACCTGCAGGCTAATCAGGGGCTTGTTGATTCAATGTTCGATTGTGCAAGGGATTATGTGGATAAATAAAACCGGCTTAATAACCGGTTTTATTTATGCAAATCTAAAATTGTAATCTTGAAGCACCAATTTTTTCATTTTGCGATGATTTTGTGTGTTCGGAAGCTTAATTTTCTAAACTGCACCGCTTTAGTACGTAGGTTGGGCATACCTGCCCAACTCTGCTGTTTTGGGTTTATTGTTTATTGTTGTTTTTTTTATTTCTATTCTTATTCTTTACCGACCTTCCAGCGTAAACCCGCTGTCAAGGAGACACCGTTTCGTCCGCCGTTGTGTATCATTGCCTGTCCGAAGGCAAGGAATCTGTCCTTGAATCTCTTCTGGATACCTACTCCATACTGGACGTAAGGTTTTATGCTCATTTCAGGTAATCTTACGTCATTTGCTGTTACTCTGGAATCATCGAGTAAGTTCCATACCATGTTTACTCCTATGTATGGCTGCCATCCGTTTTTGGTATTGCCTATTAACTTTAACCCCGGAGATAACTGTATTGCATGCAACGGGTCACTCTCGATTCGTACTCCTGCTCCGTTTGTGTAATCAAATGTATTAACGAATGTATATGATATTAACATACTGGGTTGTAGTATCATTCCGCCGTTAAAGAATTCAAAGTTATATCCTGTTTTGTTACCTAAGCCTGCTAA
>CALVAN010000027.1 GCA_944325555.1 Candidatus Gastranaerophilales bacterium | reverse complement strand
ATCTGCAGCTGAAGAATCAACTTGATGAGATTCTAAAACCCTTGATATTATTGAATTACAGAGTTTCGGGGGGGGGGGTAAAATATTGCTATATAAGCATTCCTGAAGGTTTGCTGCTATTTCGTTTTTTTTATTATCCATAAGACAAAATCCTGTGTTCGACTATACTAACCAAAATGTTTTTTTCTAAATTAATAATTCCCATTTTTTTTATTTTTAAACATCTTTTTAGGCCTAATTTAATAATTTGTTACAAAAAAGAGAAAAAATATTACAAATAAAAAGACCGTACGAATATACGCACGGTCTTTTACAGTTTTTAAACTATTTTATTAAGGATTTGCTTGCGGCTTTTTGGTAAACAAGTTGGTAAAGAAATTTTTAGTAGCATCATATGCTTTACCTGCATATGTATTAACAAATTCGCCTGCCTTTGCAATGCCTAATTTTGCATAGTACAAACCTTTTTGCATAAAGTTTTCGTTGCCTGCTAATTTAGCAGCGGGGTCAAATGTATTTGGCAGATATTTTCTTCCCAAACCTACTGCAGCAGCCAATACAACTACCGTTGCAAGAGTTTTTAAGAACCAGTGGCTTTTCTTTTTGGCAGGTTGTCCTGCAGGAGCGTCCATTGGTGTACTTGCTGCCGGTTGGGGCTGGCTGTTAACGGCATAAGTCGGCTTTCTTGAGATTGTTGCCGGATTCATAGGTGTGATTGTTGAAAAACTTGTTGACATGCTTACACTCCTTTTTTACACACTGTGTTTATATAAAACTGCAGAAAACATTTTATTGCTAGGGCGATTGATTATGTCCTAAATTATGAAACATTTTGTTACATTATAACATTTCTTACATGGTTTTGGAATATTTTTTTAAGAACTGTAATCTGTATTATTAGAGAGTGGAATAAGAGGAATTATTATGAGTTTAAAAATAAATCTTGGCGAAGATGTAATTGATAATGCTAAATTTGTTGCATGTAAAGTGGATGATAACTATTTAAGAAAAAGAGTATATGCACTTGGCATTGCAGCTAATGCAACTGCCAAATACCTTACTGAAAATGAGCTTAAAACTCATTGTAATCATAGTTTATACAAGTCCGCCGTATTTGCCAAAGAAATTGAGATTGCTGATATTTATGCAAATAATGCCAGATTTGATGTAAGAGTTACCTTTAACAACACCACTTTTACCGTTCCTAAAACGCATGTAAAATATGATATTAAACCTGAAGCATATATAGTGGTAAAATTTGATAATTCCTTGAAAGAAATTGAATTTCTCGGATTTATTCCCGAAAATGAATTGGAATATGACAAAAATGGAGATGAGTATTATACATATCCGTTAGATATCTTAAAACCATTTGAAGATTTTATTTCTTATGCGCAGGCTCTCAAGATTACGCCTAAAAAATATACTCAGGAAGAACACGACAATATTTTGTCATTATGTGCAGCTATTATAGATGAAGAAGCCACGGAAGCAGACAAGATATATTTTATTAAACACGTTGTTCAATGTTCGTCTTGTCGTGATACATTCTGTGATATCAATGATTTTGATGATATAGTTTCGCAGCTGAAAAATTACCACGAGCTTTTGAATGACAGTACTTTAAGTGTTTTATCCGGTAACAAAGAGGAGGTGGATCAAGCTGCTATCGCTAATATGGCTTTGGTTGAAAATGCCAGCGAAGATTTTCCTGAAAAAACTTCAAAAATAAGCGGCA
Organism: Candidatus Gastranaerophilales bacterium; assembly: GCA_944325555.1. Lineage (GTDB taxonomy): Bacteria > Cyanobacteriota > Vampirovibrionia > Gastranaerophilales > Gastranaerophilaceae > Limenecus. The sequence continues at coordinate 24,425 of CALVAN010000027.1, read as the reverse complement.
TTACTCCGCCTGTACAGGAAGCTGTTGTTGCAGGAACTGCCGCAGGTGCAATAGCAGCAATCGGAGCCGGATTAGCTTCTGAAGAAGCAGACGCAATTTCTGTTGAAGAACTTGAACCTGCTGTTTTGAATTTGTACGATGAGCCGGAATCTTTACAGCAAGACCGTGGTGATGTCCAAAATGATAGTCAATCTGATGATAATGTGACTAAAGATGCGTCTGATGAGTTTCTGTTGGAAGAAGTTGAAGAAACAGCAGACAGTAACCTTTTTGAAAATGATACTCTAAAAGAAACACAAGAAACTGAGGAAAAATCACTAAACAATGAAAACAGTATGATTATAGATCAATCCGATGAAGATTCGTTGCTTTTAGGTGAAGATGACAGCTTAATACTTGATTTTTCGGAAGAAAATGATAAAACTGCAGAGGAAGAGCATAAAGATATTTCAGAAAAGACAGCTGCTGAGGAAACTATCTCCGGTGATTTTCTTTTACAGGAAGAAGAAAATGTACCTGAGTCAACATCTCTTCAAGAATTGGCAGCTAATGATTCCTTCGATGAATTGAATGCATCTATTGACGCATTTGCAAGTGAGCCGCTGACAAATGAGTCTCTGGAATTGTCAACGGAAGAAGATACAGATAATACTTTGGCGGTTGAGGAACAAGCACCCTCTGAATCTGACAATGAACAGGGCTTGGATATTTCTTTGGCGGAAGATGATATGTTATTAGATGACAATAATCTTGATGAATCTTCAGATGAAATTTCTTTGGATAATGATGCTGATATGGAATTATTATCTGAAACCGTTGAAGATACAAGTATAGATAAGAAAGACACTCTTTTGGATACATCTGCGCAGGTTGAGACAGAAAATGAAATTAATCTTGAAGCAACCGTAGAAGATGCCCAAGTGGAAGTTCTTCAAGAGAATATCGCCGAACCGGAACTTTCTCTTAATTTGGATGATGAAAATACTGAAAATGATTTTAAGTCTCTGGAAGAGTTTGATGCATTAGGCGAAATTGAAGGACTGGAAGAAATTTCAGAAGAACCTGTTTTAGAGGAAAGCAATCAGCAAGTGCCAACTGCTGAGGCAGCTAATGATAATATTGTTTTTGATGAGGAAGACTTATTACCAGAAGATAATGCTGAGTTACCGGAGTTGCAATCATCTGATTCGTTAGAGATTGAAGATTTGGAAACACTGGACGCTATAGAATTGCCTGATGAGATAAATGATGCAACTGCAAAAGATGAAAATGACATTGCGTCTTTTGCTCAAAGTGGTTTGCAAATTCAAGAGGACGATGATGAGTTTGGTGTGAATTTTTCCGATGAAAATACTGATGATGTATGGTCTGCATCTTCTCAGCCACAGGAGCCAGTAGAATTAAAATATGATGATGAAGATAATTTGACTGATTTGGAAACAAATGAGTCGGAACAGTTGGCTCAAAATACTCCGGCTGAGAATTTAGAACAGGATGTTTTTGATTTAAATAAGCAAGAACCTGTTATAGAGTCTTTTGAAGAAGAACAGGAACAACATGTTGCTGATTTTGATTTTCCGGATTACAACTATGAAAATATGGCTGCAGGTACTACCGCTGCAGTTGATCAACCTGATATATCCGAGGAAGAAAAATTACAAGTAATGTCTGAGCAGCAAGACTCTGAACAGCAAACCGAAAATTCACAAAATTCTGAAGATGAAGATTTACAGGGACTTTTAGACGATGATTTGCTTGCACTTCTTTCTGATGAGGAAGAGAGTACAGACTCTTCTGCAAAAAATATAGAGGAAACAGAAGAACCGTATGTTGCAGAAGCTGATGATACAGAGATACAAGATCAGACTGATGAAAATACAGAAAACGGAGAAATAGAAAATCTTTTTGATGAACAGGAACCTCCGCAGGATGGGGAACAGGTAGAACTTGATCTTTCACAAGAGCCTATGAGTGCCGAAGCTGTCAAGAAAACTAAAAAACTGGCTATTGCGGGAGCTCTTATTACTTTGCTTGCAATAGGCGGTGTTGCGGGCGGGTATTATATGTATCAAAAAAATATTGCGGCTAATAACGATACAGTTGATACTGCACAGGACAATCAAGTTTTTGATTTTCAAAATAATGCTGCTCAGGGCGGAGAAGAAGATACATCTTCCGCTGCGGTATCTCAAGATATTAACAAGTCTATGACTAATTCTTTCTCTGACAAGCCTGCAGCTATTTCTATAACAAAACTTTCGTGGCAGGTTAGCGAAAAATTAGCGGTCGAACCTTCTGTTAAAGAATATTTACAAACAGCAGGGAAAAATATTCAATTAAATTTACAAAATGATTTGGCTAATGCTGCAGATATTGCATTCAATAACAGTGTGAAAGTTTCGTTTGAAATTGCACCTGACAACACCATGAAAGGCATACAAATACTGGAATCCAGCGGGTCAGACAAAATAGATTCAATTATTACTAAAAGTATAAGAAACACACTTAAATATGTAAGTGTGCCGAAATTACAAAATTATAATACGGATTATTTCTTAACTTTAATAATTAATTTCTAATTCTATGATATGATATAATCAAATAAGTTATTTATATTTATAGAATTGGGTTGCAAAAATTGGATACTATAAACAAACAAAGAGAGCTTATAGAAAAATTAGTAAAATCTAATAATAAATACAAAGGCAATGAGGATTTACTAGAGGATTTTTGTTCCGAAACATACAAAAGATCCTATTCCTTATTTGACAATGTCAATATTAAAGATATCGAAAACTACATAGCTAAGGTGGCAAATACAGCTATTTTAACTGTGTTAAAACAAAACGGCAGGGTAAGACGCCGTGAAAATAAGTACATCAGTACTCACGAGGTGCTGCTAAATCCTGTGCCTGCCGCAAAAACACAAGAACCTGAAGTCGTTAAAGCACAGGAGCCTGCGGTTATTCACGAACCGTTTGTGTACGATATTGCAGATCCGAGAGATTCCTTTGAAGAAAAAATAGTAAGAAAAGATCTTTTGCAAAAAATCGTTGATATTGTTTTGATTGCACAAAGGGAAGATCCTTCAAAAGAATTCTTAAAGATATTTTATTTGAGATATGTAAAAGAGTTTAAGCAAAAAGATATTGCTAAAGAGGTAAATATTTCTCAGGCAGAAGTAAGCAAGAGATTGATTGAAATCTTAAAAATTGTTAAATCTCATTTTTAATGCTGTCAAATGTTTACATATGCAATTTAATTGCTCTTTATAATATAATAAGCTTAAACATAAGCGGTTTTTTGTAATGCTTTGTCTAAAATGTAAAAAAATAATACCTGATAATCAGCTAAGATGCAGTTATTGCCACACCAAAGTACAATCTGTTTGCCCTGTTTGCGGACAGGTCAACCCGATTACATCTGAGTACTGTACAAGGTGCGGTTTACAGTTGTTAAAACATTGCAAAAAGTGTAATAGTATTAATTTGCCGAGTGCAACCAAATGCAGAAAATGCGGTCAGGCCTTTGTAAAAGATTGGGCGGAAATTTCTATAACAGATTTATCCGTTATAAAAAAACAACAGACTCCTGTTTCGCTTGATATACCTAAAACACAAATTTATAAGGGGATTTCTAAAGAGCTTTTGGCTATTCCGGATGATGATGATAAAATTTCAGACGGGTTAAAAAAAGAAAAGATTTCTCCTGAGAAAAAGCCTGTTATTAATTCTAAAATAGTTGTTTCGGAAGAAAAAGTTGTAAAAAATATCGAAAATTTTACACAAAAGTCGCCGATTAATAATGTGCAGCCACCTAAAAAAAGTACGAAAAACAAAACCGAAGATGTTCTAAAACCGGAATATACAACGGAAAATACCCCGCCTCAAATTATGCCCGAGGAGCCTTCTTTAGATGCTTATGACACAAAAGAATATGACCAGATAAAGGCTAAAAATCATATTATAAATACCTTAAGACAGCCCGAAAAACTCATAATCGGTCTGAGTGCTCCGGAAGGTTACGGAAAATCAACGGTATTGAGGTATTTATTTAATGATCTGCTAAAACAAAATTATATCTGGCTGTGGGGAGAATGCAGTGCTAACTCTCAAATCAGCCCGTTTGGTATATTTCAGGAAATTGTTTTGACTTTCTTTAATATGCCTAATTTTTCCAATATGTCAAACGACTTTATCCGTCAGGCAAGGCGTATGCTGTCAGAAAGTCTGCCGTTTTTTAATGCGGATGAAATTACAAACCTGTTTAACTTTTTGTATCCCAGCCTGACCGCAAAGTTTGAAGATATTTTGCTAAACAAAGATGTAACTTTTGCATTGCTGGAAAAACTTATTTGCGAATTGTCTAAAAAATCAAAACTGATAATTATTATTGACGATTTTGACATGATAGACGGTGCGTCTTATGAGTTTTTGTCTTATTTTGTGGATAAGGGACATCTGAGTGACAATATAAAACTGATAATTTCATACAAAGACAGCCGTATTACGCAGGGGTATTTTTATTCGGAAAAACTTTTGCAAAATCAATATGAAGATGTAAAACTGGCAAAACTTTCGCCAAGGGATGCTGATAACCTTATAAAAATGTTTTTAAAAGGTTCAAACCCTTTGCCGAAACAGTTTTTTGAAAAAATATACGGTTTTTCACAGGGCAACAGTGCCTATATAGAGCAAATGACAGTGCTTTTGAATGAAAACAAGGCTTTTTATAAAGAAAGCGGAAAAATAAGATATAATCAAAATCCTATAGCAATGAATCCGCCTAAAAATCTTTATGAAATTCTTGTGTTAAGGTTAAATTATTTGCAAAGAACATACCCGCTTGCTTTTAAAACGCTTTGTACTGCAGCTATTATGGGGAACAAATTTAATGTAAAACTGCTGGGTATTATCATGAAAATCGAAGCTGCACAGTTTCAAAATATAATTAATATGCTGAGCACTTATGCTTATATTTCACAATTTAATACCAATATTTATGAATTTAAAAATACTCTGTTGTGGCGATTTGTTTACGAAAAGGCAAAACAAAGCAAGGATTTTGTACTTTTAAATGAAAAGATTTTTGATATTATAAATTCTTTTACACTTTCCAGCAATGCCCTTAAAGCGCTTATTGCGCAGAGCCTAAATCAAAAACTTCTGGCTCTTAATATCTGGACAGATAATATAAAACTATGCGCATACTTAGGCGATGAACATTTGTGGACGCTTTCTCAAAAGCAGTGTTTGAAGATAGCACAGGAAGAAAAGCCGGAAAATGAAGCTTTGATAATAAATAACATACAGGAGCGTATGGGCAAATTGATTTATCAAAGCAGACCTTCCGAGGCTATAGCATATTTGTCGGCTGCGATTAATAATGCCATGAAGGTGGATAACAAGCCTAAAATAATTGAACTTGCAGGATACCTTAGCAAGAGCTGCTCTTTGACGGGTAATTATTACGGGGTTATAGAGTCCGTTGATACCGCTTTAAAGCTTATTGAAAGCCCCGAAAAAAAATTGGAATGTGCTTTAATTAAACAGAAAAAATTAAACGCCATGTTTTGCCTTGGCAATGCCGAGGAAATTTATAACACTGCAAGTAATGATATCATTCCTGTTGTAGAAGATGCTTTATCTCATGAAATACCCGTAAAAGGGATTTCTATGAATGTTATTTATGAAGCCTGGCTTGAGGGCAATTTGACCGTTGCCATGGCATTGATTTCTCAAGGTAATAACAAAAGCTTTGAGATATTAAAACTTATTGATGAAATTGTTGCAAAAAATCATGTTGATAATAAAAATTATCTGCAAAGAGTTAAACTTGCCAAAGCCCTTGCTTATTCGATGCAGGGTAATTTGAAAAAATCAGACGATATATTGATTTCACTTACACAAGAAACAGCTAAAGAGGTTGTTGAGCCGGAAGTTATTTCCATGTGGAATTTTATAAATATCTTGAACAAACTGCACAGACGTGACTGGCAGAATATCAAGGCTGATTTGTTCTCCGTAGTAACCTTTGCAAACAATTACAATGATGTACTTGTCAAAAACTTGCTTAAAGTCTTTTTAGGCAAAATTTTGCAGGAAGAGGGCAATCTTTCTAAAGCTTTGAATATTTTTAATGAGCAGATTACAGTTTTTGCAAAAGAAAAAATTGCAGTAGGAGCTTTTCTTTGCTGGTATTACATAGCAAAATTAACACTGGTTACGGACGGAAGTGAAAAATCATTGCATATAGCGCAAAAAGCTCTTGAAGTTGCTAAAAGTCCAAAAATCTCCAACTACTATTTTATGGTGCTGTTTAAACGCCTCATTGCGGAAATCTATATCATAAAAGGTGACATGGAGTCAGCCAAAATGTACATAGAAAAAGCGTTAAGAATAACTAAAAAATATAATATGAAGCTGCTTAAGGTTTCCATATACCAGCTTTATGCAAAATATCTTGAAGAAATGGTGTCAAAAAGGCCTAAAAATGCATCTACTTATGCTCAAAATGCCGTTGCTGCTTATAAAAAAGCTGTATCACTTGCGGAATCTCTTGAGATAGATTCCATTATCGATGATGTCCAGAAAAATTATAATTCCTTTAAAACTTTTTGCCAGTTAAATAAAATTAAAATTTAATTTGTAAGTTTCGGGAAAAGTATAATAGAACCGTCATCCTCTCTCCATTGGATGTAGCCTATTTTGAGCTGTCCGCCCATATCAAGAATAGTTGCAAGCGCCCAGTTTCCGCTGATTTTATTCAGCTTAATGGAGCGGATATATGTAAATCCGCCCAGCTTTTGTGAGAGTTTGTCTGCACCGCTGTAATAACCTCTTTTGCGGTAGTCTACATTTTTCATATAATAAAGACCGTATTTGCGGCCGTAATATGCATAAAAATCTTTTAAACTCCAAAAATCATCAGCTTTTGGTGCTTTTATCCAGCCAGTTTTATTATCGGTTTTGTCATAAATGATTTTGTACCAGTCATCTTGCATATCCACTACCATGCAATATGCAAAGTTTTTTGCTTCCACCTGAGCGGCAAAAAGGGCTGACGGCTCTATTGTTGATTTGTTCAGTTTTACTGAAGTATTAGTCCAGCTAATGTTTTCGATGTTTTGGGAATCTTCTCTGGGGTATAGATACAGCTTAAAGCTTTGAGGAACTTGTAAAAAGCCGATTGTTTCATTGCTTATGGACCCTGTGTAGTAAGGCATTACATCAGCCATTACAGGTAAGCTTAAAAAACATAACAAAATAACCGTAATAAAAAAACTAAACCTTTTCATAATAAATGTGTAGCACAAATTTTGCTTTTTTTCAAAATGTTTGTAGATAGGCATATTATATTTGCGTGTGCGGGTAAAAAATGATTCCGGTATTATTGTATTTGTTTTCACACTATGTTTTTGTCATAATTTAATAACGAGTTAAAAAAGAGAGTGGTAAGTATGGGATTATTAGAATTTTTTAAAGAGCCGGCTAATGCAGAGCCTATTACTGATAAAGAAAAGATTGATAAAACATATTCTCATTTCAGATGGAGAATGTTTTATTCCTGCTTCATCGGTTATGCGATGTTTTATCTTTGTAAGAAAAATATTGCGGCAGCCTTGCCGTCAATGAGTAAGGAGCTCGGGTATTCCAACCTTGAACTGGGTGTTATAGGCAGCTCTTTGTATTTAACATATGCTATCGGAAAATTTGTCAACGGTATGATAGCAGACCGCTCCGATGTAAGAAAATTTTTGCCGACGGGCTTGATACTTGCCGGCTTGGCTAATATTTGCTTTGCGTTGAGCTTTTTTGTATTTACGCCCGGAAAGTTCACTTTCTTTGGTTTACCCAGTGCAACTATCCTGTTGTGGGTGCTTGCATTTTTCTGGGGATGTAACGGATGGTTCCAGTCAATGGGATTTCCGCCCGTGGCAAAGAGCTTAACCTACTGGTTTTCCAATTCCGAAAGAGCCACAAAATGGGCAATGTGGTCAACTTCGCACCAGACTGGGACTTTTCTCGCCGTAATTTTGTCCGGTTTTGTAATTGCAAAATTCGGCTGGCAGGCTGCTTTTTATATCCCGGGTACATTGGCAATATTGCTTGCATTCTGGTTGTTCAACAGATTGAGAGATAAACCTCAGTCTATCGGTTTGCCTGATGTTGAAGAATACAGAGAACCGGAAAAAGTTAAAGAAACGGCAAAAACAGAAGCAGAAGATGACGGAATGACGTATATCCAGATTCTTGTTAAAAATGTTTTAACAAACAAGGCTGTTTGGGCGCTTGCAATGGCTTATGTATTTGTTTATGTAATCAGATTCGGTACGGAAGACTGGATTATTAAATATCTTGTAGAAGCAAAAGACAACTCGCTTGAACTTGCTTCAATGAAACTTGCATGTCTGCCTTTGTTCGGATTTTTCGGTACGATTTCCGCAGGTATAATTTCGGACAAAGTATTCAAAGGTGCGAGAGCTCCCATCAACGTTATATTCTTAATCGGCGTAATAGTTTGTATGACAGGACTGTATTTTAACGGAACAGGTACAAACTTTATTGACAGCGCATTCTTTGCAGTAACCGGAAAGTCACTTGTTGATGTATTTAAAATCAACGGTTCCGGCGTAATCGATATTCTCTTAATAGGCTTTTCCGGCTTCTTTACTTACGGTCCGCAAATGCTTATCGGCGGGGTTTGCGCAATAGAATCCAGCTCTAAAAAAGTTGCTTCCGCAGTAACAGGCTTTACCGGTACCTTCGGTTATGTAGGCGCAATGCTTTCAGGTCTTGGAACAGGTATGGTTGTGGACAAGTTCGGTTGGAACGGAGCACTGCTTTTCTGGGGATTGTCAGCATTAATCTGTGCTGCAATATGTCTGCCAATGTGTTTAAAAAAAACAGCATAGGAATTTAATATGACTATAAAAAAGATTGCTTTTCTAATTATTTGTTTATTTGTTACAAGCTTCAATTGGAATCAAGTATTCGCAGCAAAGTATTACAAATGTAAGGTACAAATGCCGCTTAATGGGGCCCGCCGTATTAATGCAAATTATACCTGGAGCGCTGATGTTATAGAAGGCCCAATATCTGATTGTGATAATGTCTATGACTGTAAGTCTGACGCTGAGACTTGCAGAAGACTTTATCCCCTATTTAATAGGGCCTATGAGTCCTGTGTAAAGAATAAAAAAATAGCTCAACAGGCTCATAGAGAAGGAAATTGTAAAGTGTTTTACAAATAATTTTGTTCCAATTATATGAACGTTTGTTTTGTATGCTATAATTATTTGAACAAAAGATTTTGATTGCAATAGGAGAGTTAGTATGAGAATATCACAAAGATTGGATAAAATTCCGCCGTATTTGTTTGCGGAAATAGACAGAAAAATTGCGGAAGCAAAAGCAAAGGGGCACGATATAATTTCTCTGGGTATCGGTGACCCTGATACACCTACAATTCCCACCGTTGTAGAAGCTATGCATAAGGCAATTGACAACCCCAAAAACCATGATTATCCGCCTTATAACGGAACGGCAGAATTTAGAAAAGCCTCTTGCGAGTGGATGAAAAAACGTTTTGGTGTCGAATTGAACCCCGATACGGAAATGCTCTGCAACATAGGTTCAAAAGAAGCTATTGCACACGTTTTCTTTGCATTTGTCGATGACGGCGATTATACGCTTGTTCCTGATCCGGGGTATCCTGTTTACAAAAACGCAACTATTTTTGCGGGCGGAACGCCTTATTCTATGCCTTTAACTGCTGAAAACAACTTTTTACCGGATTTTGACGCAATTCCTGAAGAAATTGCAAAAAAATCAAAATTGATGTTTTTAAACTATCCGAACAACCCCACGGCCGCTGTTGCTGATTTGGATTTTTATAAGAAAGCCGTTGATTTTTGTAAAAAATATGATATCCTGCTTTGTTCGGATATGGCATATTCCGAAATGACTTATGACGGATACAAAGCACCTTCCGTATTGCAGGTAGAGGGAGCGATGGACTGTGCCATAGAATTTTATTCTCACTCAAAATCCTACAACATGACAGGCTGGAGAGTCGGTTTCTGCTGCGGTAATGCAAAAGCTATCAAGGCTCTTGGTACTATCAAAAACAATATCGATTCCGGTACGTTCAAAGCTATTCAAGAAGCCGCAATTCAAGCATATAACGCTCCTCAGGAACAAATAGACAGACTCAACCAGATGTACAAAGAACGTAAAGAGGTTATGGAAGAAGGCTTAAGAGATTTAGGCTGGAAAGTTGAACCGTCCAAAGCTACTTTTTACCTGTGGCTGCCCGTTCCGGAAGGATTTACTTCAGAAGAGTTTGTTACGGTAATGCTTGAAAAAGCACACGTTGTTGTTCCGCCGGGGAACGGCTACGGCAAATGCGGCGAAGGTTTCTTCCGTATTGCTTTAACAAAACCCGTTGAGCAAATTCAAGAAGCTTTAAGACGTATGAAACGTGCAGGCATAAGCTACAAAATGACAAAATAAAATATTGGAAAAATTTATGAAACGGGTAAGATTATCTTACCCGTTTTTTTGTATAGATAAAATAATTGCGAGTTGTTATAAATTGGCTTATAATTGGCTTTAGCATAAGTAGAAAGAAAGCTTTTAAATGAATAAATTCAGATTTTTAACCTCGGGAGAATCTCACGGCATATGCCTTAACGCAATAATCGAAGGTCTGCCCTCAAATATCTTTATTGATAAGGATTTTATTGATACGGAACTGGCAAGACGCCAGCAGGGCTACGGCAGAGGCGGACGTATGCAGATTGAAACCGATAAAGTGCAGATAAAATCGGGAGTCAGATTCTCTAAAACAACGGGCGCACCCGTTTGTCTTGAAATCACAAACAAAGACTGGGCAAACTGGCAGACTCCGATGTCAGTTGAAGAGGTAAATCTTAAAGACCCTGATGTTTTACAGGCGGTCGAGGCTAAAAAAATTACACGTGTACGCCCCGGGCATGCTGATTTTGCGGGTGCTTTAAAATATAACCATAAGGACGTAAGAAACATTCTTGAGCGTTCAAGCGCCAGAGAAACCGCAACAAGAGTAGCTGTAGGCGCTGTTGCAAAATGTCTTTTAAAAGAATTCGATATTACGGCTTCTTCAAAAATTCTTCAAATAGGCAATGCTTTTGACGAAGATAGTATGAAAAAAGCTATAGATGACGCAAAAGAAAACGGCGATACTTTAGGCGGACGTTTTGAAGTGACGTTTAAAAATCTGCCTGTCGGCTTAGGGTCTTTTGTCAACTGGGACAGAAAATTAGACGGATTGCTGGCTCAGGCGTTAATGAGCATACCTGCCGTTAAAGCGGTAGAGGTCGGCGCAGGCTGCAAGGCTGCAGAGCTTAAAGGTTCTCAGATGCATGACGAAATCTTTTATGAAAACGGAAAATATTTTAGAAAGACTAACAACGCAGGCGGCATAGAAGGCGGAATGACAAACGGTGAAGAGGTTGTGCTTACCGTAACGATGAAACCAATACCGACAATGAAAAAGCCGCTAAATTCCGTTGATATAACAACAAAAGAACCGTATAGCGCACATTTTGAACGTTCTGATACCTGTGCTGTCGAAGCGTGTGCAGTCGTTGCCGAGGCTATGTGTGCAATAGTTTTAGCCGATGCATTTTTGGAAAAATTCGGCGGGGACAGTCTCGAAGAAATTAAAAATAATTTTGAAAATTATAAAAAATTGATAGGTTAAATAAGAAGTGGACGACAAAAAAAATATTGTTTTAATAGGGATGATGGGAGCGGGCAAAAGCACCATCGGACATTTGCTTGATGAAAGGCTCAAGGACTTTTTCTACCTTGATATGGACAAAGAAATAGAAAAGCTTGCACAAAAACATATACCTGAAATTTTTGCTCAGGACGGAGAAGAACATTTCAGAATGCTGGAACATCAGCTTATACAAAAGTTTTCTAACTACCACAATCAGGTAATATCAACGGGCGGCGGCATTGTGGAAAATGTTGAAAACATAAACCTTTTAAAAAAGAACGGGGTAATATTTTACCTTTATGCAAAGGTCGACACTTTGTACGACCGTCTGAAAAAAACAAACGACAGACCTCTTTTAAAACACCCCAATCCCAAAGAAAGAATTAAAGAACTGATTAAAAAACGTGAGCCTTTTTATAAAATGGCGGATTTTGCGGTCAGTACGGATAATAGACAGCTGGTGGACATAGTACGGGAAATTTTGGAAAAATATGAAACAGTCGCTTAATTTAAAAGTTAATATTCCTTCTAAAAATGCATACAGCTACGATATTGTAATCGGAGAAAATTTGCTTAAGCAGGTAAATAATTTTGTTAAAACTTACACCAAAGCGCATAAGTTTCTTATCGTAACTAATGAAACAGTTGCAAAGCTCTATAAAAACAGCCTGAATATAGAAAACTCCGTTTGGCTTGTGCTAAAAGACGGAGAAGAATACAAAAATTTTGAAACTTTAAAACAGATTATAGACGCCTGTGTTGACAATCGTCTTGAGCGTCAGGACTGCATAATAGCGTTTGGCGGTGGAGTTATTGGTGATATGGCAGGATTTGCTGCGGCAAGCTATATGCGAGGCATTGATTTTATTCAAATTCCGACAACGCTTCTTGCTGATGTGGATTCTTCAGTGGGCGGCAAAGTCGCAATCAACCATGAGCACGGAAAAAACCTTATCGGGGCATTTTATCAGCCCAAAGCGGTAATTATAGACACAACTGTTTTAAAAACACTGGATTTAAGACAGTTAAAAACAGGGCTTGCAGAAGTTTTAAAATATGCTTTTATTGAAAAAAACTGCGGGTGTGAAAAAGATTTTTGTTTGTATGAATTTTTAAAACAAAACAGACAAAAAATCTTTGCTCTGGATTCCGCAATTGTATCCGACTTGATTTACATGTGCTGTACGTTGAAGGCCTGTGTGGTAAACAAAGATGAAACGGAAAAGGGCTTAAGAGCAATTTTGAATCTAGGTCACACATTTGCCCACGCAATAGAAAATCTGACAAATTACACTGTTTACACACACGGCGAGGCTGTTGCGGCGGGGATGAAAACGGCGTTTAAGCTGTCGTTGATAAAGGGGCTTATTGATGAAAGCTATTATAATGCGGCGGTTTCTTTGATTGACGAATACGATTTAATCCCCTCAATGCAGGATTTTGACAAAGAAAAGTTTTACGAGGAAATGTTTCTGGACAAAAAAGCGCAGAACGGAAAAGTCCGTTTTGTTTTGCCAAACGGACTTTTTAACGTTGAAATAACTTCTGATGTGAATAAAGAAGAATTGTTTGAGGTTTTATAAGCAGTTTGCGGATTGGAAAAAGTATAAAGATGTTTTTGGTAAGAAATAATAATACCAAAATCTTTGTTCTTTATTTTCTTTTTTATGTTCATTTTCTTTCTTTTTTGCGATTAAAAGAAAGAAAATGAACCAAAAGAAAGAAAAGAACGCTATACCAAAAGAGATTTTAAAATTCAGAATCGAAAATTTCCGTCCACTCATAAAATGTCAACTTCGGTACGGTAAATTTTCATTCCTTCATTTAAAAATCTCTAATCAAGTTCCGTCAGGGCTCTGCCCTGTTCACTATTAAAAAAACAAGTATATTTGCAATATCATAATGAAGTCGTGAAGCCATTTTGCACGTTTCGTCACAGCTCAACGGCAAAAGAAGGCAACTCGATACGGCTTACAACGTAAGCCGTGTTAAGAATAAAAATTATGATGTTTATCATTCCGTCATTGAATTACTTAACATATACAAAAATAATAAAAAGTGTGCAGATGTTTAACTGCACACTTTTTTGTTATTTAAAGATTTTAAACTAAATTCTCAATAGCTGCTTTAACCCCTGCGCCGAGTTCAAACTTGTAACCGAGCTTGTAAAGGCTTGCCTCTAAAGAACCTACCGCAGCAATGACATCTCTGTCGCAGACAAAACCAAGAGTTCCCATCCTGAAAATCTTGTCTTTAAGATCATTTTGTCCGTTAGCAACAACAATATCAAAATCTTTTTTCAAAGTGCTTCTGATATCCGGAACAGTAATGCCTTCTGGCGGATAGATTGAGGTAATTGCGTTTGAAGCGATTGAGTCATCTTCCACCATCGGTTTTAATCCTATTGCCTTGATTGCCGCACGCAGCGCTTTTGCATGTTTTGCATGACGGGCAAGGATATTATCAAGACCGTCTTTTTTCATCATCTTTAATGCCTCATTCAGCGCAACAATAAGGTTAACTGCAGGGGTGTAAGGTGTTGAATTTGCCCTGACAGATTTTCTGTAAGCGCTCCAATCAAAATAGAAAGACGGATGTTTGCACTGTTCATGTATTTTAAAGGCTTTTTCACTTGCCGCAAGGAATGCAAGCCCGGGCGGAATCATAAATCCTTTTTGTGAGCCGGAAATAAGAACATCAATGCCCCATTCGTCCATTTTGCATTCGATTGCACCTATAGAGGTTACACCGTCCACAACGGATACCGCACCGTGCTCTTTAATCAGCGCAACAAGCTCTTTCAACGGATTTGTTACACCTGTTGAAGTTTCGTTATGCGTAAGTGTTACTATTTTTATCTCTTTATTAACGTCAGCCTCAAGCCTTTCTTTCAACACTTTGGGGTCAATTGCCTGTCCTGCCGGGACTTCGATTTTTTCTACATCAGCGCCTAAAGATGCGGCAATTTTTGCCCAGCGGTTGCCAAAGTTTCCTATAACAAGCGACAACACTTTATCCCCTTCGTTAACAAGGTTGGCCAGAGCGCCTTCCATTGCGCCGGTTCCGCTTGATGTGTATATGAACACATCATTTTGTGTTTGAAACAGCCATTTTAAATCAGCATAGGTTTCTTCCAATACTGCGGAAAACTCTGTGCTTCTGTGCCCTATCGGATGTTTTGCCATGGCAAGAAGTACGCTCTCGGGAACCGGTGTTGGGCCCGGAATCATCAAAAAACTTTTATCTTTCATTTAATTTTCTCCATTTAATCTCTTACACAATATAACCCTGATTCACCGCAGGTAAATTGTTTACACCTGCTGAATTAAAAATATTTAGTGGCAGCTGTGGCCACAGGAGTGATCTTTGTCGTGGTTGTGTGAGTGATGATGTTCACCGTGGTGATGTGAACAATTTGGAGATGTAGTTTGCTCTAAAGTACCGTTTAATAAGTTTTTAACAGCTTCGTCAGCATTGCCTGAAATGCCTGCAAAAATTTCGATACCGGCTTCATTTAATGCATTAACTGCGCAACCGCCAATGCCGCCGCATATTAATTTATCAATATTTTTGTTTTCTAAAAGCTGTGCAAGTGCACTGTGTCCTTCTCCGTCAGAGGAAAGTATTTCTGAAGAAACAATGTTGTTATCTTCTACTTCATATATTTTGAACTGTTCAGTATGGCCGAAATGCTGGAATACATTTTCGTTATTATCGTAGGCAACTGCTATTTTCATTTTATTTATACAAACTCCCTTATTGTCTTTATTTTTAATATATTTATTCTCTCACATTTTTTAAATTTAATAAAGAACTTTTTCATATAGTCAACTGACCCCAACAAAATAACTATACTGCAAGCAAAAGCTTTGCTTTTGACTTTGCCCCTCTCATAAAAGCAACATTTAGTTGCTTTTATTCGGCAGAGTCTCTAAAAAACGATTAAGTATCGTTTTTTAGAGTTCTTAGGTGCAATAAACAAGTACAATATTGGCTGTATAACATGGGCACCTGCAACAAGTACATGGGGTCACTTGAAAAAAAATATAGCTTGAGCGACTTCGCTACCTCTCCTAATTGTTATTACAAATTAGGTGCTATTGGCACATTGACTCTGCGGAGTGGGAACTACTCCTAAAAGCGAGGTCCCTTTTAGACAATCTTGTACGTGCTATTTATTTTTTGAAATTGAATTTAAAAAATACCCGACTGCGGCACCGGCTGCAGCTCCGACAGCAAGCCCTTTAGCAGTGCCTCTGGAAAGTTCCTTATACATTGCAATTGTCTTCTTTTTGGCTGCTTTTGTTGCAGCTTCAAATTTTTCTTTATCAAAAATCTTTGATTCGGCTAACTTGTCCTGAAAATTTTTATTTAGTTGTAAAAGCGATTTATACAGTTTTGGTCTTGCCATATTAGCTTCTTTTACGGCGTCTTTAAACGAAACTGTTCTTTGTTCAAACGGAGTGTTTAAAATATCTTTCACGGTTTGTTCTTTTTCCATTACATCAGTAAGGTTTTTAACTATATTTTCAACTTTGCCGTATTCCTGAAGGTTTAAAGCCCCCTCTGCAACTGATTTTTTTGCGGCGGAAAGATTAAAAGAGTCTTTGTATTCTCTCATTGTATCAACTACGGTAGGCGTGAGTTTGGACATTTTTAAACAGGATTTTTCGCTCGGATGTTTGAATCCGTACAATGCACCGCCGGCTGCGCCTAAAGTTGTTGAAATTCCGATATATGAGTTATTGTTTTTTGTTTCCATAATTAAACGTCGCTTTGGTATGACTATATAAGTATTGTAAATCTAAAATTTTGTTACTAGCAACGAATATGTTAAGTAATGTAATTAAAAAAAATACGCAAATTTTATTATTCAGCTGTTTTATGGCGGATATGCAATCAATTACTCCTAAAGAAATCAAAAGTTTAAAATGCGCAATACAGCACTTTCAGGATTGCTATCTTGTATCCTCTATAGGTGCGCTGGCCAAAAGCCCGAATGGCAGAAAAATTCTTGCTGAAAATATTGCACACACTAAAGACGGTTTTAGAATAAGGTTTAATAACATTAACGGTAAACAGCAGGATTTTTTTGTCAGCCAAAAAGAGATTGACGACCTTGTATATATGGATAAATTTTTTAATCCTATCCCTTTAAAACAACCGCATAACCCTGTTGTTAAAGCACTCGAAGCAGCAATGAACAAACTTTTAACACAATTCCCCTCTAAAAAACCGTTAATATGCAGATTTCCAAACTGTAACGAAAAGTTTGAATATAATAAACCGTCCAATTTTATGGAGATGTTTACGGGCAGAAAACCTCTGGTTATAAACGAAAGCAGCTTTAGAATAAGCTTAAAATCAAAAGAAAAAGAAAGTATTGAAATTTTTGACAAAATAAGTGACCAACCGCAAAATAGCTTTGTAACAGGAACTGCTATTAATTTTCATAAGGGTTTGAGCGACAATCATTGCTACAGTATCACTAAAACCGACAAAAACGCAAGAACAATAGAATTTTTCGACCACAGATTTCTTGAAAAAATTACTTTGACTTATGAAGAAGCCATAAAAAAACTGAAATTTATTGTGGGCTACTTTGACAAGGATTTAATGTAGATAAATATTTAACTAAAAATATTATTAATAAATTTTAATAATTAACAGCACAAATAACAATTTTATGAACTGTTTAGATTTTATAATTACATAAAGTGAAGGTAGGAAAGGAATAAAAATGGCTATTAACCCCGAAAGTATCAAAAATATTACCCAAGAAGCATACACTGCGTTAAAAGGAAAAGCATTAGGCGGTGTTTCAAAAGAAAGTGCTCAAAACGCAATATCGGAAGCTGTAAACAAAGCGGTAAGATTGGGGGAAGAAGCAGTCGGCAGAGTCCAGCAGGAAATGCAGGCTCTAAGAGGTAAAACAGCACAGGAAATTGCGGATATTACATCTCAAAAAGATGCTTTTGTATTTCAGGCAAGACAGGATGCCGCAAAACAGGTAGAGCAAGCACAGCAAAAGGCTGCCGAAGCCGTAAAACAGGCTAAAGCTACCAAAAGTGCGGAAAAAATTCTTCCAAACGGTCATAAAGAAGTCCGTTCAGTAAATAAAAACGGCGCAGTTATGGTAAAAGAATACAACGAAGCAGGTCAGCTTTTAAGAGCAAACGTAACAACACTTGACGGTACCATAAGACGCACTTCATACAACCCTGTTACAGGCGAACCTTTAAAAACCTTCACTAATACATCCGGAAAAGATATGTTGATTGAATATAAAGCATACGGACAACATAAGGTTTCTCAGGTAAATAACAAAAAAGTAAAACCGCAAAAACCAACCCTTGTATCACAGACAAGACCGGAATACGTAAAATCTCAATGGTCGGGTGAAAACGGTCAGACTTTTGACAGAATATATTCCGACGGTTCAAAAGAAACCATCAAAAGATTTACAAGTGATAGTAACCGTCAACCTGTTAGAACCGAGCTTGAAAGATTCGATGCAAACGGCAACAGAGTTTATGACAAAATTGTCTGGGAAGACAGCAAATCCTTACGAGAACATATATACAAAGAAAATAAAATAATCTCCAAAGAAAGCTGTAGTGCTAAAGGTCATGAGTACACCTCATATAATGAAACGGTATATGATCCAAATACAAACAGTCGTGTGGTTGTTAAATCCAAATATACAAGAGATGGTGTAACAACAACATACAAAGCTTTAAAAGATGAGTTTGGTCTCTATACAGGAAGATACAAAGCCAAGACTGTTTACCACGATGGCTCCGGTAAAAAGCCAGAAATAGCAGAGGTCGCAAACAATCAAGTACGTTATATATAATTAAACAGTAATTATAAATAATAAAGAGCACCATATATTTGTATGGTGCTCTTTATTTTATTAAAAAAGTTCACAATCAAAAAAATATAAAGCAATAAATTATGAAAGATATTCTTTATTTATATAAGGGATTTTATTCGAAAGAGATTTATGGGAAAAGATTATCAAATATATAATATAACAATGGGAAACGGCGGTGGTATAACTGCAAAAAAAAATTTGCACGAACAAGATTGCAGCAGTAATATAACTACAAAAATGATTGTTGAACAAATGCAAAAAAATGTACAAGCAGATAAAAAATTATCAGAGCCTGAAATCACCAATGATTCTTTAAAACAATTCGTTAATCTCTATGCAGATATTGAAAAAAAAGTTGCAAAACATAATAAACGGGTACAGCAGCTAAAACAAACACTAATAAAGAAAAATGCAGTAAACTTTAATGAAAAATACTTTGTTGAAAAAAATTATTCTACCTATGTTGCCGATAAAATATTTCCCGAACAATTAGAAATTAAAATCCAACCGAAAAACAAAACACAGGAAGAAATAGAAATTGAAACAATAAACAAAATTAAAGATAATACGCAAAAAATTATTCAATTTAACAAAAAACACGCTAAAGATAACTATATAATAGTTGATAAACAAAAATGCACGGCAACAGTATATGCTCCTGACGGAATTGTTTTAAAACAAGTTCCTGTAGGTTTGGGAAAACAATGGGGCGATAAGATGAATGCTGCAATACTAAACGGTAAATGGAATGAAAAAGGTGCATACACTACGCCGGGACAATTTTTATTAAAAAAAGTTAAAAGAACAACTCAAAATATTCGTGCGTATAAGAGTGCTATTTCTGATAATTTGAATATTTATGTCCTAAACGGCATCCAACATGAACCAGAATACAAAGAAAAAATTACTCTCGCTATTCATCAAATCCCTAATTACAGGAAGGCAGAACGGGAACATCTTATAGAAGATGACAAAACTGACGCTGACATAAGCAACAATAGAATGTCATACGGATGCATCAATGTTTTGGGTTCTGATTTTGAGGATTTAAATGATTATATTAATGCAGGTATGACACTTTATATCCTTCCTGAAGAAAAAAACAATTCTCTTGAATTATATAAAAATCCAAAAGGCAAACTATCTTTTAAAGTAAAATATGCTAACGAGCAGGATAACCGGACGGCGTATCAGGCTGAAGTATTGTATTACAAAGTTGATACTAAAAAAAAGCTTATGAATTTTTTAAAAAATCGTTAATTACTAAGGTTAGCAATAATTTTGCCATTCAAGTTAAGGGTGTTTTTTATCAATCTCCGAAATAACCAATCCGACCAATGTCAGGACGGTACCGAGGATTAAAAAGGTTGTTACGGGTTCTTTTAAAATCAGCGTTGCCGAAACAATCGTTATAAAAGGGATTAAATAAATATACGCACTTGATTTAATGGTGCCGAGAATTTTTATGGACTCTGACCAGGAGGCAAAGCACATTGCAGAAGCGCAGCAGCCTAAAAATATTAAATTTAGCGTATTAACGGGATTTAAAAATCTTGTTAACCCCAAATGACAATCCGAAAAAAACAAAAAAGGAATCATAAATACAATTCCGTATAAAAATGTCCTTTTGGTGATATAAAATGTGGAAAATCCGCAATTTGTAAGCTTTTTAATCAAAACAGAATACACTGACCACGTTAATGCGGCAATAATTGCCAGTGCATCGCCAAGCGGGTTAAGATGAATGCTTAAACCGTTAAACATAATAAAAGAAATTCCTACAATAGACAACACAAAACCAACTAAAAAGTTTGCGCCGATTTTTTCTCTGTCCCTGTAAAAAAGATAGACGATAATTGCAGTAAACAATGGAGAGATACAGCCTATTACCCCGACATTAGCTGCCAGAGTATAAGTTAAAGCTGTGTTTTCCAAAAGGTAATAAAGACAAATTCCGCTTAACCCTGCCAGAGCAAACAAAAGTTCCTGTTTTTTTGTGGTCTTTTTCTGTTCTTTAGGGCTTATAAGCCACAGAATACAAATTGCGAGTACAAATCTAATAAACAATATTTCAACAGGATGAAATTCTTTTAACAAAATTTTTGTTGAAATAAAAGTTGTTCCCCAGATAAGAGAAGTAAAAAGTGCTAAAATATGTCCGGCAATCTGATTGTTTTTATCCATAATTTAATCACTATCCCTATCCATAAACATATTAGCATAAATTCGTTTTCAATTTGGCGGTTACAATAACTATTTGTTATTTTTTTGCAATAAGTTTTGCAGTATTTTGTCCAGCTTTGTATTTATGATTTTTAAAATTTCCTTATCCACTTTGTCTTGTTCATACAAATATTTGATGAGTGTAATTTTTTCCGGAGATGTTGCATTATATTCAATTTCATCCATTAATGTTTTTACTTTTAAATCATATATTGGGAAACTAGCCTGCCCTTTGTTGTTGAATCCCATAGATATTCTGAAATTGGGTATTTCAAATAATTGTCCCTTATAGCCGACGACTTCCGGCATTTTAGAACTGTAATTGCGGATATTGATAACGGCATTCTTATTATTTTCTTTAATGGCTTTTAACATTTCCGGCAAAGTTAGAGAATGCCTTTTGTACCAATTGCCAGAACCCGGTAAAATATCTGCTTTGTTGAATCCTTCAGGCATGAAAGTTTTTATCAACTCATCAAACTTATCCTGTTTGTTGTTGAAATATGAGTGATACAAAAAATGAGTGTTTGTGTCTTTGTTGAACAAATACATAACGGAACAGTCGTACACGGACGATGTGGAAATAGGATTGTCCGCATTGGATTTAAGAAAACTGTCGGCCCAGCCTTCTGTATTTGTTGATATTCCTCTTTGGGATAATTCAAGAAGTTTGGGTTGGTCAAATTGTTCTTTAAAGTTTTCTAAAGGGATAGAATTTTTGCATTCTGTACCGTATTTACCTGCATGAATGTTTTTTATTTTATAAATGTCGTTTGCCGCACAGGTCTTATTCTTTACAAAAATATCCGAAAGTAATTTTGGTGTCTTAAAGCTGATACCAAAACTCTGCGTGTTGTATCTTGTTTTTTGTGTGTAAAAACTAAAGTTATTATGTTTTGTTGTGATTTTCATTATACTGGCATAAAACCTCTAAAAAAAAATTTTTGTTAGATTTTGTTAATTAAATATTGTCGAATTAGCAAATCCGACCTAAGTTATTTGTTTTTGGCAAGGATATATTGATTTTTATTTGTTAATTTTTTTAATAGAAATAACAAAAATTTTTTTTACGATTTTTATATTTTCATACACACAACATAGGGAATATTAATAAATGAGAATTGACAACAATTACACACAATACAGACAGCCGAATTTCGGCAGGTTAAAATCCATACAATACGGTAATAGCTATTACCCTGACATTTACCCGGAAGAAACTGCAAGACTCTTGAGAACTATTAAAGAATCAAAAGCTTTCAAGGAATTTTTTAAACAATATGATGTAGATTTGTTTATTGATAAGGGAAAATATGAGCTGTACCAACAAAATACTGACTTTGTTAAAATGTCCTTAAAAACAGCAGTTCCAAAAACTGATGGGAGCAACTGGTATCCCAAATTAGTATTGGAAACAAAGGCGAGCGAAAAAGAAGCCTGTCCAACTCAGTATTTGATTAATAGATTAACCCGAAAAATTGAAGATGTAGAATTTTCAGATTTAAAATATGCACTTGATAGTAAATTAAAAAAACTGGAAAAGGAAGAGAAAGACAAAAATTTAGACGAAATATACAAAGCGGAGATTGAGGATATTACAAATAGTCTTATTTCGTCGGAGAAGCCTAAAAAGAAAACTTTCTTTGAAAAACTATTCGGTCGTTCAAAATAATCGGCTAAGTTTAGTATTTATTTGTGACGCCATTTTGCACGTTTCGCTTTAGCTCAATGGCAAAAGAAGACAACCCGTTACGGCTTACAAAGTAAGCTATACATAATAAACACTGAATATTAAACTAACAAACGGATTTTTAGATTTTTATACTCATAATAAATATGAGATTAGTAATTAATGGCAAAAATTTTTTTTACGGGTTTTAACACTTTTATAAGGAGACATTTTTCATGAAAGTTAAATTTAATACGCAAAATTTGAATAAAAATCCGAAAGCTGCGTTTGAAATATTTGCACAAAAAATAAAAGGAAGTATTAAGAAAAAAGATAATATAGATGTACAGGCATTTTCAAATGAATTGCATACCATCGGGGATGTATTCGAAAAACAAAATAACAAGGAACATATGACAAAAGTTTCGAGAAATTTTGCACAACAGCTCGTGAGTCTGAAAGAAAATAACCTTGCAGGGATAATATACAGTTTTCTTATAAAATTTAATGCAGGAAATGACAAACTTGTAAAAGAACTTGCTACAAATGCTCTGGCTATAGCAAAAAGATTCAATGACCCCGTACATATTATGTCAAGGAGCCGCAATCTTGCCGATATATACCACAAAACTGAACCCGGAAGTCAAAATCATTTAAAAATGCTTTACGAAGAAAAAAGAGCTATTCGTGATGTCATCAAAAGTTATGACAAGCTCGGAAATCGTTATAAAACCATTAAAACAGGACTTAAACCAATCGAAAATTATGAACAAATGCTCAGCATTGTGCTTGTATCAATTGCTAAAATTATAAAAAGTACGAATCCTAAACAGGCAATAGAAGAATTAACGCTTGCACAGAGCATTATGTCAAAATATGAAAAGGGCAATTTATCTTATCAAATTGAACGTTTATTGAAGGAATTGACGAAAAACAACAAATAAGAATACATTTTGCACGCTTCGCCTCAGCTCAGCGGCAAAAGATGGCAAAAACCCTGTTTAATGATTTATTATAAAACGGAACAAATATCCTGATAAGTTGTTAGAACTCTCAATATTCTTAAAACTTTATTATCAATTATTCTATAGATAACTAAATAATTCTTTTTGACAACATAAAATTTAACATCTAAATATGTGTAATCCTCTCTTGATTTCCCAAGATAAGGATGTTTACATAAAGTTTCAAATGTTTTATAGAATACTTTTACAAATTTTGTTGCGGCAGTTTTATTATCTTTAGCAATATAATCCGAAATTATTTCAATGTCGTTATAGGCTTTACTTGTAATTTCAAGTTCTAAGTCATTCATATTTTTTAATCAATTTTTCCATAGCTGTATGACCATCCAAAATTACGGTATCATCCCAGCCTTCTTCAATCTCTTTATTTAACTGTACAATTCTTTCTTGAGATATTTTTTCTTTAGAAGCCATCATTCTTAAAGCCTCTCTGATGACTTCACTGACGGAATTATATAATCCGGAAGCAACTTTATCTTGTACATATTTTTCTAATGTCGGTGTTAAAGATATGTTCATAAAATACCTCATTTATAGCAATATATATCTGTATAATAACAAAAATTGTTATAAAATTCAATTGTATAAAAATCCCCCCGTATTTTGCGGCAGCAAAATATAGGGGTGAAGAATCCCCTAATCCGACAATCTTAAAAAAGCGAAAGAACGCGCCCGGAGACTCTGCCGAGCAAAACAATCCTGTGAATTGTTTTGCGAGAGGTAGAACCCCCGTATTTTGCGGCAGCAAAATATAGGGGTGAAGAATCCCCTAATCCGACAATCTTAAGAAAGCGAAAGAACGCGCCCGGAGACTCTGCCGAGCAAAACAATCCTGTGAATTGTTTTGCGAGAGGTAGAACCCCCG
>CALVAN010000026.1 GCA_944325555.1 Candidatus Gastranaerophilales bacterium | reverse complement strand
ACGCAGTATAGGAAATTAACAAAAAAATTTAATTGAATAAAGGATATAAAGTATGAAAAAGTACACCTGTCAAAAAAGCAATAAAATTACCTGTCATCCTGGCGGATTTCCACTCTGCCGAGAAAATGTGACTAAATGTCACATTTTTGAGAGGTGGCGCCGTGTGAACGAAAGTGAGCCCAGTCCGGTGAGCGAGCAGATTGAGCATACTAAGACAGAATGTCTATATGCGAAACTCTGCGAGCGTGAAGGAAATCCAAGACAACTTGTTTCAGGATCTTGCCGGCTTGATTTTTCAGCTGCAGATTGGTCAGATTCTGACACGCAAATGCTGTGCAGGTATGCCCAACCTACGAACTGTATTGGATTCACACATTACTTTCAAAATGACGGATAATTGCAACTCGGCAAAAAAATCCACAACTCACAGGAAGTTTTTATAAGTTTTATTAAATAAATGCTTTGCATATTTTATGTTTATTGTAATATATTATTACAGCTAAATAAACGGGATTTAATAGAATGAGGAAAAAGACGCATTCTATAAATCTTGCTTGAAAAGAATTTTACAAGAATAGGAATAAAGAAGGTACACACAATGGGAATCAAAGGTAAAGTCGATAAAATGGTAGTTCTCGCTTGTGAAGAATGCAAAGAAAGAAACTACACAACTACAAAAAACAAAAAAACTAACAAAGAAAGAATGGAACTCAAAAAACATTGCCCGAGATGCAATAAACACACTGTTCATAAAGAAACAAAATAACTTTACTAAGAATTAATTTAAAGAGCGTCCTTAGTTCAGTTGGTAGAACGTCGGTCTCCAAAACCGGATGTCGAGGGTTCGAGTCCTTCAGGGCGCGATTTAAATAAAAGAGGAAAATTAATGACTAACCAAACTAACGAAAATATAGATTTTAAAGAGGCAATGACAGCATACTTTAAAAGCGTAAAACTGGAATGGGGAAAAATCACCTGGCCGGGTAAACAGGATGTTATCAGAGAAACTATACTGGTAATTGTTATTACTGCTGTTTTTACAATAGGTGTATTAGCTGTTGATACTATTTTCAACATGCTTTTTAAAGGTTTGGGTTTAATTAATTAGGCCTTATCAGTTTAATTATTTAATTACAGGAATTAAAATAATGACAAAAAAAGACGAAGAACAATTGGAAGTTAATGAGCAGCAAAATGATATAAATGTTTTTGAAAACGAAAAACACCAGATCATTGAAGAAAAAGAAGAAAAACTAAAATCCGATCTTCAGGCTTCTCACAGCAAAGAACCTCAGAAAAAATGGTACATAGTTCATACTTATTCAGGTTACGAAAACAAAGTTAAAGTTAACCTCGAAAAACGTATTGAATATATGAATATGGGGGATAAAATCTTCCGTGTTGAAGTTCCTCAAAAAACAATAACAAAAGTTAAAGACGGCAAAAAACAAGACAGAGAAGAAAAAATCTTCCCCGGATATGTTCTTGTTGAAATGATTATGGACGACGACAGCTGGTATGTTGTAAGACACACAGCCGGTGTTACAAAATTCGTCGGTACGTCTAAAAAACCGATTCCGGCTAAAGATTCCGAAATTAAGAAAATCATCCACAGAGTTCAAACTCAAACTACAAAAATTGAGCTTGATGTTAAAGTCGGTGACAAGGTCAGAATCATTTCCGGTCCGTTTGCAGACTTTATCGGTGATATTACAGAAGTATATCCTGATAAATCAAAACTCAGAGCTACTGTTTCTATCTTCGGTCGTGAAACACCTGTAGAACTCGAGTACAAACAAATTCAAAAGGTATAAAAATTTAAAGCCGAAAACACTTAAACATAAAATAAATAACAGTGGAAGGGAATAATATTCCCGCCGGACCACGAAAGGAGAACAATAAAATGGCAAAGAAAATCGTTGGAAAAATCAAGCTTCAAATCGAAGCAGGCAAAGCTAATCCATCACCGCCGGTCGGCCCTGCATTAGGTCAACACGGTGTTAACATCATGGATTTTTGTAAACAATTCAACGCAAAAACTCAAGATCAAGCAGGTTACATTATCCCTGTTGTAATTGATGTATATGAAGACAGAAGCTTTTCTTTCATTATCAAAAGCCCTCCGGCTGCGGTATTGATTAAAAAAGCTATCAATTTACCTAAAGGTTCTGCTGCACCGAACAAAACTAAAGTCGGCAAAATCACTGTTGCTCAGTTAGAAGAAATCGCTAAAATCAAAATGAACGATTTGAACGCTACAACCGTTGAAGCAGCTGTTAAGATGCTCAAAGGTTCTGCCAGAGCAATGGGTGTTACAGTAGAAGAATAATTACAAGTGGAAGGGGATGCCGTACGGGGCGCACCTTTATAAAAAGCCCGAAACGGATTAGAACCCGATATCACCACAGAAAGGAAATGAAATGAGTAAATTAACTAAAAGACAACAAAAAGCGGCTGAAATGCTCGAAGGTTTTGTACAGCCCTCTTCTGCAGCTGACGCTTTGAAAAAATTACAGGAAATATCAGAAGCAACAGTTAAGTTTGATGAAACTGTTGAATGCCATATGCGTCTTGGTATCGACGTAAAAAGAGCTGACCAGCAAATCCGTTCAACTGTAGTATTACCTGCAGGTTTGGGTAAAGAAGTCAGAGTCTGCGTTATTGCTAAAGGTACCAAAGCTGATGAAGCTAAAGCTGCAGGCGCTGAAGAAGCCGGTGCTGAAGAAGTTATCGATAAAATTGCAGGCGGCTGGTTTGAATTTGATACATTGATTGCAACTCCCGATTGTATGGGTATGTTGGGTAAACTCGGTAGAGTGTTAGGGCCTAAAGGCTTGATGCCTAACCCCAAAACAGGTACGGTTACTCTTGATGTAGCTAAAGCAGTTAAAGACGCTAAAGCAGGTAAAGTTGAATTCAGAGCTGACAAACAGGGTATGATTCACTGCCCTATCGGTAAAATCAAATTCTCATTCGAAGATTTGATGAAAAACTACGCAACTCTTGCAGATGCAGTTTTAAGAGCAAAACCGTCAGTTGCAAAAGGTGTGTATGTTAAATCAGCTTATTTAACTACTACAATGGGCCCCGGTATCAAATTGGATACCAAAAACCTTGCTGCAGAAGTTAAAGAATACGTTTAATATTAACTTTCAAGTTTTTTAAGTTTAATATTAATTCTAATATCTTAAAGCCCTCAATAACTTGAGGGCTTCTTTATTACTATGCTTATATCAAAAATTCCGATAAATAAAAATTAAGCAAGTTTATTGAATTTTAACCCCGCCTCATTAAAAAGATTCTCAAACTCGGCATCATCTTCATTTTTTATATTAAAGATATAATTGCTTTTATTTAATGTTTCATTTTTATAAAGGTCGCAAAAGACTTCTTCCATATTTTTTGATTTAGCCGTCGCATACCCCAGCGCAATCATATGATTTGGATTTTCCATATCAATATCTTTGCCCTTAACCTGAAATCTGCTTTTAAAAGCAACGTTTGACATATTAACCTTCATTACCATACACTCCTTAATGTTTTATACACAAAGAAATAATACCCGTAAAGAGCACATTTTGACACAAAAACATTAAAATATTTACAAATATTAAAAACCGATTAACATTGACAATTCAGAGAAAGGCTTGCCCAATGTTTTTGCAACGTCAGAGTTAGTAAGTTTGCCCTGAAAAGTGTTAACACCCTTGTACAGCTCCGGAGTGGATTTTACTGCTGCAATAAAGCCTTTGTTAACAAGTTTCATAATATAAGGCATTGTATAATTATTCAAAGAGATTGTTGCCGTTCTTGCAACACAGCTCGGAATATTAGGAACGGCATAATGGATAACACCGTATTTTTCAAAGACAGGGTTGTCTAAAGAAGTGGGTTTTTCAATGGTTTCGAAAATGCCGCCCTCATCAATCGACACATCAACGATAACAGAGCCTTTTTTCATTGTTTGAACCATATAGTCTTTGACAATCATCGGAGCTTTTTTAGAAGGCGTCAGTACCGCCCCGATAACTATATCTGCCGTTTTGATAAATTTTTCAATATTATAATCATTACAAATTACTGTACTTATTTTACCGTTAAATTCTCGGTCGATTTCTTTTAACTTGTTAGGGCAAATATCCGCAACAACTACATTAGCCCCCAGCCCGAGAGCAACTCTTGCAGCATTTGTCCCCACAACACCTGCACCGATTATAAAAACAGTTGAAGGATAAACACCCGGCACGCCGCCAAGAAGCTTGCCAACTCCGCCAAAATCATTGCCAAGATACCTGCCGCCCAGATGCACTGACATTCTGCCGGCAATTTCGCTCATAGGCGACAATACAGGCAAAGAGCCGTCTTCTTTTTCTATTGTTTCATAAGCAATTGCAGTAATTTTTTTCTTTATCAATACATCAACAAGCTCCGGTTCAACAGCAAGATGGAAATATGTTATAACGGTTTGACCGTTTTTGAGCATATCATATTCCTGTTTTTGAAGCTCTTTTACTTTTACGATTATTTCAGATTTATCATAAATTTCTTGCGGGGTATCAACGATTCTGGCACCTGCTTGCTCGTACATTTCATCACTAAAGCCGATTTGTTCACCCGCAGATTTTTGTACAAAAACAACGTTATCGTTGTCGACTAATGTTCTTACGGACGACGGTATTAAAGACACTCTGTTTTCGCAGCTTTTCACTTCTTTAGGCACACCGATAATCATTAATACCTCCAGTCAATTATACTTCTACTATTTTAGATGCTTCTTCGATTTCGTCAATAATAAGGTTAGCCGCAGCAATAGGATCATCAGCCGAGGTAATTGGTCTTCCGACTACCATGTAATCAACACCCGCACGTATTGCATCAGCCGGCGTAACCACACGAATCTGATCATTAACAACCGACCAGGTAGGACGTATAGCAGGGCAAATTATTATAAATTCATCAGAGAATTCATTTCTGATTTTTTTGGCTTCCGAGGCACTGGCTATAACCCCGTCTATTTTTGACTCTTTAGCAAGATAAGTCAAATGAGCAACGTATTCGTCTATATTCATTCTTACGCTTAACTCCTCGGTAAGCGTTCTCTGACCAAAACTTGATAACAAAGTAACGCCAAGAATAGTCGGTTCCGGTTGATTAAATTTCTTAGCGGTTTCTCTTGCAACTTTTGCGGTTGTTTTTAACATTTTGGAACCGCCGGCAAGATGCGCACTGAAGGTGGTTACACCTCTTTTAACAAGCGTTGAGGCAGCCTTTGCAACAGTAGAGGGAATATCATGAAACTTTGCGTCAAAGTAGACATTCGCCCCCTCATTTTTTATAAGATCAATAGCATCATAACCGCAGGACAAAAACAACTGCGGACCTACTTTAAAACATCCTACATAATCCTTAAGAAGCTTAACCAAACGCTCAACTTCACCAAGAGAATCAGTATCCAATGCAAGAACGATTCTGTCTTTTGCCGATAAATTTTTATTATTAAAACCCATACCCAATCCAATAAAATACTATAGCTCTTCAAATATAGCATTTTAACGGACTCTTTGCAAGTATTCAAAGAGATAAAAAACACAAACCCCGCTGAAATTTCAGCGGGGTTTGCAATGATCTTATTTCACAATAAGAATTATATTCTTCCGTAGTATGCATCAAGATACATTTGTTTGATTTCTTCAAACAACGGATATCTCGGGTTTGCGCCTGTGCACTGGTCGTCGAATGCGAGTTCAACCATTTCATCCAGTTTTGCGAGGAATTCAGATTCTTCAATACCGAATTCTTTAATAGACATAGGCAAACCGAGGTCTTTTTTCATCTGAACAAGAGCCTGTTGCAGCAATTCAACTTTTTCGTCATCGTTTTTGCCGCCCAAGCCTAATTCATCAGCAATTTGACCGTATTTAGCTTTAGCATTCGGGAATTTGTATTGCGGGAAGGCTGTTTGTTTAACAGGTTTGTCAGTTGCGTTGAATTTAACAACCTGATTGATTAACAAAGCGTTAGCCATACCGTGCGGTACGTGGAACATAGCACCGAGTTTGTGAGCCATTGAGTGGCAAACACCCAAGAATGCGTTAGCAAATGCCATACCTGCAATAGTTGAAGCGTAGTGAACTTTTTCTCTAGCAACAGGGTCTTTTGCACCGTTGTCGTAAGAACGTTTCAAGTATCTGAACAACAATTTCAAAGCTTCTAAAGAGTTAGAGTTTGTAAAGTTTGTTGCCATAGCTGATACATAAGCTTCAATTGCGTGTGTAATAGCATCATAACCGGAAACTGCAGTCAAGCCTTTAGGCATTGTATCAACAAGGTTCGGGTCTACGATAGCTACGTTAGGAGTCAATGCATAATCAGCGATTGCGTATTTAACACCTGTTTGGTCATCAGTGATGATAGCAAACGGAGTAACTTCAGAACCAGTACCTGATGTAGTCGGTACACAAACCATTTCAGCTTTTTGACCGAGCTGCGGAATCATGCAGATTCTCTTTCTGATATCCATAAATCTCATAGCGATATCTTCGAATACAGTATCAGGTTGTTCATACATTAACCACAAGATTTTAGCTGCGTCCATAGAAGAACCGCCGCCCAATGCGATGAATACATCAGGTTCATAAGCTTTAACCATCATCATAGCATCGTTAATTGTAGACAATGTCGGATCCGGTTTAACATCAAAGAAGATTTGGTAATCAACACCGATATCATCCAAGGTGTTAGTGATAGCGTTTGTCATGCCGGAGTTAAACAAGAATCTGTCAGTAACAATAAACGCACGTTTTTTGCCTTGCAGTTCTCTGAGAGCCAAATCCAAAGCTCCTCTCTTGAAGTAAATTTTAGCGGGAACTTTGTACCAAAGCATGTTCTCTCTCCTTTCAGCAACTGTCTTGATGTTTAATAAGTGTTGAGGACCAACGTTTTCGCTTACAGCGTTGCCGCCCCAAGAACCGCAGCCCAATGTCAATGACGGATTGAGTCTGAAGTTGTACAAGTCACCGATACCGCCTTGTGATGAAGGTGAGTTAATCAAAATTCTGCTTGTATGAAGTTTCAAGCCGAAAGCGTTGATTCTTTCAGGGAATCTTTCATCAGTATAAAGAACTGATGTGTGACCCGCACCACCAAAGTCTACCAGATCATAAGCTTTTTGTACAGCATCTTCAAAATCTTTTGCTTTGTACATAGCTAATACAGGAGAAAGTTTTTCGTGTGCGAACGGTTCTTCCTCGCAGATGTCTGTTACTTCACCGATAAGAACTTTTGTATCGGGTTCAACGGTGATGCCAGCCATTTCAGCAATTTTAGCAGCAGGCTGACCAACGATAGCAGGGTTAACTCTGCCGTTTTGGATAACCAGTGCGCCAACTTTTTCTCTTTCTTTGTCGTTAAGTATATAAGCACCTCTTAAGAGGAATTCTTTTTTAACTTCTTCATAAACATCTTTAACAACAACAACTGATTGTTCCGAAGCACAAATCATACCGTTGTCGAAAGTTTTTGATAAGAGTATTGAAGAAACTGCCATTTTGATATCAGCTGTTTCGTCAATTACTGCAGGAGTGTTACCCGGGCCTACACCTAAAGCCGGTTTGCCTGATGAGTAAGCAGCCTTAACCATGCCCGGACCGCCTGTAGCAAGAATCATATCGATGTCTTCGTGGTGCATCAAAGCGCCTGAAAGTTCAACGGAAGGTTCATCAATCCAAGCGATAAGTCCGTCAGGAGCACCTGCTTTAACAGCAGCTTCAAGAACGATTCTTGCAGCTTCGATTGTACATTTTTTAGCTCTCGGGTGTGGTGAAAATACAAGAGCGTTACGTGTTTTTAATGCGATTAATGATTTAAAAATAGCAGTTGAAGTCGGGTTAGTAGTAGGGATAACACCGGCAATAACACCGATAGGCTCTGCTACTTTTTTGATACCGTTAGCTTTATCTTCAGAGATAACGCCTGCTGTTTTCATATTTTTGTATTTGTTGTAAATATATTCAGCAGCAAAGTGGTTTTTAATGATTTTATCTTCCATTACGCCCATGCCTGTTTCTTCAACAGCCATTTTAGCGAGAGGAATTCTCATTTTGTCTGCTGCAGTAGCAGCTGCTTTAAAGATTTTGTCAACTTGTTCCTGAGTGTAAGTTGCATAAATCTTTTGAGCTTTTTTAGCTCTTTCGATGATTAATTTCAAATCATCATGAGTTTTTACCTCGTTTGATTTGTTGAAAGCCTTTTCTAACTTTTCAGTTTCGGCCTGTTTTTTTGTTGCCATGTGTAATATCTCCTTTATCGTGAAATAATTCACTATTAATATTACACACAAATAACAAAATTTCAAGTGTTATTTTTACAATTATTAAAAATTATGAATGATTAAAAATCTCTCGTGGTCAATGTTACGAATATATATAAAATATATGGCTATATAAAGTTACAAAAAAAATTAAAAGTGATTTTTATCACAATTAAAGCATAATTTAATAAAACTATTTATTTAATTTTGCCCTTATACTTTCAATTTTTTCGTAACCTGCTTTTGTAAATCCGGAAAAAGAAC
The DNA here is from genome assembly GCA_944325555.1 of Candidatus Gastranaerophilales bacterium. GTDB lineage: Bacteria > Cyanobacteriota > Vampirovibrionia > Gastranaerophilales > Gastranaerophilaceae > Limenecus. Next base: position 18,038 of record CALVAN010000026.1, on the reverse strand, counting down.
GTCTGTGCTGCTTTACGACCTCTTGGTTGTCAAAATTTTGTGCAAAAATATTCAAATATTTGTCCAAGTCCTTAAAGATTTTCTTCCACGATTTAAAAAACGGTTTGTAATAATCAATTATTTTTCCTGTTTTGTTATCTATTACCAGTTGTGTTTTGCCGAGATTGAATAAGGTTTCCTTTTGCATTTGCTCGTTATCTGCAACATTTTTCAGCAGACATCTGCCGTCAATGAGTTCAGCCCTGTTGCGTTTATTGCCTGCGGAAAGTTTTTTTAATACATCTGCATCAAAGCTGTATTCATTATTTGCATAGCGGGATTCTTTATTCATTCTTGTTATAACTTTTTTCATATTAATATACATTGGTGTTGTAAGAACTCTTTGGACTTTTGGCATAATTTATCTCCTTAAAATAATTATATATGCTCAACTGCCGCAAACAAGAGCCTGGCGAAGGTGCTGCAGATGTAAAGTAGTACTATAACAGAAACCCGTCATAGCAATAAAAATTGTAATTCACAGTTTTTTATACAAGGTCTGCTTTGCTAGCCCAGCTTGTATCAGAAGTGTCAAATTAGTAGATTCTACCCCAGTACTAACTGCGTAGCAGTGTTAGCGGCTCTGCCGCCGGAATACAACTAAACACTGTTGATTTTTAGGGTAAATTTTGACAGACCGTAACGCAGTGGAGCGGATTTGCGGACGGATGAAATCTGGAAAGCGAGGTACGAAGTGAGCAAAAGCAAAGCGCAGCGAACGACAGTACCGAGCGATAAGCAAATCCAAGACAGTGGATGCAAAATTTATTCTAAAAATTTACAGTGTTTTTTGATTAGCGTTCTTTTCTCTTTCTTGCTTGAGTCGTAGGCGAGGTACGAGCCGTACGAATCAGGATGCTCGTAGAGTATGGTTCGTTTCTTTCTCTTTTGGTCAAGGACTCCGTTTAAAAGGTGCCTGTGGCACGTTTTGAATGGAGGCAAGCTAAGTCAGAAGCGAAGCTTCTGCGTGCTGTACAAATATTAAAGAAATGAACAAATAAAAAAGATAAACTAATTTTTTTCAGATACTTGTCATTTATTAATAAATCTTTTTCTTTACGTTCATTTTTTCTAATTTTAATACGTCACGGAAAAATAATATTTTTCCTTTGACTGCCTCTATCTCAAATTGACATTTAGTCAATTTTCGACAGAGTTCTTGAGGCAAAAAGAAAAAACGAACCAAAAAAGAAAAACACGCTGTATCAAAAGAGATTTTAAAACTCAGAAACAAAAATTTCCGTCCACTCACAAAATGTCAACTTCGGTACGGTAAATTTTCATTCCTTCGTTTAAAAATCTCTAATCAAAATTCCATCAGGGCTCCGCCCCGAACCCCCTACGGCTTACATCGTAAGCCGTGCATAATAACCGTAGCACATCAAACTGTATAAAATTCATAGTAATTGTTACAATTTTTGTCATCGAATTACGTAACATATACAATTTCTGAAGCATCTATTATTGTGATTTGCACTGATTGTGTGTGTTCAGAATCTGACAAATATTCTTTGTTGTACTTCCCCATTGGTAAGATCCTGAAACCAGTTCAGGATGACTGCCGCTTCTATATATTGCCGCACAAATCACCAGCAGATTTAGTCATAGAATAAACAAAAAACTTATTTTTTCTTTTAAATTATTTTATGTTTTTGCTATAATTAACTATCAATTGGGATAAAAGAATATAAACAGCCGAAACAAACGGCGTGCGGAAACATTAGCAGGTGGTTATGTCATTAAATATAAAAAAGAACAATATAGATGAGTTGTTTTTGAACCTTACGGAAAATCCGGTGGGGCTGGAAAATAAAGATTTCAGGCTTCAATTAAGCACTATATACCAGATTTTTGAGGACGAATTTGAGGACGCTTTTGTAGGGAAAAACACCCCGTTAAGGAATACGGATTTTTATCTGCTCGAAAACGGAGATTTTTTTGTAACTCCTACAAACAACTTTGACTTTTATGCAAAATCCAAGGGGTCTTTATACAGATTCCGCTCCGAAATAAAAGAAATCACCGCAAACGGTGAAACCAAGGACATGATCGGCTATGTCATTAAACAGAATATAATATTTGAATATTTCACGAGTTTTAATGAGATATTGAACTTTGAAAGCGGTTCGGAAAGCTTTAACTATTTGAACAAATTTGTTTACACAATAATGAAAATAGTTGAAAAACTGCATTTTATACCTGTTGTTACAGAATCCGACACGATATTCCAAATAAGATATGAAATATACAAAAACAGCAAAGATGTTACGCTTGCCCTGAACTCTATAAAAAAAGATATTCCTCAGGATTTTATAACCAATCCGCAAAAATATGACATAAACAACCTTATAGACAGTTTTTTAAACTATATTATATTCAACTTTTTACACATCAAAGCAACAAAGTTCAAAGACGGTAAATCTGCTGTTTACTTTATCAAGCAGGCTTCCAACAAAAGATTTTTCAGAGGTCTTGACCTTGCACTGGCTATATCCGAATGGCTGGATGAAATATACATTGGCAAATACGACATTTTACCGGAGTTTGAAATCTTAAAACTGACTGATGAAGACTATCAGCTGAAAATTAATGTCAAAAACAAACACACCGGCGAAAAACACCGTATAGAACATATCTATGACGAAACAGAACATTTTGAAAATTATACAAACCAAGAGATCGTTGACCTTATAGAAAAACAGCTTACTTATGTAGCAAGATATTATCCTGAATTAGAGGAGTTTTTTGCGGAAGAACATCAGTTTGAGCTTAACATGAACCTTAACGAGGTTTATAAAATCATTGCACAAATTTCATACTACCTGCAAAAAGCCTCTATCGATGTTATTTTGCCTGAGGGTATAGACAATATTGTTACCCCGAGAGCCTCTATCAACGCAAGGGTTAAAGCGGCAAGGACTGCAGAGCTCAGGGATATTCTTACCTCAAACGGCACCTCTGTATCCTCGTTGAATGACTTGTTTGAATTTTCTTACACCATTGCAATAGGTGATGACAAACTCTCGGTTGAAGAATACGAAGAACTGACTAAGAACGCAAACGGGCTTATTAAATACAAAAACCATTATGTTTTAATAGACAGAGAAGAAAATGCAAAACTCATAGAAAAAGTTAAGAATCCTAAGATTACGGATAAAAACAAAATGGAAATTCTCCATGCCGCATTGTCGTCGCAGATGGATGACTATGATTTTGACTATGATGAAGCATTTGCAAATATATTAAAGGATCTTACAAAAACGGAAGAGGTTCCGCCGCCGGAATCGTTGAAAGGCGTTTTAAGACCTTATCAGGAACGTGGTTTCAAATGGCTTTACACAAATATACATAAAGGTTTTGGCTGCTGTATGGCGGATGACATGGGGTTGGGTAAAACAATACAGGTTATCAGCTTTTTGCTTAAAGAAAAAGAAAACGGCAACCTTAAAAATCCCGCACTTGTCGTTTGTCCTACAACGCTTCTGGGGAACTGGGTAAAAGAAATCAAAAACTTTGCACCGCAGTTAAAGACCTCTGTATATCATGGTATAGAAAGAAAACTGGACAAAACCGCCGATGTTATTATAACGACTTATGCAATTTTGAGGATTGATATAGAAGAGGTTAAAAAATCCAAATGGTCAATGCTTATTATTGACGAAGCCCAGAATATCAAAAACCCCGACACATCGCAGACTCAGGCGGTTAAGCAGATTAAGGCGGATACAAAAATTGCAATGACGGGTACTCCCGTAGAAAACAAACTCACGGAGCTGTGGAGTATATTTGATTTTATCAACAGAGGATATCTCGGCACTATCAGGGATTTTCAAAAGAGTTATGCAATCCCGATTGAAAAATTCAAACAGACTAACCGTGCGGAAAAGCTGCGTCTGGCAATTTCTCCTTTCATTTTAAGAAGGTTAAAAACAGACAAGTCTATTATTTCAGACCTGCCGGATAAAGTTGTGCTAAACGAATACTGCTACCTTACAAAAACGCAGGCAGCATTGTATCAAAGCGTTTTAGACAATCTTATGTCAGACATTTCAAAACTCAACGGTATCAACAGAAGGGGCATGATATTTAAGCTTATTACTGCTTTAAAACAAATCTGCAACCACCCTTATCAATATCTTAAGACCGGTGATGTTTCAAAAGACGTGTCAGGTAAGGCAGAAAAGCTCGTTTCTATTACGAATCAGATACTGGAAAATAACGAAAAAACGCTTATTTTCACCCAGTATAAAGAAATGGGCAACATTCTGTGCACCATTTTGAATGAGGAATTGGGAGTAAATCCGTTGTTCTTCCACGGGTCGCTTAACAGAACCCAAAGAGAGGATTTGATTAAAGATTTTCAGGAAAATTCCGATTCCAACGTAATGATTTTGTCCTTAAAAGCAGGCGGAACAGGTTTAAACCTTACTGCAGCAACAAACGTAATACATTACGATTTGTGGTGGAACCCTGCGGTAGAGGATCAGGCAACCGACAGAACATACAGAATCGGTCAGGACAAAAATGTTATGGTGCACAGGTTTATTACGCTGGGCACATTTGAAGAAAAAATTGACGAGATGATAAGCAACAAAAAAGATTTGGCCAATGTTGCGGTGTTTGAAGGTGAAAAAATTATCACAGAGCTTTCAGACGAAGAAATTTATCAAATCTTCTCACTTGGTGTTTAATTCCACTTCTCTTAAGATTTTTTCGGGATCAACCGCAACAATATGTTTTGCGGGCATGCCGCTTACGTTTGGAGCAGGCGGATTGTTTTGCTGCGTTTGCTCTTGTTGCTGCTCTGTATTATTGTCCGTATTTTCTTGATTCAAATCTTTTGTTACTTCTTCTTCAGGTGCATCTTCGCTTTTTTTTTGATTGGAGATCTCATCATTTGATTCTTCATCCAAATCCTCTATATCAGAGGATTTAAATTTAAGGATAAACATTGTATTTTCTTTTATGTCAACATCTTTTCCCTCTTCAACATAGGAAAATATTGAATCTTTGTAGACCTGTTTTGCGCCTGATTTAAAACGGTTGTCATCAGGATTTTTTATTGCACCTTTTACAAAGGACACTCCCTCTGATAAAAGAGGTATGTGAAAAATAATACCGCCTGCTGTAGCAGCTGCAGAGGTAGCCATTTCTACCTTATTAAGTTCTTTGTATTGAACATACTTGGCTATAAAATCCGGATCGTTAACAGTATATGTTTTGCCGTTATACATATATGAGGTAGGTTTAAATTTAAACGAAGCATTTAGTTTTGCTCTTTTAGGCTGTTTTACTTCAATAATATCGCCGTAAACAACAGTACCGTCTTCAAAAACTATACCATTGTTAAATTCTACCCGCTCAAGAGTAAGAACCTTCATTTTATCAGCAGGATTCAGGGAATTAAACGGAGTCAGTGCGGTAACTTTAACTTTTTGTGCTGCATTTGCCGGCATGGCAAAAGACACCATCAAAACAAATAGAAAGATAAGTGATTTTTTCATAAAAGCTCCATTAAAACTACCCGATACAAAAATTATACAAAAGCAATATTCAAAAAGACAATAAAAATTTTAATAAAGTTATTGAAAATTAAAATTTAGCATTTTATAATAAATTCACGGACATGATAGTTCGACTTGAAAATCAAATATAAATTGGGATCGTAGCTCCCCGAGTGAGCGGAAGCGAACGGTTTTAGATTAAAACCGAACTGAGCTGCATTCCATATTGAAAACTAAATATAAATTGGGATTGTAGCTCCCCAAGTGAGCGAAAGCGAACGGTTTTAAATTAAAAACCAAACTGAGCTGCATTCCATATTGAAAACTAAATATAAATTGGGATCGTAGCTCCCCGAGTGAGCGGAAGCGAACGGTTTTAAATTAAAAACCAAACTGAGCTGCATTCCATATTGAAAACTAAATATAAATTGGGATCGTAGCTCAGTTTGGTTAGAGTGTCTGCCTGTCACGCAGAAGGTCGCGAGTTCGAGCCTCGTCGGTCCCGCCATTAAAAAGAAGTCTTAAAAGACTTCTTTTTTTGTTGCTTTTCTCGAACTCACGACCTACGGTCGCTCCCTCTATTTGCTCTAGGCTGACTTTGTTAAATTAATGTGTCCAACACGTAAAATATGACATTTAGTCATATTTTACTGCATCGCAAACAGACACAGTGAGCCTCGTCGGTCCCGCCATTAAAAAAGAGCCCTTAGGGGCTCTTTTTTAATGGCAAGATTGATAGTGGCGAGAATCGCTTTTTGCGAGTTGCGCGAGCGAGCTGAGGCTGGAGTGTTTTGCTGCAGATTAAAAATTCAAAGCAAAACACGGAATTGCCGTTAAATGCGAGCGAGCAAGACACGAGCCTCACAATATATTGGTCTTTACAGTAAATATATTATTGGGCGGTCCCGCCATTTAAAACACTTCCGAAGAAGTGTTTTTTTGTTTATTTCTTATGATTTGTCATACTTATTTTCAAATAATTGACTTTATGTCCTGCATACAGTACAATATTAATATGAATAATTACAAAATTGAATATCTAATTTTACCAAATGGTAAGGCTCCGATTATCGAATGGTTAAAATCTTTAGATAGCATAACCAGAAAACGAATTAATCAAAGAATACTTAGAATTGAAGATGGTAATTTTGGAGATTATAAAAAGTTATCGGATGATATTTCAGAATTACGTTTTACTTTTGGTAAAGGATATAGGATTTATTACACAGAAGAAAATAATAAAATTATTTTGTTAATTAACGGTGGTGATAAATCTAAACAATCAAAAGATATTGAAAAAGCACAAGAACTTTTAGAACAATGGAGAATAAAAAATGAATAAATCAAAATCTTTTAATGAATATATTTTAAATGATTTAAAAACTGATGAAGATATTAAAGAATGGATTAATATCGGATTTCAAGAGTTTTTACAAGATAACGATTTAAATGCTTTTATAAAAGCTTTAGAGTATGCAGTAAGAGCAAAAGATTCTATTTTGGGTATTTCTAAAAAGACTGGAATATCCAGAAGTAATCTTTACGCAATTTTTAACGGAGAACAACAACCGCAATTATCTACTGCATTAAAAATAATTAAAGAACTTGGATATACTGTTCAAGTTGCTTAAAATTATTATAACTGGCTAAATTGCTTGCAAATCTTCGAATTAAATGTTCGAACCTGTGAGCGTTAAGCCCGCCATTAAAAAGAAGTCTTAAAAGACTTCTTTTTTTGTTGCTTTTCTCGAACTCACGACCTACGGTCGCTCCCTCTATTTGCTCTAGGCTGACTTTGTTAAATTAATGTGTCCAACACGTAAAATATGACATTTAGTCATATTTTACTGCATCGCAAACAGACACAGTGAGCCTCGTCGGTCCCGCCATTAAATAAAAAAGTCCCCCTTGGGGTGGCTTTTTTTTAATAAGAGGAACGAAAGGCTAAATAGCCGCATTAGTTTTTGGGAAAAGTCATTCGCACTAAAGCCTCGTTGACCGCATATCGTCCCCGCTACAAAGCCTTCTCATCATGCAGGAGTAAAAAAAAATAGAACGAGTTTTCGTTCTATTTTTTAAAATTTACGCCCGGTGCGATTCGAACGCACGACCCTCTGCTTAGAAGGCAGATGCTCTATCCGGCTGAGCTACGGACGCATATTAATATATTCAAGCTATACTTTATTTATAGCATATAAATTTTTTCATGCAACTTAAAATTTCAACAATAAAAAAGCTTTACATTTTATATTTTTTTTATTAATATAATCTTACTCTAATCAATATAATCTTTAACTCATTGGAGGAGTGCCAGAGCGGTTGATTGGAGCAGTCTTGAAAACTGTCGTACGTTTGTAGCGTACCGTGGGTTCGAATCCCACCTCCTCCTAATTTTAAAGCCACCTTGAAAGGTGGCTTTTTAACTGAGATTTTTGTTATCTCAAGCCATTTGATTAAAATTTTGATTAAGCAATTTTTTGCTGTTCCTATAAAAAATTCGACTGATAAGTTTATTAGCGTCATCACCAAAATTGTTTTTAATAGCATTTTTTATATTTCTTATATTAGCGTCATAAGCCCCTTGTTGCTTAAGAGCTTTTTCTCCAAATACGCCCAAAGGTGCATCCGTTCCAAACAAAAGACGGCTTGTCATATCACCTTTTGATGTGTGCAAAAGTCTGTCAATTACATCTATAATGTTTGGTTTTAGCGGGTTGTCCCAGTCTACCCAAGCTAAATCCGCATATAATTTAGCATCATCGTTTTCAATAGATTTAAGAAGTGTATTTATTCCGACTTTATGGGCCTTATCCCCGCCTAACCCCATATGTCCGAGTACAACAGGAACATTAGGGAATTGTTTTGCCGTTTCATAGATAAAATCAGGATCTGACACACCGTTTCTAATAACATTTCCTGTTTCGTCAGATAAAACTTCACTGTGAAACAGGCAAGGTTTGTTATATTTTTCAGCCAGCTTCATATATGGTAAATACCGCACATCATTTGCGGCTAAATCCAGACAAGCAGGGTGAAATTTAAGTCCCTTAATTATCTCGGGATATTTATTTAGCAATATTTCAATATTTTCTGCTGAACCGTGCCCGGGCTGACATACGACAAAAGGTAAAAATTTTTTATTTTTTATTGCAGATTTTAATAATAACAAATTGCCGCTGATTTCATTCTTCAGCGGTTTATTATTTTTTCCTGTTTTAATGCAATCAAGATTTGAAATTATAACTTTATCAACGGAATCTTTTCCGCTATTAAATTTTTTACTGAAAAAATCTATAACATCTTTGCAGGGAAATTTGTCATAATTCCATTGGCCGCAGTGTACATGTGCATCAATTATTTTACCTTTAAAATTCAAATTAGAATTATTACCAATTATTAATATAGAATTTAACACAAGCATCCCTTTCAATATTGTTCAAATAGTGAAGACTGTTTTCGCAAAACAAAAGATTTTGGAAAAAGACGACACCGGACTTAATATTGTAATAACACCCCTGAATAAAAATTTTTGCTACAAATTTGTTATAGCAGGAAATAAAATTCCAAAACCTTATCAGACGCTTGTATCCGTTTCAACGGCAGATAACCGCCAATTTTTGTACGAACCTGCCTCTGTCAGAAAATCGTTTGACTAAAATTTTATTTTCTAAAGTTAAATTTAATGATAAAATCAAATAGAATTAATGGAGGTTATATGAAAAAGATTATTTTATCCGTATTTACGTTTTTATTTATGGCATCTGCATCATACGCTGCTACCTGGGTAGCTGCAGACAGAGTTTCAACAGTCGGAGCAACACTTATTTCCAAAAACAATCTGCCTGCCAAAACAACCTTTAAAGTTGTTAACGGTGCTGCAGACAACTCCAACACATCAAGAACAAATGTCATACAAATTTCCAGCACAGATTTGTCATACACAGGCAACGACAGCGAGGTCGCAGCAGTAATTGCGCACGAAATGGGCTATATCATAAACGGGACATATTCTAAAAGAATAATGAGAGAAGCATCAAAAGATGCTTTGACAAAAAACCTGAGTTCAAGCAATATCATAGCTACGGCAGCAAACAGTGAATTTCTTGCCAACAAAGTAAGTGCAGCAGACGAACAGGACGCAGATATAACAGGTGTGGACTTAATGATAAAAACAGGCTACAATCCGCTCGCTATGATAGTTGTTATTACAAAAATGCCCGGCAGCAACTGGGAAATTCTTATGGGCAAACCTGCAAACACTGACAGAGCAATGAATGTATTCAATTATCTGACCTACAATTATCCTTCAAAAGTAAAAGCAGGCTATGGATGTCAGGAATACAGAGCATTTTTGGAATATGCAAACCCTATCGTTGAAAAAAGAAATGCAAGCAAAAGCAAATTAGAAAAATTCAATAAAGAACAGAAAAAAAACAAAGAAGAAAGAGCCAAAAACATTGCTAAATACAAAGCAACAGGCGGACTCAGCGGCTGGGATGCATCCTACACAATCCTGCAGCAATTAACAGGCTCTACGGAAAGATAAAGCTGAAATAAGCCTATGAAGGTAAGCTTACATACAACAAATAAAACTGCCTTTAAGGGTGCTGAGATATTTTCTAAAGATTTATCATACAAAAAATTGTTGCAGCAGGGCTTAAAAGACAGCTTCGGCATCTCATGCAAACTTGAAGATTTACAAGCAATTGCAGGGCCTCAAGAATTAAAACAAATTATTAACAGACTAAAACCGGAGCACTATCAAGTCGGCGACAATTTCAGGGCAAATTTTCATCTGCATACGACAGCATCTGACGGCAGACTGACGCCAAAAGAATTTTTAGAACAGTGTGTAAATCACGCAAACAAAATCTTTAAATCAGGGAAAGCAAATGACAACATGCCTGCATTTTCAGCAGCGATAACTGACCATGATCGTGTAAAAAGCGTACGAGAGGCAATCGCCCTGATATCACAGGAGCCTGAAAAATATAAAAACTTCAAATTTGTTGCCGGTTGCGAATTTTTACTGCACGGCTACAAAGAGCCGCACCCTGCATTTGAGGCTGTGGGGTTGGGATTTAACCCGTTTGATAAAAATCTTGAAACAATGATGAAAGGATTTGCCTCAAATAATCAGATTTCGGATATTCCCAAAATAAAAAAAGCAGGCGGAGTTTTATCCTGGGCACATCCGATAGTTACACCGGATAAAATCAATGATGACTTTTTTGAGTTTTTAAAAAGCCACGGCATCAAAGGAGTTGAGGGAAACTATCAATACAGCAGATGGGATGAAGAATACGTCAGCGCAATCAAACCCGAGCTGGACAGACTCATCAAAAAGTTCAAAATGTTTGTAACAGGCGGAACCGACAGCCACAGAAAAACTATATTTTAGATATTTCATATAGTCAACTGACCCCGACAACTTATTGAACGGGTACAATAAACAAGTACAATATTGGCTATATAACAAGGGTACCCAAGGACTCCGTTCGGAAGGTGCCGGTGGCACGTTACGAATGGAGGGAAGTGCATGGGGTCACTTCCGTAAGATGCTAGACTCGGCGCCACTCGCACTCCGTGTACCACTCCTACAAGCGAGTTCCCACTCAGACATTATTTTTCAAAACTGTATCCACATATCTGACAAGCCCGCTCAGTACATCTGTTTCTTTAAACGATGCACGCTCCAGAGCCGTAATCCTGTCAATCGAAGATGTTAAATCCGAAAAATTAAAGTTTTCTATTCTCGATAAATCAACACCCTCAATAATAACAGGCATGTCATTTTGAAGCTGACGTATGTAATTTGCCGCATCATCTCTTGTTATATGGTTGACAGTGTGCCCGAAGGTTGAGTTTTGAATTTTTTGCGCAGCAGATTTTATTGCAGCAGAATCCGGCTTAACAATTTTTTGCGTAATGTCTTTTGGAGCAACAAACCTGTCTAAGGCATAAATTGCACTCAAGCCTTCTTTTACCTTTCCCTGATACATATTAGACAAAAACGTGTCATACAAAACACATATCATATCCGCCTTTTGTCGTGTCATAGGCTCGTATATCATATCAAGTTCCGGTTTGTCGAACATTGACACAGGATGCAGCTCGTCTAAAAACACGACTTTGTTAAGCCCTGCCTCTTTTAATTCACGTGCTGTCGGAAGTTTTGATATATCAACAGCGGCAAGCCTGTGAAAATCCAACCCCAGATATTTTGCTCCTCTGCCACGTGTTGTTTGCGCCAAAGTACCGGGGTAAGAAAAATTTTGATCGGAAATTCTTGAAGAATTTTCCAGTATCTGTCTTTGATATCCGTCAAGGAGCCTTTGGTTTCCGATGGAATCATGAAGTATTTTATAGCTCAGCGGTTTAATTTTTCCGTTAACAAACAGCCTTTCTTCTTTTGAAAGCCCTGTCATTTTCCCCCTGCCGGCAGCAAAAAGCTCTAAAACCTTTTTGACCTCGTCACTCATTAAAGGAAAAGAGTCACGGCTGAACTCGAGCACTCCGTTGACCTGCCCGAGCTGAGTATTTTTCATAAGCTGATAAGCTATAGGAATATTGTGACCGGTATGAGCAATAACAAAGGTGGATTTATCTATCACTCCGAGGTCTACAAGTCTTTGAGCACCCTGCATAAAGCGGATATCCATATCTTTGCCGTTCAATCCGTCTAAATTTCGATTAAGGAAATTTTCAATCCAAAAATCCCTTGCCCGTGGCAAAAGCATTGCCTCTATATTGTTATCCAGATTATCCTTCAGCATAGACCATTCTTCACGCCGCACGGGTTGTCTTGTAACCTCCGAGAGAATGGTATCTTTGTTCACACGTGAAAACAAATTTTGTATTTTATTCAACAGCAAAGACATTTCTACCTGAGCACGTGCGGAAGCCTCAGCTGCAGTTTGCGGCAGTTTTGTCTGCAAATATGCCTTTACGCTTTGAGCAATGCTCTGCTCGGCAGGTTCAAGTTTGCCTATTTGTGTTTCGATTAAAGAAATTGCCTCTTTAATTTTTCCGGAATTTTCGGCTTTGCTTACAATATTCAATAAATCATTTAAAGGGAATTTTATGTTCATACTTGTAATAAAGACAAACACAAATTTTTTTGCTATTAAATTTATGTATCATAAAAATCCGACCTTTGTGCAGTGAATTACAGAAAGTTTCACAAACAACTACAAGCGAGGTTTGTTTGAGGGCTATGTAATTATAACAAATACTTTAATACATCAAAAGGAGAGCAATTTATATAGCCCGAGTTGCCGAGCACAGGTTTGTGTTACTTTCTGTATGAACGGAACATCAGGTCGGGAGTTTCTTGGGCTCCACCCGTTCTTTGCATCAAAGAATGGGTGGAACATAAAGCATAAATCCTTATTTTTCTTTCTATATTTTTTATAAAAAATTGATATATCCTACTCATCAACTACATTCTTATGGGTACACTTCAGTGTATCCGCCGATATTTGTATCTGCCTCAAACAGACTGATTTTGCATAAAATCCAAACAGCAGTCTATTTTTTCATCGTTTAGTTCGTGGCAGCCTGACTCAAGCTCGGTATATGAAATATTTTTTCCCTTATTTACGGAAACCAGCTTTCTTGCCTGTTCAACAGGTATAACCGAATCATCTTTTGTGTGAATTATACATAAAGGCGACTTTATCCTCTTTATTGCTTTTTCATTGTCAAACCTGTTTTGAAGAGGTATTAAAAAAGCGGGTATTCGATTTATAATCCTTCTTATAATATCCGGCATGCTCGCTTTAGCAGCTATATGTTTAGCCATGTCAGCAGCTTTGGAAAAAGGGTTGATAAGAATAGTAAATGCGGTTTTTTGTCCTGCACAAAAATCAGCGGCAACGGCACTGCCCATGGAATGTCCGATAACACCTATATCTGCGGCAGATATCCCCTGCGTCTGCAAATAATTAAACACAGTGCTTACATCAATTCTTGAACCTTGCTCTGTAAACTGTCCCGAGCTTTTTCCTTTGCCTCTGTAGTCAAAAGCTATTACGCCCCATCCCGCAAGAACAAATTTCAGGTAGGCGTTTTGCTGCAGCGGATTGCTTTTTTCACTGCTTATACCTTCGCAAAATATAACATATTTTTTAACTCCAAAAGGATTTATATCCCAGATATCAATTTTTACATTATCCTGCGTAAGTATGGTTGTTTGCTTTATTCCGTTTTCAAGACCTTTTATTAAAGGATATGAACTCTGCTTTGTGTGGTTTGCGTTAGCAGCATAAAAATTTTTTTCGTAATTTTTTATTGAACGCAAAATCGACGGAATATTAAAACCGTTGCTGTTTTTAAAAATATTCAATTTATCCACTTCTTTTATTGCAGAATCAGACGTAAACATAATTATCTCCTTGTTAATCAACAATTTAGCTTAATATTAAAAAATTTTGTACAAAAAATCCGCAATAAGCAGTAAAAAAAATACTCTTTAGGGCTTGACGTAATTATTTAAAACATAGATAATGAGATGTGGTTTTCTGTAAAAGGAAAATGAGAATAGTTAGGAGAAGTCTATGAAAAATTTCAAAATCTTGCTTGCTTCTACATTGGTTGTACTGGTTTCTGCTTCTTGCGCAATGGCTAAAGACTGCGCAAAAAAATGCGACAAAGCAAAACCAACACACCGGATGGAAGCTTATGCACACCCGACAATGTTTGGTTCTCAGGCTCAACAATTGAACACAGCTAAAGAAACTTACATTGTAGGCGGAAAAGTTTACAAAAAGAAAAATCACATGGGCATTACCAACAAAGAAAATGTTGTTATCGGCTCAAGAGTGGAAGCATTGATGAATCTGCTAGAAAAGAAACAAAATGCATCTAACTTCAACGCTAAAATGCCTGTTTTACGTTCAGAACTCGCCGTTATTCTTGCAGAAGAATTCGGCCTGAACAACAAATCAGTAACTAAATCTTACAAAGACATTCCGTCTGACTACTGGGCTAAAGATTGGATTTACGGCGCATTAAACGGCGGCGTTATGATCGGTTACCCCGACAAAAAATTCAGACCTGATCAACCTGTTACAAAAGCAGAAGTTTTTGCTACAGTTGCACAACTTATCGAAGTTGCTACAGACAGAAGCTTAATCGTTCCTAAATTTAACGATAAAGAAATCAACAACATTCCACGCTGGGCTATCGCTCCGACTAAAGAAGTTGTTGCTTCGGATTTGTTAAAAGATATTCCTAACCCTGACAGAGTAAACTCTGACGAATATCTTTCAAAAGAACAGGTTGCATACCTCATTTGCTCTTTGAAAGAAAACTGGACAGGTAAAAATTCAATTGCAAAAGACAAAAATGCACCTGATGCTATCAAAAACTATGCACCTGTTGTTCTTAACGTAAAAATCTTAGACAGACTTTCCGCAAGAACATCTAACGCAGGTGACAGATTTACTGCTAAAACAACTGCAGATGTTACTATTAACGGCCAAACTTTCGCAGCCGGTTCTAAAGTAAAAGGTGAAGTTGTTCAAGTTGTAAGACCCGGTATCAAAAACCCCGGTTACATAAAAGTTAAATTCGTTAAAATTAAAGACGGCGATAAATGTGCTGAGTTCCCGAAAGAAATTTCACAAGCACAAGTTGCTGCTTTGAAAAATCCTAACATCTTAGCAAGATTACTTGGCGCACCGTTCAGTGCAGCAGGCAGAGTAGTTGGCGTTGCTGTAAGAACAGTTGGCTCAGGCGTAGATGTTGCAGGCAACAGCCTTGAAGAATTCGGTGACGAATTGTCAACAGCTTTTGTTGATACATTTACATTACATCCGGGCGCAGGCGCTGTTAACGTTGGTAAATCAGTAGCTACACTCGGTATCGGTACTTATGATCTGTGCAAATTGATTGTAAGCGGAACCTTCGGTGTAATTTATGAATTTACTGATGAAGTAAGATACTTAATCGTACCTTCATACTCTAATGATTCCAGCTTGAATCCAAACGAAGAGTTGAAAATTGTATTTTAATTGATACAAACAACTTTTGACAGAAAAGGAGAATAGAAATATTCTCCTTTTTTGTTATATTTTGATATAATAAACTGCCCCGGGCAGCTGTCTCAAACTCAACGGGAAACTCTGCCCCACCAGCGAATCTCACCTATAACTTCAAAATCAAAATCTTTGTTTTCTTTTAAATCAATTTCAAAACTGCGATACTTTGGATTGTCTGATACAATCAACACTCTGTCAGGCGGGATTTTTTGCAAACGTTTGGCGTAAAGCTGACCGTCAATGCGCACACAATAGATCTTGCCGTCGTAAATTTCTTTTCTGGCATGGTCAACCAGCAGGCTGTCGCCGCCGTCTATAGTCGGCATCATACTGTCACCCTGCGCAAAAATAATCTCTGAGTCATGGACATTCAACCCCAAATCCAGCGCAAGTTTTCTGCTGATGGGATAAACGGCTGTCTGCACCTCATTATAAACTGTAACACCATAGCCCATGCTTGCTGATACCTCGCCTAAAACAGGTATATTTACACAATCGTTAGGGTCAGCAGGAAGTTCATTTAAGTTTACAATTGTCAAGTCGGTATTAAAGTATTTATCAAGCTTTTTTATCTGTTCGTTAGAAAGTTCACGATCCTTTATCTGGTTTGCATATTGCCTTGTAACATCAAGTGCGGCGGCGATATCGGCATAACTTATCTTCTTTTTGAATTTGGCAGTAAGCTCCGCAATTGCCTCTTGAAGGTTCATATTAACTCCTTTACTTTTATTTAATATTATTACAACACTTGACAAATGTAAAGTAATTTTTTATAATAATATTAACAAACTTAATAAAAAAAAGGCCTGACCCCCGAGATCAGGCAAGATATATACTTCACTTTTAAATTAACATAAATTGAAGTAAAAATCAACAAAATAGTTTGTTATCGGTTATTTAAAGAAAAAAAAGAAATACTTCAAAATGAAAACTTCAATTTATTCAAACAAAATACTTTTGGGCATGATCGATATCATGCTTGATTTTTTAATAGAAAACAAAGAATGCTCGCTTTGCAAGGTTTACAATTGTCAAGACAGCAGGTGTTCAAACGCTGATTTGTGCAAAAATCTTCTGTTTGACGGGGTTATGCGCCTTGCAAAGCAAAATAAATATTTTTAGGTCACAAGCAACGGAGAGGAGTTTGGAAAATGCAGGAGTACTTTTCTCATGACATTTTTACACGTGAAAATCTTAAAATAAAACGTCTGATAAACACGCACAAAATGGAAGGCTACGGCGTATTCTGGGCTGTTATCGAGTTTTTGCACAACAACAATAACAGGCTGCTTATGAGTGAGCTGGATATTATTGCATTTGATTTGGGGGTTGATGTAAGCCTCGTTGAATCGGTCATAAAAAATTTTAACCTTTTTAATATAAGAAAAAAAGTTGTTTCTTCTGCACGGGTTGCAAAAAATATTAAACTCAGAAAAGAGAAAACTGAAAAAGCAAAAATGGCTATAAAGAAGAGATGGCAAGCTTTTTCAAACAATACGGACGTATTAGAAACGAATTACGGACGTAATACAATAAAAGAAAAAGAAAGTAAAGAAAAAGAAAGTAAAGAAAAAGAAAGTAAAGAAAAAGAAAGTAAAGAAAATGAAAGTAAAGAAAATGAAAGTAAAGAAAATGAAAGTAAAGAAAATGAAAGTGAAGTAAATGAAAGTGAAGTAAACGCTAAGCAAGAAAAAATAGACGAAACAAATTACACAAATTTGAATAGCGGCTTACAAACCTCTGACACCAACAAACATTTTTTTAATTTTTACGGTACTGCAAACAACGTACATCTTACTTGCAGCCAGTATGATTCTCTTGTTTCTCTTTACGGCAAAGAGGTTGTGGACACGGTTATTTCGGAGCTTTCCTACAAAATATCGACAGGCAAAGAGCAGGAGTTTAACGCCGAATTGCCAAACGCTCATTTTGCAAGACTCGAAAGGTACGCAAGGCAAAAAATATCAACAACAGGCACGTCAAGCCGTGCATCAGGAGCAAAATCCAAAACCGTCTTGCCTTCGGTTGCTGCTGAGACTACTGAGAACTGCAGCCAATACGATGACAACACGAGCCAAACTGAAGAGAAATTTGTGCCGCCGCCGCCCGAATTTTTTGAGGCGGGCGAGCGTCTGCGTCGTATGGCAAACAAAAGGACTCTTTAGATTTTATTTGAACTTATGGGGATTGACATGTTTTTTAGTGAAGAACAGTTAAAAATAGCTATGCTTGTACAATGCGGCAAGACGAATATTGAAATAGGAGAAGAGCTTGGCTACAGTGCAGAAAGCATAAAAAAGCGGCTAAGCGGAATCTACAAAAAATTAGGTATAAAACGCCGTATAGAGCTTGCAAAAATTTTATCGGGTAAAAAGTATTTCATATAGTCAACTGACCCCGACAAGGTCAGAATACGGCACGGAAAAATTACATTTTTCCTTTGCCTACCTCT
>CALVAN010000025.1 GCA_944325555.1 Candidatus Gastranaerophilales bacterium | reverse complement strand
AAAGCTATAATTTTCCTAAAGTGACCCCTTGCACTTGTTGCAGGTGCCCATGTTATACAGCCAATATCGTACTTGTTTATTGCACCTATTCAATGAGTTGCCGGGGGCAGTTGACTATATGAAATATTTATCACTTAAAGCTTTGTTGTTTCATCAAGCTTAAAATAGTCAATCATAATTAAAATTGAAACAATTTCTTCAAAAAATTTGTTGATATATTTTGAGCTATCAAGCTTTTCAAACAGATTACCCAACTCAAACAGGTTTTGGTTTGTTGATATTGAGATAATCAATTTGTCATCAAAAAAAGAACATTTTATGTCTTTTGTTCCAAAGACTGTTTGCAGGTGCAAAAATCTTTCCATAAAAGCAGTTGTTAATAGGTATCTGCCCTCTGTTTGGTCACCTGAGCAGGCTTTGAATTTTTTGTTAAAAACAGGATCTTCGAGCTTTAGCTGTAATAATTTTTCGCAGGAAGGTGTTTTCCTTTTGAAAAAATAGAATTTTTTTAATATTTCATAAAAAATACCTGCAAAAACCGCCAAAAATCCTATTATTAGCAGCAATCCTTCCGACACATCAAAAGACATAAGAAGTAAAGCGTATTTTATGCATAATATTAAGGCTGCAGCTATTATTGATATTATTAACGGCAGCTTCCAGTTGATTTCCGATTTGGAAACAACAGTTGTTGTATTTTTTATTGTTTTGTTAGATTTAAAGGAAATGATTATGCCTTTATATATGCGGTTCCACAGTGCCGTGTCGTAATCAAGAAATAAGGAAGCCTCACAAACTTTTAAATCAGTGTTTTTGTACTTGCCGCAAATGCAATCTTCTGTATTTAGTACTGCAAATGCCGGAAAAATCGAACTTTTTATAATATCCTGTTCCGATAATTTTTCGTTTGAGTAATGCAGTTCTGCGAATACTGTTAAAATTTTGCTGCCTAAATCTTCTTTTAATAATTTAACAAATTTCTCATTTTTTTCCGCCGCTGTTAAAAAGCCGAAAACAACAAGCCCCGTAAAAAATATAAAAGAGAACAGCGAAATTGACGGGTTGACAGAATGCATTGCAAAACAAAGCACCAAACAAATAACTGCCGCTAAGAAATACAGTGCGCAAATTACAAGCGTTTGTTTTAAGATATCTTTGCGTTTTTGTTCCAAAATATTCAGCGTTTTGGAAAAACGTTCAAAGTACAGGTTTGAATATTTGCTTTTATATTGAGCAGCAATTTGTAAAATATTTTGTTTTTGAATCATTTTGTATCTGTATTGATTTCTTATTGTAATAATTATAATATACAATACTTTTGGCTTTCAGACATAAAAAAAAGACCCGTTCGGGTCTTGAAATTTAAATAAGAAGAGAGAGCTTTCATATATATATAAAGTATTTCTCTCTTATAAAATTGCGTAAATCTTAACAAAAGTTAATATATGATGTCTGAGAGGGACCTCGCTTGTAGGAGTGGTACACGGAGTGCGAGTGGCGCCGAGTCTAGCATTTTACGGAAGTGACCCCTTGCACTTGTTGCAGGTGCCCATGTTATACAGCCAATATCGTACTTGTTTATTGCACCTGTTCAATGAGTTGCCGGGGTCAGTTGACTATATGAAATATTTTAATATGCGGGTCTGATGTACTCGGCAATGTTGCGTAACAGTCTGGAAAACCTGTTAATCACCTTTTTTAGGCACCTTAAGCAGGAATCCGAACGGAATCAAAATAAACGCAATCAGCGCAAACATCTCAAACACATCCACATAGGACATAAGCCTTGCCTGAGAAAGCATTTGTCTGTACAATAGCCCGCCTGCCTTGTGTGTTGCATAATTTGATGCAAATTGCATAAAGTTTCCAGCCATGGAATGCAGCCTCATCTGGAACGCAAGATTGAAGTTAGAAAGGTTGTGTACAAGATATGTTTGGTGTACCTGTGACAGCCTTGCAACAAGGGTTGAGGACATGGACACAACAAACGCTGTCATAACACATTTGCACAAACTGTGCAAACCTGCACCTGCGGAAAGCTGTGACTTTGGCAAGGTGCCCAGCACAAGCGCTGATACTGGGATGAATACAAGGATTACACCTATCCCCATAAGTAGGTTAGGTAAAACAACGTAGTTAAAAGATATTCCAAGGTTTAAATTTGCATACATTATTGTAGAAAGTCCGAGGAAAAAGAACCCGGAAGCAATCAAAATTCTGTTGTCCAAAAATTCTACCATAGGACCTATTATCATAAGCATAACTATACAAGAGAAAACCCTAGGGGCTAGAGACATACCGCTTAGCATAGCGGTGTAGCCCATGAGGCTTTGCAAAAAGCTTGGCAAAAGCACAATAGTTACGTAAATAATCATATTAACAGACGACCCGAGAATCGTTCCTATAAAAAAGTTTTTGTCCTTGAAAATACGCAGGTTGACAATCGGGCTGTGATATTCAAGCTCCCAGATGATAAAGAAAATAAACGAAAACAACGAAACCCCCGAAAGCCAGCAAATCCATGTGCAGTCAAACCAGTTGTACTGCTGTCCTTTGTCCAGTACAATCTGCATTGACATCAGCCACAAAACAAGTGCAATAAATCCCACATAATCAACTTTATCAGGCTTAACCCTGTCTTTGAGTTCAGCAACATTACAGTGAACAAGCACTACGGAAAATATTCCGACAGGGATGTTTGCCAGATAAATCCACTGCCATGCTGAGTTGTCCACAATAAACCCGCCGAAGGTTGGCCCCATAATGGAAAATACCATTACAGCAAGCGCAAACAACGCCATTGCCTGACCTCTTTTGTTATAAGGAAAACTTGCTATCAAAATTGCCTGAGAAATAGGCATCATCGGCCCGCCGCCTATACCCTGAATAAGACGCCCGACAACAAGAAAGTTCAAACTCGGGGCAAAGGCACATATGACGGAACCTATTGTAAATATGGTAATAAATACCTTTAAAAACAATACCCTGCCCATGTAGTTTTCAAGCCACCCTGTCAGCGGAATAAGGATTGCGTTGGCTATCATGTAAATTGTGATAACCCAGTTTGCTTCATCGACAGTGGAACCGAAATACCCTGCGATATAAGGTATTGCAACGTTTGTTGCGGAAGTTGCAAGCATCGCAAACGAGGTAGGCAGCAAAATTGTAAAAGCAACCAACCATAAAGGGGCTTCTTTAGGCGTTTTTATCTTAGGCAGCGGATTGCCTGTTTGTGTTACAACTTCGGTAGTGGTCATTAAAACGCTCCCTTATCTGACTTTTACTTCCGGTACCACGGACATGCCGGGGACTATGTTGTAGTTTGAAATATCTTCTTCAAACACGATTTTTACGGGAACTCTCTGTACAATTTTTACGTAGCTGCCAACAGCGTTTTCAGGCGGGAACAAGCTTGCCTTTGCACCTGTTGCACGCTGTATGCTGTCCACTTTGCCCTTGAATTTTTTGCCGGGGTATGTGTCGATTTTAATCGACACCGGCTGTCCTGCTTTCATATAGGTAAGCTGTGTTTCTTTAAAGTTTGCAACCACCCATACCTTTTGCGGAACAATCGCAAACATCGGCTGCGCTGTTTGAAGGTAGTTGCCAAGCTCAACCGTTCTGTTGGTGATAAGACCGTCCTGCGGAGCATAAATCTTTGTGTAAGACAGGTTCAGTTCGTCTGTTTTAACCTGTGCCTCGAGCTTTTCAATATCGGCCAGGGAAGCTTCCTTTTTTGCCTTAGAACTTTCAAGCATTGCTTTGGCAGCTCTCTGACGTTCTATTGCGGAGTTGCGGTTCGATTTTGCAACGGTAAGAGCTGTTTTGCTGGAGTCGTAATCCTGTTTTGAAGCAATGCCTTCTTTATACATTGCGGAATATCTTTTGAAATCTTTTTTTGCAAAATCGAGTTTTGAAGTTGTGGAAGCTATGTCGTGTGCCGATTCCTCCAAGCTCGATTCTGACCTTGTGATGTCTTTTTCTGAAATGTTCAAGGCTGCTTTTGCCTGCGCAAGCTGTGCTTTTGACTGTGCAAGTTTTGCCTCGTAGTCATTGGGGTCGATAACGATTAACAAATCTCCTTTTTTGACGGGTTTGTTATCGTCTATAAGCATTTCAATGACGGGACCGGATACCCTCGGCGCAACGGAAACTATGTGCCCTTCAACAAAAGCATCATCTGTTGATTGGAAATGCAAAGCGTGCACCATAAAGTAAATACCGGTCAGGAAAAATACAACTGCAGTAATTGCAGGAACAATTACTCTTTTCTTTTTATAACTCGGACGGTGGTCTTCGCCGTCGTCTTCTTCTTCATTGTTTTCTGTTTTTTCTTTTTCCGGCTTTACGTTTTCCTCTACCGGAGTAATGTTGTCATTTTGTTTCGGTTGTTGGTTTTGTTCTTCGTTACTCATATATTTTTCCTTCTGATTATTTAATCTTAAATTTGTAATGTTACTTTTTCTTTCATGTTTTTGAGCATTTGTTCGAGAATTTTTAGTGTTTTTTCAAGGTCTTCCTCGCTTATTCCCCGTGCAGTGATTGCTCTTAATTCCCACATTGTAGGTACAATTTTATTTCTCATTGCGATTCCGTCTTGTGTTACAGAAACCTTATACACTTTTCGTTTATTTACATCTTCAGTTCTTTTAACCAGACCTTTTTGTTCAAGTATATTTATAATCCTTGTTACATTAGGTCTGTCTTTATATAAAATTTCAGAAATTTGTCTTTGGTATAATTCACCGCCCGAGTCCATGATTATAGACAGCACAAGATATTGTTCGGGTGTAATTTCAAATTTTTTCTGGGCATATTTTTGCAATGCCATTACTCTCGAAAATACACCGGTTGCGACAAGCATCGCTCCCACTCTTTTATTTAAAAGATTGTTTTGTTGTGTTTCTGTTTCTTGCATAGTGTTCTTTCACAACGAATCTTAAAGATTCTAACCACACGAAAATATCTTATTGTAATCCAGTGTCGTCTTCCCGTCCATTAAGGCTTGACATTTAGTCAACCCTTAACGGAGTCCTTGCTTCGAGCTTTCGAAGCTCAAAGACTCACCTTTTCAAGGTGTTGCTCGCCTACACTTAACTTCGTTAAGTTTCGGTGACAGGCTCACAAGTATCGCTTACGCTCTACTGTTCGCTTTGTCAAAAAATTCGTTCACGTCAGTTCCTTATCACGAATTTTTCTCGAACATTTTAACATTTATTTAATGAAATATTGCACTAAAATATTTTCTTGTGTTATCATCATAACACAAGAATAAAAAATGGAAGATTAATTTTTATGAAGAAATTACTGGCCGCATTAATAACACTTTTATTTGCCGTGCAAATTGTTGCACCGCTTGCTTCAACAAGCGCTTTTGCAAGAAAAAATAAAAAAGAACAAAATGAAGAAGCACTGCATACTCAATATCTGAATTTGCAATGGTGGGAAAAATACAACGATCCGATTTTGACGGGGTATTTGCAGGAGCTGTACGACAAAAACCACGACCTTAAAATTGCTGCCCTCAAGGTAATGGAAGGCGAAAAAATGGTTAAGGTTTCCTTAGCAAACGAGCTGCCTCAAATAACTTTTGACGGAAATCTAGGCAGAGTAATGAGATCCAGTGACCAGCATTTTGGCAACATGGTTATTCCGAGCTATGCTCAATACGGATATCAGTTCCCCTTTACTGCAACTTATGAAGTTGATATATGGGGACAAAACAGAATCAGAACCAAAAGTGTGGAAAAACAGCTTGATATTATCAAGCAGGCTGAGCGTGCAAGTTACATTTCCTTAACTTCTGCTTTTGCTTCAACATATTTTAACCTTGTTAAAACCGACAAGCTGCTTGAAATTCAGCAGCAGATTGTTGATATACAAACGGACATTGTACAAAAAACTCAAAAGAAGTTTGACATAGGTTTGTGCAGCGTTAATGAAGTTATTGCGGAAGAAAAAATGCTGACAACTCAAAAGGAACTATTGAACAACCTTGAGCACACCCGCACAATATTGGAAAATCAGCTTAAAGTTTATCTTTCGGATGACTCAAAAACAATTGAGCGCACAGACTGCGACAGCCTTGCAATAATGCAGAATCTTCCGTTGAAGATGGACGGAACGGTTATTGAAAAAAGACCAGATTACATACAATCCGAGGACAACATTAAAAAAATAGGATACGATGTGCGTGTGGCAAGAAAAGAATTTTTACCAAAATTTATTATCTACGGTCAAATAGGTTTAAATGCATATCACTGGGATAAATTGTTTAATAATTATTCACAACTTGCCAATGTCGGTATTATGCCGTCGTTTGACCTGTTCTCCGGCGGAAGAAAAATGGCAATTTTGAAACTCCAAAAATACCGCTACGAAGAAGCCAGACACGAGTATGAAAAAGCAGTGCTTACCGGGTTGCAAGAGGTTAACGACTCAACTGCGCAGTTAAAAACCGACCTCAAAAATTATGACGAAAGCGTTGAACGCTATAATCTTGAGCACAGAAGATACGTTTTGATGGATCACAAAAACAAAATAGGTGCGGCTTCTGATCTTGATTTGCTTTATAACAAGCAAACAGAGCTGATGACCAAAAGAGAAGAGGTTTCCAACAAAATCAACTGTCTTATCTCAACAATAAGCCTGTACAAAGCAACAGGCGGGCAGAATTTGTTCTCCATTAAAGAACCCGAGCAGCAGGAAACAAAAGAAAACATCTAGGCTTTTGGGCATTGGAAACATACTGTTGTTAGCAGAAGCATATCAGAATGCAGAGAGATGAAATCCTTATGTACTGCAATTAGCCGTACACTGTATTTAAATAAGAGGCAGCTCTATGAGCATATCATAGAGTTAATTGTGTCTTTTTCCAGAAAATTTGTTTCTTCTACAACAAAATGCGGGGTGTAGTCTTTTAACACAAGCATTTTGTTGATTTCTGTACTCAAACCTGCAAATGAAAGTGCTATTTGCGACGGTTTTTTAGAATTTCTTTCATTGATAAAGCCCAGAACCGTATCCAAAATTTCAAGAAGCATTGCCCTGTTTATATGAGCAAACTCGTAATCCTCAAAGATTTCCATCAAAAAAGGATAAGAGTCTGTAGCATTAAGGGCATTGATTGTTTTGATTTTCTTTCTGATGTCTTCATCCTGCAGGTCGGCAAACGTAATCCTCAAATAATACATAGAGTATCTGAAGATATTTTTAATAATAATCTCACGCTGCTGAAATTTGGTTATTTCCTGATAAAAATCAATAAACTCCTTCAAAAGATTTTCTTTTTTGGGAATAACCGCACTATTTTGGATGGTTAAGTAGTCAATCAAAAACATTTCAAAAAGATTTTTTGATAACTTTTCTGATGCATCAATAAAAAGGTCTTCCATCTCGAGCCAGTATGTATTATAAAGGCTCGTCAAACCGCAATTTTGCAGGTCAGCAAAGATAAATCTTCTGACTTTAGAGACCTCGCTTAATTCATTAAATTTATCACTTAATGCAACCATGCCTGCATTATAGAACATGCTTTTAAGGGAATGCAAATTTTGTAACAAAAAGTTTAAACAGGTGTAAGGAATACACAGGTTAATAGTAAAAACACAGCATCTTGTTGTATATTTTTAACGCCACAATTGTTACGTAAACACCAAATCGGAGTTTACGCTCAAAAGGCGTACCTTACACTTTGTGAGAGAAAAGATTATTCTCTATTGTCGGCAAGAATTTTGACAATTGATGCAAGCGATACAATCACACACAATCCGCAAAGCATGACAAAAAAGCTGTCCAATACTCTTAAATGAATATGGAAAACTTGCATAAAACCGTACATCATAGCCGCAATGACATAAAGAATAATTAAGTGTTCGGATTTCATTTTTAAAGACCCCATTTTATGACGCAGTATAATTATATTTATTTTACCCGTTTATCAATTGTTTTGCAAATTTTATTGAATCTTCAGTTATATCGCCTGCTGCAAGCATTGCGATTGCTTTAATTTTATTTTCTTCATTTAAAGTATAAACCTTTACGGCGGTTTGTTCATCCTGCGTTTTGGTGACATAAAAATGCCTGTCGGATTTTGCCGCAATTATAGGCTGGTGTGTGATTGAGATAATCTGGTGCGATTTTGCAAGCTCTGCAATGGTCTGTGCCACAGCCTGACATGCGTTGCCGGATATTCCTGTATCAATTTCATCAAATATAATAGTGTTGATGTTGTCCGCTTTTGCAAATATTGTTTTTATTGCCAGCATTACACGTGAAATCTCTCCGCCTGAGGCTATTTTTGCCAGAGGTTTCGGAGCTTCGGAGATGTTTGTTGAAATCAAAAATTCCACGCTGTCGCAGCCGTCCGGGCAAAAATCACAAGGTGTTATGCTTATTTCGAACCTGACCTTCGGCATGTCGAGCTTTTCAAGCTGCGAGGTCATTACCTGTCCAAGATGCTGTGCCAATTCTTTTCTTGAAACTGTCAAAATTTCCGTTGCGGCTTTCATTTGAGAAAGAAGCTCTGTCTTTTCCTTCTCAAGATTGTCAATTTCTTCTTGCGAAAACTCGATGGAATTGTATTCTTTTGTGAACTTTTCGTAGGTTTCCATTACCTGCTCGAGGGTCGAGCCGTATTTCCTTTTAATTTTTTCCAGAACCTCAATACGCTGCGCAACCTCGTCCATTCGCTGTTCGTCCAGCTCCATTGCCTCTGCGTAGCTGCGAAGGTTTGAGGAGAGCTCTCTTAAAGTTTCCTGTACGTTTATGATTTCGCTTTCGTAATCGCTCAGGCTCGGGTCGTTTTCTGCAGCTTTTGATATGTTTGTTTTTACCTTGCCGAGTGCATCGAGAATGCAGCCGTCTTCACCGTAAAGCGCCCAGTAGCTTGAATAAGTCTGCTCTTTGAGCTTTTCTGCATTGGCAAGAACATTCAACTCTTCTTCAAGCTTTTTGTCCTCTTCAAGGTCCTCTATCTGCGCTGATTCTATTTCATCAATCTGGAATTTTAAAAATTCAACCTGCTGCTCGTCAAGCTGCGATTTGTTTTTCAGCTCATCTAAGTTTTTTACAACCTGTGTGTATTTTGCATACAAATCTTTGTATTGCAAAAGAGCAGTTTTGTGTTTGTCGTCGCCGTAGCTGTCTAATAGTTTTATATGGTGTTTTGGCTGAATATAAGTGTAGGTCATATGCTGACTGTGTATATCAATCAGCATTTCTCTGAGTATTTTTATAAGCTCCTGAGTGACAAGAGCGCCGTTGACTCTGGAACGGGAGCCGGATTCCGTAATTTCTCTTGACAGGACTAGCTCGTTGCCGAAATCTTCTATGCCGTACTCTTCAATAAGGCTTTTGGGCAAAGGTTCTTTAAGAGCAAGCGTAAGCTCAATCGAGGCTCTTGTTTTGCCTGTTTTAATCAGCTCCTTGCTGGCACGTGCGCCGAAGGCAAGGTCGATTGCGTTAATCATGATACTTTTGCCGGCGCCGGTTTCACCGGTAATAACATTGAAGCCGCTGCCAAACTCCAGTTCCAATTCATCAATAATTATAAAATCTTTTATACGTAAAGTCTTAATCATATTAACGTTCCGGTGCAACTCCCCATTGCAGTTTTTCTCTTAACACGGCATAAAACCCGTTGTTTTCTTTTTCAAGGATGACGAGTTTTGCTTCTGTTTTGCTCTTTTTTATGACAACGCAGTCATCTGCTGAAATATCAATTGTGTCCTGACCGTCAGCGGACATTTTGAGTTTGCTGCAGGTATTGCAGCTGGTAATTTTAATTTCTTCACTTGC
Organism: Candidatus Gastranaerophilales bacterium; assembly: GCA_944325555.1. Classification (GTDB taxonomy): domain Bacteria; phylum Cyanobacteriota; class Vampirovibrionia; order Gastranaerophilales; family Gastranaerophilaceae; genus Limenecus. The sequence goes on along the minus strand of CALVAN010000025.1, from coordinate 17,126 downwards.
CGGTATAACAAGAGGACGAGCCGTCAGTGTATGAGCGCAAATTGGTACTATAACCATTGCATCAAGTCCCGGAACAAGAACCGGACCACCGGCTGACAAAGTGTAAGCGGTTGAGCCTGTCGGGGTTGAAATTATTATTCCGTCGGCAAGGTAGTCACAGACAACTTTTCCGTTTATGTATAAGAATAGTTTTGAGGTACGTGAAAACGTATCTCCTTTTATAACAATGTCGTTGAGTGCAAGAACTCTGTCGTTATAGGCAGAGAGCATCATTCTGCTTTCTATTCTGTATTCGTTGTTTATAAGTTTTAGAACGGAAGCTTCAATTTCATCCGTATTTGCCTGCGCCAAAAAACCGAGCCTGCCAAGGTTAATACCCAGTATCGGAACATTTTTAGGAGCATAGAATCTTGATGCCTTAAGTAAGGTTCCGTCACCGCCAATAGTTATGACAAGAGATGCTTGTTCATCATAGTTTGAAGATGGCGTAATCTTTGCCCTGAGACCTCTTTTTTCAAGCACGCTTTGAGTATGCTTTGCAACAGGAAGAGATTCGGCAACATCTTCATTATAAACAACAGATATATTTTTAAATGACAGCGTTTCCATATGGTGATTATACTATAACAGCCTGAAAGTAACCAATACTTTTTTCTGATTAAAAAGAATTGTTGTATATTACCAATATTGTAAATAACAATTTCTGAAAAAAAATGTTTTTAGTATAATGATAAAAAGGACACGAAAGGTTTTAAATGCTAGAACATGTACATTCTTTTTTAGGTTATTTTTCAAAACTGTTTGTAACCCTTGACGGTATAGGCCTTGCGCCTGTATTTATTGCGCTTACTGCTAACTCAAAAGCTAAATGGCGCAATATTATGATGAACAAAGCTATTGTAATAGCCTTTTTTATTTTAATATTTTTTGCCTACACGGGTTCAGTGGTTTTGGATTTGCTGGGCATTAGCCTTACTGCGCTTAAAATTGCTGGCGGTATATTGCTTTTGATAATGGCAATAGATCTTGTTCTCGGAAACCCTGAGCCGGCAATGAACAATGAGAACAAGGAAGAGCGTAAGGAATCAATGAAAAGAACGGATATTTCCGTCTTTCCGTTGGCTATTCCTCTGCTGTCAGGGCCTGCAACAATTACCATGCTGACAATTTGTATGAAAAATGCTCAGGGAATGCCGCTGGAACGTTCATTGATTATTGCTGCACTGGCGGTTAACCTTCTTGTTGTATGGCTGATTTTAAAGTTTTCTTCAAAAGTTAGCCAAATGTTAGGTAAAACAGGTGTGAGTGTTATTAACAGAATAGTCGGTATTTTGCTGGCAGCAATGTCTTGTGAATTTTTAATGAACGGTCTTATAGAAATATTAAAACAGGCAAGATAATCTTTTTTGGTTTAAAATATTATACACGGCTTTTGAAACACTAATTATTAAGGTATTAAAAATGGATAAAAGAGAGTTAATACAAAAAATTAATCGTTTAAAAAAAGAAAAAAACGCAATTGTGCTTGCTCACACATACCAGAATCTTGAAATAGATGAGGTTGCGGATTTTTCCGGAGATTCTTTATACCTTAGCCGTCAGGCAGCCAGCACTGACGCTGATATTATTGTATTTGCCGGTGTTTATTTTATGGCGGAAACCGCAAAAATTCTTTCTCCGGACAAAACGGTTTTGCTGCCAAACCTTTCGGCCGGCTGTGCAATGGCTGATAAAATAAATACAGAACAACTCAGAGCCTTCAAAAACCAATATCCTGATATCCCTGTTGTTTGTTATGTTAATTCAACGGCTGCTGTTAAAGCGGAATCGGATATTTGTTGTACAAGTGCAAATGCTGTTAATGTTGTAAAATCGCTCAAAGCAAAAGAGGTCTTGTTTGTGCCTGATCAACATCTCGGTGCTTATGTGGAATCACAGCTTGAGGGCGTAAATGTTATTACTTACCCGGGATATTGCCCGGTACACCACGCAATTACCGTTGAGGATATAGAAAATAAAAAAGCTCTTTATCCTCAGGCAAAAGTGATGGTACACCCTGAGTGTCCTGCCGAAGTTGCTAAAAAAGCGGATTTTGTCGGTTCAACTACGGCTATTATCAAGGCTGTTAAGCAATGCGAGGCAAAAGAGTTCATTATAGTTACGGAAAAAGGCGTTGTTGAAAGACTTGAACGTGATTGTCCTGAGAAAAAGTTTGTGCTGATAAATGAAAAAGCAATATGTGATACTATGAAGCTTTTACGCCTTGAAGATATTTTATTCTCGCTGGAGAACAATACTTACGCCATTGATGTTGATAAAGAAACGGCAGCAAAAGCTTTAAAATCAATTGACAGAATGATTGCAATAAATGCGTAGTGCCTCTGTGAGAAAAATTGCAGCTGATTTGAGTTTATTAAATTATCTGTATTTGTCGTAAAAAGAAGCTTCCGGACGTGCGGAATTGGAGAGGACAATCTCTCTGTATTCATTTTTATCTATGTCAACGCCCATATTTTTAATTTTTATTTCCGGACATTTTCTTTTTTGTTGTGATTTATTTTTTTCCTGCATATCTTTATAATAATACAAAAAATTTTGACAAAGCTTTAACTGTGAACATAACCTCAAATAATTGGTTAATTGTATTATTCAACGTTTTTGTTTATTTTGGAGGCAACAGAGCGCACGTAATCAACAGCAAGCTTTTCGAGCAACATTTCTTTTAAATCTTCATCATAAGAATCTTCGTTCATAAGTTTTATGAAGGCGCTATTGTCTTTGAGGTATTGCAGCTGTTTTGCTGTTATATCTTGTTTTGCGGTGAAAAACGCATTGAGTATAAGTTTTTGTGCTTGTTCAAAATTTTCGGGATTATACATTGCGTCGAATTGTTCATCGCTTTCCAAAACCTCGGACAGCATCGGATAAAATTCCTTGTCGTAAAAATTCTGAATATCTCTGTCTGAAAGCGGCTGCAGATATTCATTGTATTTTTGTGTCAGCAGGTTTTGTTTTTCGGTTATTCTTCTTTCCATGTGGTTATTTCTTATAAAATTACCCGCATTAATTGCCTGAATTGTTAGTGCTTTAGGATTTTGTGTAAGTTCGTACAACACATAGTTCAAGGCTGCATTGTTTGCATTTGCAGTTTTGGGGAATTTCTGCGCAAAATCATCATACAAAATGTTTATCAGTGTATTGACAAAATTTTGGTCTTTTCTTCTATCTGCAATTGTATTGTGTTTAAAGGCATTTTTAAATTTATCAAGCTTTATTGCAAGAATTGTTGCAAGCGTTTCTTTATTAAGATTCGGATATGCGTCTGTATATTCTAAAATTTGATTTTCTGTTATCCCAGCCCAGTATTTGGTTGTATTTTTGTGCAGATACTGTTTAAATCCGTACTTTAAGGAATACAAAGATGTATAATCTATGTTATAGCCTTTATCAAGGGATGCATCTCTTTTAACGTTTGCTTCCGCATTGTTATAATCCGCAGTTTTTTGCAAGTTTTGTTTTTGCAGGGACAAAACATGCAGCGTGTAATCCACTATCAAATGTTCAAGTGCGGCGTCACGTGCTTGCGCATCGTTGTTTGTGTCCGTAATAAAGCTGAGAGAGGCATAATTTTTTACAAGGAAATTGTTGATTTTGTCAACGTCCATACCGTAAACGATAAGATTTTTCTGCATATTTGCAAGCATATTTTTGTCTAAATCAGGATAATAATTAAATCCGTAGGTAATTTTTTGTCCTATTATTCTGACAAAATTTTCACCCATATAATCCGCTATCTTTTGCTCTTTTTCCGTTAATTTTTTAAAAATACTTTTGGAGAAAAACACGGATTTAAATCGTTTTTGCTCTTGTAAGAGATTTTTCATCTCAAGATTCATTGCAGCTTTTTGGGAAAGAATGTTTTGTTCAAGCTTGTGTAATTTTATACCGTTTACGGAGTCTGCACGCTCACATATAAACGCCTGCGGGTCGCCGGAGTACTTGTACATCAATTTGTTTAATACAAAGTCGTTTGTCTTTGCAATTAGAGTATGCGACAAATTGAACTCTGCATTTAAGTCCTCTGTTTTGTCCGCCATTTTCTTTTGCAATGCCTCAAATTCTTCGTCATTCATTTTTAATAATTCCTGCGCATTTTCTCTGTTCAGCATTACAAGCTGCATTTTTTCCCTGTTGTTTACTTTTTGCATCAAAAATTCCAGCATCTCTTTTTTGAAATCATCGGTAAAAAATTTCATAGCTTCGTATTCCTGCTGTCTGAAAAGCTTGTTTGCCGTTTTTTGTGTTATTTCCGGTTCTGCCGGTGGTTCGGGCTTTTGCGGCTGCTGCGGTTGAGCGGGCTGTGCAAGTTTTTGCATTTCTCTTTTTATGTATTGTTTTTCTTTAGCTCTGTTTAAAACTTTTGCTTTTAAATCCAACGCTTTGTTCAAAAGATTTTCAAGCTCTGTTTTATCTTCGCTGTAGTATGCATTTTCGAATTCCGCTATGGTTTCCTGCAATGCCTGCGAATATTTTGTGCGAAACTCTGGGTCCTTGTTCCAAAATTCAAGCATAATTTCACGCTGCTGTTCTGAAAATGTCGGAAAATCTATTGTAAAATCTGCATCAGCGTATTTTTGCGCAAAAATATCCGATAATTTTTCGCTAAATCCCATTTGAGCTGCAGCTATTGTCATAATCTGCCCCTGATATTTGGCAAATATGGAATTTGCCATTTCTTTGCCATAGAGCATTTTTTGAATCTGCTCGCTGCGTTCCATTTCATTTAGCCCTGCCCACCATTTTGTCATTGCTGCAGAGAGCTTTTCTTTTGTTTCTTCTGACGGTGTCACGCCTGATTTTCTGACCGGCGGGATGTATTCTTTATCGTTTCTTGTTGCAAGGAAAGAATTGTAATACGGCAGTTTGGGGTATCTTATACCCAGTGTATAGATATTTGTCTGAGAAAAATATCTTTTATCCTTAACTCCGAGTTCACGCTTTATTGCATCTGTTGCGTCATTGTCAAAGTCATTGTTTAATTCTTCGTTAGTTTTACCTTCAAGGTAAACCTTTTTTAGAAGGTAGGTTGTGAGATCTTTGTTTTGAGGGTCTTTAAAAATTGGAGTCTGAGATGTTTGGGCATCCCATTTTAAAAGCAAAAGAATCCCCTGCGAGGGCTTTGTGTCCTTTAGATCTTTTAAATGCGCAAACAAAGGTTCGTCAGGGTACATGTCTTTTATGTCCTGTACGCTGTCGGCGATTTTTAAGTATTCAAAAGCCTGCCTTTGCAGCTGCGCAGGCGGCATGTGGTGTCTTTGCTCAAAATCTTCAAAAAGATATTTTTTGACGGTATCAGGCATGTTGTCTATATTGAATTGTTGAGCATAGAAGTTTTCGGGGGTTCTGTTAAGTCGTGCTTTAAAACTAAGGTTAAAATCTTTGTATCCTTCCAATAACAAGTTGTTAGTTGTTGGAGATGGCGCTGTTTTTGGGGTTTGTTGCTTTGATTTTTTGCTGTTAATATTAAATGAATTTATTGCCTGAATACGCATTGTCTAAGTTCCCTCTTTATTATTATTGTATTTAATAGAATAATTAAACAAAAAATTTTTTGCCAGAGTTTGCTTAAAATGTTATAATTCGCAATATAATTATTAGATTTATCGGAGCAAAAACAATGGAATACAAAGGAAAAGCCTTTAAGTTTGGAGATAACATTTCAACTGACCACATAGCCCCCGGAAGATTGTTCCATTTGCGTTCCGATTTAAACGAGTTTGCAAAGCATGTGCTAGAAGATGCTGACGAAACTTTTGCCTCAAGAATGCAAAAGGGTGATTTTGTTGTTGCCGGCAATAACTTCGGGCTTGGTTCATCAAGAGAACACGCTCCGCAGATTATAAAAATAGCAGGTGTTTCTGCTGTTCTGGCAAAATCTTTTGCAAGAATTTTTTACAGAAATGCAATTAACATCGGGCTTTTGCTCATTGAATGCGATACGGACAAGATTGATGCAGGTGACGAGCTGGAAATTGATTTAAAAGCCGGTGTTGTTAAAAATCTTACACAAAATACAGAGATTAAATTTGCTCCTTTGCCGGATGTTATGATTAAGCTCTTGCATGACGGCGGATTGATTGAGCATCTTAAAAAACACGGCGATTTTGACCTTGTGTAGACCGCAGGTCAGGCATACCGCACTACAGTAAAAGGACTGTCTTTGCGAAAGCACAGTTGTAGGTTTGCCTTTTAACCCAACGCAAAAAGCAGCGTAGGGTAGACTTTAGTCTACCTGTATAACTGTATATCTGTCCGACAATTAAATATAAAAATTTTCTGACATATACAAATAAAAATAGTATAATATTTTATGCTCATACAGTATATAGCGGAATATCTGGAATATCTTCAGGCGGAGCGCGGACTTGCACAAAACACAATCGACGCTTACAGAAGAGATTTAACCGCTTTTTGCGATTTTTTGTATAAGCTTGCCTCTATTGATGATTTTGAAAAAATTGTCCGCAGCCACATAAACTACTATATAAAAGAGCTCCACGACAAAAACTATACCCCCACAAGCGTAACAAGAAAAATTGCCGCCATAAGAGGCTGGTTCAGATGGCTGAGTGCAAACGAAATTATAAAAAATGACCCGAGCCTCGGTGTTGAGCTGCCAAGACTCACAAAAAAACTGCCAAAAGTTATGTCCGTAGCCGAAATAGAAAGTATTTTAAGAAACCACCTCACGGATATCGAAGCTGCAGTGCTTGAACTTTTATACGGTGCGGGGCTGAGAGTTTCCGAGCTTGTTAATCTCGAACTTAGTAATGTGGAAATGTCGGCAAGATATGTGCGCTGTATAGGCAAAGGTTCTAAAGAAAGGATTATCCCCATAGGCGAAAAGGCGTTGAAAGCCTTAAAAACTTATTTAAAAAAACGTGAGCTTCTTATAAAAAAATTCAAATCCGATACCAAAAAACTGTTTCTTAAAGAAAACGGTAAAGCAGTGACACGTCAGGATGTTTATGTTTTCATAAGAAAACAGGGTGAACTGTTAAAAAAACACATCTCCCCGCACACACTTAGGCACAGCTTTGCAACACATATGCTCGAAAACGGAGCCGATTTGAGAGTTGTACAAGAGCTTCTGGGGCACAGCGATGTTTCAACAACACAGCTTTACACACACGTAAGCAAAAAACGTTTAAAAGAGGTTTACTTTTCAATTAACAAATAAAGAAAGACAACATTTTGAACTTAAAAGACATATACACCGAAAAAAAAGAACCAGTTATATCCTACGAGGTCTTTCCGCCAAAAGATGACAATGACGGTCAAAAACTTGAAACACTGTTTGAAGAGTTAAACAAACTGTTGTGTTATAAACCCTCTTTAATTTCCGTAACCTACGGAGCCGGAGGCTCTAACAGAAACGAGTCCGTAGAGATAATAAGACGCATAAAAGAAGACTTGAATGTCACTCCTATGCCTCATTTTACCTGTGTTTCCACAAGCGCAAAGAATATAAGCGAATACTTAAAGACAATAGAGTCTTTTGACGTAAAAAACATACTTGCGCTTAGAGGCGATCTTCCAAAAGACGGAAGCATGTGCCACGATTTTAAACACGCAGACGAGCTTGTTGCCTACATTAAAGCAAACACAAACCTCTCCGTTGCCGTTGCGGGTTATCCCGAAGGGCACAAAGAGTGCGAAAGTATTGAGAAAGATCTGTATTACCTTAAACAAAAAGCAGACAAGGGCGCAGAGGTTATTTTCTGCCAGATGTTTTTCAACAATGACCACTACTTTTCTTTTGTTGAAAAATGCGAAAAACTCGGTATAACCCTTCCTGTAATTCCCGGAATTTTGCCTGTTTCAAGCTACAAGCAGCTGTATAAAATGGCAGACATGTGCAGGGTGGAAATCCCCTCAAAACTTAAAGAAACTCTTGAAAAACATCAAGACGACAGCGATTACACAAAAAAATACGGCATAGAATACGCATCCGTACAGTGCAGCGAGCTTTTGCAAAATGAAGTGCGGGGCTTGCACTTTTACACGCTTAACAGGTCTTATGCGGTAGGACAAATTCTAAAAAACATTTTATAAAATAAGGAAAAAATGATGAAACTAATCTCGGAAAATCTTCATATCATATCAAAAGCCACAAAAGAAGCGGTGCTCAATCGTGATGAAAACTATATAAAAAATCTTTTACAAAGACAAATTCAAACCTCTCCGGACTGGATAGACTTGAATATCGGGCCTGCAAGAGGAGCCTTTGCGGGCACAATGCAGTGGCTTGTTAATCTGACACAGGATTTGACGGATATCCCGCTGTCCTTGGACAGTACAAACGCTGACGAGATAGAACTCGGGCTTGCACTTGCCAAACATCCCGATAAATGGATTATTAACAGCACAAGTGCTGATGAGGCAAGGCTTGAACGTGTAACCGACATTGCCGCACAATATGGCTGCAGCGTGATTGCACTTACCATGAACAGCGAGCTTGGTATTCCTAAAGAAGCGGACAAAAGACTGGAGCTTGCTTTTGAAATTTCCGCAGCCGCCGAGGCAAAGGATATTGCAAACGACAGGTTGTATTTTGACCCGTTGATTCTGCCTGTCTGCGTTGACCAGACACAGGCAATAGAAGCCTTAAACACGATAAGGATGCTTAAAGAAAGTTTTGACCCGCCCGTTAACACGACAATAGGGCTTTCCAATGTTTCCAACGGCTGTCCTAAAGAATTAAGACCATTGATTAACAGAGTGTTTATGACGCTTGCTGCAGGCTGCGGGCTGGACAGTGCAATTGTTGATTCTTTTGATGATGAACTTTTGCGTTTGAACAGTGTTTTGGAAACTCAAAATGCACAAAAAACTTATGATGAAGCTTATCTGGCTCTTTTTAGCATGATGCAAAATTTTGAAGAACTTGAAGCTGTAAAATACGATGCTGCGGATTCAGAACAGGTGAAAATCATAAAAACAGCGCAGATTTTGTTAAACCAAAAGGTTTATACAAACAGTTATCTGGAAATTTAACTTTTTGTGCCGGTCTGGTGTGCTAAACCTGCTTTGTTGTCGGGGACAGTTGACTATATGAAAAACTCGGGATTTTTTATGCTAAAATAATTTTGCTATGATAGACCTTGAACAAAAACAAAAATTAGATGAACTTGCTTTGAAAATAAACAAAGCGAAGGAGTATCTTTGACCTGCCTAAACTTGAGCAAAAGGTAAAAGAAACAGATGCACTGCTGCAAAGTGAGGATATTTGGTCTGACCCTCAAAAAGCCTCTAAACTCTCACAGGAGCTGAACGAATATAAATCCGAAATCGAACAAGCAAAAAATTGGGAAAAAACACTTGAGGATTGCAATCTTCTTGTAGAACTTTACGAGGAAACAGAAGATGAGTCTTTGTGGGAAGAATTGCAAAACGATATAGAAGCACTCGAAAAAGAGCTTAACGATTGGGAAATAAAGATGACGCTCTCTGGCGAGTATGATTCTTACGATGCAATTTTGACGGTTAATGCCGGAGCCGGCGGCACGGACGCACAGGATTGGGCGCAGATGCTTTTGAGAATGTACACCCGCTGGGCAGAATCAAAAGGCTGGAAAGTAGAACTTTTAGACAAATCAGACGGGGATGAAGCAGGTATTAAGTCAGCCACGATTAAAGTCAGCGGCAAATATGCCTTTGGACTTGCAAAAGCAGAAAGAGGCGTGCATCGTCTTGTCAGAATATCTCCTTTTAATGCAAACGGCAAGCGCCAGACAAGTTTTGCCTCTCTTGAGGTCAGTCCGGTTATAGAAGATTTTGAAAAGGTAATCACCATTCCGCCCGAGGATATAGAGGTGGATACAATGCGCTCCGGCGGTGCCGGCGGGCAAAATGTTAATAAGGTGGAAACAGCTGTAAGAATATTGCACAAACCGACCGGTATTGTTATAAAATGCCAGCAGCAGCGCTCACAGCTTCAAAATAAAGAAACAGCAATGCAAATGCTTGCTTCAAAATTGCTTGCAATAAGGCAGGCTGAGCACGACAAAAAGCTCGCCGAGCTTAAGGGCGAGAATTTTGATATAAACTTCGGCTCGCAGATACGCTCTTATGTCTTTCATCCGTACAAAATGGTGAAAGACCATCGAACCGGCTATGAGGTCGGAAATGTTGACGCTGTTATGGATGGCGAGCTTGACGGGTTTATTGATGCTTATTTAAAGCAGCAAATTTCAAAAACTTAGCCGGACTGAATCTGCCTTCCAAATTCATTTGCACAACGGCAAGAGTCTTTACAATATCTGCGTATTCTCTTGTTATTCTGTCGTATTGAGGCAGGGATACATTGTTGCGTACTATCGGGGTTGTTACATACAAATCCTGCTCGTTATTTTGTTCACCGGTCTGTTGTTGAAATTGCTGGGAATAACCGGTTTGATTATACATATTTTCCATTTTTCACACACTACTTTTTACTTACCTTGTTTATATAAAAACATTTTTGTTAACAGAATTGCCATGAATATTAAAAAACTTTACAATTTTCATACAGTCTGACAACTGAGCAATGAGAATAAATATAACATGCTAAATACACTGGATTTACAGATACAATACCTGCTTTTGCTCCAACATTTCAGAGAAGTAACAAACGGAGTATTCGACGGATTTTTTCTCGGAGTTACACAGCTCGGAGAACTGATAATCCCATTTTCTGTAATTGCAATAATATACTGGGGAATAAACAAAAGAGCAGGACGCTTGATACTGTTTGCTTACGGCATAACCCTTTATATAAACGTTTTTTTAAAGATGACTGCCTGTATAAAACGCCCGTGGCTTTTGAATCCATCTGTAAAACCGATAGAAAGCGCACTTCCTGCTGCAGACGGATACTCGTTTCCCAGCGGGCATACTGCAGGGGCAACGGCTGTTTGGGGCAGTATTGCTTTTAATTGGTGGAAAAATAAATTAATACGCTATTCTACGCTTTTGGTAATATTTGCTGTTGCATTTTCCCGCAACTACATAGGAGTGCACACTCCGCAGGATGTTATTGTTTCTTTGATTTTGGGGGTATTTATTATTCTCGGTGCCGATGCTTTGCTCAAGCTGATTGAAAAAAACAAAAACGCCGATATGATTTTTTATACGGCGGCAATGATTTTCACAATTTTGCTTGTTGCTTATTTACAAATAAGATGCGGAGGCCAGATGCAAAGCTACGACCCTTTGACAGATAATGTTAATCCTCTGGCAATGAAGCACAGCTCTTATCCAAAAATTGCTTTTTTAATAGGTATATTTACCGGTTGGATTTTAGAAAAACGTTTTGTAAACTACAGGGTTCCTGACGGCTACAGCCGTAAAAAAGTTGTATGGCTAATCGCAGGCATTGCTGTTTTGTATTTGATTATGAAACATTTATGCACGCTGTTTATGCTTTTTGTTCCGGCGTATATTGCGTATTCGCTTTTAGCGTTTGTTTGTACGCTTTTTATTACTGCAATATATCCGCTCGTATTGAAAAAGGTTTTTAAATAAAAAAGCATGCTAATATGGCATGCCTTTTTATACAAAATCTTGAAAAAGCCAGCTGTGTTTGCTTTTGTGACCATGCCAATTTTTTAAAAGCTAAAAAACGGCATGCCCGTGTTTTTTAATAAAACCCCGCAAAAGCTTGATATATAAAGGATTTAGACCATGCCTTTTTTCTGGCAATTTCTTAAGATAAAAAGTTTTTATTATAGTATAAGAGCAACGTGTGAAATACGGAAAGGTAGTTATTATGGCAGTTTACGGTGTCAGCAATGCTGCAGGTGCACCTGTAGTCTTTGCATCCCAAAATTTAAAAAATGTTCAACAGCCGACGACAGCATTTCAGGCTGTAAACAATGAATCATCCGTGCAATCAAACGAAGAACAAACAAAAAACTCTAAAAGAACAAAGGCTTTGTTAACTCTGGCAACGCTCGGCGTTATTACTTACGGAGTTATACGCTACAAAAATGCAAAGGCTTTAAAACCTGTTATCGAAAATTTTGTGAAAGCAACTAAAGACGGCGGTCAACTAACAACGGAAATTACTAAAAGAAAAGTTAAAAATCCGGATGGTACTATCTCTCAACAGCTTGTAAAATCTGTCAGGACGCATTTTGATAAAGAAGGAAAAAAACATGCTGAAATTATTCATGACTTTAGCAAAAATGAACGCTACACTGTCTTTTACGATAAAGAAGGAAATGTCACAAAAAATATTGTAAGCAGAATGTCAATTCCGACCAAAAATGCAAAAAGCAGGGTTGAACAACAGCTTGTTAATGTTTTTGAAAGAAACAACAATCAGGTGATAACAAATACAAGTATTATTGATTATTCCGGGGCAAAACCCCAACAACTCTATTCCTTTTCTAAAACAGAACCCTTAACGGTTTCTAACACCTCAACCTAAACCTTATAGCAAAACACTACTAACTCTGCTTACCCAGAGAAAGCCGGTATATTTATGCCGGCTTTTTTTTATGAAATATTCAGGATTATTGTCAAAGGAATTTGAGCTTCAACAGCAAAATTTATTCGGGGATTTCTGTTACAACCTCTCTTTTTGCAATTGGTTTGCCCTTTGCATTATATCCTGTGTCGCCTACCCAGTGTGCTTTTAGCTTACCGCTTTTTGTGTAGGCATACTGTTCATCATCTGATATGTACACGCCTATTGATACAAGGTTGCCCGTAACAGGATTATACTTTCCAACACGATACGGGAATTTTTCTCCAAAGGATTTGTTAACATCCACTGCGGCAAGATAGCCGCTTGTTGTGTAATAAAACGCATATTCGGGTTTGTCGTCATAAACCACGACATAACCTTTGACAAGTCCATGTATGGCAAATGACATAAGGTATCTGCCTTCAATTTGTCTGCCTTCTTTTATTGCTTTGCGGTTTTCTTTATTATTTTCATCTTCAAGGTATTCTTTAATCATTTTTTTATCAAGTTTTAAGTCAAGCCCTTCAAAAGCAAGTTTGCGTGCTGATTCCTCATTGTACAGAACACTTCCTCGGAGCAGAGTCGGACTATTTTCTTCCTGAGAAAAAGCAGGTATGCAAATGGCAAATATAGCAAATGTTATCAGTAATATTTTTTTAACCGAGTTCATCTTTAAAAATTCCTTTTGTAAAATAAAACAGCAGGTAATAAAAAGCAAGAAGTATATATATTTGCACCATAGGTGTAATCGGACTTATTTTTAAAAAATACCACAGTGCCCCGGCAGGAATAAAACACAATAAAATATGAAATATCCTTTTAAAAGGAATTTGCCAGTTAAGATTTGGAACTACAATAACCACTGTTAGAATAAAGTACAAAATGTTAGAGATTAATGTTGCAATGCCTACACCAACCAGCCCCATCTTTTTTATTAATATTATGTTCAGTACAAGCCCGATAATTGCCGAAACCACCTTTAGCGTAGTCAGTATATATGTTTTGCCTGAAAGGTGATATTGGTATGTTGTGTAATCAGTAAAGCTTAAAAAGAAGGCACTGAAGGCAAGATACGGCAGGAGTATGAATGCATCATAATACTTTGCATTTGCAAATAATACTATCAAGTCCTTTGCATACAAAGACATTATAACAACTATCGGAAGCGAAATAAGCATATAATATCCTGTAAGTCTTGATATTAAAGGTCTTACGTCTGTTTTTGCTTCATAAAGGTTGATTAAACGGGGATATGCCGCAATGGTGATTATTGCAAACAAAGTCATAAGTATTGGAAAAGTCAAATTATAAGCAACACCTACAAATCCTGCATCTACAAGACCGTGAAAATGGCTTGTGATAAATTTGTTGCTCTGGTTGATTATCCACAGACTCAGCGATGCAATTGCTATCGGAATCCCGTATATAAACAATGTTTTTATTGTGCTAAAATCGGGTTTTTCAAATTTTAAAAGCCACAAAATATCAGTCTGGAATACAAGTATAATATCTATTAACGTAATGGATATTGCCATTGCTGCCAGAATGGATACCGCACCGAGATTTGTAAATTTTAAAAACAATACAGCAATAACAATTGTCAAAATCTGGTTAACAATGGTTGTTATCGTAAATGCTCCTGGTTTGATTTGTGCTCTTAAAATTTGGAACAAAAGTGCTCTCATAGCCACAGGTATGATTAATATCAGTACAAATAAAAATATTTTTGGCGAAATATTAAAGTACTCATAAAACTTTTGTCTGAATATGAGTGCCACAATAAACATTACCGAAAGATTTGAAGCCAGAATCATTGCAAGTGTTGAAATATATTTAGGCACCATTCCTTCAAGCTGATTTTGACGGAAAAATCTTAAACCCGAAAGACCTATCCAATCCGAAAACAAAATACATAAAAAGCTTAATACCGCCAACGATATAACATAAACACCATACTGAGATGGAGAAAGCAAGTTTGTGTAAACAGGTACAACTGCTATATTCCCGAACAAGCCAAAAATTTTAGAGGGCGCATATTTTAGCATATCCTTAAAAATTGCTTTTAGCGGCAGTGCCACTTCTTGTATATATTTGTTTACCTCTTGTGTCATTATTATTTACTTAACCTCTTTTATTACTTCTTTGGTTATATCTTCACCACCATACAAAACAGCGTCTGTTGTAAGTATAAGGTCATAATGTTTTGCTTTTCCTATTTCTGAAATTTCTGTCAAGATTTCTTTGTTAACCTTTAACAAATTTTCTTTATATCTTTTTTCATAAGTTTGAGTCATGTATTTTAAATCATTGTTTAGTTTGCTTCTTAGTTCAGTTTGTTTCTTTTTATCTTTTTCTGCTTTTATTTGAGCGTTGCCGTCTTTTATAAATTGTTCAACGGCTTCTTTTTGTTCTTGTCTTTCTTCTTTCAGGGTTTTAACACTTTTTGCGTTGTTAACGACTTTTTTTACATCCACAACCGCATACTTTTTTGTTTGAACGGTATCATTGTCCGACGCCAAAGCACAATTTTGTATAGCTAATGCCGATGTTAGCGTAATAGCGCAGATTAACAACGTATATTTTGAGTTTTTCATATCCCTTCTCCATTTGTTTTAAATTAACTAAATTCCATCCATAAAGTTGAACAAATTATAACATAAATTGTTCAACCGTATGTAAGCAGCAATAATTTTTATAAAACATATTGAAGATATAAAATAAAAAATTTGGTATATGTGGAGGATTTCTTTATAAATAATTAAATTTTAAAAAATTTTTATCGACGTCTATATAGACATAAGACTGAGGTAGGCATGCTAGAGCAAAAAAAAACAGGTAGCATAGAAGATACCGATATTACGAAGGATAAAGAGAAAAAACAGAATGTATTAAACACGCTTGAAAAAGCGCGGTTATACCATGAAAAATATTTATTAAGAAGCAACAGCTCCGATTTGGAAAATGCTGTGCATTATTATATTCAGGCAATAAAGCTGAATCCGCAAATACCTGAAACATATTATCGTCTGGCCAGTCTTATGTTTGAAAACGGTCAGATATCTTTGGATTCTGCAATTGAGCAGTGCAAAATTGCCGTGGATATTGCCCCCGACAATCCTAATGCACACCTTTATACGGGGTATTTTTTAAAGCTTGCAAATGATTTTGAAGAAGCCGAAAAAGAGTTTAAAGATGCTATTAAAATTAATCCGATTAATTCCGCTCGTCCGAGGTTAATTCTTGCATCTATGCTCTATGAAAAAATCAATAATGTTAAGCCTTCATTTATTGATTTTGTAAGAATGGTTTATTATGCATGCTCGGGGTGTCTTACAGTATTGTGGGATTTGCCGTCGTTGAGAATGCTTTATAAAAATGTTACGGACGATGCACTTGTTTTTATCTATAAAACATACGGCGGGTTTCTGGAAAAAATTAAAAATTCAACACTTGCTGTTGCAACATACGACTCTGCCGCAATAAACACTGGGCGTGACGAATATTTTTACAACAAAATAGGTGATATCTGCATCAAAGAACATGCACCTGAAATTGCGCTTGATGCATACAGAAAGGTTCTTGAGTCTAATCCGTATGACAGGGATGCGCTGGTTAAGATGGCTACTCTTGTTCAAACGCATTTCCCTCAAGAATATGATGAGGCGATTGATTGCTATACAAGACTTCTTGAAATTGAACCCGATAACGACAAGATTTATTATGAACTGGGACATTTGTATTTGCAGAAAAACGAAAGTCTCCCTGCTGTTAATGCTTTTTCCATGGCATTGGAACTGGATGATAACAACCCGTTTTATCACAACAGCATGGCTTTTGCTCTGGTGCAGCTGGAGCAGTATGATGATGCAATAGAACACTATCAAACAGCAATAAATATTAATCCTGATCCGTACTGGACATCTATTGTCTGTCAGGCGCTCGGTTCTGTTTATCTTGAGATTAAAAATAATCATGAGGCTGCAATTGTGCTTTATCAAACAGCAGCTGTTTTGAATCCTGATTCGGAAGAAAGCCATCTGGCAATAGGCGATGTTTATTTTTCGGTGGAAGAATATGATAATGCAATAAAAGCTTATTGTGATGCAATAAAAATAAATCCTGATAATGCAAAATCTTATTGCAAATGCGGAATGGCTCTGTGGGAAAGAGATTACATCGAAGAGGCTATTGTTGCATATAACAAAGCAATTGCACTCAATCCGGAGTATGCAATTGCATATAATAATCTCGGGGTTATTTATCTTGATGATATTGGTAATGTTAATGAAGCAATAAGACTTTTTAACAAGGCAGTAGAAGGCAACAAGGCATATGCTCTTGCTTATTTTAATCTCGGGCGTTCTTATGCAATACTTAAAGAAAATACAACCGCTGCCAAGTACTTCCAAAAAGCGCTTGATTACAATATCCTGACAGAGGAACTTGACGAAGAGGATATCCGCTACAGACTGCATAAACTTTTTGAAGTCTAAGTTTTTTGGGTGTCGCTAAGTTTGTATAATATAATGTCTGAGAGGAACCTCGCTTGTACCCAAGGGCATCCTGCGGATTTGCGGACGGATGGAGTGAACAAAGTGAACGAATCCGGTGAGCG
>CALVAN010000024.1 GCA_944325555.1 Candidatus Gastranaerophilales bacterium | reverse complement strand
CAATACGGAGTAGGTATCCAGAAGAGATTCAAGGACAGATTCCTTGCCTTCGGACAGGCAATGATACACAACGGCGGCCGAAACGGTGTATCCTTAACAGCAGGCTTACGCTGGAAGGTAGGCAAAGAATAAGAATAGAAATAAAAAAAACAACAACAAACAATAACCCCAAACAGCAGAGTTGGGCAGGTATGCCCAACCTACGTACTGCGCAAGCAGTGTCAGCGGCTCTGCCGCAGGAATACGATTAGAGATTTTTTAATGAAGGAATGAAAATTTACCGTACCGAAGTTGACCTTTTAAGAGTGGACGGAAATTTTCGTTTCTGAGTTTTAAAATCTCTTTTGATACAGCGTGTTTTTCTTTTTTGGTTCGTTTTTTCTTTTTGCCTCGCAAACAAAAAGAAAAAATGAACATAAGAAAAAAAGAAAACATAAAGATTATTGCTTTATTTTCCACCCATTCTTTGGTGCAAAGAACGGGTGGAGCCCAAGAAACTCCCGACCTGCTGTTTCGTTCATACAGAAAGTAACACAAACCTGTGCTCGGCAACTCGGGCTATATAAATTGCTCTACTTTGATATATTAAAATGTTTGTTATAATTACATAGCCCTCAAACAAACCTCGCTTGTAGTTGTTTGTGCAACTTTCTGTAATTCACTTCACAAAGGTCGGATATGCTGCTGCATACATAAATATAATGTTTTTATTAAAAAGTTTCAGGATTTTGCCGGCTTGATTTTTCAGCTGCAGATTGGTCAGATTCTGAACACACAAAACCCTCGCATAACGCAAACCCTGACGCTTCAGAATGATAGACGGCGTCGGGCAGGTATGAAATGTACCCCCAAAAATGTAAACAATCAGTAAAAAGGTAATGGACATTCATCCTTTACGATTTTACCTGATTGCCAAGTGCAATAAGCTTGTTAACTGTATCTTCATACGGGGAAGCTTCATCCACTTTTTGTTGTAAAAATGCGTTGATCTGCGGCATCATTTTTATTGCCTGATCTGTTACTGGGTCTGCTCCGTTAACGTATGCACCAATATTGATTAAATCCTCATTCTTTTTGTAAGCTGCAAGCAGTGTTCTGATTTTTCCTGCTGCAGTTGTGTGGTCTTTTGATGTAACCTCTTTCATTACACGGCTGACGCTTTGCAGAACATCCACTGCAGGATAGTGGTTTTTGTGTGCCAATTCTCTTGAAAGCATAATGTGACCGTCAAGAATACTTCTTGCCGTGTCAGAGATAGGCTCGTTAAAATCGTCGCCTTCAACAAGTACTGTATAAAGTCCGGTAATTGTTCCGTATTCGTTGCTGCCGGCTCTTTCAAGCAGTTTGGGCATAAGTGCAAAAACGGAAGGAGTGTAGCCTCTTGTTGCAGGCGGTTCTCCTACTGCAAGCCCTACTTCTCTTTGCGCCATGGCGATACGGGTTACACTGTCGAGCATAAACAACACATCTTTGCCCTGATCTCTGAAATATTCAGCAATTGCAGTGGCAACAAAACCTGCTTTTATTTTTACAAGCGATGGCTGTTCCGATGTCGCAACAACAACTACGGAACGTTTCATGCCTTCGGGCCCGAGCGTTGTTTCTATAAACTCTCTTACTTCACGGCCTCGTTCACCTATAAGTGCAATAACATTGAGGTCTGCGTTTGTGTTTTTTGCCATCATAGCCAGCGTTGTACTTTTGCCGACACCAGAACCTGCAAATATACCCAGCCTTTGCCCTTTACCTGCCGTAATAAATCCGTCTATAGACCTTATGCCTAAAGAGAGCGGTGTTCTGATTAACTGTCTTGCAAGCGGGTTAATGATATCTGTCTGTGTGGAATAAAGTGACTGGGAGTTAATTTCTCCGAGATTGTCAATAGGTCTGCCGAGCCCGTCTAAAACTCTGCCCAAAAGCTGGGGTCCTACTTTGATTTTCATTGATCCGCCGGTATTAATGACCACAGCTCCCGGCATAAGACCGTCCATTGAACCCAGCGGCATAAGCAGAATTTTTCCGGTTTTAAAACCGACAACTTCCGCCCAGATGGGCTGCGCATCCAGTTTGTTATAGATATAACACAAATCGCCAATACTGGCTTGAGGTCCGTCGGCTTCTATTATCAGGCCGATAATCTGTATGACTTTCCCAACCTCTTGCAGTGTGTTTGTTCTGTTAATTATGTTTTTATATCGAGTCAGGTTTATCATTTATATTTTCATCAATATTATCAAGTTCTTTTGCAAGTTCACGCTCGTTTGTTGAATTTAGTTCTTCAAAAAGTTTTTGTGAAAGCTGCTCAATCTGGGCGCTTACTCTGGCGTCTACTCTTGAGCCTACGGATTCTACAATCGTTCCGTCGGGAGAGATTGAATTGTCTTCAATAATTTTTATGGATTCTAATGTATGAATTTTTTCTTTAATTCCGTCCGAGATTGCATAAATCTTTTCCGCCATCTGCGGATTGACAATGATTGTGACATTTTCTTTTTCTTTTAGCTGCGAAATAGCGTTTTCTACAATATTTTCAAGAGTTGTATTGTCCAGCATAAGCTGTTTTTTGCATATTTTTTCGGAAATATTCAAAACAAGATCAAGAATATCAGTATGCAGGGATTTAATTATTCTGTGCTTTATATCGAATTCACATTTTGCAAAGTTATTGACGTTTTCGATTATGTCCTGCAATTCTTCCGTTATTTTTTGCTGTCCGTCAGCGTAGCCTTCTTCATAACCCTGGCGTCGTGCGTCTGCCGTGACCTGTTCTCTCGAATTTTCCGCTTCTGTTGTTGCCTGTGCGATTTTAGCACTGCATTGCTGGTTTGTTTGGTTAATTAATTCCTGAGCACGCTTTTTTGCTTCTGCAATTATGGAATCCGCAATAAGCTGTGCGTCGGTAATCTCTTTATTTAATATTTTTTTGCCTTCGGAGCTTAATACAAATGAATTGCCGAAATTTACATTTTCACTTTTAATTCTACTCAATGTATTCGTCCTCTGCTGAATCTCTTGTTATGATAATTTCACCGGCAGATTCCAGAGCACGGATAATACCGACAATTTTTGTTTGTTTTTCCTGAACTTCTTTTGCTCTTACAGGACCCATGTATTCAAGCTCTTCTTTTAACATTGCCTGAGCTCGTTCTGACATATTGCTGTAGATTCTTTCTTTCAGCTCTTCTCGTACACCTTTAAGCGAAATAGCCAGATCTCTCATATCTACTTCACGTATAATTCTTTGAATAGCATTATCTTTAAGCTGAATAATATCTTCAAATACAAACATCAGCTCTCTTACGCCCTCGGCAAGTTCAAGGTTCTTAACCTCGAGATATTCCAGTACGTTCTTTTCGGTTGCACGGTCGGAACGGTTCAAGATGTTGGCAAGAGCTCCAACACCGCCTGCTTTGGAGAAGTCTTGAGCTACTACCGATGAAAATTTGCTTTCTACGATTTTTTCAATTTCCGAAATGATTTCAGGGTTTGTTGAACTCATATCAGCAATTTTAAACGCTACTTGTGCCTGAACATCAGGCGGAAGGCTGTTTAAAACTTTTGCCGAACTTTCCGGTTTTAAGTATGCAAGAATAAGTGCAATTAATTGCGGGTTTTCGTTTTGAAACGAGGTGGCAAGCTGTGACGGATCCGCATCGTTAAAAAATTGAAACGGGTTGGTCGTTAAAAGGTTAACCAATCTGCCCAGCATTTGCTGAGCCTGATCAGCTCCGTATGCTTTTTCAAGGATGGTTCTTGCGTATTGCGTACCGCCTGATGAAAGATAATCACTGGCGAGAAATAAAGAGTGAAATTCTTCCAAAACCCTGTTTAAAATTTCTGTCGGTACTTTATTTAAACTTGCAATATCGAAAGTGATTTGTTCAAGTATATCATCATCTTTTATATGTTTTAACACTTCTGAAGCCGTGTTTGGACCAAGCGCAATTAGTAATGCTGCGACTTTTTGTCTTTGTGTCATGGATTCGTATGTTAATTCACTTACCATTGTTTTAATTAATCCTTAATGTATGAAATAAGTAGTTTTGCCGCTTCTGACGGGTCTGACATAATTGTGTCAGTTAAGTCTGTCTTGAGTTTATCAAGTTCAGGATTCAATTTGGCTTCGATTTGCGGCAGAGCTTCTACCTCAAATTTATCAATCAGATTATCGGTAATAGCCTGCTGCTGTTCCTGATAACGTGATTCAAAGTCGTCAATGCTTTCATCCGATTTCCCGAACAATGAGCGGAAGATAAACAGCGCCACAAGACCGAGAACAAGTATAACAAACATAGGAATGAGTTTGTTGATAACGATTTCCTGAGTTTTTTCTTTTTGCAGTGCTTTGGCTTCTGCTGTTTCTGCAGCTTTGTCAGCATCTTTGGCAGAAAATTCAAGGCTTGTTACGTTGATTACATCCCCTCTTGCTGTATCGGCGCCGCTTGCTGATGCAATGAGTTTTTCAAGTTCCGTTTTTTCTTCCGAGGTTAAAATTTTATTTACTGCAACAGCGATTGTCATCCTTTTCACTGTGCCCGGAGCATAAACAATCTGTTTAATTTCTTTTGATACGCTGTATGTGGAAGCTGTTTTTTGTTTTTGATAGTTAAGGTTTCTGGGTTGAGCCGTATTTTGCGGATTTACGGCAGGCGGATTGTTTGTCCCTGTCATTGCTCCGGTTGTGTTGGGATACGGATTTTCGTAATTTTCTGATTCTGTTTGGGTTGATGTTAACACACCCTGTTGAGAATCACCGACAGGCAGATAACTTTCTATTGTTGAACGTGTTGAGTTAAAATCAATATCAGCACTTACCTGAACGGAAGCGTTATCCGCTCCTACAATTTTATCCAGAACGCTTTGGATTTTTTTCGCAGTTTGATTTTCAAAGTTTGTTTTATAGGTTTCTATGTCGTTTGAATTTTTTTCTATATCATCAGACAGATTATTTCCTGATTGGTCGGTTAAGAATACTTTTTCAGGTGTTAATCTCGGTATTGCGTAAGCAACAAGATTTTTTATTGCTTTGATTTGTGAGGTTTTTAACTTGTAGCCCGGTTCCAATATAAGCATAACGGATGCTGTCGGAACTTCGTCTTTCTCTTGAAATACCGAACGTTCCGGATCAGCTATCTGGACTCTGGCTTTTCTTACACCGCTCATTTTTTCAATAGAACGTGTCAATTCTCCCTGATAGATTCTTTGTTTTGTAAGTTTATTTTTAAAATCGGTTGAACCAAGCTGCATGTCGTCTAGTAATTCAAACCCCGGTGAGGAATCCTGAATCAAATCGTTTTCCGCAACATATATTCTCAGTTCGTCTTGTAATTCTTGGGGAACAAGGACTGATTTTTTGTCTTGAGAAAGTTTGTAAGCATATCCGCTTTTTTTCAAACTTTCAGAAACAGCAGCGGCATCTTGGGGTGACAAATCGGAATATAAGACCGACCAGTTGGGCTCCATTGATTTCATAATAAAAAATCCGGAAATCACCAGTGTAGCAGCACTGAGTACAACTATTCCAAATTTTTGCCCTGCATCTAAGCCATTCCATAATTTGGTTATGTCATCTAAAAACAGCTTAAAATAATTGTTTTCCAATTTATCCCCTTTGTCCGATATTTTTATAAGATTAAAAAAATCATTTAAATACTATTTACCTATATTAAAAATATAGACTATTTTTTAGACCGATTCAAATATGTTAAATTACGTTAAATTCGTTTTAATTTATTTAAAACGGTACAAATATTTACAATTCTTAATAGATTGGACTATCCATGAAAACATGTGCCGCAACATGGTTTACATGCTGTTGAAGCTCTGAAATCATGTCTTGGATTATGATACAGATGTGCTGATTCTCGGAAACACAGGTGTCTCAAGTGAATCTGGGGTTGAAATAAAACGTTACAATTCCCTTTGATTGCATTGTAAAAAGGCTTTTTGCCTATATAATAGAAAAAGAATTTGTTTTTCGGCAGTTTGGTGCGAATAGCAAAAAATGAAAATTTGGGGAATGGTCCTGTTTTAACAATCAATTGGATAATAGAAGAAACAGGGGCAAATTCGGGAGGAAACTTAAGTGTTAAGAAGCAGAGATATGGGAAGATCTATAGCTGTAAGAAGATGGACTAATACAGCATTGGAATGTTACAAAAGAGGTTGTGTGTGCGAAGGCTGTTTTTATACGGACTTCTTTAACGGTACATCTCAAAAATGTCAGATGAAAGCATCGGTTCTTGAGCTTGTAAGAGTTCTCGGCAAGCCAGATGTTGATATCCCTCAGGTGTTATCGGAATAAGTGCTATAATTATTATCGTAATAAAATGATTACGGAGGCGTTTTGTGTACGATAATCCTTCCGCAAAAAATTTTGTGGGTGTGATGTTTACCTGCTGCAATGTGTATGGCAGGGTTTATAAAAACAAAGAAGGTACGGCGTATGTCGGCAGATGTCCTAAATGTTTGAAACCGGTAAGGCTGAAAATTGGTGAGGGCGGAGTTGAATCAAGATTTTTTTATGCCGGTTAATCAGTGTTGTTTTAAATAAAAAAATCTTTATAAAATATTAATTTTCATAGTCTTTTCAAAAACAATTTTTTGAAATAGAATCTTATAATTAAAAGAATTGTTAAAAGCTAATTGAGGATATTATAAGATATGTGTGGAATTGTTGGATATGTAGGACCCAAGTCAGTTATAGATATTTTAACAAACGGCTTGAGCAAACTTGAGTATAGAGGGTATGACTCTGCCGGAGTAGCTGTTAACAGCAACGGCAAAATAAAAATATATAAAGCTGAAGGCAAGCTCCAGAACCTTAAAGATTTACTAGAAACTCACAGAAGTGAAATAACAAATACAACTGCAGGTATTGGGCATATACGCTGGGCTACTCACGGGGCACCTAACACAATAAATGCCCATCCGCATTCCTGCAATTGCGGAAAACTGGCTCTTGTTCATAACGGTATTATTGAAAATTACAAAGAACTTAGAGAAGAGCTCACCGGCTACGGCTGTATTTTTAAGACCGAAACCGATACGGAAGTTGTTGCGCATTTGATTGCACACGAATACGGAAAATTAAATGATCTGCCCAAAGCTGTCAGATCTGCAGCAAAAAGATTAAAAGGTGCTTATGCTTTATGCGTAATGCATCAGGATGACCCTAATATGATTGTGGGTACAAGAAAAAATGCACCGTTGATTGTTGCAATGGGTAAAGGCGAAAACTTCCTTGCTTCTGATTCACCTGCAATTATCGAATATACAAAACGTGTTATTTATCTTGATGATGATGAATTTGCCGTACTTACTCCGACAAGCGTTCTTGTAACTGATATTGAAGGCAAACAGGTTGCTAAAAAAGAAGAGATTTTACCCTGGGAACCAGTTGCAATGAGCAAAATGGGTTATAAGCATTTTATGCTTAAAGAAATTCATGAGCAGCCGGATGTAATAAGAAATGTACTTTCCGGCAAACTTCCGGATATTACAAAACCGATTGTACTTGATGAAGTTAAGTTGACCAAAGAACAAATTAAAAATTTAAAAAGAATAGAAATTATTGCCTGCGGCACATCTTTGCATGCGGCAATGGTTGCAAAATATATTCTTGAAGCGTTTACTAATATTCCGGTTGATGTTGAGCCTTCAAGCGAATATATTTACAGAAAAACAGTTACCGATGCAAATACATTGGTTATAGGTATATCTCAGTCGGGTGAAACCTCTGATACAATCACTGCAATAAGACAGGCAAAAGCTGTGGGCTCGCATGTTTTGATTATTACAAACAGACCTGATTCAATTATGGCAAGAGAAGCTGACAGTTTGATTCCTGTTAACGCCGGTATAGAAGTAAGTGTTGCGGCTACAAAATCTTTTAACGCACAGTTGATTGCTTTGTATTTGTTCTCTATGTATGTTGCTGAAATTAAAGAATCTTTTGATTCCGCTAAAATTGAGCAGCTCAAACATGAAATGATGATGCTGCCTCAAAAGATTGAAGCTGTTCTTTCTCATGAAGAAAGTATTATCAAGTGTGCAAGAGCTTTTGCTTCTTACAAAAATTTCATTTATATAGCAAGGGGAATCAATTATCCTACGGCATTAGAAGGGGCTTTAAAACTTAAAGAAATCAGCTATATTAACGCAACAGGATATCCGGCAGGTGAATTGAAACACGGCCCTATTGCCATGCTGGATGAAACAATGCCTGTTCTTGCTATTCTTATGCCGGGCAGTATTGTTTATGAAAAAGTGCTTTCAAATGCAGAAGAAGCCAAAGCAAGAAATGCCAGAATGATTGCACTTACTTCGGCAGAAGATCCGCATTTGGAAGATGTATTTGAATATATTTTAAAAGTGCCGAGTGTTGATGAGTACTTATCTCCGGTAATTGCGTCGGTACCGTTGCAATTGTTGGCATATTATATTGCAGAATTTCTCGGTAAAGACGTTGACCAACCTAGAAATCTTGCAAAATCAGTTACGGTTGAGTAATGATACTAACTAACCAGTTTAAAATTGCTAAAACTCAAAATTTAGAAAGCTCTTATATTGAACGTGAGCTTTCTAAATTTGGTTTGCAGCCATTGAGATGGGCTATTGTTGATGTAACTGATACACATTATATATTAACGGTTTCTTACAAAAGTTAAATGTTTTATGCCTTAAAAGGCAAAAAATTTTTTGTTGATGTTTTAATTTTTGTACAAATTAAGAAAGGTGAATTAGCTATGGCATTAATAAATGAATTTAGAAGAATCGACGGTTCCTTTTTTAAAACATATAAAAATGTGAGAAATGGCAATATTACTCATATTCTAACTAATGAGATGGGCGGCAAACGCATTGGGGTAAAGGCAGTTAACTGCGATGCAATGGAAAATCCATACAGAATAGTTGATATTGCAAGAAACAGACATGATATATATGAAAAAGCTAATGACGGTTCTACAGTACTGCACAGCAACGGTAAAACACAGAAATTTCCTAATTTAATTTTTAACACGGTTTGCGAAAGAATTTTCGGCAAATAAAAAGCCCCTGCAGTCCCAACCGGCAAAGGCATTGATGTTAATAAATTAGGATTTATGTATTTTTTTATCAGACGACTGCATAGTCGTCTGATTTGTGTATTAAAAAATTATGAACTGATTAACTGCAGAACCTCCTGCAGGAGTGATTTGTTTGTTGAAATGATTTTGTTAGCAACATCAAGCTGCATTTTAGCTTGTTGATAATAGGTTATGTTTGCTTTAAAGTCACAGTTTGACATTTCTAATAAACCGCCTCGGACTTCGCCTCTGCCGATGACAGGTCTGCCTGATTCTGCAGTTTCGATAAATTCACCCTGTTTTACTTCGTATAAGCCTTCAGGATTATGGAAGTTCATAATAGCGAGTTTGTATAACGGTACAACATTTTTTCCGCCGTCTGATTTTCCGTATAAAATACCATCGCCTTTGAACTCGAATTCATCGTATTTGCCCAGATATTTTCCGTTGTTCGGGTCTATCCAGAGTTTTATGTTTGTAGTCGGAAGGTTAACGGCACCGCCTTTGATGCCGGTTTCTGCGTAAATATCAGCATCAATAGGTTTTGTTCCTTGCATGATTTCGCCTTTATCATTAAGGATATAACCCTGAACGGTATATCCGCTGGGGTTTTTATATACACCTTCTTTGTCGAAGGTAAATTCACCCAATCTTGAATAGACAATTTGTCCGTCAGAACGACGTAATGTAAAATAGCCTTCACCTTCAAGAAATACGTTTTCGTTTGAAGTACCCGGAGTAGATTTGCCCTGGCCTACGTTTTTGTTAAAACCGTCTATAATAGCTGAATTAAGAAAGGTTTTAAATGTTGCCTGAGTTTCTCTATACCCGGGGGTATAGATGTTGGTTAAGTTTTCGCCTATTGCGTCCATCCAGCCGGCTGTCGCCTTTTGTGTATTTAGAGCATTTACGAATGAATCATTCATTTGTTACTCTCCTTTTTCTTGTTGTTGATTTTGTCGTTCTTTATTTTTTTGACCGTTATTTGATTGTCTGTAAAACAGGTCATTGTATGGAAGATTTTGATCATCAAACCTTTGTCTTAAAGAGTCAATGTTGTTTCTTAAATACATTTCGACTGCTTTGTCACCCGGAATAAACTCTGCCGAAATTTTGCCTTTTGTATCGATTTTAAGTACAACGGAAACATTATTGTCAAAACTGATACGTACAGGTTTTTGTTCGTTATATGCTTTTGTGATTAAATCGGTCAATACTTTTGAGGTTTGTTGTGTTTTGTAGGTAGGGCCTATTTCATCTGCAAATTTTATTAAATTTGCCTTGTCACCGGTTTGTTGTATTGCAAACTGTTTGTTGTCAACAAGATCTGCAAAGAATTTTGCATCTTCTTTTGATATTTTTAAAGTGTCATAATTGTACATTGATGCAATATTTTTTATGTTTCCAACCGTATCAAAGCTAAATTGATTAATGTATTGTTGGTTTAACATATTTTGATTTTGCATATTTTGTTGCTGCATCTGGTCTGTTTGTGCTTTGTCCGCATTTTGCTGTTCTTGCAAAACTGTTTTAAAGTCACTGTTTTTTTCATCAGTTGTTTCTTCTGTTTTATCCTTTTTATCTTCTGTTTTGGAAGAAGATGAAACTTTTTCCTCTTTGGAAGAAGATGAGGATTTTATATCATTATCGTTATCTCTTGTTTGTATAGATTCTGTTTTAGTTGTTGTGCTGCTTGCTGAGACGTTCATTTTTACATTCCTTCTTCATTGTAGAGGGGGTTTTTCATTAATTCTTTAAGAAGTTCTTCCTGTTCTTCTTCTTGTTTTTCTTTGGTTTTAGCAAAGTATTTTTGTATTGCGACTTCGGAAAGTTGTTTGAGTTCTGCCTTTTTTTCTTCTTCAATATAGGCTTCTCTACAGTGTTCTTTATGTTTTTCAAGTACTTTTACGGCTTTTTCGAGTTCTCTTAATTTGTCTTTTTCTACATCAAGAGCCTCTTGAGCTTTTTGTCTGTCTGCTTCCAGACTTTCGCCTTTTACATACAAATGTTTCAGGTATGTGTCGTAAGATTCGTACATGATGAAATCAGCCTGTCGCATGTTTTGTCTTGTTGAGGCGATTTCTTTGTTGTTCCTTTCTATGAGTCCTTCTATTTTTAGCACCAATGCCTGAGCGTTGCGTACGTTTTGGAGTTGTTCTTCCTTTTTTCTTATTCTGAAATCAAGAATTTTTTGGAGTCTGTAACGAAAAGGCATGGGGATCGCTAATTTACTATTCTACATACTAATTATTAAGTATTGCCCTGATGATTACTACATCTGTTTGTATGATTATGTATTAATAAATTTCCGGCAAAAGTCAAACTCAAAACAGATATGTAAAATATTACAAATTGTAAAAAGTATTTTCTTCTGAAAATACCGTGGTAGACTAGATTATAGGAATTGGGGAAAAAATCCTTCAAAACGACTAGCAAAAAATATTTTTAGAAGTCTTGTATAAATAGGACTTACATGCGATTCAAGGGAAATTATGGTTACTGTGTCAATTCAAAACAATCAGGCTAATTACGCTGTTTCTTCGGGCTCCCTGTCTAAGCAGGCAAAATCTTCTTTAGAACAAAGTTTTCAAGCTCAAAAAAACAGTAAAAAGAAACAAAATAGCGACAACCACAGTTTAAGTTATTATAAAAATGACATACATAAGGATGAATTAGTCCAAAATAATACACTGGCTAAACGTATAGGTATTAATATAGAAAAAACTCTTGATATTCCTTTGATTCATTTTCCCAGAGGATTAGGCGGAGCTCCTGATTATACGTTTTTTGAATTTTTGCAGACGGCTAAATTCCCCTATTATATAGGCGGTCCTATACTTGCGGCACTGTTTTATGCCGGAGTAAAAAAGGATAATTTCCGCTCTGCCGGTGCTGCACAAAAAGTTGCAAAACATATGGCACTCGGGGTGGGGTTATATTACGTAGGTGCAGCGCTGGCAAAATCAATTATCAATAATACTGTAAAAGCAAGCAGAGGCGTTGATCTTAAACAACCTTACGCAAAATATATTTCCAAGTCTTCTAAAAAGTCCGGTGCTTTCCAAAAAGATGTAGAGTTTCACACCGCTTTTGAAAGCGCAGACTTTACCAGAACTGACCTTTTATATGATGAAAAGGGTAAAACACCGGAAGAAATTAATAAAAACTATATAGAATACGGTAAAAAATACGGTATCAAAGAAGACGCAAATAACATTGATTCTACAATAAAACCGCTGATTAAAAAGACAATTGTTATGGCAAGAGCATGGCAGTACGCTTTGACTGCATTTTTTGTAACTCTCGGTGTCGGTATGGCAAATCAACCGGCATGGGATAAGTCATCAGCTGAAGGATTTAAAAAGACAGTAACAGAGGGGATTTTTGGTAAAGGAGTAAAAGCTAAAGACAGACTCCATAACGCTAAAGTTGTTGTGTACGATTATATGCTTAAACCTTTCGGCAAAAGTTTTACGGAATTTTGGAAAGGACACAGTAAGGGTTCTTCTATTGCAGGTAAGTCCGTAATCCTTGCTACAGCAGCAGCTACATTAACTGCAATTACACTGCTTCTTACACAAACCTCTGCTAAGGGGCATAAACTTGAAACAACCGGAAATAATAACATTAAAGAGGGGCAAAAATAGATGGGCAATTTAATACAATCAATACCTGTTTATAGACCACAGACTCAAACAGCACCGGCTGCCGGTGTAAATGTGCCTGCTCAAACTGCACCTCAGGCTGTTCACAAGCCGCCGTTTCAGGATATAAAAAATCAATTTCCTCAAACGCAAACTTATTCTTATATTCCGGCAAGACCGCTTGCTGATGCCCATAATACACCTATAGGTGTAAGACCGGCACCTTCTAAAGCAAGATTGGTACACGAAAATTTCTTTCAATCTATAGGCAGTACAATAAAGTCTTACGGTGATTATGCAAAATATTTTTATAATGCCGCTTTTAAAGGAGAGGGCAAGGATTATAATGTAGGTAAAATTAATGATTTGTCCATAAGAGCAGGTTCTCTCGGCATTGCGGCAGTGCTTGCCACTTCAAAAATGTTTCCGTTTGCAAAAGGTATGGAGTTTGTAGGGCTGGGTACTTGGTTTGCGTCCATGGCTGTATGGCCGCATATTTTGGGTGCTCCCATTAAAGCTTTATACGGAGTAAATATCAATAAGGAATACATTGATTCCGAGGGAAGAAGAAAATATGTTTACGAGGACAATCAGTATCGTCCGATGGATATTTACAGATATGCAGATTTAAACGGCAAGCCGTTAAGTCCTGAAGAATATTACAAAAAATACGATAAAGACTATATTTATCTTGATAAAATGGGTGACAAACTGGGTGTTCCCCGTAATATTAAAAACAGAAACGAAGCAACTATGAACAGAGCGGCCCAGGTTGCTGTTCAGGGCAAAACATTGTGGATGTTGACTGCCGGTGTTATGACACCTGTTGTTTCCTCCATAGTTGCTGATGCATTGCAAACTCCTTTGAAAAATCAGCTTGAAAAAACAAGATACAATAAAGCTTCAAAAAATTTGAAGGCCTTGGAATCACAGATTGATACATTAAAAAATTCCGGCAACAGAGATATTAATGGTATAATGTCTGCTCTTAAAATTACAGTAAGCCCTAAAGATCAGGCTGCATTTAATGCTCTTTTAACAGACAGCGGTGTAATGACACCGGAACAATTCCAAAAATTGCAGGATTTTATTGATACGAAATTCTTTGGCTCAGGATATAAAAATTCTCTCAGTGCTGCAATGAAAAGAGGCGCTGATATGACTGAACCTAAAGTATTTATTACAAAAGAACTAAAAGAAACCATAAAAAATATTACAACAGAGTCAGTAAAAGAGCTTCTTGATAAAATACCGGCAGAAACAAAAGCTAAATTACCGGAAGGGTTGTTGAATTATCAAGGTATTTCTGAAAAACAGATTAATGAAATTATTGCCGGGGTTCTTCAAACAGAAGGTATTCCATTTGACGAGAGCCGCACAATTGCTTTTGAAAATATAACAAAACCTTTGGGGTATAATTCACGTAACGGTTTAATGCAGGCTGTTACTCAAAAAACTCTTGAGCCTTTTGCTTTCAGCAATTTGAAAGACAAAGATAAAAAGACTCCGCAGCGTGCTCCTTTGCACAACTTTAACCGTGCATTAAAAGATACGATAAATGCAAAATTAAAAGCATATTTTGATACAAAGAGAAGTTTTGTTGTTGACAAAGCCGAAATGCAAAAAATATTTAACTTTGCATTTACCAATAATGAACTGCAAAAGAAATTGAAAGAGTTTGAACAAACTTCCATTCAAAACATTTCGGAATCAATGACTGCTATTAATTGGGAAAGAGTTCCTAAAAAATACCTTAAGACTATAGGTTTTACGGAAGGTGAAATGGCTATACTTGCTACGCAGGATGCTACTTCAGCAAGCAAAGTATTGAGCAAGAAATTTAGTGAAATTGTTCAGGATTCCGAAAAATACAAAAAAGTAATCAAAGAAATGGCTGATTATGCAAAAACTGCAATTTCCAAAGAAGAAAAAGCGGTTATACAGCTGATTGGCACACCTGATTCTAAAGGCGTTTTAGTAAAAATTAAAGAGCTTATGGAAGAAGTTGCACAAAGCAATTTTGGCTATGAAACTAAAAATGAATTAACAAGCCACTATAATTTAAGAATAAATGAGATACAAAGAAAACTTAAAAATACAATAGATTCTTATGTAAGACCGATAAAAGCTCTTGATGTATTTAAAGAAATCAAAAATGATGTTAAACATATTTTGGATTATACTTCAGACGGATTAGCCAGAACTAATGCTGCTACCGAATTGTATCCGTTAGCTAAAATGACACGTGAACAACAAATGGAATCTTTAGAAGCGTACATAAAAGATATTGTTCTGCAGAAGAATGATATTAACAGCTGGACAACTAAAATGGAAACAGAACTGCCCGGTGCAAAACAGGGTATGAAACATTCTCTTGAATTTGTCCGCAGTATTGCAAACAAAGTATTCGGACCTTTGTCAGGTGACACGGCTGCAGCAATAAATGATGCTCAGTTTGTAGATATGTGCGATTATAACAACCGTCTTATGAGAGGAACCTTCTTAAGGATAGAAAATAAACTTTTGAAGAAATATACAACTCAATATAACGTATTTTATGATTTAGTGGACAGGCTTGCCGGTAATGACAAATCAGTTTATGATTTGCTTGTTCGTATTCTTAAGGAAAAAAGATTTGTACTTTCTCCCGAAGATTTTCAAAATTGTATGAATTTATTAAATACATTTAAAAATAACGGGCATAAAGCTCCTGGATATAAAATAGACAGTGCTAAAAAGTTTGTAAATGAATGTCTTGATATGCATAAGTCCAATAGAGAAATTGCTCAAATTTCAGGAAAGAATGTTACGGATTTCTTTATCAGTGCAGCTCAGGAGACACGGGCAAGAAACAAATGGATGAAGTTGGTATATGGATTACTGGGTGGTACTCTTGCACTAAGTGCTTTGACAATAGCGCTTATGGGCAAAGAAAATCACTTTAATAAATACAAATATGAGTATATCAATACACCCGAAGGAGCAGATAAATAATGATAAACATCAGCTTAACCCAACCGCATACTAACAGAATAAATTTTAAAGCGTCGTTGTTATCGCATATGATGCAGCAGCCTGCTTCTGCTCCTGTTGGTGTTCAACAGAATACTACCGCTTCTGCTCCCGCTTACAAACCGGTATCAACTCCGATTGCGGATAAATACAATACAACACACGGCAGTTTGTTGACGGCTATGCTTAACAGAACAGGAAAAACAGTTGCTGCAGCTCCTGTTGCCCCTGCACAACAGCCGGAAGCACCGTTGAATTATAAAAACAATTTGCGTTCAATGTTTCAGAACAATCAGGCTGTTATTTTTGCACTCGTTCCAAGAACTTTTACCGCAAAAGATACGGATAAAAACGGACTTATTCAGGGCAATGAAAGACCGGGCTATTTTACGACAATGGTTGAGCGTTTGGATGAATTAAAAAGTTACGGCATAAATACATTGCACCTGCTTCCTATTAACCCGCCGGGAAAAATTGCAGCAAAAGGTAATGCAGGTTCTGTTTATGCACCTTTAGATTATCTTACAATTGATCCCAAACTTGATGACCCTACAAATCCGAAAAATGTTTATGAAGAAGCTAAGGATGCAATCAAAGAGTGCCACAAACGTAATATCAAAGTAATGGTTGATTTGCCTAGTTGTATGTCTGTAGACCTTTATGAAGCCAGACCTGATTTAAGAGCCACAGATGCAGAAGGAAATCCAAAAACGCCTGAAGGCTGGGAAGATATCAGAATGTTCAATCCGTGGAAGGATGAAGACAGAAGGATTTTGAATCCGGCCTTGATGGATTATCACAAAAAATTTATTGATATGTGTATAAACCTTGGTATTGACGGTATCAGAGCCGATGTAGGCAGAGCAAAACCGCCGGAATTTTGGGATGAGCTGACTTCTTACGCAAGACGTAAAGATCCTGAATTTGCATTCCTTGCAGAATGTTATACAAACGAAGATGCTTCTCCAATGAAAAATATGCCGGCTGACAGACCGTTTGAAGCATTAAAAGCAGGTTTTGATTCATATTACGGGCAGTACCATATTTTCCATATGTGGAAGGCAAAAGATTTCCATGATTTTATAAAAGAAAGTCTTAATATTTCCAAAGACCCGCAAACAAATGAATATATTTTACCAAAAGGAAAATCCTTAATCGGTTCTTTTGCTACGCATGATGATGACAGTCCTATGTCGCATGGCGGTCCTGATTATTGTATGATGACAAACGTTATTCAAACTACCTTGCCTATGACAAATCCTTATATTTTGTCCGGTTTTGAAAGTGGTGACAGATATTTATACGGCTATGGCAGTGAGTTTGTGGATCAAACTTTTGCTGACATGATAAAAAATCCTGTTTATGATGTGGCAATTCAATATATGCTGCAATCTATTGACAGTGCACCTGTTATTTCTAAGCTGGTTAAATCTTCTGATAAAAACAGAACCCTTGCAGATTTGGAAAATGACCCGCAATACTCGCAGGCAATAAAATTCTTACTCGCAAAGAGTGAAAATAACAAAATTTTAACAGATAAGAATATGACTTATGCTGCTGCGTTAAAGAATGATGACTTTAGCTCTCTTGTTACGGATGTTCTTTACACAGCAAAAGAGTATAAAAACCTGAAAGAACTTTTAGCTACAGATAATAAAAACAGAAAAGTAGCGGCTCTTGCTGATGACAAGTCAAAATTCAAAAACATAATTCAGTATTTTGAATATTCTTTCCCGACTAAGGATAATATAAAATATTATGTACACAAACAGCGTTTGGATATATTTAACGACTCCAGACAACCCGGCGGCAATCATCCTGAAATCGGTCAACATTTCGGATATTTGATGAACTGTGTAAGACCAAAATATGGTGAATTGATTACAAAAGGTTCGTATATACCTTTAAAAGTTGATAATAATAAAATTGACGAAGTTATTGCTTATGCAAGATGCAAAGACGGAAAAACACTTGTGACTATAGCAAACCATGATGTAAATTCCAGACAGCATGTAAAAGTTGAAATTCCCGGCTTAAGTGCATCGCAACAGTTAAATGACTTGGCACCGAAATATGGTACAGGCAGCACTTGGAAGGCTGAAAATAATGCAATAGATATTGATCTGGGACCTGCTCAGGCACACATTTTTGAAGTTAACACTCCTATGCTTCCGGAAAGTGTTACTGCTATGGGCGGTGAGGTATTGCAGCAATATGTTTAATTTAAAAATATAAATTATTAAAAATCCGGCCGTTTAAATTATATAGTATCGGTTTATTAAACATACGCTGAATACAATTAAAAAGAAAAATGCGTAAAGAACCGTGAATAAAGGAAGGTTTATTTTTATCGGTTTTAGTTTGTTGTTGTCAAACAACATAAAGAATAATGGCAGCACGGGGATTAAATATCTGCCTTTAAAACCTTCTATCAGTCCTTCGGGACTTAAAATAAAAATTATATAATTTGCTGTTAGTGTCATTGTTAAGACGGACAGGATTATAAAAACAAAAATTAACTTTTCTTTTAGATTGAAGGTCGTTTTTTGTTTATCCGCAAATAATATATTTAATATTATTAATGTAATGAATGAATAAATTATGCCACTCGATATTTGTGTATCCGAACTGCCGAAATCCGAAAAAATCCTTTTTGTATATTCCGCCTGATTGGCAATTATAGTTTTTACAATGCTTGTTATATAGCTTAACGGTGCCGTAAATATTGACTTTATGGCGATTGATGTATCTTTGCTGAAGTATGTAAAAACACCTTTAAAAATGTGCAAATTGTAGCTCAAATATAGCGCAATCCAAACGGTACAAATAATAAACGGTATTACAAAGCATAAGCTTTGGTATTTTTTATTTTTAAATTTTTCATGAGGAAGTATAAAGAATAAAAGAATTAACGGAAGATATGTAAATTTGCAAATACACAACCATAAAATAAGCAGTGTAAAAAATATTATGTTTTTTGGTGTGATGTTTTTTATATTTTCGTCATATTTCAGTTTTAAAGTATATGCGATAAATAAAAAAGCAAGCCCTATAACCAGATGATCTGTATTAATCGTAGAGGATAAATAAACAGATAAAGGCGTAATTGACAGCAGTAAAAATAAATATTTTTTAACCGGAGTGATTTTTATTGCATTGTAAACAAGTGTTATGTATAAGAACAAAGAACAGAGTCTCAGTATAAAAATCATGTAAGCCGGTTTGGTATCAAGATATTTTAATACGGTTAACATTATTGTGTGAGGCAGATACGATGCTATTGTATAAGACGGAATTACATGAACAACAATAGTTCTAAAATTTTTATTGAGTTCCATTTTGTATTGCCTTATGGCATCTTTAATTTTTAATTTTTCCGGTTTATAAACTGTTTTGTTTTCATCAAAATAAGCATTTAGTTTTTTGTTTTCCACACTTATTTGAACAATGCTTACGGGTATGATTTGTGCAGAAAAAGTTTTTGGTTCTTTAAACAATAAAGTTCCGTCAGTGTATGAAGTTATTTTTTTAAAATTCATTGTGCCGTTTGTAAATCCGTAAATTTTGTAGAAATGTTCCGGTTCATCAAAACTTTGAAACAGCGGATTTATAAATGCTAAAATTATTCCCCAGAACAGACAAAAAAACAAAAATATTTTTTCCGGAGTTATATAATTCTTCAAGTAATGGCATAATATACCATTACTTGAAAACAATTCTTGAACGGTGTTGAAGATATTTTTTGTTTTTGTCATGGGGATTATCCCTGAAAATACGGTAATTCTTCGTTTTTATCAAGAACTTTTGCGTCTTTTCTGAAAATTTTGGATTTATAGATACCTAATTTGGCAAGAGCATACAGCATGCTGACTCTCAATACTCCAAAACCGTATTTGCAGCTTCTCATAAAGTTTATGGAAGATGCATCAGGAAAATATTTTGTCGGGCAGCTGATTTGCCCTATTGTATAACCCTTGTAAAAAATAAGAGCGAGCATTTCATTATCAAAGATAAAATCATCATCGCAGTCTTTCAGCGGTAAAGTTTCCAGCACTCTTTTGCTAAAAGCTCTAAAACCTGTGTGATATTCTGTCAGACGTTCACCCATAAGCAGATTTTGAAATAAAGTAAGACATCTGTTAGCAACAAATTTGTATAACGGCATACCGCCT
Source organism: Candidatus Gastranaerophilales bacterium (assembly GCA_944325555.1). Classification (GTDB taxonomy): domain Bacteria; phylum Cyanobacteriota; class Vampirovibrionia; order Gastranaerophilales; family Gastranaerophilaceae; genus Limenecus. The sequence goes on along the minus strand of CALVAN010000024.1, from coordinate 7,556 downwards.
TCTAATGCACCTTTGCCGATGAATCTTGAGGCTATGCAGGCATCGTATTCATCAAAAGCAAGCATTGTAGCCATTGCGGGCACGAGTTTCGGGGAATATTGATAATCGGGATGAACCATGATTACAATATCGGCATCTGCTTTTAGTGCCGCTGTATAGCAGGTTTTTTGGTTGCCGCCGTAGCCTTTGTTTTTGTCGTGAACAATAGTTGTTATTCCCAGTTTTTTTGCAACTTCTTTGGTTTTATCCGATGAGTTGTCATCAACAAGTATAATCTCATCTACTATATCTCTGTACAATTCATTGTATGTTTGTTCAAGAGTTTTTTCCGCATTGTATGCAGGCATGATAACTGCTACTTTTTTATTGTTAATCATTTTTTTAATCCCCTTAGTTGTTGTTCATAGTATAATCAAAATTAACGGAGATTACAATTTTTATGGAAAAATTTAAAGAATTTGCAAATAAATTTTGCTTAAGTGAATTAGGTATAATTTTTATAGTTTCGTTGATTTTATATATTTTACTTTATGCAAAATTCGATTTATATCTGATAGATGTTGGCAGAGAAGCTTATATCCCTTGGCAGATGCTAAAGGGTCAAGTATTGTATAAAGATATTTTTAATGTTTACGGACCTTTGGGTTATCAGATAAATGCCATAGCATATGCAATCTTGGGCGTAAAGCTCTCTACTTTATATTTTATGGGGTTTTTAAATTCATTAATTATACTTGCAAGTACATTTTTTATCGGTAAATTCTTTGTGGATAAAAAAACGGCGTTATGTATATCCGGTTTGACGCTGTTTGTGTGTGTGTATTCAAAAAACTTTTTTAATTTTATCTTTGTTTATTCATACAGTGCGGTATATGCATTGTCGGGATTTTTGCTTTCATTGTTATCTTTGTTGTTTTATATAAGGGATAAAAAGAATCTGTATTTAACGCTGGCGTTTTTCTTGGCAGGATTTGCATTTGCTAATAAAATAGAGTATGTTCCGTATTTTGCTTTTTTATTTGCTTGTTTGCCGTTTTTTGCCAAAAAAGATTGGAAACAGTACTTATATAGCATTGGTGCTTTTATTCTTATGCCGGTAATCTCCTTTGGAGTATTGTTTATACAGGGTGTAAGTATAAAAGATTTGACCGAGGCATTTGTTTTAATACAAAAGTTGATTAAAGCTCCTGCGACAAACTATTTTTATTACAATTACGGTTTGTATTTTAACCTTCGTTTGGTCTTGTTGGATATTAAATTTTTGCTGGCAATGTTAAAAACCGTAATACCTTATGCTTTGGTTTTGTACGGTATAAATTTTTTATGCAAAAAACATTCCGACAACAAATTGTTGCTTGTATTTTCAAATATATTTATAATAATAGCTTCTTTAGCGCTTATTATAAAAAAATACGCTCCAATGTATGATATATATGCAGGTATATTCAGCTGGGTCGGTTTGGTTGTATTGCCGATTTTCTTTATTATCACTTTATATTGTTTCTATGTTTTATATAAAAATAAGTTTGATTTTGCAAAACTTGATATCAAAGACAAAATGTTTTGGTTTTTGACAATTGCAGCAATACTTGTTTCGATAAAAGGATTTTTTACAATATACATTACGTGTTACGGAACATTTAATCTGGCAGCTTTGTTTTTGCCTTTTGTTATATTTTTTGTTTATTATGTACCAAAAGCGTTTAAATTTGTTGACAAAGATGTGTTTGCAGCTGTCATAAAAAATCTTTGCGTTGCCGTTATGATGGCGTTTTTGATTATGACGTTATACAGAATCGGGGAAGGAAACTTTACGCTTGTAAAACAACCAAGAGGAATGGTTTATATGCGTAATCTTTATGGAAATCAGAATGAATTAATTGAGTTTATTCGCAATAAAACGGCAAAGGATGCCAAGATTGTTACCATTCCTGAAGGTGCGATAATTAATTTTCTTGCGCAGCGTGATACAGATAATAAATATTATTACCTTATTCCCGTGAATGTTCAGATTTTTGGTAAAGAAAAAATATTAGAGGATTTTAAAAAGAATCCCCCTGATTATTTTTTGTTAAACGAACTTTTGTATTCCGTATATAAAAACGGGGCTTTCTGCTCTTATACAAGGAATGTATGTGATTTTATAAAGTCTGATTATGTTCCTGTGTATGAAACGGAAGCTCCTGTCGGTTTTACTCTATACAGGTATAAAAAAACTACAAAATAGTTTGTGTTATACTTTTGTATAGTTTAGCCAGTAAGTATAATACTGAAACTATTGGAGCGGATAGCAATTATGAAGGATATAAAAGACATGCCGGCATGTCCTGTTGAAACAGTTTGGGAATTGATTGGCAACAAATGGAAGGTATTTATTATAAGAGATTTGATCTCAGGGACTAAGAGATTCGGAGAGTTAAAAAAGGCGACAGGAGCCTCGCAAAAATCTTTGGCTGCAAATTTGCGAGAGATGGAAGACGATGGGCTGGTTGAGAGAAAAGTTTTTCCGGAGGTTCCTCCTCGTGTGGAATATACTTTGACTGATATAGGATATTCTCTGGGAGCGGTAATAGAACCTATGGTACAGTGGGGAAGCGCCTACAAGGAATATTGCTGTTTAAAATTGAAAAAGTCGAAAAAATTACAATTGTAACATTGTGGATGTTTTTTTAGATAATAAATTTGCCCGAAAAAAGATTAAAATTGGATTTTACGGGTAGACTTACGCCTTTTCTCGGCACACTTATAACGCATCTGTAAGCTTGACAATTGTTGCTTGAGCATTTTATTCTACTGTAATATGCGGTTTGGATTGTGAAAATTTTAGCAATTTTATGATAAATACAAATAATACGGATAAAAAAACTTTTTTGGTAATTAATCTTTCTTTTTTGGGTGATGTGCTTTTGACAAATGCACTGTGCCGAAATATTAAAAAGAATTACCCTGATTCAAAGATTGTTTTTTGTGTAAACAAAACTTTTAAAGAAGCCGCTAAATATCAGGATTGTGTTGACGATGTTATTTGTATGGATAAACGTGGAAAACACAGCGGTTTTTTAGGATTAATAAAATTTGCTTTAAGTTGTCCGTACCGAAATAAAATAGATACTGCTTTTATAATCTATGGTAACGACAGAGGAATATTACTTTCTTACTTTTTAGGCTGTAAAAACAGAATTTCCGGTTCTAAAAAAATTACAAAATATTTGTTAACGGATAATTTTTTTGATTTTGAAGATTGCAAAAACATGCAGGATATCAATGCTTGTTTTATAAAATCCCTGACGGGTAAAAAGGCCGAGGTTTTGCCTATAAAATATAATCCTGAAAATACATCTGATATTTTTGTTGATAAGCTGGCACATATTTATGCAAATAAAGAAATAGTCGCTCTTTGTGCAACCAGCAAAAATAAAGAAAAGGATATGCCGCCCGAAACCGGAGCCCAAATTATCGAAAGATTAACAAACGAGGGCAAAACGGTATTTTATGTTGGTGCGGGCAAAGAGGCAAGAATATTTGCCGATAATGTGAAAAAGCTTGGGTGTGTAAATTTTGTTGATTTGACTAATGTTACCACAATCAATCAGCTTGCACGTGTTTTAAAAATGTGTAAGGGTTTGATAAGTGTTGATACCGGTACAATGCATCTTGCCTGTGCACTCGGTGTGCCGGTTGCGTGTGTTTTTTATAAAACGGATACCATAGATAGATGGGCGCCCAGAGATTTTCTTTATAAATCTGTATTGATAGACAGAGATTATGGCGCACAATATATTTGCGACCGTTTTAACTCATTGTTTTAAATTATTTTGGCTTTTAATTCTGTTTCCAAATTTTCAATTTGCGTGAGAAGAGTCTTTTGTGCGTCAGGAAAGATTCCGAGCATATTTTTTTGTTGGATTATATCTTTGAGCTTTTTTTCTAATCCATAGACAAATGTTTGGGCTTCTTTATATTGAGGATTTGTTTGTATGATGTCTTTAGCGGTTTTTAGTCCTGTATCAATACTGCGTAATCCTTTTTTGTTGATTGAGTCTGTTTTTAAAAGTTCCAGAAAGCTAAGAGTAATTTTACTCAAGAGTGATTCGGCTTCTTTTGCATTTTTTGTGCTGCCATATAGCTGAATAAATGCGTCATTGATTATAAAGTGTTTGTATCCGGGTTTGTTGGGGTAAAAATCAATCGGGGTTAAGCTGCCCGTTGTTTTATCATACAGTGTATTTTTTCCGCCAATGTCGTGGCGCATGTTTTTTAAAGAGGCATTGTATATGTATTTTAAGTAATCTGTTATTTTTTCGTGTTTAAATTCATTTTGGCTGAATTGGTTTTTAATTTGTTCTCCGGGAACAAAGTACATTATTTCAATATCATTTCCGATTTTGGCTTTGATGTGGTTTATTCTGTCTGCATCGCTGATATTGAAATTAATCGGAGTCGAGAATATTTGCTTTAAATCAGCTCCGTTTTTTGTTTTTATTACATAGTTTGTGTTTAAAATCCTGTGTACGCTGCCTTGTGCACCTTTTGCAATAAATTCAAAAGAATCTTTGACTGCAGCGGGATTATATTGCAAATTTTGGGGAATTATTTTCAGATTAGATACTCTATTCTTATTTTTAAGAATGGTATTTTGTAATGCAGGGTTATGCAAAAACATTAAGTTTAACATATATTATGCCGCCATATCTATCCAGGTTTCACCAAGTGAACCCGAGGGTAAATGAGCATTGCCCGAATAGTAAGCATCTTCTATAAATGAACCGTCTTTTAACATATAGCTTCTGTCCGGTTTTTGTACCCAAATACCACTGTTTTTGTTGTCATAAACACGTGTAACCACTCCGTGTCGTCCGTTATGGGTTTCGAGTGTAATAATTCTGCTGCCGAGTTTATATGTCTTTTTTCTGCCTTTGGTTACGCCTGTTAACGGATTCGGGAAAAAGTATTGTTCTCTTACGTTGTTGCGGCCAACAAGTTCTGTTAAAAGTTCATCTAATTTTGCCGGGTCAATATTTTCGCCATCTTTTAAAGAGTTAAGATACGGTTTCAATTTTGCTTTGATTAAACTTTTTTCATTAGGACCAATACAAGGTAGTATTATTTGTTGTGGTTTTACTGGTTGCGGTTTTATCGTTTGTGTTTTTTTATTAAAAAGCCTTTTTATGTTATTTAATGCTTTGTTGAATTGTTGTTTGAGCAGGTTTTTATTTTTAAAGCAAAGTATTGCACTTGTCAGCAAGCCTGCTGCAAGGAGTGCATTTTTTATTGTTTTGCCGTTACCCGTAGTTTCGTCAGGATTATTAATTTTATTTTTAAATGACTGCGTGTTTTGCGTTTGAGTTTTTACTCGACCGTTATTTTGTTGTTTTACTACATTTGAGACATTAGTGTTAAACGAAATCATACCAAAAACCTTTCACCTGCCCTGTATACTGTTATAAAAAATTTTTTTCTCTTTATATTGCTAAGAATTGAGGGACACAGTTATAATTTTTTACAAATATATGCACAATATTTTGACAGCATAAATAACCTGCAAGAAACAGGCAGCGGGTTGGTTTTAGAGTTTTAGATTTAAATTAAAACAGCGAGCTTGTTTTTATATGTATAAACAATGCAGGGTATAATTTGCCTCTGCTGCCAAAGTGAGAATATATGAAGGTTCTCGGACGTATTGTGGAAAACAATGCTCTAAAGAGAGTTTTTTCATTTTTGTAGTTTTCAAAAAAGTATTTGTAAAAATCAAGGTCTGTATCGTTTACAAGAAGATAATTCTTTTTAGAAAATAAAGGCTTGTATAATGTGATTTCATTGTTTTTAAATTCAGAAATTTTTACAAATTCAACGTCAGGGAAAAATTCTTTTAAATCATCTGTTGAAAGTTCTTTGCCTTGGAATTTTTGACCGTCATAAGTCATATCGAAAAATTTTAAAGTATGGTGGTTGTAGCCGATAAGCTTGCCGTCATATAAAAATTCAAAAGTCGAATTGGCAGGGATCTTGGTATGATTGTATTCATATTCCGAAAAACTGCCTGTACCGGAGGTTACATATCTTTTGAAAGTATAACAGTTGTTTTTTAATTCTCTGGACCATACATTTTGCTGAGGGCAATAGCTTATTTGATCCTGTATTTTTATACTATTGGAAAATTTATCGCTAAAATCATAAGCATATACTGTATTGCAACATAACAAAAAAGCTAATAGTACAGAAAATCTTTTTAACATATTAATCACCTTTCACTTTTAAATATAAAAATAATTATATAAAATAAATAATTACCGTTGACAATAGTTAGATATCGAACTATAATAAAATTATGAAAAAAAATAATGCATTATATTTAATTTCAAGAATACGAGAAGCCGCTAATAAGTTTATCATACAGGAACTAGAGACAAATGGTCTTAAAGGGGTTGTGCCTTCGCATGGTGATATTTTGATGGTGCTTTATACTTGTGAAAAATGTACGATGAAAGAACTGGCGCAAAAAATCCACAGGACAAAGGCGACTTTGACGGTTCTTGTTGATAAATTAATTGCATTAAAACTTATAGAAAAAGAAAAATCCCCACAGGATAACAGAGTTACATATATAAGACTTACTCCATTGGGGCAGTCTTATAAAGGGATTTTTGAAAAAATTTCCGATGAGTTGAATAACAAGTTATTTAAAGGGTTTTCTGATGATGAAACTAAAAATCTTGTTGAACTTTTACAAAAAACAAGAGCAAATATAGAGTAAAATTTTTTACCTAAATAGTTAGATATCTAATTATTTTAACGAAAGGAGAGAACAATGAACACACAATTTGAAATTGCAAAGGAATCAAAACAACCGCAAAATACGGCAGAGGGTAAAAACTTTAAAAAAGTTGACCTTGGCGGGTTTACGGATTTTGGCAAATATATTATGGAAAACAAAGAACTGAATATGAAAAATGAGGGCAAACTGTTTTTGCATGATTTGCTTAATCTGACAGGCTGCGAGATATCAATAAATTATGCTCCCGTCGGTTATAAGGTTCCTTTTAAACACACTCACAAGCAAAATGAAGAAGTTTATATAATCTTAAAAGGCAAGGGCGTGTTTGAAATCGACGGTGAAAAAATGGATATTCAAGAGGGTTCTGTTTTGAGGGTAGCTCCTGACGGTGTACGCACAATGGAAAATACTTCTGACGGGGAAATGATTTTTATGGTAATTCAAACAAAAATGAACTCTCTAGAGCAGTTTACGCTTACCGATGCGCAGATTGTTTAATATTAACTAACCACAGCAGGAGAGCGTTAATTTTCCTGCTGTGGTATTGATAATATTTATTATGTAAATCTAAAAATAATATTGTATTTTTATATTAATCTATGGAGTTGCTTTATTAGATACTGCGGAAGCAGTGTTAGCGAGTCAAATCTAAGACAGCGGCTTTGCCGCCGGAATATGACTAAACACTGTTAGTTTTTAGGGTAAATTTTGACAGACCGTAACGCAGTGGAGTGGATGCAAAATTTATTCTAAAAATTTACAGTGTTTTTTGATTAGCGTT
>CALVAN010000023.1 GCA_944325555.1 Candidatus Gastranaerophilales bacterium | reverse complement strand
TTCGTTCACTTTGTTCACTCCATCCGTCCGCAAATCCGCAGGATGCCCTTGGGTACAAGCGAGGTCCCTCTCAGACATATTTCCCGCTGATGTCACAATATTAGCAGCTTATAAAGACAGGAACTAAATACTCGCCCCGCCGTCTTGCTGCATTTTTTCAAGTGCTTTTTTAGCGCCGGTACTTTCTTTTGCCAGAGTAATTACAAACTCCGCCGCCTCTCTGTCACGGGCAATGGCTTCTTTAAGTCCTATAACATCAGCCACGGACATTGAATTTACATCGGAATCAGACATTGCATCAATATGTTTTTTCAGCAGTCTGCGGGAGTTTTCGTCATATCCCGGCAATCCCTTTTTGTACCCGTACCACAAATAAAATTGGTGCAGTATAAAATATATATTCAATTCCTTATTGCTTAAAACAAACATTCCCTCTGACTTAAAAGAAAATTTCATTTTCTTTTGCGCAAGAAGCCCAGTCCAAAAGTTCAGATAAAATGCCCGAAACCCGCTAAGCGGTGTAATAAAGCCTTCTTCCTCTTTTATTTTTTTTAGTATTTTCTCAGCATTGCTGATTTGATAAACGGGCGTGCCATGGTCTTTTACAAAATCAAGAAGCTTTTGCGGGTTAACCTCACAGTTTTTTACGATATTTATAATTTCGGCATAAAGATTTTCTATCTGCTTTTGAGTCTCAGACGTTATTGTCAATGTTTCCGAAGAATTTATATGCGTTTTTGTCGTTGAATTGGTATAAGTACGAGGCTTAAGCCTGTCCATGGTTTTAACAAGCCTGTCACGTCTGCGCTGCAGTATGTAATTTATGATTTTTTGTATAAATTTATTCAAGGTTATCCGCCTTATAGCTGTTCTCTAACATTATATACCATAAAGCAGTCAGACAAAAGTAATTTGTAGCACTAGAAATAACCTGCAACTTACGCTGCCTTGCAACGACTGTAACAATGTCATCGCAAGAGAGTGAAAGACATTTGTTGTCATTCTTGTATATTTTACATAATACTTAGTCATGCTGAACTTGGTTCAGCATCTGTATGTCTTGAGGGTGGCTGCTTTGAACAATTCCAGAAGGGTTATCTGACTGCGAAGGTTTGTTTGCAGATTGCGCAAGTGGTTCAGATCCTGAAACCAGTTCAGGATGACGCACAGAAAAAGCCTCAGGATGACAGTTAATTTTATTGTTTTTTTAACGTATATACTTTTTCATACTTTATATCCTTTATTAATTTTTTGATTAATTTCCTAAACTGCACCGCTTTAGCGGTCGGGTTTCAGGGCTGTGCCCTGAAGGAACACGATTAGAGATTTTTAGACGAAGGAATGAAAATTTACCGTACCGAATTTATCATTTTATGAGTGGACGGAAATTTTCGTTTCTGAGTTTTAAAATCTCTTTTAATACAGCGTTCTTTTCTTTCTTTTGGTTCATTTTCTTTCTTTTAATCGCCAAAAAGAAAGAAAATGAACATAAGAAAAAAATATTTTTGTCATCGAATTATGTATCATATACAGGAGTGACACGACCAAAGCAATCCGTGCAATGGACAAAGATTTTGGTTTTACCAAATAAATTCCGACCGGATTGCCACGCTCACTATCGTTCGCTCACAATGACACGGAATACAATCCCAAAATCAAAGCACAAACATCACAACAAAAGCGCCGAAGATTAAAGCCGGTCCGTAGGGAATAACCGTCAAGCCTTCGCCCTTTTTAACGGAAGCCAGCAGATGCCTGCAGCAGTAAAAACCTATGCTTGCCAAAAGCAACAGCACAAACCACTGAAACATTATTGAATCAAATATATCCAGAATCTCTCCGATCAGGAACAAAATAATCAGCGTAATAAACAGCAGCATTCCCCAAAACAGCTTATACTCTTTATTTTTAAACCATTTATACATAAAAACGGGAATTGACAAACCGCCCCAGACAAATATGCTTAATATAAATATTACAATCGCATTTGATATACCCCAAAACGCACCCAATGCACCTAGTATGTAAGCATCGCCTTCGCCAAAGCAATCACGTTTTGTTATCAATTTTGCAATTGCAGAAATACCGGCCATAACAGCAAAACCGCCCAAAAGCCCCAGTATTGAATATATAAATGCCTGATGGATTACTATTTTATGCCCGAAGAGAAAGAACATTATCTTTGTTCCGTTAGCACCGGCTATGTTAAACATATTGTAAACAAGCCCGAACACCATTAAAATGTAAGCATGGACATCGAGTATTACTTTTTCTTTTATATCTGTTACGGTCATTACAATGCACAAAGAAGCAGCAGCCAGTAAAAAGAAAAGGTTTAAATTTATGGTTGCAAAAGAATACTTATAATAAATCGCCGCAAAGATTATGCCGGTAAAAAGCTCCACTATAGGATATTGAGGGCTGATTTTTTCGCCGCAATAACGACATTTGCCCCTTAAAAACAAATACGAAAACAGCGGAATATTATCGTACCAAGCGAGTTTGTGGTTGCAGCTTGTACAATGCGAAGGCGGAAGGACTATGGACTCACCGCTCAAGCCACGTAGAACAACAACATTTAAAAAGCTTCCTACACATAAGCCGATAATTAATGCATATAAAACCCAAAACCACTCCATAGCAAAACCTCTGTAAAATTATGCGCTCTGGCGCTCCTGAACTAGATCATAGAGTTTACTTAGCGCTCTTTTTAACTTTCTTGAAACCTGCATCTGCGACATACCGAGCTGTCTTGAAATTTCCTTCTGGCTGAGGTCCTGAAAATAAGTCATATCAACAATTTGTTTTAACTCGGGATCAATATATTTGAGGCAATCGACCAGCATAAGTCTGTCCTCTTTAAGGCTTTGCATCTCCTCGTAGCTTATGTCGGCAATTTTATCGCCCCAGTTTGTAAAATCATCCTCACACTGCAAATTAAGCTGGTCTAAAGAGATAATGGTACGTCTTCTGTCGGCATCAATGGCGTGTTTTAATTCAGCAACAGGCATTTCCATTTTTTCCGCAATTTCGTTGTCCGTAGGTTTTTCCCCGACTGCGTCAAGTATCTCCGCAGTGATTTTATTAACACGGTAACACAACTCCTGTATAGCACGTGGAGCTTTTATCATCACGGCTTTATCACGGAGATAATGTCTTATCTCTCCTGTAATAAGGTAGGTCGCATAGGATTTGAAATTTTTGCTTACCGCAGGGTCAAAAGAACGTACGGCTTTAATCAAACCGAGACTGCCTATTTGAATTATATCCTCAACAGGGTCTGTGCTTCTTCTTGCAAGAGTCCTTGCCACCCTTTTTACAAGCGGCATGCAAGCCATTGTTATCAAATTTTGAAGTTTGACCTTTTTATCGGGATCTTTCAGTTTTAAATACTCTTTGAGCCATTCATCCACCTGCTCAAAGTTCACCAAATCTAACAAATGACCTGCCTCTTTCTCTTTTTTCCTAATTTATTATACCATTTTAATAAAAAATTTGCTAAAATAAACTCATGACTTTAAACGAAATTTCACAGGCAAAAAATCTTATTATCAAATACGGAAAAAAGCTTGGAGAAAAAAACATGTCTCCGGCAACCTCCGGCAATATAAGCGTGAGAATGGGGGAAAATGTTTTAATAACAGGTTCGGGCACTTGTCTTGAGGATTTAAGCGAAGAGGATATTGTGCTTATTGATAAAGACGCCAATATAATTGAAGGCACAATTAAGCCATCTTCGGAAAAAAATCTGCACAATGCGATTTACGCAATCCGCCCCGACATAAACGCAATCATACATTGCCATGCGCCGTATTCATCAGCTTTTGCTGTTTGCAGGATTCCGCTTTCAAAACCCATAATATCGGAAAACGTCTTTTATTTCGGAGAGATTCCCGTTGCTGATTACGCTTTGCCGGGGTCGGAAAAGCTTGTTGAAAACACGGCAAAGTTTTTTGCAAAACATGATGCGGTTTTGCTGGCTAACCACGGTATTGTAATCGGCGCAAAAGATATTAAAAACGCCTACTACCTTATGGAAACTGCAGAAACATACGCACAAATATGCCTCAACTCGATGCTGCTGGGCGGAGCAAAAGAGTTGAATAAAAAAGAAACAGAAGAAATTTATGCACTGAGAAGTGCATCTAAATAATTATGCAAATAACAGGCGGTTATTTAAAATCGAGAAAAATAACTTCACCCAAAGGCGGCAATGTCCGCCCCACGCTTTCTCAAGTGCGAGAGAGCATTTTCAGCACGCTGTATTCTCTTATTGATTTTGAGGGCAAAACCTTTCTTGATGCGTTTGCGGGGTCGGGGATTATGGGGTTTGAAGCGGCTTCCCGGGGGTTTGAGTCAGTCACTTTCCTTGAAAAAGATAAAAAAACTTTTTATCAGCTTAAAAGCAATGCGCAGCAACTCGGTGTTAATGGGAACTTTTATCTCGGCGACACGGTAAAAATACTCGGCAAACTTGATAGCGCCTTTGATGTTATCTATGTTGACCCGCCTTATCAAAGCGGGCTGTATGACGGGGTTTTGGAACTTATAAAAAACAATAATCTTTTAAAACCGGACGGGATTTTGATACTTGAACACCCGAAAGATCTGGCAATAAACACGGACGGTTTTGCCGCAATAAAAGAAAAAATTTATGCGGACAAAAAATTGACCTGCTTAACACCGGCACAAATTCATTAACAGAGGCTGACTGCTTACATTATATTTCCGCAAGCTGAGGAGTTTCGTCAATTTCCAAAAACATTTTTGCATTCTGCCTGAAGCCTGCGGGGTTTGAACTTGAATAATAATGCACGCTGCCTTGTTGCGTTTCGTTAAGCATATTATTTTGTTTTAAATCCTCTATAATATAACGTGCAAAAATTTGAGCAGGGTTTATAAACAATTCACGAGGCGCATATTTTGCTATTTTATCCATAAGATAAGGGTAATGCGTACATCCGAGAATAATTTTTTGAGGGTTAAACTCCAGAACGTTTTTCAAATAGCCGAATATTGCCTGTTTTTCGTCATAATTTGTTAATTGTTTTTCCACAATCGGAACCCAAAGAGGACAAGCCTGCTCTATTACCTCGATATCCGGATTATATTTTTTAAATTCTTTTGTATAAGTTTTTGTTTTTACTGTTGCTTCCGTAGCCATTACCCCGAGTTTTAAAAGTCCTTTATCCTCTGACATATATTTTGCAACACTCTGGATAAGAGGATAAATTTTGAAAGAATATTTGTCTTTAAGTTCTTCGTAAGCGGTAGCTGAAGTTGTATTGCAAGCAAGTACTACTGCTTTAACTTTTTTTTGTTCAAAGAACTCAAAGATTTCTTTTACAATTTCTATCAGCTGTTCTTTTGATTTTTCACCATAGGGAAGATTTTTTGTATCACCGAAGTATATGTAATTTTCGTTAGGACAAACAGACAAAAGCTGTTTTAAAACAGTTAAACCGCCTACGCCCGAATCCATCACACCGATTGCTGCTGAGTTTTTAGTTTCACCCGTGTTATCAAATGTTTCCATCACTCTTTGCCCAAATATTTTTGTATTCCTTTAGCTATGGCTTCTGCTGTTTTTTGTTTTCTTTCCGAGGTCATCAGCTCTTTACGTTCCTCAGGATTTGAAATAAAGCCTGTTTCCACCAGTATGGACGGACAGGTAGTATTTTTTATAACATAAAATCTGGACTTAAACAATCCTCTGTCTTTTGATTTTATTGCGTTAGCAAACTCTTTGTGAACAATTTGAGCAAACTCGTAGGACTGGTCAGTAAAATAGTGGGTTTCAAGCCCGACGCCCTCGGGTGTAACACTGGAGTTTACGTGTATGCTGACAAAAAGGTCGCCATGATTTTCTTCAGTATATTTTACTCTGTCCTGCAAGGACACAGTTTCGTCTTTATCTCTTATCATTAAGACATTATAGCCTTTTTTATCAAGGATTTTAGCCAGACGTTTGGAAATATCAAGGGTAATATCTTTTTCATATACACCCTCTCTTGTTGCGCCGACATCGCTGCCGCCGTGACCCGGGTCAATAACAATCGTTCTTACGTTAGGATTGCGTTTGATAAACAAAGGTCCGGTTTTGTTGATTTCACTGTCTTTTGGTGTTGTAAGCTTCAAACTTAGCTGTTTATTGTCAAAGCTCTGTTTGTAGTCCACTACGGTAGTATTTTTTATCGGAATAATCAATTTTATGCCGTAAGTCGGCAGAGCTTCGGTTCTTAGTTTTGCAAAAACCTCTGAACTAAGATTCTTTTTATATGCTTCGTGATTAAATCCCGAGCAGTTATACAAATTTATTTCCAGAACGTTGTTTAATTTTTTAATGGAATGCACAATCGGCTGCGTAAAGGTAAAAGTTAATGTGTCAGTTGTGTCATTGTTCTTTTTTGCGCTGTATGAATATATTGCTGAGGTTTTATCATAAAAAGTTAATCCCAAAATTCTTGAATCATGCGCAAGAAAAATACTCTGCGAGTCGTAAGAATATATAGGTCTGTACTTATCCGGTTCTGTAGTTGTAACTACTATTCGTGCTTTTGTAGGTTCAAATTGACCTATTTTTATTGTTTCTTTTTCTGATAACACATACTCTTTATTTCTTATCTCCTGTGCAACATAAGTGTTTGGCAAATCAAAAACAAGCCTGTCCGGTTCTTTTACAACAAACGGTTTTTCTATACCGATTGAGCCTGTGCCTCTTATCAGGGCATTGCCTCTTTTAATATCTATTTTGTTAACGTAAAAAACCGATTTTAACTTTGAAACAGGCGCTGAGTTTATTGCAATCTTTGAGGCATCAGGTTTTACAAGCTCGCCTTTTGAGTTAAACGCCTTTTGTACCGCAACGACCTCACCCGCAGTTTGTGTTTTATCCGCTGCTGCAGCAGGCTTTTCATCTTCGCTAAACGTAGTGTACTCATAATAGTTATTAGCAGATTTTTCGTCGTTATAAACATTTCTTAAATCACTCTGCGGAAATACGTTTTTGTTATAAGAGATAACAAGGTTGTTATCAACTTTGTGTATTCTCACCTTATCCGCTTTAAAATCTTTGTTATAGGTGATAACTACTCTAACAACATTCGGATTAGTCGTAAATTGGGAAACTTTTACCTGTTGAATATCACTGTTTTTAAAAGTCCAGCTGGAGTTCGGACGTGTGAGCACTGAATTGTCAATATCAAACAATAGTCTGTTCGGGGCAGCAAGCTTCATAGACTTTACATTTATATACTGAACTTTAGATTGTGAAGCAAGAAAGATTATGTTGTCAGAGTTGTCAAAATGCACGGAATTGATTTTGTAAACCTCTGCTGCTCCTGCCCAATTAAATAAATTGATTATGAATATAAAAATTATTAATATAAATTTTTTCAGCATACTTATATTTTACAATAAATCCTGTTTAAGACTAATCTTTAACATTAGTTAATTCATTTTGCAATTGCAGTTTTTTTCAATTGAAAACCGCAGGAATCATCCGCCGTATCAACCTTTTCGTCAAAGTCGTTATCTACTCCGTCATAGCAGGAATTTATCGAATTAAAAGATTCAGCTCCGGGATTTTTATAAAGCCATTTGTCCGGAATTTCCCGCCAGAAACGTAAAAATTCTTTTTTAAAAGCAGTTGCAATTTTTGGATTTTCTATTATCAATACATTTTCATCATTATATTTTTCACCGCTTTTTGTAAAGTTCATAGAGCCGATAATCGTATATTTATCGTCAATTATTATTGATTTCATATGCATTTTGCCTGCTCTGTTTTCTGCTTTTACAGGAATTTTATTTTCTCTTAAAAACTTAACCGAGGAATATTTTTGTCCGGCAGAAGTTGCGTCAACAATAAGTCTTATGTCAACACCTCTGTTTTTGGCTCTTATCAATGCATTGTTAAAATCTTTGTGAGTAACAACAAAAACAGGAATATAGATATATGTCTTTGCTGCATCGAGCATATGTATTATGCGATTGGTTATGATTTTGTCCTGCGGAGAAAAGTAAACGGAAATTTTGGAATTTCCCAAAATATTTACGTTATCTGCGGTTTTGTTTTTGTAAATATGGAACTTTCCCGCATACATCTGCTCAAATTCCGCTTTATATATTTGTGCAATTTTTGAAGAATTTATCAAAACTGCGGAATTTGCATTAAAACCCGACAAATCCGTATGCGAAATATTAGCGGAGCCTGTCCAGACCTTTTGATTGTCAAAGATAAAAAACTTGTTATGCATAATTGAATCTTTTATATTGGCATCTTTTACATTTCCCCTTTTTAATATTTGAGCGTCGTAATCTATATCACGCCTGTTATTTTGCAGATGTTTTGCAAGAGCAAGGCTTTCTTTGTATATTGTAGAGCCGTTTTTGTTTGTATCATAAACCCAGCGTATTTTTACGCCTCTTTTTTGTGCATTTATGAGTGCCTTGTTTATTTCAGGCTGGCCGTCTATGCCGTAAATTGCAAAATCAATTGTTGTTTTAGCGTTGTTTATTTCATTTAACAGTGACTTACAAACCGTCGTAAAACATTTGTTTGACGGGTAGTAATATTTTATAAAATCAGTTGTATAAAATTCGATGAAATTGTCCTTATATACGGGAGAATATTTTTCGTAATTATACCGTGGATATTTTTTCTGCCCGCTCGTTTTATCCCCTGTTCCGGCATCTTTTTTTGCAACATTGAGATGACAGTTTTTGCAGGGCTTGGCTTGTTTTGGCAGCTGTGAAGCCGGAATAACTTCAATATTCGGGGATGACAGTGCAAATTTGCAATCCAATCTGTGATATTTATTGGTTTTTGTGTTGTAGGTTACAAGATTAAGTGTGCTTGCGTATTCAATATTTTTTTGTACCTTATCTTTATTTTCTTTTGTCAGTACATAGCCGTTTTGCTCAAGCAATTTATTGTATTCTTTTCCGTCAGGCAAAATAACGCTTATAACATTTGAACGAACAATTTTAACGGGCTTGTTTAACAACTGTTCTTTTGCAAACTGTTTACCCGTATAATTGAGCTTTATCGTGTCTACGGTATTAAGAGAAGAAGGTTCAAGTTCAAATTGTATTAATTTTACAAACTCCTCTTCATCCGCAACTTCGTTGTCGTTAAAATCCACATAAAATTCCGCTGCATTTATTATTTTTAAAACCTTATGCGTGTCGGGTTTTGTATAAGAAAAATACAAAATTACGAATAACATTACAGCCAGAACAGCTATTGTAACAAGCTTTTTAATCATAATGACATTATAGTTTAAATTACATTTATGTAAAACTGTTCGAGAAAAATTCGTGATAAGGAACAAAGTGACGTGAACGAATTTTTTGACAAAGCGAACAGTAGAGCGTAAGCGATACTTGTGAGCCTGTCACCGAAACTTAACGAAGTTAAGTGTAGGCGAGTAACGCCTTGTTCACATAGTGAAGCCATTTTTCACAAAATCAAAGATTTTGGAAAAAGAAGGCAAAGGTAAGTCTTTTTGAGCTTCGAAAGCTCGAAGCAAAAAAGACGACACTAGATTAAACAAAGTTAACTTAGTTTAATTTTTTGGCAAAATAAGCGTAATGTATTAACATTCTAATCATGAAGAAAAAAGTCTATGCATATATCCACACACACTGGGATCGTGAGTGGTACAGAGAATACGAGGAGTTCAGAGTGCGTTTGCTTGAAGTTTTTGACGACGTACTCAAAAAACTTCAAAATAAAGAACTTGATACCTTTTATTTTGACGGGCAGACAGCTGCGCTTGAAGATTATCTTGAAATAAAGCCGCAAAATACAGAACTTGTTAAAGATTTAATCAAACAAAAAAGACTTTTTATAGGTCCATACTACTGTTCGACAGACAGCTTTCTTGTCGACAGTGAATCCTTAATAAAGAATTTACAGATGGGGTTTGAATATTCAAAACGTTTCGGCTGTGAAGATTACATTGCCTACCATGCCGATACCTTCGGACACAGCTGTTATATTCCTCAGATTATCAAATATTTTAATATTCCTTACGCAATCTTCTGGCGTGGACTCGGTGAGCTGGAATCGGAATTTTTATACAAAAATTTAAAATCCGTATATCTGATTCAGGGATATTTTCATGATTATTTCAGCCTGCCCGTCAGTATGGCTGACAAGGTAAAAATGCTGAAAAACACACTGGATAAAATCGCAAAATATTCGTCCGGCATAATACTTCTTCCGCTCGGCGCAGACCACTTAGGCACACCCGACAAAATAAAGGAGCAAATAAAGCAGGCGAATGAGCTGCTTGAGGATTATGAAATAATTTTATCCACGCCTTTTGAATATTTAAAACAGGCAGATGGCAATTTTAAAAAGCAGCTTGCCTGCGAGTTTCGTGATACAAAAAGAAACTTTATTCTTCCCGGAGTCTATTCTTCCAGGATAGATTTAAAGCAGCACAATGCAAAACAGCAGTGGAACCTGTCAAGGTTCGTTCAACCCCTGCAGGCTGTTTTGTCTTTTACGGGTATTACAAAATCGTATCAGCAGGAGATTGATTACATCCACAAACTTTTGATAAAAAACCACCCTCACGACAGCATATACGGCTGCAGTGTCGATAATGTGCACAGGGAAAATTTAACAAGATTTTTAAAGGTGCAAGAAGCCGCAAACGCAGTTGTTAATTCAATCAAAAGGGATTTGTACAAAACGGGTGAGGATATTTCAGTTATAAATCTTTCCAACTTTAAATATGACGGGGCGCTAAAAATCATTGCAGAAAAACTGCCCAAGGAATATAACGCACAAAAAATCAAAAGCTTTAAGGCGTTTCCGCTTTTAAAAATGTATGACATCAATCAGGTGCCCGTCACTGAAGATTTTCAAACCTATAGCGAATATCTTATCGATGTAAAAGATATTCCGCCGTTTAGCACTGCAAAGGTTGAACAAAACAATATTAATAAAAAATCTTCTTTAAAAATAACCGACACCTCTATAGAAAATGACAAAACAGGTCTGTACATAGAAAACGGAAAAGTTGTTTTAAAAGATAAAACAAACAACAAAACGTACGTGGATTTTATAGACTTTATTGACAGAGCGGATATCGGCGACAGCTACAATTTCGGTGCATTAAACGGCGACAGACCGGTACAGGCGAAGTTAGTCGGTTCCAAAATAAAACAAAAAGGGCATATTCAAAGTATTTTGCAGCTGAAATTTGAAATTTTAATTCCGGCAAAATCTACAGCCAAGGGCAGAAGTAAAAAAACAATAAAACATATTCTAAACCTTGATGTGATACTGCAAAACCAAAACGACTTTTTAGAGTTCAATTTAAACTGGCAAAATAAAAGCTGCGACCATATACTGCAGGTACAATTCAATTTTGCCAAACAGATTAATAAAACATTCTCGGATGACCTTGCCGGCTATGTTGAAAGAGAGCTTGACCCTGATTATGACATCTATGCTCACATCCCCGCACCCAGAGGCATTGAGTTAAAAAACAACACGGCGCCTTTTCAAAAACTTTTATACACTCAAGGCTGCGGCATAATTACCGAAGGTCTGCAGGAGTATGAGATTTTCCAAAAACATTTAATGTTGACTCTTTTGAGGGCAACAGGCACCGTATCAAACCCGAAAAACCCGTGCAGAGGAACACCCGCAGGGCCGCCTTTGCCAACACCTGATTTACAGCTTTTAGGAGAAAGAAACGCACGCTTTGCAATAACGTTTAAAGAGAATATTCAAGCTTGCGAAAAAGATGTTGAAAAATTTTATGAAACAACAGCCGCCGTTAAAGGAGCTTTAGCACCTGCTACATTGTTTGAGACAGGCAGCGAAAATATTTTTGTAAGTACAATAAAAACAAATAACGAAGGCGATTTAATAATCAGATTTTTAAATAAATCAGATAAAAAGCAAAATCTTAAATTCAAAACTCCGTTAAAAAGCAGCGGTATATATTACACGGACGCAATGGAGCAAATAACGGAACCTTATAAAGATTCCGTTATGAAAGAAAATTCGTTTGTAACGGTGCTTATCAAACAGTAAAACTCTAATTAACAAAATCAAAGGCGTTTATAAGTGTTTAAATGTGTTCCGTCCATATCGTATTTTTTAACAAAGCCGCTTCCGTCAGAAGAAAAATACCCTACAGGTTCACCGCTTTTGTCATAAATCATTGTTTTTGTATTTGATACTGGTTTAAAATAACCTGCAGTATGCCCGTACTTATCGTAAATATATGTTATTCCCGGTTGATTTGTCGCATACTGCGAAAGCTTATTGCCGTATTTATCGTATTTTGTTGTGTTGCCAAAACCGTCTTCAATATAATACCCTGTTTCCGCACCGTAAGTATCATATTCAACTACGGATATGTTGGATTTTGAATTATAACGATCCACTTTAACTCCGGTTTTGTTAATGGTTTTAACTGAAGAACCTATACCGCCTGCATAATTTGAAGCCGCATAAGCAGCACCGAATATTACGGATTGTAATATCAAAAAGGCAACAATGGACAAAACGGGTTTATTCATATAAAACTTACAGCTCCTCGCACTTATATAATTATTTTGATGTAATGCAAATTAATGGTGCAGCATCTGTTTATATTGTACACCTTTTTTGTATAAAAATCATCCCGCCACTTTTCATATAGTCAACTGACCCCGGCAAAATAACTATACTGCAAGCAAAAGCTTTGCTTTTGACTTTGCATACCTCTAAAAAACGATACTTAATCGTTTTTTAGAGTTCTTAGGTGCAATAAACAAGTACGATATTGGCTGCTCAACATGGGCACCGGCAACAAGTGCACGGGGTCACTTGAGCAAAATTATAGCTTAGGCGACCTCGCTACCTCTCACAAACAATTCACCGAATTGTTTGATCTCCGGAGTGTGTAACACTTCTATAAGCGAGGTTCCGCACAGACAAATTTACAAATTTGTCAAACAAAAAAACATCACCTATAATATTTTGAATGGAAAAGATAAATTTAAAACTTCAAAAATTAGATGAAAATGTGACACTCCCCTCTTATCAGACAGAGGGCGCCGCAGGTATGGATTTGTGTGCTTTTTTAAAAGAACCTGTCACACTTGAACCTTTAGAACGCAAACTTATACCGACGGGGTTAAAAATGGAGCTGCCTAAAGGCTATGAAGCCCAGGTAAGACCACGTTCCGGTATGGCAATAAAACACGGCATTACACTTGTTAACTGTGTCGGAACAATAGATGAAGATTACAGAGGGGAACTTTGTGTACCTGTTATAAACCTGTCAAAAGAAGAATTCACAATTTTAAACGGTGATAGAATTGCCCAAATGGTTATATCTCCGGTTACTAAAGCTAAAATAGAAGTTGTAACACAGCTTTCCGATACCGAACGTGGCGAGGGCGGCTTTGGATCTACGGGAAGGAACAATGACTAAACTTGCTGTTTTTGACTTTGACTCAACTTTAATGGACGGCGAAACCATTGAAATTATTGCTGATTGCATCGGACTGCGAAGCGAAGTAGCTAAAATTACGCAGCGGGCAATGCAGGGTGAACTCGATTTTTTTGACAGCCTGACATATCGTGTATCGCTTTTAAAAGGCATTAAAGAAGCAAAAGTTGACGAAATCTGCCGCAACCTGCCTTATATGAAAGGCGCCAAAGAAACAGTTACAGAGTTAAAAAGGCGAGGATACAAAGTCGTTTGTTTTTCTGGCGGGTTTAAAAATGCTACCGCCTATGCAAAAGATATTCTTGGCTATGATGCTGATTTTTCCAATATATTGCACGTAAAAGACGGAATGTTAACAGGTCAGGTCGGCGGGGATATGATGTTTTCCGACAGCAAGGGGCTAATGCTGCAAAAATTGCAGGCGCTTCTTTCCGTCACCCCTCAAGATACAATAACGGTCGGCGATGGAGCTAACGACCTCAGTATGTTTAAGTATGCGGCAACCAGGGTTGCTTTCTGTGCAAAAGACTGTCTGAAAAAAGAAGCTACAATTTGCCTTGAGCAAAAGGATTTAACACTGCTGTTAGATAGAGTTTAAAAGCTTTAAAATATCTTATGGACTGATATAAGACAAAAATGCTATACTGTAGAAATTAAGATTTTAAAATAATAAAGGTAAAGAAATGTCTGACGAAAGATACAGACCCCGCATACAAAATGCGGTTCCGGCAAAAAATAACAATCAATCCGATCTGCAATTTTTTTATGACGAAGAAAAACTGAAAAAAGAAAACCGCTACAGAGTAAAAGGACAGGCTTTTCCAAAAACAATAAGCGGTTTTAACTGGGGCGCATGCCTGCTGACGCCTGTATGGGGCTTTTGCAACAACATGGCACTGGTGTCCGTTGCTTGGATAGTTTTTGCAATAATCCCTGTTATCGGTATTATATTGACCTCTGTTTTATCAATATTTGCAGGCGTAAAAGGCAATGAATGGGTCTGGGAAAATAACGAGTGGAAAAACGTTGATGAAATGCACTATGTTCAAAAAAAATGGGCAATTGCAGGCGTGATAGTTGAAATTATAGCCATTTTCATATTCTTTGCTTATGCTATGCAACATATAAACGCATTGCAAAGATCCGGCATATTGTAAATATTTATTAATTTTTTACTTTTTATTGTTATTTTTACACCCAAAACGGGTATTAATTTAATAGAAACTAATTTATTATTGCAGTTTATAAGAAAAGGAGCTTTTTATGATAGAACTTATTGTGATTGCGGTTGTGATTGTTGTACCGGCGATGTGGTTATACAGTCTGTACGCAGGTGTTATAAGAAATAAAAACTCGGTAAGAGAAGCATTATCGGGTATTGACGTACAATTAAAAAAACGTCACGACCTTGTTCCCAACATTTTGACAATTGCCAAAAAATTTATGGAACATGAAAACGAAATTTTTACAAAAGTTACAGAGCTTAGAACCAAAGCAATGCAAGCACCTTCCGGTTCAAAAGAAAGATTTGAGGCCGAAGGTATGCTTGACAACTTGATGGGCAAGCTCATTGTTTCAGTGGAAAACTATCCGCAATTGAAATCCGATGCAACAATGGTTCAGGCTATGCAAACCTACAACGAGGTAGAAGAACATATCTCGGCAGCAAGAAGATTCTACAACTCGGCATTAACGCAATTGAGAAACTCTGTTATGATTTTCCCCGGTTCTTTGTTCGCAGGACTTGCTACTGAGGAAATGCAATACAGCTACTTTGAAGCGGCAGAAGCAGACAGAGCAGCAGTTGATGCATCGGCTTATCTGTAATTTTATCTCATAATATTAAATCTGAATATTTTAAGACGGACAGATATACATCAGTCCGCCTTTTTTTTGCCATAAGCAAAAAAATTTTTTCTTTCTCATCATTTTAAAAAATTTGTAAATTATTTTTTAAAAAACGAAAAAAAATTTTTGTTTATGATAATATTATCTTTGCAATTAATATTTTTTATTTACTGCAATCAGTATTAATTTTTGTAAAATTTCCTTCTTTCATATTCGGGAGAGATAACAAAATTTATTTTTAGGGATTTTACAACATACATAACTGCATAATATCAGAGATAGTATATATAAAGGGAACTTCTATGGCATCAATCAATCAGATATCGCCTGTTAATTTAGACTCCAAACAAATCCAAAAATCTAAATTACAACAACAAAGAACAAATTTAGTACAACTGAACGCTTCTAATCCGCAGCTTCTTGAAAACTTTCTTGATTTGATGGCTCATAACAACAAATCAGTTATCTCCTTCGGTTACGCACCTACAAAGCACGGAACCGACGACAAACAGTTTGTTCCCTACATACCGATGAACGAAACTCTAGTAAGACCCTACGGACAAGATTTTGACGTAAACACATTTTCACCGACGTTATCGGATTATGCAAAAAGCAAAATCAGAAATGAAGCCTCGTCAAGAATCAACGGCACACGTCCGTGGCCTAAAATGGACAAAATAAACGCCTGGATGGTTACGGCAGAAACCGATGAATTTAAGTCAGACGGCGGCTTAGGAAAAGTTGCAGCCGACCTGCCAAACAGCTTTAACAAAAAGTTCAACAAGGACAAAGATAACCTTATGTCCGTAATCACGCCAATGTATGTTAACGGCAAAGAATATAAGCTTGAATACGATGCGGATAACAACAAATACACTTATCACTACGGCAAACGTGGCGACAAACAAATTCCCGTTGAATACAAAGGAAAAATAAATGTACCGATATACGTAGGAGCTCCGCACAACACAAGGCTAAAAGATATCGATGTAAGAATCTTTATGACCGAGCTTCATTCCGACAAGCCGAAACCGACTCCTCATATCTTTTTAGAAATTCCGGAATACGGCGACGACGCAAACGGACATTACACAACCTTCAACCAGTTCTTCAACATCATAGACCGCAATCCGAACGCAACAAACAACAACACACCTTATGCAAACTCTGAATTCAGCGACCCCGTTTTCAGAATGGCATTCTTCTCAAAAGGTGTTTACGAACTGATGAAAAGCATAAAAGAAGGCGATTTCAAAGGTATTGATGCCCCTAACGCAGTATTGCTGAATGACTGGCACGCAGGCTCGCTTGCCGCATTAATGCACTACACTGCTAACGCAGAAGCTGACACAGGTGCAATTTCAAAAGAAACCGGCAGATATTTTGATGAAACACCGACTATCTACATTGCTCACAACTGCGAGCATCAAGGAGCATCTGACGGAAACGATGCTCTGAGAACCAACATTTTTGGCACCCTGTTCGGAGCCTACGGTGTTGATATTATCCCTAACGCAAAAAGCTGGAATGAAGCGTTTAAAGAAGAACAAAACGCTCTTATGCGCTACACAAATTACAACTCGCTGAAAACAGGTATGGCACTAGTTGACAGAGTTGTTCCTGTTTCTGAAAACTACGGTCAGGAGCTTGTTCACTCAAATGTTAAGGCTAACGGACTTATGGATCTGTCAAAAGCCCGCTACTACGGTCCGGGGCACACTCTTACCCCTATCACAAACGGTTACTCAAAATCACTGATTGTTCCCAAACAAAAAAATATGGACGCAATTGTTGCTTCAACTATAAAAGATATGACTTTGAGTGACCCCAATGCTCCACAAATTGATTTTTCAAAATTCAAATTGAAAGCATACGATGAAAACTCGCTCGATGCAAAAGTCAAAAACAAAAATGCGATTATGAATGTATTCAAACAGCTAATTGAGCGAGAAAGAAAACTCGGATACGATGAAGACACAAAACCGACAAGAAGATATATGATATTTGAAGCGGATAAAACCTTCATCAAAGAAGATGACTTTACAAATACTCCTGTAATCGCATATTCCGGACGTGTTGACCCTCAAAAAGGTCTTGATTCCATATTCAAAGAAGCTATGTGGAAATTTGCACAACACAACCAAAATACACCCGAAGAAAAACTGCCTGTATTTATCATAGGCGGCGCCATTACGCAAAAAGGCTCTTACGACAAGCTTAAAGAATTTAAATACTAC
Source organism: Candidatus Gastranaerophilales bacterium (assembly GCA_944325555.1). Taxonomy (GTDB): domain Bacteria; phylum Cyanobacteriota; class Vampirovibrionia; order Gastranaerophilales; family Gastranaerophilaceae; genus Limenecus. The sequence goes on along the minus strand of CALVAN010000023.1, from coordinate 10,962 downwards.
ATGACGGAATACTTCCCGAATGTCGGACACAGAATTATTCTTATCCACGACTTCCTCAACACAAACCTTGTTGCAACGGCTGCGGATATGTTCCTTGTTCCGTCGGTGTTTGAGCCCTGCGGCCTGACACAGCTTGAAGCAATGGCAAAAGGTGCTCTGCCTCTGGCTACTTCTACGGGCGGTCTTGTTGATACAATTAAAGACGGTGTAGACGGTTTCAGAACAAAAGCCTTCTATGACGAATCCGGCGACAGAAAACTGCTTTACGGCGGCGGCTACGCCAACAACTATGATGCCTTCTGTGAAGTTCTTGAAAGAGGGCTTGATACATATTACAACAATCCCGCCAAGTTCAAACAAATGCAAAAAGCCGCAATGCAAAACGACTTCAGCTGGGATAAAGAAGGCGGAGCAATTGACAAATACATCAACCTTATCAGGACAGGCCGCACGGAATAATATTCGTTGGCTTGAAGCTGATATTAAACCAAACACAAATATAGAAAAAGACCGTTTGTTAAACGGTCTTTTTATTATCAAATTTTTTATTGAATCTTATTTAAGATAAGCGGCATCGCAGCTTCCGCAGCAGGATTTTTCATAAGCATCTTTAACTCCTGCAGCTTCAAGTAATTCATATGCATCATCACCGGCTTTTACACTTGCAGCGGCAAGGTCGGGATTGGCAACAAAAAAGTCAATAGAATCTTTTATGCTCTGCACCATCTGTGCATTGTCAAAATTTCCCTTACGCACCAATATACGTCCGTATGACTCAGCAGCCTGTGTACCGTCATTAACAACTTCCGGTGCGGTTTCTTCAACTTTTGGCTGATGTTTAGGTTCTTCTTTTTTTGCATTCGGTGTATAAGCAGTATGAAGATTGTTATTTATATTCAATTTATTATCGAAGTTTGTCATATTTACTCTCCGGCTATTTTTTCTTATTTACTATTTTCATCGTGTCTTTTCATGCTTAAAAACATGAACAAAAATTTTTTTGCTAGTTTTTGAATAATTTTTTTTATGAGTATATACAATTTTGTAAAAATTTTCAACTCAATTTGTCTAAAAAGCAAATATAACAAAGAAAACTCTGTTAAAGTGTAGTATATATACTTAATTAATATTTCTTAACAATTGCAAAATAGAACAGTAATTCAACACCAAATTATTGTTCAATTCAGTTCAAAATCCTACGTTTTTTTCATCCGCATTACAATGTAACAATAGATTGACGTAAGATTTTTTTTTATTTTAAAATAATCTTCTGTATGAAAAGGTTTTTACTCACAGCATTAATAATATTGTGTACCTGCTTGTGCGCACATGCGGCGGATTCGGCACAGTTAGCCAACTCTGACAGCGACAAATATAAAATATCGCTACAAGAAGCCATAGACTTGGCACTTGCAGGAAATATAGAACTGCAGGAGCAGCGCAAAAACCTCGGCATATCTCAAAACGACATTAAAGCAGCAAATGCCTTAAAAAACCCGCAATTTCAATCTAATTTTCTTATGGGAAGAATAGCAAAGGCAAATTCCAGCCAGTTCGGCCTTACGCTGCCGGTTGAAATTACCAAAAGAGGTGCACGCAAAAAGGTTTCTCTTGCGGGATTGTCATATACCGAAAATAAAATAAAAGACTCTGAGTTCAAACTCAAACTTAAAGTGCGTGTTGCATATTTCAACCTGCTTGTAGCAAAATCAAACCTTAAAATTACTCAGGACAGAAAAGACCTGCTTGAAGATTTGTACGAGATAACAAAACACAAACCCAAAAACAACGACAACTATACAATAGACCTGCTGCAAGCTGAAATGAAGCTAAAAAAACAGCTTATACAAATTAACAGGGAAAAAGCCAACGTAAGAACAGCCCAATATAACTTTAACAGGGTGCTGAACCTTGAAAACAATCTTACACTTTATGACTCCGTTGATGATTCCGTATTTCAACATCCTCTGCTGATTTCCAAAGCAAACCTGCCGAGTTACGAAACACTGGAAAATACGGCTGTCCAAAACCGTTATGACATAAAAATGGCTGAGGCAAAAATTTTAAAAGCCAAACGCAACATAAGTGTTGTTACAAAACAAAGAGTCCCTGACGTATATGTTTCAGGCGGATATGCGTTTGCTCACGACGGAACTCCCGGGGCTTTTGTCGGTGCAGGTTTTGAAATTCCTTCGCTTTACCTTTATACACCCGAGATAAAAAACGCAAAGCTTGAGTACGATAAAGCACAGCTGGAGTACAACTCCATAATAAATATTACTAAAAATGTAATCCACACAAATTACGACAAATTTGTCATGGCTCAGGAAAATGTTGAGCACTACAGGGATATTATTGACAATTCAAATGAAATATTAAAACTTTCAAAACAGCGTTACAAAAAAGGAAAAGCACCTTTAACAGCTTTGATTGTGGTGGAACAATCACATCAGGACCTTTTGCAGGAGTACATGGCAGCTCTCGGCGTTTATTACACGGCTTATATAGAATTGTTACAAGAAATTGGCACTGATAATCTGCCTGTAACACAAAATTTATAATACAAATGTAACATTTATCTTAATATTCCTTAATAAATTAGCAAAAAACACCATGCTTGATTGTTTAATGGTTATTGAGAGAGTATTGTGTTAAGGATTATTTATAATGAAAGTTTCATTCATTAGCCGCAGCTATTCCAATAACAGGGGAATGCAAAAAAGCCAGCATATGTCATATATGTCGCAGCCTGCAGTGCAAACAAACCAACCCGTTTCCGCCCCATCATTTTACGGCAAAAGAGTTAACGACAGATATATTGCAGAGGAATACTATAAAGATTTTTCAAAACTTATAGACACGGAAATTGATATTGATAAAAAAAATATCGCAAAAAACTACGGTTTTGATGCCAAGTCTTTCTTTAACGACTTAAACAGTCAGAATGAAGCAGTTATCTCAAATTTCATACTGTCTCGCAATGGTACCCCGGAATCGCCTTTCAGCATGGCTCTTGTCAGCGGGAAAATACACATTGCTAGAACCCTGCTTGATGTGGTTGAAGAAACCGATAACACAACAAAATTCAAATTTCTTATCCCCGATAAAAACAGAATGAACGGGCCGTTAATTATGTCCGTAAATTACGACAATACTCTTGCCACCACACACAAGCTTTTGGAAATTGTAAAAACATTAAAGCCAGAACAACAGGCGGAATTCTATTATATGCAGCCCAAAAACACTTTCGGAGTTAACACCGATATTGTCGAGGAGCTGAGAGAAACAGGCTACCCGCAGGTTGCTCAGGAGTTTGAAGCCCAAAGAGCACAATTTGAACTGGATAACCCGATAGTTGCAGGAAAATACCAAAACGTTCTTAAAAATTCCAACAAAAAAAATGATAAGGCACAGCTTTCCGAGGAAGAAACAAAAGAAAAAACAAAATCAAACTTTAAAGTTTACTCTCAGGTAAAAACCAGATTTTCTGATGTCGGCGGTATGTTCAACGTAAAAAAACAAATACAGGAAGAACTGCTCAACATACTCAACAACCCCAAAGTTAAAAACGCCGACAAACCCGGCGGCATTATCCTCTACGGCCCGCCAGGAACAGGTAAAACACTTTTGGCTACCGCTATAGCCGGTGAAGCGGGTGTACCGCTGATAAGCACAAACGGCAGCAGTTTCAATGAAATTTATGTAGGCGCAGGTGCAAAAAATGTTCGTGATTTGTATGCTCAGGCGCGCAAACTTGCACGTGCAAGCGAGAGCAAAACAGCAATAGTCTTTATTGATGAAGCAGACGCCGTAGCCGGTAAAAGAGGCGGTTCTTCTAACAGAGAAGGCGATGCTACATTAAATGCGCTTTTAGGCGAGTTAGACGGCGTTCAATCCAAAGAAGAAAGCGACATAAAGGTCATTACAATATTTGCGACAAACAGACGAGACCTGTTTGACAATGCGTTTCGTAAAGGGCGTATTGATATGGAGTTCAAAATAGATGACCCCAGATTCAGCGAAAAAGCCAGACGTGAAATCCTTGAAATTAACGCTAAAGAAAAACCGTTTGAAAACAATACAGAAAAGAAAAAACTGCTGGATGAACTTGCAAAATCTTCTGCCGGCATGTCCGGTGCGGAACTCGCCGATGTCATCAAACGTTCTTACAGAAAAACACTCTACAAGGACAGACAGCTGCCTTATATTACTGCAAAAGACATACAGGAAGCAAAGCTTGAGGCAATTGTCGGTATTAAAAACGACAGCGAAAAATCCGACTACGAACTGCAAAAAACACGTGCTCACGAGGCTGGCCACGCAATAAACCAGATTGTTTTAAACCACGTATTTAAAGACGAAGAACAAAAATCAAAACAGCCGATGCAGGCACTGGATTTCATTGTTAACGAATCACGGGGCGATGCGGCAGGCTTAACAATGATGAAGCCGACAGACAACAACAGAATTACGGTGGAATCTCTTCTGAATCGTCTTGCCGTAAACTACGGCGGCTACAGCGTGGAAGAAAGTCTGTTTGACTGCCACACAGACGGGGTTGCCAGCGACCTTAAAAACTGCACAAATTTGATTTTGCAGGCGACCACTGAATGGGGGCTAGGCTCTAAAACAAAATACATAGGCTGTGATACAAACGGTATTACTTTTGAAATGTTTATGCCCGACATAAAAAATGATATTATCAGATATTCCAATACAGGTATGGAAATTTCAAATATGATTACCGAATTTTCAAAACCGTTTATTCAGGATTATATCAACAAGCTGACCTCGGGTCCTCTTGCTAATGCGGATATCATTACAGGCGAAAGATTCGAAAAAATGTTTGAAAACTGGGTTGCAAAAAACAACAAACAGCAGGAATTTGAAAAACTCAGCAGCGATATCAAACAAAAAATGAAGGATTTTAAAGCCGAAATGCAGGTCGCAAGCAAGCCTAACCCACCGCAGGACGCTGCAACCGCAAACCAAGTTATTAAATAAAACAGCGGCAAAACCAAGAGTAAACAATGGATTACACGCTACAAAAAGAATATGAAATAACTTACTATGAGCAAAACGTAAACGGAGATTTGAAAGAATCCGGTCTGCTCAATTTTTTACAGGATATTGCAACAATAAGTGCAGAAAAGCTCGGCTTCGGACCTTCTTATGTTTTTTCGCACAATTATGCCTGGGTTGTTTTAAAGTATCATATCGAACTTTATAAAGAGTTAAAAAATCTCAAAAAACTTGTCATAAAAACAGAATCACGAGGAAAAACCAGACTTTACGCTTTTCGTGATTTTGAACTGTATTGCGAAAACAAAACATTGCTTGGCAGGGTAGCTTCCGCCTGGGCGCTTATTGATATGAACTCAAGAAAAATTCTGCCTATGCAGACGGCTCTGGATTTTGTTAAAAATTTTGAAAAGAGGGAAGATGACCTTGAATACGGAAAAATTGAGCCTTTGAGTAAAACTGATTTTCAAAAGGAATTTGAGGTACGCTTTGATGATATAGATGTCAACAAGCACGCAAACAACTGCAACTACATTATCTGGGCACTTGAAACGCTTGATTATGATTTCAGATTGCAACATTCACCGAGGGTTATCGATATTAAATATAAAAAAGAACTAAGGCTTGGAGAAATTGTTGTCGCCTGCGCTCAACTTATTGAAGGTGATGAAACAGTTACCCTGCACAGCATAAAATCAAAACAAAGTGATGAAGAAATTACTGCGCTAAAAATTTTATGGAATTAAACAACTTTCTCTCCCTCAGATAAAGAATAGCAGCGACTTTAAAATATTTTGTGCTAAAATTTTCTTGTGGATAAAGCGTTAACTACAATAGAATTTGATAAGGTGCTTGAAATTTTAAGCACGTTTGCCCTGAGCAATCCGGGCAAAAAGCGCTGTCTGGAAACAGCCTTGAGTACGGATATAAATGAGATTATCCTGAGTCAAAAGCTGACTACTCAGGCTCAAAATGCATACAGGCTAAGCGACAGCACGGTGCCAGTCGGAAATTTGTGCGACATAACGGATATAATCGGCATTTTGAAAAAAAAGATTACGCTCGGTGTTGAAGATATCCAATCCGTCTTTGACGTTATTGTGTCGGCAAGAAAATTTTCTTCCTTCCTGCACAAATACGCTCAAGACGAAAAGGAGCTGTTCAATTTTGTACACAGGCTATTTCCTTTGCCTGAAATTGAAGCAAGGGTTGAAGAAATTTTTGATTCCTCTTTTAACATAAAAGAGTCCGCCTCCCCCGAGTTAAAAGCCCTGTTTTGTTCAAAACGTGATACCTCTGAAAACTTAAAAATGACGGTAGCGGATTTGATGAAAAGTTCAACGTTTACCGCCTGTCTGCAAGATACAGTGTACACTCTGCGTGACGGAAGAATAGTTTTTCAGGTTAAAGCGGAATCCAAAAACAAAGTTCCGGGGATTGTGCACGATATTTCCCAATCGGGGCAGACGTATTTTATTGAGCCGAAACAGGTCGTAGGCATAAACAACAGGCTAAGAGAAATTGAAATTTCAATTGAAGCGGAAATACAGCGCATTTTAAAAGAGCTTTCCACAATGATGGCGGAGCATTGCGGTGAAATAGAGATCTCTTATCACAGTCTTGTTGAACTTGATTTTATCTTTGCAAAAGCTCAATATTCAACGAGCATAGATGCCTGCGAGCCGCAGGTTGTATCGGAGCCGATGATTGAGCTTAAATCAATGAAAAACCCCGTGCTGCTTTCGATACTCGATAAGGTGGTGGAAAACGATTTTTCCATAGGCAAGCCTTACAAATCTATTATTATCACAGGTTCCAACGCAGGCGGAAAGACAGTTGTATTAAAAACAGTGGCGCTTGCAATAGCAATGACACGTGCGGGGCTGCATATACCATGTTTCAGCGCAAGGGTTTACCCGTTTAAAAAACTGTTTGCCGAAATCGGCGACGACCAGAGCATTGTACAGAGTTTGTCCACATTTTCTTCGCACGTAAAAAATATAAAAGAAATTTTGGAAAACGCTGACAGCGACACATTTATTTTGATAGACGAAATTGCTGCCGGTACTGACCCGAAAGAGGGTGCAAGCCTTGCAAAAGCCGTTATGGAAGCTTTTATTGAAAAGGGCGGCCTGTCATTGATTACCACGCACTTTAACGAGTTAAAATCGCTGCCGTTTAGCAATCCGCTGTTTCAAAACGCTTCCGTAGACTTTGATGCGCAGTCGCTTAAGCCGACTTATAAACTCAGAATAGGCGTCCCCGGTGCCTCAAACGCTTTTGCAATAGCACAAAACTTCGGTATCAGCGCCGATATTATCGAAAAAGCAAAACAAAATTACGAGTCGGAAAGAACGGAAGAATCTAAAATTCTTGAGGACTTGCAGGCAAAATACTCGGAGCTTAACTCTTTGACAGAGGAAGCACAAAAGCTCAAAACGGAATCCGAAGCCAAGTATAAAGAGTATTCCGAGCTTTTGGAAAACTTAAATTCGCAAAAAAGGAAAACCCTTAAAGACTACAAACGCCGCTACGAGGACAATTTGCAGGAGGCAAAAGGGCAAATTAAAAAGGTGCTTGAAAACCTCAACCACCACAAGACAAAAGAAAATGCAATAAACTCCTACAAAAAGCTTTCGCAAAAAGGTTCAAAAGCAGCGCAAGCGCTGGCAAAAGAGTTTGAGCAGGTGGATGTAAAATACGAGGAACTTAAACCCGAGGATATACAAATAGGCGCAAAAGCAATAATAAGAGGGCTTGATCAGGATGTTGTAATAGAATCACTTCCCGACAAAAACGGCAACCTGCAGGTGCTTGTCGGGCAGCTCAAGTCCACAATAAACGTTAAAAAGCTTGCAAAAAACTTAAAACGCCAGAAGGATATTATCAAAAAGAAGATAATCATAAGTTCCTCAAGGGTTTCCGTGCAGCGCACGAACATGTCGCCCAAAATTGACCTTAGAGGCTGCAGGGTGGATGATGCTTTAACGGAGCTGGATTTGTTCTTAGACAAAGCATCTATGGTCAATCTTCCTTATGTGGAAATTGTGCACGGGCACGGTACCGGTCAGCTTAGAAGCGCAATAAGGGATTATTTAAACGACTCGCCCTATGTGGCAAAGTTTCGTCAGGGCGATGACACCGAAGGCGGCAACGGAGTGACAATTGTGGATTTAAACTAAAGTCCTGTTTTACTGTCTAATTTTAATGTATCGATAAGGGCTAGGACTGAGTAGAGTTCTTCAAAAAGCTCAACAAAAGTTTTACAGGTCGTTTTTTTAGAAACATTCCCCATCGCAAAAAGGTCTTTGTTTACCCCGAGGACAAGCACAAGTTTGTTATTGATAAACTCTGCTCTTATATAGTCAGCCTTAAAAGCGGTTTTGATGTTTTGAAATCTTTCGATAAAAGCGGTTGTTAAAAGATATCTTGCCTCTATCTGGTCAGTGGAAAATACATTATACAATCCGGAGAATCTGACATCTTCAAGGTGCACGGGTTCCATACCCTTTTTGCTTTTAAAAATTAATTTTTTAGCAGTAGCTGCTTTTTCGTATATGCAGGTATTGCCGCTAAAATTTTTAGTTATTTCAAACTCCGCAATCAGGCACTTGACAGCCGCCGTGCGTATTGAATAAATTATTGCAAATATAAACGGGAAAACAATAATCAAGGCCAAAAACAGAAAAAACAGTATTACTCCCAAATCTTTATTAAAGATTGACACCAAATTCATTATAAGAAAATTAACTAAAAATGAAACTGAAAAATAAATAGTACCCGCTATACACAAAGCCACGGATAATATTAGAACAATTACAAGATTAATTGCTCTGAACCCTGTTCTTGTTTCGTACAATTTTAAATTGATATTACCGTATGCACCCTGTATGAGGTCGTCAAAGGCAATAAAATGAGCTAGCGGGAATATCTTTAAGGCTTTAAACTGATTAATGAAACCTCTCATATCTTTTACAATGTATTTGCTCCAACGGAAATTGCCGAACAGAGACAAAAACTCAGGCATCAACTTTTCTTTTATCACCATTTCATAATCCGAATGGACTGTAATGTTTTTTTTCCCGGGATTGAGCAGCATTGCAAAAAGAAAGCCTATAACAATAAAAGCAGCCCCTATACCAACCATTATTTTTGAAAAGTTAAATAATATAAGAATAATAAACCCCATTATAATTACATTAAACAGGTATAAATTATATTTTTCTTTGCCTCTTTTGGCTTCGTAATCAGGAAGCAGCGGTGCAGCCTTTTTATAATAAAACTGCTGAAATTCTTCTATTAACTGTTTTTTAGTCTTTTTTAAACAATTTAAACCGCTCATAATACAAGATTATAGCAGTTATTATTACTTATAAAATCCTCGTTTTAAATTAAAAACAAAATCAGATTAAATCAAATCAGCGGGGCTGAATCTTTTATTTCTGTTTAAAAATCTTACCAACAATGCTTTCATTTTTATTCTCTCTCATTTTCTCTTACATATATATAAAGTATATACTGACACAAAAATTGCCTTTTTTATCCGGCATGGTGTTTATATTTGTTTACAATATCCGCAATGACACTATAGAAGCGGTTTTTAATTATTTTTGAAAAAACAAAAAAAAACTGTTTACAAAAAATATTGTCTTGCTATAATAGTTCTACAAGGTCAGTTAAGACCACGGAGTTATTCCTCGGTAGCTCAATGGCAGAGCATTCGGCTGTTAACCGAAGGGTTGTAGGTTCGAGTCCCACCCGAGGAGCCATTTAAAAAAAGAAGGCTAATTGCCTTCTTTTTTTTGCTTTTTATTTTTTTGTCGGATTATTGGTAGTTCAAAGTTCTTGCACTCCGTTAAGATTTGCTTACACAAATCTCACTCCGTCGAACTTTTACACGGGACGTGCTGGGTCACTTCGTGACACGGCGCACTTGCCAAAATCCTCTCTCACCGACTCGGATTGCATACGCAATCCTCGCAGGTTCTTTCCTCCATTGGCTTTTGATATTTTTACGGGTCTTGTTTTTTTTTACACGCAAAACGATACTCAATCGTTTTGCTGCTTCGCCAACGGAGTCCTTCACCCGAGGAGCCATTTTAAAAAAGAAGGCTAATTGCCTTCTTTTTTTTGCTTTTTATTTTTTTGTCGGATTATTGGCAGTTCAAAGTTCTTGCACTCCGTTAAGCTTAGAGTCATAATAAAAAATTTGTGCAAATGGTTTTCCGTAAATTTTATTCTTCAAAAATTAATAAATTATCTATATCTCTGGGTGTAATTTTAGATTGCGAAAATTCTTCTATAAACTTTTTTAGCTTCATTGCCCGATAGAAAAAATCTTGATATTCAATATCATACGTGTCATTGTACTTCACTGTCCGGATCTTTTGAACATAGCTCTTAATACTCTTGCAAGCTCTGCTGTCATATATAAAAAACAAATTTGGGCAATGAAAATGCAGATACTTAGAAGCTAATGACCTTTTCTCTAGCCCTGTATATTTTTTAAATTTATCCGTCAAATATTTATGTAATTCTAAAATAAAATGAATATTATATTCATCAGGACAATCATACTTTAGTAATTTTTCAATTTTTTCATCAAATTCCTTGTGCTTTTTGTACAAATCTGGTATTACTATATCTGCAAAAAACTTTTCAGTTTCAATCCCCCCGTATTTCTTTCGTCTTTCTATTGCTGCTGCATAACTCCGACCTATAAGCCATAGCTTAGCCGTAATCATATCTTGTTTATCATGTTTTATATAATCTGCACACATTTTATACAACACATCATTACCAGCACTCCACATATTAGATTTGCCATTGTTTTGTATATAATCAGCTACTTTTTTTATTATCAATGTAAAAGAACAACCAGTTCCGGAATATTTGACAACCAGTTTCGGAATTTTGGGACAGTTAGATAAAAATTTTTAA
>CALVAN010000022.1 GCA_944325555.1 Candidatus Gastranaerophilales bacterium | reverse complement strand
TTTTACGGAAGTGACCCCTTGCACTTGTTGCAGGTGCCCATGTTATACAGCCAATATCGTACTTGTTTATTGCACCTAAGAACTCTAAAAAACGATTAAGTATCGTTTTTTAGAGACTCTGCCGAATAAAAGCAACTAAATGTTGCTTTTATTCGGCAGAGTCAAAAGCGAAGCTTTTGCTTGCAGTATAGTTATTTTGCCGGGGTCAGTTGACTATATGAAATATAGCACAGTGATTATAATTGGTCAGAATTCGTGATTAATAGTGCTTATACAAAAATAAGACATGCTGCTGATTTTTTTGATGTTAAATTTAATAAATAAAACAGTTGAAAATAAGACAGGGATTAAATAATATAAAGTCATGCAAGTTTTAGAAAAATTAGATTACAATCCGAATTTATCACTTTGCCTTGGCTTTTTTGACGGTGTTCATCAAGGACATAAAGTTGTGCTTAGAAATTCCGTAAATCTTGCGAAGCAAAGCGGTTTAAAGTCTGCCGTAATCACGTTTAAAGAACATCCGTTGTGCTATCTTCAAAACAGAACTCCTCAGTATATTATCCCGCCTGAGGACAGAATTGAACTTATGGCAGCACAGGGAATTGATTATATTTATTTACTCAACTTTGATGAAGATATAGCGGATTTGATAGCTGTTGATTACTTGAAAGAAGTGTTAATAAAGTATTTTAAACCCAAATTTATAACAACTGGATTTAATCACTTTTTTGGTGCCGGAAAAAAAGGCGATGCGGCAATGTTAAGAGCTTATCAAAACGAATATGGGTACAAATACTTTGAAATCCCGCCTATAACGTATGATAACACTTTGATTAGCAGCTCAAAAATTCGCCAGCTTGTTTCCGAAGGTGCTATGGAAAATATAAAAAATCTTCTTGGAACTCATTTTTATGTAAAAGGCAGGGTTATAACCGGTAACAGAATAGGCAGAACAATTTCTTTTCCGACTGCAAATCTTAAATATCCGGACAATATTATTAAAGCGTCCAGAGGAGTGTATATTGCAAGTGTAGAGTTTGATACATATAAGTATCCAGCAATTGTAAACCTTGGAAAACGTCCGACAATACAAGGCGCAGAACATAATCTTTTACTGGAAGCTCATTTACTGGACTTTAATGAAAATATTTATGACAAAGATATTAAAGTGTGTTTCTTGAAAAAAATCAGAAATGAGCAGAAATTTAATTCTCTTCCCGAGTTAAAATCTCAACTTGTTAGAGATGAACAAGTAGCTAAAGATTTTTTTGCACAAAATAAAGCGGTTTAGTTTTTTTGTAAAAACAAACCGCCAGTTTTTTAATTTATCTGTTATTTCAAAGCTTCTTTTGCTTTTGGCATAAATATCTCTTTTAAATCCTTAACAAATTTTTCTGCTGTCATGCCTTTATGTTTATCTATAGCGGAAATATCGTCAACAAATTGTGAGATTCTGACATTTGCTTCTGCTTCAGGCATTTGTACGTACATTTGTGCCAATGCTGTTCTTCCATTGTTCATATATTCATGAATATAATTGAACATATTTTTGCCATCAGATAGTTCAGCTTTTGAGTATGCTTTTTTATAAGCTTCTTCCAGCCAAACGGCAGCCTGATGGAATCTGTTAGGTTGTGCTTTGTCTGCTGAACGCATACCTGCAGCTGAATCAATAACCGGAAGATTTATCATTCCATTAGGGCTGTTGTCATTTATTACTTGATTTGCTTCATTAATACAATTTTCTTTGATTTTAGCTAAGCGTTCTTTGATTTTTGAAATATTGGCTCCTGCAGCATTAGTAAACTTGCCCGTTTTATATGCGTAAATTCCTGTACCAAGTGCGGCTAATGCTACTGCGCCAACAACAATAGGGGTTGTATAATTCTTTTTCTCCGTAAGATTTACATTCTTTTGGGATATATTTGTGGGTTGAGCAGCCTGCGTTTTGGGCACAGACTGATGAAAATTAACTGCGCTCGGAAAATTTTGGAATGCTTTAATACCTTCTACTGCCATAGTTTACCCCTTCTCTATTTTATTATTGTATTAATAAATCACACAAAAGACCTATTTATATTAAATTGAAAATTTAATTTTTTTGCTAATTTGTAAATAAATTGTAATAAATCTATTTATAATAATACCGCTATACAGCAAACTATAAACATATAAATGAATGAAATATAAGCAATACTAAAAATCACCCTTAAATTGTTTTTGATGTAATACATTTCTCTCTCCCTGTTTTGTTATAAAAAAATTTTTGCGCATAAATAAAAATTTTAATATTACCCTTTTTGACATAGAGGTGAATAATAATTTTTCTAAAATTTGTAATAATTTCTTTAAAAGAAAATATTTATATTGTAAAATTTTAGATAATAATACAAATAATCGGAGAAATATTATGGCAAATATAATACAGGGTACATATACAACAAACGGCGAAAAATTTTGCATTATTATATCAAGATTCAATGAGTTTATAGGTTCAAAACTTTTGTCCGGTGCGATAGATGAATTAGTGCGTCACGGAGTAAAAGAAGATACAATAGATGTAATCTGGACACCGGGGGCGTTTGAAATACCTGTAATAGCCAAAAAAGCTGCAGAATCTGGCAAGTATAATGCTGTTATCACCTTGGGCGCTGTTATTAAAGGTGCAACAGGGCATTATGATTTTGTTGCTGCAGAGGTCTCTAAAGGCATTGCGCAGGTTTCTTTGCAAACAGGTGTTCCTGTTATATTTGGAGTTCTTACGACTGATAACCTTGAACAAGCTATTGAAAGAGCCGGTACAAAAGCCGGAAATAAAGGCTCTGAGGCTGCAAAGACTGCTATAGAAATGGCAAACTTGACAAAACTCATATAAAAATGTAACATTCTTCATATCGTGCTTGCATCTTAAATATGTAACGGATAGAAAAGAATAGGAGATTTTAGTATGAGCATTGATTTTATGAAGGCACTTAAAGCCCCTGTAAGTGTTGAAGGATGGCCGCTTAAAACATTTATAGGCGGATTGATTTATCTGGTTCCGTTTTTGAACTTTGCTGCCTTTGGCTATTTTGTTGAATATTTTATTAATATGTTAAAAGGCAATGAAAATTTGCCCGGCGGACCTTCTGATAACCTTGGTAAAAACTTTGTCACAGGTGCAAAGTTGGTTGTGGGATATATTATTATTGGTGTAATCCTTACTATCTTAACAATTATTATTGCACTTTTATTCTCAAAAATTCAGGCTGTTGCAATGCTTTTAACATTAGTTTTGGAAATTGTTCTAGGCGTAGCTGTAATATTTTTGACAATGGGTTTTGCTCTTGATAAAAAGATTCTTTCCATGGTTGATTTTAAAAGAGCTATGAATATTGCAAAAGGCAATCCGGATACTTTGATGTTTATTGTTTATGCTATTTTGATTGGTATTATATACGGCTTGCTCATGACAGTTTGTGCATTTCTTATAATTCCTATAATATTAATTCCGTTCCTTGCATATACAGCAAGTATTTCTTGGTATAATCTTATGGGACAATATGCACAAAAATCACCGTACATCCTTGCAATAAAAGCAAAAGTACAAAATAACGCACAACAACAAGCACAATAAGAAATAAAAAAATAATTATTTTTTCAATACACACTATCATTTTGACCTAAAAAGTGTTACAATGGTAGTGTGTTTATTATTTAATTTCAGGAGCGTGCTTATGGGAATAAGTCTAAAGCAAGCATTTATTTTTGTGCCTCAGGATAAGAACTGGCTGCCCAAAATTTTAATCGGCGGTCTGCTGTTGTTCTTTCCTGTATTTGCATTTATTTTTCCGGGAATTTACAGGATGCTGTTTAACCCGTTGAACTACTATTGGGTAACTCTGTTTGCACTTTTAACGTTAACGTGTATGCTTGCAGTGTCTGGTTACTTTTTTAAAGTAGTTCATAACAGAATTGTTCACGAAAGGGGAAAACTGCCTTCGTGGAAGTTCTTTACTTATTTTATACATATAGGATTAAAATCCTATATAGGTGGTTTTTTATTTTCAATACCATTTATTGCTGTATTTGCATTGCTTGTGTTCATATCGCCTATATCATTAAGTGAAGAATCTATTCCATATATTGTCGCAGGGATTGTCTTGCATATTATTTATACGGCAATGTACATAATGCTTGCGCTTAACTTCTCGTTAGATTTTAAGATTCATTCATTCTTGAATGTGGCAAAGGCTTATTCGCTGATTAAGCACAACATAATCAATTATATTATTCTTGTTTGCTATTGTGTGTTAGTCAGTGTATGTATGCTGATTCTTGGCGTATTGCTGGTCAACGGGCAGATTTTGGGGCTTATGCTTCCGTTTGTAAGTTTCTATATCTGTCTTGTGTTTGCTGATTTATTTGCTCAATTCGGAGTCAATATGGGTAAGGAAATTTATAAAGAAGCAAACTGCTATTCATAATCTTACGGTTAAAATTTTGACATTTTCTATAACCTTTAATGTGTAAGCACAACTTTTGGGTATCAAAATCAAATTGCCTTCCTCAAGCAGGAAGGTTTTTTCTTCTGCATTTATTTGTAGTGTTCCTTCTATTACATAAAAGCATATATCCTGCATTGAAAGCTGAGCAGGCACTTGCTGTTCTTTTGTCATAGCGAATAACCCTATTGCCCGACTGCCTTCATTGATTAAATATTTGTTATCTATACTGTCTTGCCTGTATTCAAGCTCTTGTTTCGGGTTTATTATTTTTTTGAACATTGTTTTCTCCTATTATATAAACATTTTTTATTCAGTTTGTATTCTTTACAATACCCGTTAGTTTAATTTTCTTAATTAATTAATGAATAAAATTTTTGAGTAACATATAATATTGCAAAAGGAAGGATTTGTCCGAGTGCAAAACAGTCTTGTAAAAACAAATGATGGCAAGCTGCAGAAATTGCCGCCGCAAAATATAGATGCAGAGGAAGCTATTCTCGGCGCAATATTAACAAACCCGGTTTGTTTTAACAAAGTTGCCGATATGTTAAATGCTAACAGTTTTTACAAGCCTGCAAATAAAGTTGTATATGAAGCAATTGTCGAGCTTTTTAACAAGAACCAAGCAATTGATATTGTTACAGTATCAGAAAGATTAAATGAAAAAGACAAACTTGAGCTTGTAGGCGGCAGAGCATATATAAACGATCTTGCTCTTAACGTTACAACTACGGCAAATATTGAGTATTATGCAAAAATTGTTCAGGAAAAATCAATAAAAAGAGAACTGATTAACGCCGGCTCAGAGATTGTGGAAATGGCCTATGACAATATGCCGACCGAGGCAACTCTTGATAATGCAGAAAAATTAATTTTTAATATTGCCCAACAAAAAACATCTTCTGATTTGGTTTCAGTCAAAGATTTGGTGCTCACAAGCTATGAACAAATCTCTTACAGATATGAACACAGAGATGAGTTAACAGGGGTTCCTACAGGGTTTTATGATTTTGATAATATGACTTCAGGGCTGCAAAAGTCAGATCTTATCATACTTGCAGCACGTCCTTCTATGGGGAAAACGGCTCTTGCTTTGAATATTGCACAAAATGTAGCCTTGAAGGCTAAGAAAACAGTTGCTATATTTTCTCTGGAAATGTCAAAGGAACAGTTGGTTCAGCGTATGTTATGCTCCGAAGCGGAAGTTGATACCCATAAGCTCAAAACAGGTAACATGCAGGCTTCTGACTGGGAAAAGCTGACAACTGCAATGAACCATTTTGCTGATGCTCCTCTATATATTGATGACAAGCCCGGTGCCACAGTTATGGAGGTGCGGGCAAAATGCAGACGTCTTGCAATGGAACAAAAGGAAATAGGACTTGTTGTAATCGATTATTTGCAGCTTATGGAAGCCTCTGGCAATAAGGAAGACCGTACGCAGCAGATTTCAGGTATTTCAAGAGGTTTAAAAGGTTTGGCGAGAGAACTCAATGTTCCGGTTATTGCTCTTTCTCAGTTGTCACGTGCCGTGGAATCCCGTCCCGATAAACGACCGATGATGTCTGACCTTAGAGAATCAGGGGCAATTGAACAGGATGCTGATATTATTATGTTTATATACCGTGATGAGTATTATAACAAAGAAGATACAGAAAACAGAGGCAAAGCTGAAGTTATTGTTGCTAAGCACAGAAACGGTGCCGTTGGCTCTATTGATTTACTGTTCCAAGGCAGTATAACAAAGTTTAAAAATATTACCAAAACTAATGTTTTCTGATAACATATCTGATTCTTTGAGATAAACTATTTATTGCATAGGTATGATATAAGAAAAATTATTATGATTCCCAAAAGATACAGATTAAAAAATCAGAAAGCATTTGATGCAACATATAAAAACAAGCATGTCGTTTCAGACGCTTTGCTTACGGTGTATGCAGGAAAGTACAAAAAAGATGAAAGCCAACCGACAAGATACGGGTTTGTTGTGAGTAAAAAGTATCACAAGCGTTCTGTTAAAAGAAACAGAATAAAACGATTGATGAGAGAATGCGTAAGGCTTGCGATAAAAGAGAGCAAACTATCAAAATGCGAAAAATACATGTCACTTATACTTATACCTAAAGAAAAAACGCTGGGATGTAAATTATCTGATATTGAACAGTCTTTCTTTAAACTGGTTGCGAGATTAAAATGATTTTATATTATAATTTAGATGTACAAATAAAACAGGCAAAAGGCGGGATAATTAAATGAACAAACCAAACATTGCAGTATTAGGTGCAACAGGTGTAGTAGGCAGAGAAATCTTAAAAATTCTCGTAGAACAAAATGTTCCTTATAATGAAATCAAATTTTTGGCAAGTGCAAAAAGTGCAGGTAAAAAGATAAAATTTAAAGGGGAAGAACATACTATTGTAGAAGCTACACCGGAAGCTTTTGACGGTGTTAACATTGTATTGGCTTCTGCCGGAGCTTCAACATCCAAGGTTTTGGCTCCCGAAGCAGTGAAAAGGGGCTGTGTTTTTATAGATAATTCAAGTGCTTACAGAATGGATAAGGACTGTCCTCTTGTTATTGTAGGCGTTAACGATGAAGATTTGAAAAATCATAAGGGCATTATCCCGAACCCCAACTGCTCAACATCTCAGCTTATGCTTGTTTTAAAACCTCTTCATGATTATGCAAAAATAAAAAGACTTATAGTTAGTACATATCAGGCTGTATCCGGAGCGGGGCTTGCCGCAATAAATGAACTTAAGGAAAATACGGTTGCCGCAAACGAGGGCAAAGAGTTTGAAAACGTAAAATTCAAAAAGCCCATTGCTTATAACGTTATTCCTCAAATTGACGTGTTCTGCGAAAACGGATATACAAAAGAAGAAATGAAGGTTACTAACGAAACAAGAAAAATTCTTCACCTTGGCGAAGATGTTCCTATATCCTGTACAGCTGTTAGGGTTCCTGTTTTCCACGGTCACTCCGAGGCGGTTACAATAGAATTTGAAAAAGAAATTACCGCTCAAAAAGCAAAAGAACTTTTGGAAAACGCCTGGGGGGTTGAGGTTATGGACGATATCGAAAATTACGTTTATCCTACTCCTGTCGATGCTGCCGGTAAAGACCCGGTATATGTCGGCAGAATAAGAAAAAATATTGCTTTTGATAATGCAATAGACCTTTGGTGCGTTGCCGATAACATAAGAATCGGCGCAGCTTTAAATACGGTGAGAATTGCACAAAAAGTTATTGAAATGAAATTATATTAGAATAAATGCAAAAGGGCTTTGTCAACACAAAATTGCAAAGCCTTTTTTAAAGAAGAAGATCCAAATGAACATGACTCAAGATAAATATTCGATAGAAAATTACAACTATGACCTGCCTAAAGAGTTGATTGCGCAGGTGCCGTCGCAAAAACGTGAAAATTGCCGTATGATGGTGCTCAACAGAGCTGCTCAATCAATTGAACACAAACATTTTTACGATATAACCGATTACTTTGACGAAAACGATGTTATAGTCCTTAATAACACTAAAGTTATACCTGCAAGGCTTTTTGGTCGTAAAGATACAGGCGCTCATATCGAGGTTTTTCTGTTAAAACAAATAAGCGACAAGGTTTGGGAAGTGTTGATAAATCCGTCAAAAAGGGTTAAGGAAGAAACCTTGATAGATATATCTCCAGACCTTTACGTAAAAGTTTTGACCCGTCAAAACGAAGGTAAATGGCTTGTAGAATTGCATTATGACGGCGATTTCTATTCTATCCTTGATAAGGTGGGAAATATTCCGCTGCCGCCTTATATTGAAAGAACAATGACGGATGAACAGCTTAAAAATCTGGATTACGACAGATATCAGACTGTTTACGCTCAAAAGGAAGGCTCTGTTGCTGCGCCTACTGCGGGTTTGCATTTTACTAAAGAAATCCTTAAAAAGCTCCAAAACAAAGGGGTGCAAATCTGTAACGTTACTTTAAATGTGGGGCTTGGAACCTTCAGGCCGGTAAAAGTAGAAAATATTCTTGAGCACAAAATGGATTCCGAAGAATTCGAGATATGCGCTAAAACAGCCAAAATTATTACGGATGCCAAAAAACAGGGTAAAAAAATCACTGCTGTCGGCACGACTTCCGTCAGAACTCTGGAAACCTGTATGCAAAAGTACGGTGAGATTATCGAAACCATAGATGACTCTACTTTGTTTATTTATCCCGGGTTTGAGTTTAAGGTTGTGGACAGGCTTATCACAAACTTTCACCTGCCTAAATCAACTTTAATTATGCTCGTGTCCGCTTTTGCCGGAAAAGATTTTGTGTTTAAAGCTTATGAAGAAGCAATTAAAGAAAAGTACAAATTTTACAGCTACGGCGATTGTATGTTGATAAATTAAGTAATGTAAACGATTAACACTTTGCTAACAAAAAAATAAATTCAGGACGTTTGTAAAAGACGTACATTATTTATTAAGGTGAAAAAATGAGAGTATCCGCAGTAGGTTTGCAAAATGCAAACGTAAAACAAAATTTTAAATCACGTGAAAATAAAAGTAAAAACAATACTGTTTCCGGCAACAGACACAAAAGAGATATATCTTCTCTTGATCCGAAGGTTCTTGCAATGGCTGCGGCATTAGTTACGATGACACCGTCTTGTTCATCTGACAATCAAACTAAACAATCTCAGCCGGAAGATCCTGTGATGTCTTATGTTTCTCAAAAATATAATGAGCATCATAATGACTCAGTTATTGACGAAAAAAGATTTTACTACGGGCAGCTTATTGACCTGATTGATACCGACAATGCCAAGCTTGAACAAACAGGCAGAAATACCTTCAAGGGCAGTGTTGATTTTAAAGACCATAAAGTGGATCTTGATATCCAATCAGCATCAAACGATTTGCGCTCTCTAAGCGGTGTTGTTAAAGTTACAAGCAAACAGTGGAAAAGCGAGGATGTTTACAAATTTGAAGCTGACGTTATAGACAAATATAATGTCGATTTAAAACTTCAAAACGAATTGGAATACGGACTTGAGCCAAAAGAATACACTCTGCACCGCAACTTTGACGGACAGCTGTTTGCTATCAACAAAGAAACAAATTCTATAGCCGTTTTGAATAAGTCTTACCTTGAAGAAATTCATGAAAAAGACGTTGAATACAAACAGGATAAAGAAGATAAGAAAAAACTTTTGGCAGCTTTGGCTGTATTCTTTATAGGAATGAGCTCTGCTTATTACTTAGGTTCAGCTTCTGCAAATACAAATAAAAGAAAATAAATATAAAATGCAAATACAAAAAATAAATAATAATTATATTTCCAAAAGACAATCCTTTAAACGTGCACCCGGCATGAGTACGGGGGCAAACGGCAATTATCCGCCGCAGGATAATAACCCGCCTAAAAGAAACGGCGGGCTGGTTGATGTAATTTACTGGACGCTTATTGCTAATACTCTGGCGATAAATCCTGCTTTTTATCATTATTACGAAAATAAAAGAGATGAAGATCTTAAGAAAATTCAGCAGGATAGAGAAAGTTATAACACATACAGCAATTTGAGAGACTCTATAAGCAAAAATAACAAAACTTCGAATGCTATTTATCATCTGAATTTGTTTAACTCTACAGAGATGCCCCAGATTAAAAAGCTGGATGATTCTTTGTACTATGCAAAATTTAATACGGATGGTAAGGATATTAATGTAACTTTTTCAACAAAAGAGCTTGACCAAAATATTATAAGCGGTGAAATTTTTGCAAAAGATGGCAAGACAACTGACGTATATACCTATAAAATGAATCTTGATACCTTGGGCAGCAATGCTTTTGATATTGAGCTAAAAGGTAAAAATGATTCTGTATCAATAAAACAGACTTACGAAAGAGATTTAGACGGCAGTTTATACTATGTGGACAAGCAAAACGACAAAAGAATACCTGTAAACGAATTCTCTGTCAGCAGATTAAATGCTAAAGATGAGCTTGAAGAAGAGATGTCAGAGATTGATAAAAATTATCGGGCAACACAAAAATTCAACTATATGATATGCTTTATTGCAACAATATTTCAGATGATGAGATATTCCCGCTCACGCAAAGAGGACGGGGATAATACAGAAGAGTAAAAAATTAATAATGATATATGCAAAATAAGAAAAAATTTATATAATTTAATCGGTGAAAATAATAAAGAGGATGTGGTTTTTATGTGTAAACGATTATTGGTTACTCTGTTTTTGCTGCTTTGTACGGCGGGGGCCGGGTATTGCGCTGATTCCGATGCCGCTCTTTTAAAAAATAATATCGAAACACTGGACTTTATTCCGCATGGCTTTGTAAAAATGGAAATGACAAGTTCTCTGGCTTCGGAATGGGGCGGGATAGTAGGCAGTATTGATGTGCCAAGCGAAGAACTCTTTAAAGGTAGGCTAAAACTGCCATGGCTGGACGGTAATTATTTGATTTGGAATACCGGCATTGGTACATACCCTGATGTACATTTCGGTGCTGAATACGACAAAAACAAAAATATGGTCGGCTTTATTGTTATACAGGAAACCGATACCGTACCGGCAAATACTGCAATATATCAGTATGATTACAAAAAATTTGACGGTCCGCTTAAAAACATGATGATATTTTATAAGGACAAAAATAAATCTGCCTACTGGTACAGCGCAGACGGCAAATTACAGGGAGTTTTCAGAGCCGGAACCGTAACAGCAAAAACACAAAGCGCAGCAAAAAATATCAATGTGTTAAAACAACTTGTTCCGCTGATTGAAAATCCCAAAGCCGCTGCCAAAAAGCAAAAATCTTCATAAAAAATAAAAGCCTTAGATTTTTCTAAGGCTTTTTAAATCTTTAGTCATTAACAATAACAACTTCACCCGTATCAAATTTTAAGTATGCTCGCACAATCTCAAATTTATCTTCATAATGTGCCTGTCTTAAAATTTTAGAACGTTTTAAAAGCTTTCTTTTCTTTGTGAGGGTATAATTTTTGGCTATCTCGTTGTAGCATTCGGTTTCACTGTCAATGATTTCATAAACGGAACGAATCAAAAGTTCAAGATGATCAGGCTCTTTAGGATAAAGAGCTTTTGCCGCTTTCATAACCCCGCAGTCATCGTGACTCAATACCATTACCAACGGTACTTTTAAATGGTCAACGGCATATTCTACGCTTTCCAGTACGTTTTCTCCGATAACCGCACCCGCACATCTTACAACAAATATATCGCCGAAACCTTTGTCAAAAACCAGCTCCGGTATAACTCTTGAATCGGAACAAGTAACGACACAAGCAATCGGGGATTGTCCCTGAGCCAGTGATTTTAAATCTTCTACGGTTCTGTGTTGTGCGGTTGATTTTCCGTTAACAAAGTTTTTGTTGCCTTCAAGCAGAATATCAAGCGCCTGCTTAGCTTTTTCGTTCATTATGAATCCTTTGTATTGTCAGAGTCTAAATTTTTTATCTCTTTTGCTTTTACTTTTTTTGCGTCTTTTACTGAAGAATCTTCAACAACAATACTCTTGTTTTTGTTGTTTTCTTCCATATCGAGTTGTTTGTTTATTATGACTGTCTGGAATACCATAATGATGTTGCTTGAAATCAGGTAGAGCAGAACACCTGCAGGGATAGGTATAAACAGGAAAGTTGCCGTCAACATAACAGGCATCATTGTGCCGAGTGTTTTTTGCATTGCTTCCTGCGCTGGGTCTGCCTGCTGCATTTTGTTGGTCATCATCATTATTTTTTGTGTGAGGAACATTGATGCTCCAAATATTACAACCAAAAGCAATACGTCATAGTTAAACGAGGATTTTGTTGCAAGGGTCGGAACAGAGGCAATCAAGTTGTCACCCTGTTTTGTAAACGTAACTGTTTCGATTTCTCTGGTGTTGTTGTCCGTTACTGTTGCGACAGCGCTTGTTATCTGTGCAAGCTGACTGAATTTCAAATCAAAATCATCAAGACTGATTTTTAAATCGACAGGCTGTCCGGGAGTTATATCGCCTTGAACTTTTACTGCGTTTCTCGGGTTTGAAAGTTTTGCGTTTTCAAGCTCCTTGTCGCCTATATAAACTTTTATGTTCTTATTCAAAGAGAATGTATCTCGTGGACCGACAGAAAATTTACCGTCATTTGAAATACCGGCATTACCCTTTAAAGTTGCATCGAGCCTGTTAATGAAAAGAAACTTTGACTGTCCCGCAAGCGAAATAAACTGAGGGCTCATTAATGACGAATACAAAAGAATGAATATCGGCATTTGAATTAACAACGGCAAGCAGCCTGCCATGGGGTTGAACTTATGTTCTTTGTAAAACTCCATCATTTTTTGCTGCATCATCTGCGGATTATTTTTGTATCTGTCTTGTATAGCCTTCATTTTAGGCTGCAGTTTTTGCATTGTTTTCATAGAACGCTGCTGTGAAACATTCAACGGCCACATTGCAAGTCTTATAATAACGGTAAGGGCAATAATCCCAAGCCCGTAACTTCCGAAAATATTACTTAACTGTTTTAAAAAGTCTATGGTTAAAGTTGTGAAATCCAATTTTCTTCTCCCCTGAACGGCAATTGCCGTAGATACTCTCAATACATATCTATTATTGTAAAACAAAAATATATTTTGCCAATTAAATTTATGTATTATAATAAACAAAGTTATTATTGGGAAAATATTATGAAGATAGTTGTTTTTGGTGCGAGCGAAATAGGTTTTTTGATAGCCACTGAGTTTTTCGAGGATCATGATGTAACAATCATAGATAAAGAAGAAAATAAAACTGATACACTGAACAAATTAGACATAAGCTTTATATGCGGAAATGGCTCTAATATTAATACATTAAAGGCTGCTAATATAGAAGATGCAGATGTTTTTATTGCCTGCACAGGTTTTGACGAAGCAAATATTGTGTCTTGTTTGACAGTGAGTCGACTAAGCCGTGCTAAAACTGTATGTTTTGTCAGCAAACCTGAATATATAGAATCTTTAAAACTCGTTAAAAACACAAGATACGAGATGATAGACTATGTTATTTGGCCTGAAGAATTGTTAACACAAGAAATTTTTAGAATTATTACGGTTCCGCAGGCTGTTGACGTGGAAAATTTTGCGGGCGGAAGGGCAAGGCTGCTGGAATATAGAATTAAAGAAGATTCTGTCTTACTTAATAAAAAACTGCGTGAGTGTAAATTTGCAGAACATACACTGGTTGTGGGGATTACAAGAGATTCCAGTCTGTTCATCCCTGACGGAGAAACAGAACTCAAACTGAACGACAAAGTTATATTTATGGGTTCGTCAACATCTTTGGATATACTGGCAAGAGATATTTTTCAGAGTACATCAAAAGTAAAAACAGCAGCCATTATAGGCGGCGGCAGCGTGGGGCTAATGCTTGCGCAAAACCTTGAAAAAATAAACATAAAAACAAAAATTATAGAAATGGACTACAAACGCTGCGAATACCTTACCGAACATCTAAAAAAATCTCTTGTTCTTTATGGCGACGGAACAAATATAGAACTGCTTGAACAGGAGGATTTCGGCGACAGCGATGTAGTAATAAGCGTTACAAACAATGATGAAAAAAATCTGCTCTGTTCGCTTTTAACAAAACAAATAGGTGCAAAAAAAGTTATAACAAGAGTGTCAAAATCAGCAAATATTCATCTGTTTGAAAAAGTCGGTATTGATGTTGCAATATCGCCCAAAGAAGCATCTATCACTGAAATACGTAAAAATTTAATAGAAACAGATATAGATATTCTCGCAACCGTAGAGGGAGGACAGGGCAGAATTATAGAAACTCTTGTTCCAGAAAAATTTAACGAAATTACACTGTCTCAGCTTCAGCTTCCCGAAAGAGCAGTTATTGCAATTATACAAAGAGGGCTGAGCGTTATTATCCCTAACGGTATGACAAAACTCTACAGCGGGGATTCTATACTTATTTTTACACGGGAAGAAACTTCTCAAAAAATAATTGACTTTTTCAGAGGATAAACATAAATGCGCCTTACATATATATTTACAGCTTTAAGGTTAATTTTGAGATGTATAGCAATAGTAATTCTTGCACCTATTGCGGTTGCTCTGTATTATGGTGATTATAATTCAATTGCCCCTTTTTTAACTCCCGCATTAATTAGTATTGTTTTAAGTTTTATATTGAAAACAAAATCAGATACATTTGAAAGTTTAAACGATATCAAAAAATCAGAAGCTTTATGTGTAGTTGCACTTTCTTGGATGCTTTTTGCTGTTATAAGTATGATTCCGTATCTTTACTACGGCTTAAGCCCCATAAACGGACTGTTTGAGTCTGTATCAGGTATCACAACAACAGGAGCATCTATACTGACCAACTATAATTATCCGAAAGCAATGTTCTTCTGGCGTTCAATGAGCCAGTGGCTGGGCGGTATGGGAATAATCGTGTTGTTTATTGCGATTTTACCTCAGTTTGCGGTTGCTGGCCGACAAATGTTTTTTGCTGAGGCTCCGGGTCCCACTGAGGATAAGATGACTCCAAGGATACGTCATACTGCTACTGCTGTTTGGACTATTTATGTAATTCTTACGGCTATAGAGGTTATACTTCTGAAAATTGCAGGAATGCCCTGGTTCGACGCAGTTTGTAACTCGTTTTCGACTCTTGCAGGAGGTGGGTTTTCTCCAAATGCAATAAGTACAATGGGATATCATTCTACCCCTATATGCTGGATTATGACTGTATTTTTGTTTTTTGCGGGAATGAACTTTGCATTGATGTACAAAATTTTTGTTAACAGAAAAATATCATTTGTTTTTAAAGATGAAGAATTTGTTACTTACTGTGCAATAGTTCTTGGCTTTTCTTTAATGCTTGGAGCTGTATTGTATTTAGAACATTCTTATAATTTTATAGACTCCTTAACACATGCCGTGTATCAAGTATGCAGTATTATGTCTACGGCCGGCTCTGCATCAGCAGACTTTGCACTTTGGTCATTACCTGCAAAAATGTTGTTATTTTTGCTGTTGTTTTGCGGTTCTTGTTCAGGATCAGCCGGCGGCGGTTTAAAAGTAATAAGATGGATTATTCTGTTTAAGTATATGAAAAAAGAAATTGCTCAAATTTTGCATCCAAACGCTGTTTATCCTATAAAAGTTAACAAGACAATTATTCCTACGGAAGTTATAAAACAAATTGTAGGTTTTGTTTTGTTTTATTTTGCAATTTTTGCTGTTTCCGCAATTGTAATTTCTCTGTTGGAAAACAGTACACTTATTGGTGTTACGGGAAGTATAGCAACATTAGGGAATTCAGGACCGGGGTTTGGGCCTATTGGACCAATGGGCTCGTTTGATTTTATGCATCCGGTGTCAAAACTGATTTGTATATTCAATATGATGGTTGGAAGATTGGAATTAATACCGTTTCTTGCAATGTTACACCCTGATTTTTGGAATATAAAATAGCTTTACTTTATAAACTGTATAACCAATGTGTTAAAAATATTAAATATTTTTAAATTTTAAGGCAATTATGCATATTCAGGTGATTTGCTTGATGTGTTATGCTGCAATTCCACCCCCTGAATATTAACAAATCTTATATCGCTAAACCCGACGCCAGCAATGCTGCAACGTATTCTGCCGCCATAAAACGTGATATTGTGTCTTTCTCCGGAAAAGAAAAGGACTTTTTAGAACTTTCGGAAAAAGAAATTTTTGAAAAAATTAATCAGTCAAAAAATAGTGAGTATTTTCTCGGCAGCGGCCGAGAAGCGAAGGTGTACAGAATTGCCGATACCCCGTATGTTGTGCGTATTGCTAAATCATCAAAACAGGATTTAACGCAACGTTTGTCCTTTAACTTGAGTGAGCAGGATAAAATCAACCACATAGTTGCAAAACTCGGCGGGGATTCTTCTATAATGAAGTATCTGCCTGGAGAAAACTGTTTTTCTTACAAAAATCAAAAAGAGCTTTTTAATTTACCTCAAGAGTCCTACTATAACCTTTATAAGCAGATTTGTTATGCCAAAGATAATGATATGTATTTTGACTGCAGTTCAAGCAATATAATCTACAACCCAAAGAATAAATCACTGACTGCAATAGATTTTTATAAACGGGATGATGAATTCCCTGAAAATACAAAACCTCTGGTCTCTATATTTTCGGCGTTGACAACAACAACTCTGGATTTTCAGCCGGAGAATTTTAAACATTTGCTGGCTTCTTTGCTGAACGTTGCCCTAAAAGAACTGGAGCCGGAAACAAAATCCGTTCAAAGCGTGACAGAGCTTTCCCTTACTTCTCTATTTCGAAACTTTGAAGTCTGTTATGAGGATTCTTTGCCTCCTCAATACGACATTTTAAAAAAGACATTTTATGAGGCATTACAATTAAAATACGAGGAATCCTTCGGCAAAGATGTTAAAAAAGAACTTAACGGACGTATAAAAATGTGTAAAGCTCTTATTAAACAGGTTTTGCAAAAAGATGAGCACTCTTTGTTGAACCGTTTAAAACTTTGGGAGTATGAATTTTAAATGTAAATTTTTTGTAACAATTTTTGGAAAAACCGAAATTTAAATGAAAAAAATTTTTTTATAAGTATATAAGGAACCGAAGGGAAAAAAGGAATAGTTAATTTTGACAGTTGGAAAAGTTAAATTTCAGCCTACGTCAACAGATCTAACTACACTAATACCGGATCAGGGACTGGTTGAAGATAGTAATAATAATTTTAATAGTACTAATGTAAATCCGTTTACGACGGATTCAAAAGAATATACTGCTCCGAAAACTACTGCAAACGGAAGCAAGACAAACACGTTTTTGTTTGGAAATGAATTGGTTAAAGAAAATGATACCGCATCCAAAACAGAAACATCTGAGCTTCCGAAAAACAGCAATGTAGGGGCATTTAGTGCTTTATCAAATTATTTGAAAAATACGTTTAAATTTGCCGGTAATAAGGTAAATGAATACGATGCGGCAATAAACAATGCTCTCAAATATCTTCCAAGCAGTGGAGATATGCAGATTCTTGTAGAATCAAATCCGAGAATTAAAGCAATTTTACAGGAAAACGGATTGCCGTTAAAGATGAATTATGACAACTTGAAAACAATAAAACATACTCACATCGCAACTACTGTTGAGTTTGCCCGTGCAATAGGTGAAGAACTCGGCATGAGTGAATCTGAAATCCAAACAATGGAAATTGGTGCAGCATTACATGATACAGGTAAATCGCTTATACCTTCCGAAATTTTGAATAAAAACGGAAGACTTGACCCGCAGGAAAGAAAAACAATAAATCTTCACTCTGTTTTGGGTTATGAAATATTAAAATCCGCAGGTTATGGCGTGAATGTTGCAGAAATTGCACGTGACCACCACAATCCTAATTCAACTAATAAAATGGCACAGATAGTTCGTGCAGCTGATGTTTATTCCGCAATGAGGGAAGAACGTCCTTATAAATCTGCAAAAACCCATGAAGAAGCTATGGCTGTGTTAAGAGATATGAAAATTAGTTCCAATATTTTGGATGCTTTAGATAGAAAATACGGTACACAACAAAAACAAGACGCTACAGGTTTTGGTATGAACGGTACTCAAGCTGCAGTTGCTTAATATCAACAGATAGTGTTTCGTGGTTATTCATCGCCTCTTTGAGGTGATATTTGTATTGCTCAATATTTCCGGTTTCTTTATAAAGATGCGCTAATGTATAGTTTACATCGCCGTTATACGGATTATTAAGGAGTGAATTTTTCAAAAGCATAATTGCTGTTTCAAAGTCATTTTCTTGGGCAAGTATTTTGGATAATATTACTGCAGCATTGTCATCTTTGGGATTAAGCTCAAGAGTTTTTTCAAGATAAGCCTTGGCTGTTTCGTTGTCCCCCTCGTCATAAAAAATAGAAGCTAAATTAAAATATGCCCAGCTGTAATCTGGTGAAAGTTCAAGCACTTTGTTATACAACTGTTTTGCTGTTTCTCTGTCGCCTGTTTTATCAGATTCATATGCAAGGTAAAAATATGCCAGATAATCCTGAGGATTAAGCTCCAAAGCAGACTTAAGACACGTTATGGCCAGCTCATGTTCACCCTGCTTTGAATATATAAAGCCGAGGTTGAAATAGCAATTTGCATCATCTTCTTCTAACTGAAGAACTCTCTTAAAATAAGGAATTGCTTTTTCGTAATCTTTGTTTTGTAAATATGCATAACCGAGATTGTAGAGATAATCAGGCTCGTCAGGTGCAATATTTAAGGCATTTTGGTAAGAAACTATTGCCTTGTCAAACATTTTGAGATTTTCCAGTACAATACCCGCATTATAGTGTAGTCCCGGATCTTCCGGAAATCTTTTTAAAAGGTAATACAACTGTTTGAGCGCATCTTCGTTGAAACCGTGCAGTAAAAACTCTACGACCAGCTGCCTGCGGGTTTGAAAATCAGTTGGATTGCTTTCTAACTTTTTATTGAGTTCGTCTATTTTTGAAAGGTTTTCCATAGTATGATTTTATACATAATTTTCTAATATATCAATATAGACTTGACAGCATGGATATTTTACAGGAATATATATGTTACAGACAGACTTCTTTCTTATAAAAGGGGAAGCTGATGAAAAACAAGGCGGAGTGCTCCGCCACAATACACATATTGAAAATTTAATAAATTTGCCCTGGTGGCAGGAACCAATAAGGGGCAAAAGCAAGCAAAAACAATTGACAAAGCGAACAGACGAAGTATAAGTCTTGTGAGCCTGTCTCCGAAACGTAGTGAAGGTAAGTATTGTTTTTGCAGAGGCGGACAGAATGCACGGAGTGCTCCGCCACAATACACATATTGAAAATTTAATAAATTTGCCCTGGTGGCGGAATCGGTAGACGCGTCGGACTTAAAATCCGATTGGGCTCACCCCCAGTGCCAGTTCAAGTCTGGCTCAGGGCAATCTTTAAAAGGCTCTCATTAATAACAGGAGAGCCTTTTGTCTTGTAAACGGAGAATCGCAATGACAATTAACCTTCCCAAAGAAGCTGATACTAAGGTTAGTTATTTTAAGAATTTTCTAGCTTTTATTTCAAGTGTTTATGTAGTTTTTATTTTGGTAAATCTTGTAAAGTACGCATGTGGTGCTTGGTTCCCTGATTTTATCAGTGATGACTTTTTGGAGAACTTTAATCTTCTTGTTACATACGTGAACCCCGAGATGTCAGAAAAGAGCGCATTTTTTGCCGGTGTTTTGGGGTTTCCAATCATATATTTTTTTATGTTACGTATTGTTGAAAAATTGAATTTGAAAAACCCAAATCTTTGTAAAACAGCAGTTTTGGGGGAATTTCTTTTAACCGGTATATTGCTGGTTTTGTGTGTTGCAAATATTGATAAAGATGCGTTTAACTACCTTTATGCAGGATTAAAAAATGTATGGGGGTATATTCCAGGTTATGTAGTTATAATTCTTGGCGTTTTTGTATATAAAACTTTTCAAAACAGAATAAGGGTTATAACTAATATAGTTGCTGCTATTATGCTGGTTTCTGTTTTATATGTGATTTTTAAATTGTATTATACCCCTGCTTACGACTTTACGGAAGCTGCTGTAATGCATTTTAGTTCATATTTTGCTCCAATTTATAAGGTTTATTCAGGGCAAACAGCCGGTGTTGATTTTACAAATTTGTATGGATTTTATCTTTATTTTTATGATGCAATTTTCAAACTATTTAACAATGCATCTATTTCGTTTTTTAGTATTATTAATAGTGTCCTTGTTTGTTTAAGTATTGTTTTTGTGGCAATAACAATATTTTTTAATACAAAGAACCAATTTATTGCTCTTACGTTTTTTCTTGCGTACGTTTACTTGTATAACATAGCTAATGTGTTTTCTACGCAGTCGGTATATTTTTTGCAGTTTATGCCGCATCGTGTTTTCTTTATAACTGCAATTTTAGCTCTTGCTTCTGTATATTTAAAAGCTAATCGAACTTTTACTAAAACTTTCTTGGAAATTGTAGGGTATTTAGTTTCTTTTGTTGCTATTATATGGAATAGCGAAAGTGGCTATATAGTCCTTGCCGGTTGGAGCTTTTTTGTAGTTTATTTAAAATTCTGTAATAGAAGAATCGGAAATGAAAAGGATTT
Source organism: Candidatus Gastranaerophilales bacterium (assembly GCA_944325555.1). Taxonomy (GTDB): domain Bacteria; phylum Cyanobacteriota; class Vampirovibrionia; order Gastranaerophilales; family Gastranaerophilaceae; genus Limenecus. Next base: position 9,399 of record CALVAN010000022.1, on the reverse strand, counting down.
GTTAAAAAGCCTTTTCCCGTATATAGCAGCGCCAATTGCAACACTTTTTCTTGCTTTTACCGTAATTGAATTGATTACGTTTTTTAGAAGCGGCCAGTGGCTTGATTTTGGTAAAAGTTTCTATTTTCAGTCACTGTTTTACAAATCAGGTTATTACATGCTGCCGATGCCTCTGCTTTCTCACCCTTGGTTACTTGTTGTGTTGTTATATGCAATTGCCGCTACCAAACCGTTGAAAGAACTTGTTGAGCTTTATCAGGGGGCTCAGACCGATTTTTGTAAGAAAAATTCAATGTATATTCTTCTGGTTCTGGTGGGGATAGGGATTTTTGTATATTATCAGGGCAGAAGTTATATTCTTAATTTGTTTATTACTTCTTTTCCATTGTGTATAATTCTTGCTTTTTGGCTGGATGAGTGGCTTGATAAAATAAAATCCGTCAGTGGTTTTTTATCGGTTTCTTATGTGCTAAAGCTTATGTTGGTATTGCTGCCAGTTGCTTATTTTTCCCTTTCTTGTTTGTATTGTGTTTTTGTCAAAAATCCAAACAGGGTTTTTGACTATGTCAAAGAAAATACAGCTGCGTCGGGAATTTGTATGCAAAATTACCAATTTATAAAAGAAAATGCGAATACCGGACAAAAGTTGGATATAATAACACTTGATGCAGGCATGTTGTATTCAATGTTAAAACAAAGTGATACCCTCAAATTTAACACAGTAATTGATTGGAGTGATAAAGAACAATATAATAAAATATTCAATTATTTGAAAAAATCAAAAAATATGCTTGTTTTGGACAGATATACAATAAATAATTTAAACATGTATGAAAAGAACAGCACAGAAAGTTTATTAAAGCCTGAAAATTATATTCTTAAAGCATTTGACAAAAATTTGTATATTTTTGAAAATAAAAAATGAACAAAATTTTTTTTACATCGTTATATATGATGTAAGGACAAAAAACAATGAATGACGAAAACAAAAAAACTTGTAACGGATACGAAGCAATGTACACCTTCCTTAGCGAAGAGGATTTTAATGAGCACCTCAAAGTATGTGAAGAATGTGCAAAAGAGCATGCTAAAATTCAGCGTGTGTCCGAACTGATACAAGAAGCCAAACCATACATTAAAGAAAAGCAAAAAAGACGCACTATTTTAAAAAGTGCTGCTGCAGTGTTCGTTGTTGCTTTTGCGACTTTGAGCATTCCTTTGTGTATGACGGGTGTTAATATGTACGATAATATGGTCGCACAAAACTCCCTTACTGCTCAAGAAATGGGTTTCCCCGTTGATGAGTACGGCTTCCTCTATGTGGAATAAATAGATGGATTTAAAAGAAATAATAATCAATCACGGTAATACCGTAAGAAATATAATAAAAAGAATTACCAATGAACAAAATGAAGACCTGGAACAGGAGGTCTACACTAAAATATGGAAAAATTCAGATAAATATGAAGAGAAAGGAGTCTTAAACGCCTGGATAAGAACAATTAGCGCTAACTTGTCCAAGGATTATCTAAAATCTTCACAAAAGAAAATGGCTGATAACACAACAAATGACGAAACTGTATTGTCTTTTGTTGCAGATCACAAAGAAACACCGGAATCTCTTATGATAAAGAGAGAAAGACAAAAAGCGATTTCAGAAGCTATTAATAAGCTCAAACCGAAATTTAAAGAAGTAATTATGCTTTACGAAATCGAAAACAAATCGTACGAAGAAATTTCACAAAAAATAAAATGTCCTATAGGAACGGTTAAATCTCGTTTATACAATGCCAAAAAAGAATTGGCAGTTATGTTAGAAAATCTTATTTAGAAAGGATTATTAAAATATGAAAAAATCATTGATTATTGCAGGTCTTGCTGCAAGCGTTTTGCTTACCTCTTCTATGGCTAATGCCGCAACTACAGCTTCATCCGATACAGATAAAAAACCTGCTGTAGAAAAACAATTACCTAAAAAATGTGATAAAAAATGCGAGAAAAAACAACGTCCTACGATTGATGAAAGACTAAAACTCACTGATGAACAGAAAAAACAGGCTCACGAAATAAGAATGAAAGGACATGAACAAATAAAACCTGTTTTTGAAAAAATTAAAGCAAAGAAAATGGAAATAAAAGAAGTAGCTCAAAATCCAAAATTGTCTGACGAACAGAAAACTAAGAAAATCGATGCTCTTGAAATTGATATCTTAAAACTTAAACAAGAAGCCAGAAAAATCAGAATGCAAAATACAAAAGAATTCGAGGCAATTTTGACTGCCGATCAGAAAGCTGAATTTAATAAAATGAAAGAAGAAGGCAGAAGAATGCATATGATGAAAAAGGGTCATGGTCCTAAAGGCCCCAGGGGACCTCAAGGCGCAGACAGACCGGCTCCTTTGAAATAATATGAAATCCATCTCACTGATAAGTAAACATACAATACCCGAAAAATAAACACTCATAATATTTTTCAAGACCTCTTATTAACAATAGGGGTCTTTTTTTTTGCTTAATAATCTTATAATCTTCATTGACACGATGGTTTTTCGCAAATTATAATTGGATATGAGCAGGAGGAAGTTTAAAATTGCAGGACTTGTGTTAACATTTTTTGCTGTACTTTTTTCTCTTAATATTGCTCTCGCTGACGATCTGATGCTTGATAAAGATATAAATGTTCAGTTTGCAATAAACCAAACAGGGTTTAGTATTCTTAATGCAAATAACTATGAGCAGCGCATTACTTTTTACTATATTCCTGAAAATAAAAACAAAACAAAAATAAATAAACGATTAAACAAAATTTATATTTATAAGGGAGTTCTGCCTTGTGTTGAAGATACAAATGAACTTGCTGCCTTGTTGAGTCTTGAAATCGCTAAACTAATGGATATAAAGGCTGACTTTTTCAGACAGTTTTCAATAAGCTATTCACCTCGAAAATACGAAATTAAATCAGACAAAAAGGCTGCGGATTTAATGGTCAAAGCAGGCTATAATCCGGTTGCTCTGATAAATTATATAAACAAAACAACTCATGAACCTAACTGGTTTGAGTATAACATAATGCACCACAAAGGCTCTGAAAGAACAGCATATATCTATCAATATATTTATGAAAAGTACCCTGTGTATTTGGCCAGAAATAATTATCTTAAAGAGTCGGAATATCAAAATTTTTTAAGAATTACACGAAGACAAAGAAAAAAAGTTAGAATTATTCAGGAAGAAAGAATAAAACTTCAGGAATCAAGTGCAAATGATATACATTAAAAAAATATTTAGCGTGTTTTTAATATTATCTTTTTCATTCTGCTGTACGGGACAGTGTGGATACTGTGCCGCTGCCAAACACACAAAAAATACAGTACTCAGGGCAACAATCAAAAAAGAAGTAAAAAAAGAAAGCGGTTACGAAAATTCTGATAAATACACCCCTCATATTATAGAAGATGAACTTGCAAAAGAAATCGACAACCGTACGGTAAAAAAGCTTAAGTATAAAAAACTGGAAATTGTGGACGAGGGTGTTGCAGTTCTTCCTGAGGATTCTCAAAAAAAGAATTACAAAGAAGAAATAGTCAATGATGAAAAAATCGTTTCAACCGAGGCTAACAAAAAATATACTCCGTCGGATTATAAGAAAAACGTGATAACAGATAACGGCTCTGAGGTTATTTTAAAGCCACTCAAGCGTATTTCTACCAGAAGTAAAAAAATAAGAATAAAAAAAGATTCCGAAGTCGAACAGTGTCGTGTGCCGTTTCCGTCTATCGGTGACAGAGTGGCGTTTAAGGTAGTAAAGGATGTAATTAAAGACGGTGAAGTTGTAATAGAAAAAGGGACACTTGTATATGCTCAGGTAGGAGAAGTCGCACCCAGAGCAATGGGTGGTGCTCCTGCAGAAATGACTCTTGAAAATTTTGAGATGATCGACAAAAACGGAAAAAGAGTAGCGCTTGATGGGCAGATAGCAAGCAGCGGTTATTCTCTGTCTTTTTGGATAGGGCTTGCCGAACTTGTAACAACTCCGTTTTTAATAGGGTTTGCCGTTCCTCTTTTAAGAGTTCTGCCTGGCGGGCAGGCGGTAATAACTCCCCGAAAAAATTATATTGTTTACTATTAATCAGGATAAGAGGCTTATATGAAAAAAATAATTCTTTCTTTAATGATGATAATGCTTTCAATACCGGCATGTTGTGCCGACGAATTGCGTCTGGATAAAGAAATACCCTATCAAAAAAAGATTATGTCAGTCGGATTTAGAATACTTAATGCTAATAATATTGATAAAAGAATGACCTTCTACTATTGCAATGACAAAGATGTAAATGCAAAAATATACAGCATCTCTAAAAAAATATGTATTTATAAAGGTTTGATTCCGTTTATCGACAGCGATGATGAGCTGGCAGCAATTATCAGTCATGAAATTGCACACGGAGTGGACTTGCATGAGGGGCTGCTAAGAAGAATGGCAATGAATCTTCGTCCTGTGAAATATGAAAAAAAAGCTGACCAATCTGCTGTAGATTTGATGGTTAATGCAGGTTACAACCCTCTTGCTCTTATTGTTATTTTAAACAAAGTTAGTGGCGAACCCTGTTTTGCAACCAGCCGTTCAAACGGTACTAAAAGGCTTGCAGTTATTTATGAATATATTTATAATAACTATCCTGCTTATCTTGTTTATAATGATTACAAAGAAAATATCTACTATCAGAATTTTCTTTTGACGTCAAAACACGAGAGAGCAGAGATCCGACAAAAGTATTTGAAAAAAAATAATAAATCACAGAATAATACTGACCGATAAGCTTGTCATATAGCAATACAACAAAAAATGATTTTGAGTTGGTATGAGATGTTTTAATACCCTTAAAAATTAATACAGAATATTATAAATTGCTTTTTGATATTTTGTTACATACGTGATTTTCTTTTTTACATAGGTTACAATTTTGTTATGAAAAGGATAGTTGCTTATTTTGTATTATCGGTTTTTATATTAGCCCATACAGGAATTTCTGCATTGGCACAGGAAGCTTTTTATATTTCGCAAAACGTCACTGACGACGTGTTTGCAGCTCTGCCTGCAGACACGCCTGCTCCTTCTGCCGAAAAAAATAATAGTGCGTCTGAACCTTCTGGTGCAACCAATACAACTAATGATGAGCTTTTTCAAGGACATGCAGAGGTAACGGACAGGCTTGAAGAAAAAAACAAAGAACTTTTTACGGGAGAGATTGATCAGCTTGTGCCTAAAGATGTTATAAAAATGACTGTGTCTCAGGTGCTTAGTACCGGTTATACAGAAGAAGGTGATGAGTTCTTTGCAGAAATCACAAACGATGTTGAGGGAGAAAAGGGGGTTATCCTTCCAGCCGGCACAATTGCTCATGGAACAGTTAAAGAAATTGAAGGCTCAAAACGTCTTGGGCGTGACGGGTGGATAGAAGTGTCTTTTGATTATCTTATTACGCCGGACGGACGTGAAATACCAATACAGGGGCAAATGAGCACAAAACTTAATCCTGTGGTAGGAACTTCAAAGGTTATTGCCAAAAGTGCCGGATATACTGCGGCAGGCGGTCTTGTAGGCGGTCTTCTCGCTCTTAATATATTCGGCTTGCCTGCGGCTGTGTTGAGTCAGGGCTATACGCTCGCAGGCGGTGCTGCAGTCGGCGGGGCTGTCGGAATGGGGATGGCTTTGTATAAAAAGGGCAAGGATGTTTTAATTTCTCAGGGGGATGAAATCAGAGTAAAAATTACTCAAGGTGTCGATTTGCCTGTATTCAAAAAGGAAGCTTTAAAACAGGAAGAGTTTGTCTGTGAAGGACTTAATATAAAAATAACAAATATTGATATTGGTGAAGACCCCTTTGGAGAAATGAACACAATTACTGTTGCTCTTGTTATAACAAACCTTACTGACAAGTATTTTACCGGATTTGATATATCAATGGTAAATGACCTTAATGCTTCGTTTTATCCTTCCGTATTCGGGGATACAACACTTATGTTCTCTAAAATAAAACCGGGTGACAGATTAGCGGGAAGAATATCTTTTTCGGTTGATAATGTAAAAAGAAAGCATTGGCTTGTAATATATGATAGAATGGAAAGAAAACCCGTTGCAAAAATTTCCATAGATAATGCATTGCGTGATTTAAAGGATAAAAAAGAGGCAAAGAAAAAAAAGAAAAAGAAAAGTAAAAAAGATGTTTAAAAAATAAAAAAATGGGTATTATTAATATATACACTAAAAATTAAAAGGATTATAAGATGACAAAGAAAAAAGCATTTACTTTAGCAGAAGTTTTGATTACCTTAACTATAATTGGTGTTGTTGCTGCATTAACAATACCGGCTGTAGTTTTTAGTACTGAAGAAAAACAGTCTATTGCAGGTTTGAAAAAAGCGATGTTAACACTTGACCAGGCTGTTGATATGGCTAGAACTGAACCCGAGTTTCAGCCTAATCCGAAGTGCTATGTCGGTGCTGACGGTGCGGCCTCTGATACCTCTCAGTGTGCGGATTTGTTTAAGTATATGAAAGATATCATGCAGGTACAAAAATATTGTAAGGAAGATCCCGTTGCAGGAGAATGTGTTCCTGAATTTGCTAAAACGGAAAGTTGTGATGGATGGAATGAGTTGAAACAAGGCTTTATGACTGCTGACGGTATGAGCTTTTTCCCCTACAGTGCGGATGATCCGACTATAATCGGGGTCGATATTAACGGCTTAAAAGCTCCGAATAAGTGGGGATATGATATATTTTCACTGCAACTTACCGGCTCAAAAACAACAATGCAGATGTATGAGCCCGGCGGATGCGAATATGCAATGAAAGGCGGAAAAACAGGTTCTCAATTGCTTGAAGAAAGTGACGACGAATAGGCAGCTGTAACTCCGTAGCCAAACATTGCAAAGTCGTATTTTACGGGATCTGACGGGTCAAATTCTTTTAATTTGTCCGTCAGCTCTTTAACAGCGGCATAATCATTCTGTTTTCTTTTTAGCAGGCCTAATGAGCGTGAAATTTTTGCAACATGTACATCAAGAGGGATCAAAAGCTCGCTTGTGGGCATAAAGTGCCATATTCCATAGTCAACAGCGCTTTTTCTCACCATCCATCTTAAAAACATGTTTAATCGTTTGCAGGCGCTCTTTTTGGACGGGTCGGGCAATAAATGATAAAAACCTTTTGTTACTGGCAAGGTTACACGTGCATAAAAGTAGTCAACAACTACCTGCAGCATCCCCGCAATATCTTTGTGTTCCTTCCAACCGTGTGCAAACAGTTCTTCAAGAGAGCTTCCGCTTTTATACAGCTCTTTTAAAATAAGCAAAATTTGTTTTAAATCTATACCTACGGAAAACCTGTAATCAATATCATCTACTGCAGTTGAGTTTTCGTCAAAGTTCATTACAAACTCGTAAGGTTTGTTGTTCATACGTTCAAAAAGTATGTTCAGCTTTGCTATAAAAGCTTCTCTCTTTCCGTAAGCGAACATGGCAGCAATGAATGCAGCAATTTCTATGTCTTTGGGGTTTTTATTGAATCTGTGCATAAACTGTACAGGGTCATCCTTGATAAAATCCGGTGTTTCGTATGTATTAACAAGATTATCGAGATATTCTTTTGTGCAAGTTGTCATATTACTTTCTCATTTTCTTAAAATACTGTGATAAAAGCTCGTCACATTCTTTTTCCATTATGCCGCCTTTAAAGTTTAAAGACGAATTACATTTTTTTATAAGCTCTGGCATTGTGCTAAAAGCTCCGTATAAAGAATCATAAGAGCCAAAATAAAGATTATCTAACCTTGAATTAAGAATAGCCCAAGCGCACATCGGACACGGCTCTAAAGTTACATAAAGGTCACATCCGTTCAACCTCCAGGTGCCTAGTTTTTTTGAAGCTTCTTTTAAAGCTAGCATTTCAGCGTGAGCAGTAACATCGTTGTGCTGTTCTTTTTGATTATGATAGCACGCAAGTATCTTGTCATCTTTTACAATAACTGCCCCTACAGGTATGTCCTCTCCCGAAAGATGCGCTATATCAAGCGCTTTTTGCATATATTTTATATCCATAATAACCATATAATATTACAAAATATTACAATAATTCATTTTTTTTTAAAGTTTTTGTAATATTTCGTAATAAAAGACTTGAATTTGTATATACTAGGTGATATATTTAGTATATACATTGATGATGTTTAGTTAGTCAACCTGTATCTCGCCAAACAAAAGACAGATAGAGTCTTCTATGCTGTGTCTTTTTAATGCAAAAAATTAGGATATTTAAAAGTATTTAATAAATTAGGAGTAAGTGTATGTCTAAAAATTACGTCTCGTCAAATGCAGCCTCAACCAAACCCCATTCAAACAATCTGATTCCCGCATCGGGTGATGAAACCCTTAATTATTACATAAGAAAAATTTCTTCAATCAGGGTATTGACTCAGGAAGAAGAAAAAACAACTGCTAAAATTGCACGTGAGGGTAATGAGCAAGAAGCTTTTAAGGCTAAACAAAAGCTTGTTCAAGCTAACTTAAAGCTTGTTGTAAATATTGCAAGAAAAACCGTTCAGGTTTCGCACTTGCAGATGATTGACCTTATACAGGAAGGCAATCTCGGGCTTATGGTAGCAGTAGAAAAGTTTGATTACAAACTTGGTTATCGTTTTTCCACTTATGCTGCCTGGTGGATAAAACAGGCTATATTTAAAGCAATATCAGAGCAATCGCATTGCGTAAAAATTCCTGTTTATATTCAAGAAACACTTTCTAAATTTTCTAAAGTAAAAGCAGAACTTGAGCAAAAATATAATACTCAGGTTAAAAATGACGAAGTTGCTAAACAAATGAATATTTCAGCTGATAAAATAGATACATTCTTAAATGCATATACTAAATCAATCTCTATGGATTCTGCCTATGAACTCAATTCCGGTAGCGAAGTTACTCTCGCTGATATATTAGAGGATCCAGATGCTTCTGCCTATAGCAATGCTGAATATGAAAATCTTAAAAAAGATATAGAAACAGTGGTTTCCCAACTCAAGGAAAGGGAACAGGCCGTCGTAAGAATGAGATTCGGTCTGAATGAATTCGGGCGCAAGACTCTTGAAGAAATTGGTAAAATCTATGGTGTAACAAAAGAATGCATACGCCAGACCGAAAATAGAGCGCTGAAAAAATTAAGACAAATGTCTGAAGAAAACGGATTGTTAAGCAGTTATATGACTTATTAAAAATAAAAAAGGGACATATTTCTGTGTCCCTTTTTATTTTATAGATGATAATATTTGTCTGAGAGGGACCTCGCTTGTACCCAAGGGCATCCTGCGGATTTGCGGACGGATGGAGTGAACAAAGTGAACG